>CAYLSI010000001.1:0-132656 GCA_964386545.1 uncultured Hyphomicrobium sp.
CCAAATGAGTTACGTGGGATGCCGTCGCCTCCCACGCGGAGGCGTGGATAGAAACGGCAGCAGCAGGCTGTCGCCCTCGTAGGCGTTGGGTCGCCTCCCACGCGGAGGCGTGGATAGAAACCTCGCGGATGCTGAAACCGGTTCGGTCACGAGCCGTCGCCTCCCACGCGGAGGCGTGGATAGAAACGCCATCCGCCACCAGCAGGCCGTGGCGCTTCTTGGTCGCCTCCCACGCGGAGGCGTGGATAGAAACTCGGCCAGCTCCGTGTTGCCCGCGCGCTTGCAGAGGTCGCCTCCCACGCGGAGGCGTGGATAGAAACCTCACCTGCAAGCCACGCGAGCACGCGGCCCTCGGTCGCCTCCCACGCGGAGGCGTGGATAGAAACTTTTTGGATCAGCTCGTCATTGATGCCGCCGTCGCGTCGCCTCCCACGCGGAGGCGTGGATAGAAACAACGTCGTTGTCACGCCCGGCATGTATGACAAGCGTCGCCTCCCACGCGGAGGCGTGGATAGAAACAAAAGCTTCCCCGTGAGCTTCACGCTGCTGCACGGTCGCCTCCCACGCGGAGGCGTGGATAGAAACCTGCTTATGACAGGTCGCGCCAAATCGAAGTCGGCAGTCGCCTCCCACGCGGAGGCGTGGATAGAAACCAATTATCGGCTGTGTCGCTGCTGGCGAAGGCTGGTCGCCTCCCACGCGGAGGCGTGGATAGAAACATCTCTCCCGCGGAGGACGGCGACAGCTATGCGTCGCCTCCCACGCGGAGGCGTGGATAGAAACTGCCGTCATGCGCTATCCGCCCGAGCAGCATTACGTCGCCTCCCACGCGGAGGCGTGGATAGAAACACGGCGCCGCGGCGCGCGCAACGTTCGCCCTCGGCTGTCGCCTCCCACGCGGAGGCGTGGATAGAAACCGCGCGATAGCCCTTGCGATTGACTGTGCCTGGCGGGTCGCCTCCCACGCGGAGGCGTGGATAGAAACATTGCCGACGAAGGCTGCGTGCTTGTTGGCTGCGGTCGCCTCCCACGCGGAGGCGTGGATAGAAACCTGGTCGCGTCGTAATCCGCCTGGATGCGGGCCCGTCGCCTCCCACGCGGAGGCGTGGATAGAAACTCACGCGCGAGATCGGCCACCGGCAGCGCCGCGAGTCGCCTCCCACGCGGAGGCGTGGATAGAAACCTGGTCGCGTCGTAATCCGCCTGGATGCGGGCCCGTCGCCTCCCACGCGGAGGCGTGGATAGAAACATCACTACCGACCTAAGATCGGTGAGGAGTCGAGTCGCCTCCCACGCGGAGGCGTGGATAGAAACCATCACGCGACCACCGCGAAGACCGCATTGGGGGCAGGTCGCCTCCCACGCGGAGGCGTGGATAGAAACTTACGACAACACGAGCAGTGGTCTCGAAGCTGAGTCGCCTCCCCACGCGGAGGCGTGGATAGAAACTCCTCCTGCCCGCGGCTCCCCGGACCGGCCGGCCGTCGCCTCCCACGCGGAGGCGCGGATAGAAATATGGAGCGCTATCCGCTCGCGATGAGCGACGAGGAGTCGCCTCTCGTGCGGAGGCGTGGATAGAAACGCCGCCCGCAAGGAAGGTGGGGCATGAGCGTCTCTCGTCACCTCCTACGCGGAGGCGTGGATAGAAACCTCAAACAGTTCGGCGGCGAGATCCTCACCGAGTTGTCGCCTCCCGCTCGGAGGCGGCAACAGAAGTTCCGTCTGCACCCATTGCGACTGGGTGGGCGTATCGAGCCCGCCGCGCAACTCTGATCTAGATCAGAGTTGCGCGAGCTTCCCGCTCACGCCATTGCCGTGAGATGCAGCTCGCGTGCGCTGATGGTTGCCTGGTCGTCGCAACATCCGCCCGAGACCAAACCGCAAAGCAAAGCCTACGGCTCCGGCTTCCTCTCACCCTCATCCGAATTACCCGCATCCGGGACGACGCGATCCTGTCCTGGGAATGTCTCCCTACGGACCGTCCGACATGAATTGCCGCGAAAAGACGTGTTTAGACGTTCTTCGGCGCTGTCGAATCAGCGGAATGATGAAGATCAAACGATAGCGCTTGATCGAACGGCGCGCGTGCTCTGGCAGACAAAATCAGACCGTGCGTCCGGCGTGAAGTCGCTTCGCAAAAAAACATCCCATCCTTCGCAACGGAAATGCCGCGCACGTGCTGCGAGCCGCGCCTACGCGCAGGGTCGCGCGCTGACGGATCATCAAAAAACGCTGTGCTCTCGCCCTTTGATTCCTCATTTCAACTGTCTGCAATGACACCTGATAGCGGTGGGTTTTGTGCCAACCTCCGGCGGAAAAGCATCAACTGCTCGCCTTCGTATCGGCTCGCAGCTAAACGCTGTCTTATGCCTTTTAGAGGTTATGCGATGTCGCAGAAACCTCGTTCCATATTGTTGTTTTGTTCCTTTCCAAGGTGCGCTCAAGCCTGTCGGTGCAATGGCCCGGCAATCGGAACGGTACGATGAGCGGTCCTCTCAATCCCAACAGCAACGTGCACAAAGAGGCTACGTGCCACCTCGATTGTGCGTGCGACCCCTTTTTCGGGCGGGTGCTCTCGATGACCGAACGATGGGTGGCAGCCGAGTGGGCCGATCGCGAAGTCATTCGCCGCGCAGCCATGAAGCACGGCTGGACCGAACAGCATCGCACCGATTACGAGGCCGCGATCCTGACCGTCGAGAACCTCGCGCATCGCCTCGACAACATCTCCATCAGCAAGCTGCGCCGTGAGCTCCGCAAGCTCGGCGCGCCGACGCCCGGCGAGATCATCCGTGCGGCGCGCATCGACCATGCCAAGCATCTGCTCGTCACCACGCGCCTGCTCGTGCGCGAGATCTCGGAGCGGTCCGGCTACGATAGCGAGAAGCATTTCGCCACGCAGTTCCAACGCGCCACGGGGTGACGCCGTCCGCCTATCGCCGCAACGGCATCGCGGAGGGCGTTCGCATGGACAGGAATTCGTGACGACAGCAGGGCGTAGAGTCTTCGCGTAGGCGATTTTCAACCGGACGGGCCGGCGACACGCGCCGCAGCCCGGCAAGGCGCGACAGTATTTTGTGCGTTCTACATTTTTTTTGACATTCAGGGGGGATGTGAATGTTTGCCAACGGTGCGCTTGGCGCATGGTTATCCGGAGTGCCTTCGCGCATGGCCGGATCGAGCGAGACGGCCGAATGCTCTCTGCGACGTCCGATCGACACGGGGACGGCGGCTCTCTCGAAAGCGCTCGATCCATGACCAACAACGTCGTGAGACTGTCGCGACGCGCGCGCTCGCGCGCTGCGCAAGGCTCGCTGGCCCCGGAACTGATTGCGCTGCGTTCCATCGAGCAGGCGACGCGCGTGATGGTGTCGCGGATCGGTGCTTCCATCGCCTCGCTCGAAGCGCAGCTCGCCGATATTCGCGAGCGCATCAGCTCCATTCCCGATGGCGAGGTCTCGGATCGCCTGGCGAGCGATCACGCGACGTTGACCGCTGCGCTGGAGCAGGCCAAGGCCATCGCCGCCTCCATCGTCGTGGGCGACGAAGGGAAGAGCCGCGTGCAGCCGTGTTCGGACGCCCCGAGCAGCGTGCCCGAGCCGGACGTGCGTCCGCCTCGGGAAAGGGCTGAATAGCTCCAAGGCCGAGTGACGGCAGCATCGCAAGGACACGATGCCTGCCGGGCCAAGATTGGTTCCGCGATGTCCGGAAAATCCACCGGTGTGCCCAGGTAGCAGTCGAAGTACGAGCGGCCCGCCAAACGAATGAAACTATCGACCTCATACCATTTGGGACCCATCACATGTTTTCCACAAAGACGACTGATCTCGAGGCGAAGCTCGCGGCCCTCGACCGCTCGCAGGCCGTGATCGAATTCGGTATGGACGGCTCGATCCAAACCGCCAACGCGAACTTTCTTCACGCCGTGGGCTACTCGCTCAACGACATCAAAGGTCAGCATCATCGCATGTTCATCGAGGAGGCCGAGCGCACCAGCTCCGCCTACCGGGAGTTCTGGGCGGCCCTCAACCGGGGCGAGTTCAAAGCCGGCGAATTCAAGCGCATCGGCAAGGGCGGCAAGGTCGTGTGGCTGCAGGCGAGCTACAATCCGCTCCTCGACGGAAGCGGCAAGCCGTACAAGGTCGTGAAGTTCTGCAGCGACATCACCCCGCAGAAGATGGCCACCGCCGAGTTCGAAGGCCAGCTCGCCGCCATCCATAAATCGCAAGCGGTGATCCACTTCAGCCTGGAGGGCACCATCCTCACGGCCAACACGAACTTCCTGAACGCGACGGGGTACGTGCTCGAGGACATCGTCGGTCAGCACCATCGCATCTTCGTCGATGGGGAGGAGCGCAACAGCCCCGCCTACCAGAGGTTCTGGAGCGCGCTCGCGGCGGGCGAGTTCCAGACGGGCGAGTACAAGCGCATCGGCAAGAACGGCAAGACGGTCTGGCTGCAGGCCACGTACAATCCGATCTTCGATCCCTCGGGCCAGCCTTACAAGGTCGTCAAGTTCTGCACCGACATCACGCCGATGGTGCAGGATCGCCTGCGCAAGGCCAGCATCCAGAAGCGGATCGACAGCGATCTGGCGGAAATTACCTCCGCGATCGCGCGCACGTCGGCCGATGTCGGAAGCGCTGCCAGCGCATCGCTGCAAACCAGCACCAACGTACAGGCCGTGGCGTCGGCGGCGGAGGAGCTGGTGGCGTCGGTGAAGGAGATCAGCCGCCGCGTTTCCGAGGCGTCCCAGATCGCCAACAGCGCCGTGCAGCAGGGGCAGCGGGCAAACGAGGTCGTGGCAGGGCTGACGTCGTCCGCCGAGCATATCGGCAACATCGTCGAGCTCATCAACTCGATCGCGAGCCAGACCAATCTGCTGGCGCTGAACGCCACGATCGAGGCGGCCCGTGCGGGTGAAGCAGGCAAGGGCTTCGCCGTCGTCGCGCAGGAGGTCAAGGCGCTCGCCAGCCAGACGTCGAAAGCCACCGCGGAGATCGCGTCTCAGATCGCGGGCGTGCAGAGCGGCACGCGCAATGCCGCGGACGCCATCGGGAACATCACGACGATCATCAGCTCGATCGACAGCATCTCGCAGGGGATTGCGGCGGCGGTGGAGGAGCAGGGCACCGTCACGCAGGACATCTCTGCGAACATGCAGACGGCGGCTGCGGGCGTGCACGAGATCTCCGAGAACATGAACCGCATCGCGGTCTCGGCGAAATCGGCCAACGACTCCACGATCCGCGTCAAGGAAGCGTCGATGGAACTCGTGGGCTAAAGGCCTGCGTCTGCAAGCGCCGTTGTGGTGAGGATGAGCGCCGACGCTCAGCGTAGAGAAGCCGCGGGGAGGAAGCGGCCAGACGGGCTGGCCGCTTCCGCGCGCTCTTAGGAACGCAGAACCAGCTTACGGGCAGAACCAGACCGGACCGACGACGATGCAGCCGCGGGTCGCCCAGCCCACGGGGCGCTTCGAATGGCGCTTCCAGCCCGAAGGCGCCTTGCTGTATTTGTGGCCGGGCTTGTAATAGCCGGGGCCGCCAGGGCCGGGCTTCCCCGGGCCATGCGACATGCCCGGCTTCTTCTTGCCGTACTTGCCGTACTGATTACCGTACGGAGGACCCGACGGGCCCTTCGGATGCTGATCCTTCTTGACCTGCACCACCATGCTGCCGGCATCGGCCTTGTTCGGCATACCGGGCGTGAGAGCCCAGGCCGACGACGTCATGACAATCGCCGCGAGAGCCGCGAAACTCACTCTTTTCATGCTCTTTCACCTTTCGTGGTCGCATCGCGCCATGGGCGCGCTTGAGGTAACGCTCGGGTGGGGCATTTCCGTCGGGGTGGTCGCTTCTTTTTCTCGCCGCGCAGGTTTTCTTGCAGCAGAGGTGCGCGGAGGCTGCACACGCGCGGGACCATCCGTGCAAAGAAAAAGGGAGCGATCGCTCGCTCCCTTTGCTGGTCTTGTCCCGTTGGTGCCGCGGAGCGCCCTTACTGGGCGTACTTGAACTCCGGCGCGGACTCGAGCGACTCCTTGGTGCTGTTCACCGTGGCGCGCATCGTGCCGTCGGCGTCGCGGTTCAACTGCAGCTCCGAGAAGTCGATCGCAACGAGCTTCTCGCCGATGCCGAGGAAACCGCCCACGCCGATCACGGCGCTCATCACCTTGCCGTCCGGGCCGAGGATGAGATCGTTGATGTCGCCGATCCGCTCGTTGGCGCGGTTGTAGACGGCCATGCCGACGACCTTCGAAGAGCGCCACTCGCTGGCGGACTGCTTCGTGTCGACGTTGGTCGCGGTCTTGTCCGGCATTGCCGACGGCGACGGAGCCGGCGTTACGGTTTCGGGAGCACGCTCAACCGGCGCAGGCGACGGCGTCGCGGCCGGAGGATTGGCGTCTTGCGCCATCGCGCTTGCAGCGCCGACTGCCAGCATTGCAGGAACGGCGATTGCGGAGAGCAGCTTGGATTTCATCTGATCGTCTCCTTGTTCGTTTTTCTGACGAGGCGGATCCGGGAAGCGCGCGCTGGCGATCGTCATCGCTTGCACAGGCCCCGCGTGCCTCGCATGGCTAAGCGGGCTTGATGCCCGCTTGCCCGACTAACTCCAAGGCGCCGTGATGGTTCCCGTTTTTCGCGTTCCTGCCGCCCGCGGGCGCTCGCCCGGGCGCAGAATTACTTTTATCTAAGAGGCTCTCACGGAGCGCAGCTTGCCGGGCTGTTTCCGGCCTCCGAGAGGCTCTTCAGAGCGTGAGAGCGACTTTCCGGGCGAGGAACCGAAGGGCATCGCCACACGTTGCCGCAACGCGTACGGGACGCATGCCCTCTCGTTTTCCGCGACACACAATTGTTTTCCGCGGGGCTTGCGTCTCGAAATGTTCACGATGATGCGCCAGATGCGCAGTACGGAGCCACACGATTTTCGCGATTGTCATAACCCTCATGGTCGTCATTATGACCTATGGCGTGCTCGCGTGGCTCGTCTGGCACGAGCGCAAATAACGGCCGGACGCGCACCTTTTACTTCATTCACAATCGGGGACTTCCATCGCCTTGGACTTGCAGCGCCACATCGTCGAAGGCGACAGCGCGCGGGCTAATCCCGCTGTCGCCTATCTCCAGTCGCAACCGCTCGACTTCGCGATCATCGGAAACGGGCGCATCGCCGCGCTGCTCGACCGATCGGCGCGGCTCGTCTGGTGGTGCTTCCCGCGGTTCGATGGAGACCCGGTCTTCTCGCACCTTCTCGCCGGCGAGGAGGAGAAGGGCTTCTGCGACATCGTCGTCGAGAAAGCCGTGCGCACGCGCTCGGCCTACGTGCGCAATACCGCGATCCTCGAAACGGTGGTCGAGGACGACAGCGGCAACGGCATCCGCATCATCGACTTCGCGCCGCGCTACCCGCGCTTCGAGCGCATGCTGCATCCGGCGCAGATCATCCGCCGCATCGAGCCGATCGGCCTGCCGCGCATCAAGATCCGCGTGCGACCGACGTTCAATTACGGCCAGCCGCGCTCGGCACAGGTGGTGGGGTCGAACCATATCCGCTACAGCGGCGGCGACCTGACGCTGCGGCTCACGACGGACGCGCCGCTCTCCTACATCGTGCATGAGACGACGTTCTCGCTGGCGCGGCCGGTGACGCTGATCCTGGGACCGGACGAGTCCCTCGAAGCCGCGCCCGACACGGTCTCGCGCGAGGCGCTCGAACGCACGCGCGACTATTGGCTCGGCTGGGTGCGCGGCCTCGCCATCCCGCTCGACTGGCAGCAGGATGTCATCCGCGCCGCCATCACGCTGCAGCTCTGCACGTTCGACGAGACGGGCGCGATCGTTGCGGCCCACACCACGTCCATTCCCGAGGCGCCGCGCACCCAGCGCACCTGGGATTACCGCTACTGCTGGCTCCGGGACGCTTACTTCGTGATCATGGCGCTCAACCGGCTCGGCGCCACGCAGTCCATGGAGGCCTATCTCGATTACATCACGACGGTCGCGACGACGGCCAACGGTCCGCTTCGGCCCGTCTACGGCATCGTGCACGACCAGGCGCTCGACGAAAGCGTGGCGGAGCATCTGGCCGGCTTCCTCGGCATGGGGCCAGTGCGCGTCGGCAACCAGGCGGCCGAGCAGATCCAGCACGACTCCTACGGCAGCGTGATCCTCGGCGTGTCGCAGATGTTCATCGACCAGCGCCTGCCGCGCATGGGCGACGAGGCGCTCTACCGGCGGCTCGAGACGCTCGGCCACCAGGCCCTGCGCTTCTATCTCGAGCCCGACGCCGGCATCTGGGAATATCGCGGGCGCAAGCGCATTCATACCCATTCGGCGACGATGTGCTGGGTGTCGCTCGACCGGCTGGCGCGCATCGCCGCGCTGCTCGGGCTGCCCGGCGATGCCCAGCGCTGGCGGGCACAGGCGGATGCGGTGCGCAAGGAGATCCTGACGCGCGCGTGGAGCCCGAAGATCGGCGCCATCGCGGGTGCGCTCGACGAGCACGAGCTCGACGCCAGCGTTCTGCTGCTGGCCGAGCTCGGCCTCGTCTCGCCGCAGGATCCGCGCTTCCTCAAGACGCTCGACGTCATCGGCAAGGAGCTCAGCCGCAACAGCTTCATGCTGCGCTATACGAACGACGATTTCGGCGCGCCGGAGACGTCGTTCCTGGCGTGCCAGTTCTGGTACATCGACGCGCTTTATGCAGCGGGGCGCGTGGAGCAGGCGCGCGGCCTGCTCGACGATCTCCTGGCGCGGCGCAATGCGTTCGGCCTGCTGTCGGAGGACATCCACCCGACGACGGGCGAGCTGTGGGGCAATCTTCCGCAGACCTACTCGATGGCCGGCATCGTCAATTCGTGCATGAACCTTTCGCGCAACTGGGCGGACGCGTGGCCGCGCGCCTCGCAGGGGCCGGAACCCGGCACGGATCTCCGCGTTGAAAGCTAAAGGTTGTTTTTCAACGACTTCACTGTCAACTGACACCAGAGTCAACCGACACCAGACTGGGGCCGCCCGGCCATGAAAGTGCTGACCGTCGGCGGCGCGATGATCGACACCATCGCCATCATCGAGAACTCCGCCATCGAACGCATGTCGCTCCTCAACGCAGGAACCTCGTTCCTGCTGCTCGAGGACGGCCGCAAGACCGAAGCTCTCGACATCTCGACCCATTGCGGGGGCGGCGGTATCAACACCGCCATCTCGTTCGCGCGGCTCGGCTTCGACTGCGCCACGCTCGTCAAGCTCGGTGACGACGGGCGCGCCGACCAGATCGTGGCGCGCCTCGAAGAGGAGAACGTCTCGACCGCGTGGGTGCTGCGGGACGGGCGCGCGCCGACCGGCTCATCCGTTCTCGTCTCCTCGCACGACCGCAACGCGGGCGTGTTCACGTTCCGCGGCGCCAACACGCTCCTCACGCCCGACGACATCGACGCGCGCGCGTTCGCGGTCGATCTCGTCTACATCGCCAACCTCTCGAACGAAGCGGCGCGTGCGTTCCCCACCCTCGTCGCGACGGCCCGCAACGCGGGCGCGCGGGTGGCCGTCAATCCCGGGACACGCCAGCTCCGCGCGCACGGGGCGGCGTTCCGGGAGAGCCTGCCGCACATCGACATCCTCTCGCTCAACCGGCGCGAGGCGGAGGACGTGCTGGGGCTGCTCGATCCCGCCGCCGATCTCGGGCCGCCCTCGCAGCGGGATGCGCCGCTCGAATTTCCCTATCACCTCGATCATTCCGATCTCGCGCGCACGGGCCTCACGCGGCACGGGCACACCGTGAGCCTGCGTGCGTTCTTCCGTGCGTTGATTGCCGCCGGCGTCAAGAACGTGCTGCTGACCGACGGCAAGGATGGCGCCTTCGCGGCCCATGCCGAGGGGCTCATCTATTGTCCGGCAGTTCCGACCGAGGTTGCCGGCACCGCGGGGGCGGGCGATGCGTTCGGATCGACGTTCGCGGCCTATATCGCGCAGGCCGCGCAGGCGCCGTTCGCCCTCTGTGCGGCCGCCATCAACGCCTCCAGCGTGCTCGGCCACATCGACACGCAGACGGGGCTGTTGAGACAGGCCGAGCTCGACGCGCGCCTCTCGGAAGCGGCCTTGATCCCGAATGTCATCGGATGGCCACTATGACGGCTAGGGTCGGCGAAATTCTTTTCGCTTTCGGCGAAGCGGCCGCATTTGTCACAGGGCCTACGGCGCGGCGGGAGGAGTAAGACACCGCAATGGAAGCCGAAATTTCAGCTCCGATCTCGCCGCGGCTCAGCGCTTGCACCAACCTGCTGCTGGCCAGCCCGGACCGGTGCGCCTTGTTCCTCGACGTCGACGGCACGCTGCTCGAGCTGGCGGTGACGCCCGACCGCGTCGTCGTGCCGGAGGGGCTCGTCGGCATCCTGCAGCGCCTGCAGCGGACGCTGGGCGGTGCCGTCGCGGTCAACACGGGCCGCATGATCGGACGCATCGACGATCTGCTGCAGCCGCTGCGGCTCGCGGCCTCCGGCGTCCATGGCGCGGAGCTGCGTCTCAACCCGGAAAAACCGATCGAGCGCATCGAGGCGAAGCTGCCCGAAACGCTGCTGGTCTCGCTCTATGCGCTGGCCGCGCGGTTTCCCGGCGTCATCGTCGAGGCGAAGGGCGCGGGGCTTTCCATCCATTACCGCCTGGCGCCGGATGCGGAGCAGCCGATCCTGACGACGCTGCAGCTCGCGCTCGACGGTCAATCGGAGGCGTTCGAGATCCTGCCCGGCAAAAAGCTCTTCGAGGTGCTGCCGGCCGGGCTTTCCAAGGCCACCGGCCTTGCCGCCTTGCTCCGGCAAGCCGCCTTCCGCAATCGGGTGCCGATCATGATCGGCGACGACGTGGGCGACGAGGCCGCGTTCGCCGCGGCGGAGGCCATGAACGGCATCGCGCTGCGCGTCGCGGGCGAGCATTTCGGCGCGGAGGCGGCGGACTTCGCCGGACCACGCGCCGTCGTGCGGTGGCTGGACCAGCTCGCGCATCGGTTCGCCGTTCTCGAACGCAGCACGGCGCGGGCCTGAGCCGTTCACCGTTTCGAGGTAAATGAAAGCCCGGACCGCGTAAGGCGGTCCGGGCTTCGTCGCTTCATCCTGGCGTCACCACCTAGGAGCAATGAAACACCTTTAGAGCCGAGGTGGACCCAATATCCGCTCGTGCCTAACCCCTCACCCGCGCAGCGTCATGGCGAAGCCATGCTTCGCATGGATGCTGCGCGACCTCTCCCTCTGGGAGAGGTGAAGAGGAGCGTTGTCTTCACCTCTCCCCGGTGGGGAGAGGTCGGGCCGCAGGCCCGGGTGAGGGGGCCTGCATGTTTCGACGTAACCCGGAAACGCTTTAGTGTCGGTGGAACACCTCATTGCCAGTCAACCACCTTAATGCCGGTGGAACCGGCGCTTATGGTGGTGGTGGTGCCGATGGCCGCGGCCGATATAGACGCCGAAGCTCGGGCCATAGCCGTAGTAGCCATGCCGGCGATGCTTGCCGCCGTGGCACCACTTCCGGCCCCACTTGTTGCGATGGCAGTGCCGATAGGGGCGATAGTCCACCTGCTGGAGGTTCACGCCCTCCGTCTTCACCGCGTTCTGAACCGGACCCACGGGCGCGGCGCTCGCCGGGCCGGCGAGATGCAGCGAGGCTGCTGCAAGAGCCGCCGCGAGGATCGTCGCTTTCATTTTCATCGTGTCGTTTCTCCACACTTTTTCGCGTGATCTGCTCAACTAACGGGCAGGTGGGCGCTGCAGTTCCCATTGCCGAATCCCTCCGCACGGACAACGCTGAGGAGACCGGCGCCCGGAGAGACTTGGGGAAGACACCTGGGCGGACTTAGGGCGGCTGCGAGCATTGACCGATGCTGCAGCGCACCCTACCAAGGTTGCTGACGCATGTATTCGCGTCCGAAGTTGGGGATCTGCAGATGGGGATCTGCGCTTGAGACGTTCGATCGGCCTCGGCTGCCTGGCGCTCTTCATGGCGTCCGCAGCGGCACCCGCGCACGCCCAGGATCGCGTGCCGGAGCAATTCCGTTTGCTCGCCCTCGACGGGCGCCCGGCGGTGCGATGGGCGATGCCGGCGCGCGGGCTCCCCGCGAAGATCACGTATGCCTTCGTGAGCGGGACGATGGCATTCCCGGGCGCGCGCAATTGCGACGGCATGGTCGCGCCGGCCGCCATGCTCGCGCGCTCGCGCATCGACATGGACGCCTTCCGCCGCGAGGTTCGCGCCGCATTCGATCTGTGGCAGCGGGCGGCGAACGTGCAGTTCGAGGAGACGACCTCCCTCGCGACCGCAGGCATCCTGATCGGCGCGGATGCGAAGCCGCGGGGACGCGCGTTCACCAACGTCAAGCTCAAGGCCGGAGTTGCGGCGAGCGGCGGAAAAATCGGCGCGATCGATCAGTCGCTCATCTGCCTCAACCCGTCGCAGCCCTGGAAGATCGGGTTCGACGGTGATCTCGCCGTCTACGACCTTCGCTTCACGATGACGCACGAGATCGGCCATGCCATCGGGCTCGACCATCCGGGGCCGGAGGGGCAGCTCATGTCGTTCCGCTATGTGGAGCGCTCGCGCGAGCTGCAGGCCGGCGACATCGCGGGCGTGGCGGCTCTCTACGGCCGCCGCGGCGACGCGCCCGGCATCGAGACGACCAAGGCGGCCGCGGCCCATCCGCTGCCGAGCGCGCCGCCCTCCGCCTCGAGCCTCGGGCTTTCGGACGCACGCCCGCGCTAGCGTGATCCGCTCTTCCTGACGTCGTGAAACGACTGCTGGATCGCCGGGTGCCGATGCGAAGCATCGCGCCGCGATGACGCAGGGGGCGCCCGCTCCACCGCACACATCATGACCGCCGTCCGCGCGGCGCGCGGCTTCGCCGCGACCGTCCGCGCGAAGCGCGGCTTCGCCGCGAGGAGGCGGTCCTCCAGGGCGACACGCGAGAACGCTTCACACAGGCCCTGGATGGCCGGGTCAAGCCCGGCCATGACGTAGGGGGGGGATCATCCAGGAGCAACAAGTCGAAACGCGTTCGTCCAACGCGGGAGGGCGTGTGTCGATGCGAAGCGTCGCGCCGCGATGACCCCGGCCATGACGGAGAGGGATCCCACTATCACTCCACGCGTCATGTACTCCACCCCGCGCGTCATGACGTCGGGTGACACGTCACGCTGCCGAGGGCAGACACAGGCTAGTTGTTGCCGAGCGGCATGTTGAGCTGGAAGCGGCCGGACCAGTTGTCCTGCACCGAGGCGGCGCCGGTTTCGACGCCGCCTGTCGCCTGGAGATTGACGCCGTCCTTCTTGCCGACGGCGACGCCGGCCTCGGCCTTCCATTGGACGTCCGGCATCACCGACGTAGCCGGGTTGAGCGCCGACATATCGTCGAAGGACAGGAAGCCGCCGGCCGCGACGCGCGGCTCGATATAGGTCTCACCGTCCATGTCATAGCGACGCTTCATCTCCGGCAGGATGTCGAGACGGCCCGTGCCGCTCACGTGCGCCGCCGCACCTTCGCCGGCGCCCGTCTCATAAGCCGCTTTGTCCTCGACGTAGCTCAAGCCGATCGTCGGCGTGACGTCCCAGCCGCCGTACTGGCGGGTGCCGCGCAGGCTTCCTTTGAGCACCGTGCGCTCGGCGGCCGCCGTCTCGACCGAAATGCCCTGCGGGGCGGAGCCCCAGGCCGCGCGGCCGTCGAACAGGATGCCCGCGCCGAGGCGCACGCTCATGTACGGCCCCATCATCCAGCCGCTGGCCGATGCCTTGTTCGCGCTGCCCAGCGCCTCGCCGGTCTGGTCGAACTGGGCCAGCGCGCCGATCATGATGTCGGGGCCGACCATGTACTTGCTGCCGAAGTACATAGCGCTGAAGTTGCCGTCGGACTCGCGCAGGTTCATGTTGCCGGTATCGTAGTTCAGGTATCGGCCCTCGAACCAGAAATCGAGGATGCCGGGCTCCTTCTTCGCGCCGGGGTTCATGGCCGCCAGCAGCTCCGACATGCTGACCGAGGCCGTCACCTCCTTCGGGATCTCGCCGTTCGCGGACTGGAGATTTTCGAGCGTCTGCGTGCCGCCCGACGGGCGGTCGATGCGGATGCGGTCGGGATCGCGCGCCGAGAGAAACGCCTTGCGCCGCTCCAGCAGCGCGCGCTCATTGGTGGCGCCGGCCGCGGACGTGCAGCGCGCCGACAGCGTTACGCTCGCGTCGTCCGGTGCGTCGACGTAGAAGCCGTAGGAGGCCGCGCGCGGCGCCACGAACACGACCGAGGCCGACCGCCCCGCGTGCAGCGTGCGCGTGCCATCGCCTGCGCTCGACACCGTCAGCGCCGCCTTGCCCTTCGTCACGACACTCAGCGTGACCGTTTCGCCTTGATCGAGCCGCGCCTCGCGCGCAGCTCCGCTGCCCGCGGCCACCGCGGCGTTCAAGCCGCCGCGATTGGTTGCGTCGCATCCGGCGCTCGTCACGGCCTGCGCTTCACTCGTCCACGCGCCCAGTACGCACCACGAAACTGTCCACACCGCTCCCGTCAGGAAGCGGGGACGAACGAATTGCTGCATCGCTCCGCCGGCCTCTTTCAGTTCCGATTGTTCAATTTAATCATCGTCTTCCTTGCCAGGAAAAATCGACCAAAGCGTGTCCCCTCGCCCGCCGGATGTTGCGCCGCAGTTATGCGAAGCGCGCAGAACTTTCGCGCGCGTGGCGCGTTCTACCCACTGTGAGTATGCGGCGGCCGCACGGGCGCGCCGTTCTTCGCCGCCTTTCGCGCTCCGCAGCACAGGATCCCAACTTGCCAGTCATCACCGAGCATGGGGCAGCCACGCTGCCGAGCGTCGAAGTCGACAGCTACAATCTCGAAATCCGCGACGACGAGGGCTTCGTCGGGGACCGCGCGAGCCGCGGCGCGTTCAACGCCATCATGGACGAGTGGCGTGAGCCGCTGCGCAAGCTCGGGGCCGATCCTCTCGGCGACGAGTCGACCGAGGACGTCAGCAAGAAGAAGCTCGACGCGTTACTGGCGGACGGCGATCCCGAGTCCGCGGGCCTCGTGCACAGCGCGATCGAAGCGTTCGCCAACGAGCTCGCCTACGTCATCCGCCGCTTCCTCAAGTCGGCGAGCTGGCGCGATACGGAGGCCATCGTCATCGGCGGCGGGTTCCGCCAAAGCCGCGTCGGCGAGCTCGCGGTGGGACGGGCGGCGGTTCTCCTCAAGGCGGCCGGCGCCGATATCGACCTTTCGCTCATCCAGAACCATCCGGACGAGGCGGGCCTGATCGGGGCCGCCCATCTCATGCCCTCGTGGACGCTCGAAGGCTTCGACGGCATTCTCGCCGTCGACATCGGCGGCACCAACATCCGCGCCGGCGTGGTCGAGCTCAACCTCAAGAAGTCGTCGACGCTCGAAAAGGCCAACGTCTGGAAATCGGAGCTCTGGCGGCACGGCGACGAGAAGACGAAGCGCGACGAGGCCGTGGACCGCATGACCGACATGCTGAGCGGATTGGCCAAGCGCGCCGCGAAGGCGAAGATCAAGCTGGCGCCGGTGATCGGCATCGGATGCCCCGGCCTCATCGCGGCGGATGGGTCGATCGAGACGGGCGCGCAGAACCTGCCGGGCAATTGGGAAACGAAGTCGTTCAACCTGCCGGAAGCCGTGCGCGCCGCCATTCCGGAGATCGGCAAGCACGAGACCGCCGTCGTGATGCACAACGATGCCGTGGTTCAGGGCTTGAGCGAGCTTCCGCGCATGCGGGTGTTCGAGCACTGGGGCGCGCTCACGATCGGCACCGGCCTCGGTAACGCCCGCTTCACGACGCGCTCCAAGCGCTGAGGCCCTCCCAGCGTTGACGGTGCGCACGAACAGGCGTGCTGCAGCGCGGGGAACCCGCAGTCTTATGCTGCGTTTGTTTATTGCGGCACAGCACGATGCGGACAGAGCCCATGCACAAGTTCGAGCGCGTCTACATGCGCACCCTGCGGCACGTTTACGATACCGAAAAGCAGTTGCAGTCGGCCCTCCCCGCGCTTGAAGCGGCGGCGGCCGATCCTCGGCTCGTACGCGCGGTGAGCGACATCGCGCGCCAGTCCCGCGATCAGGCGGACCGGCTCGAGCGGCTGTTCGCGCTGCTCTATCTGGAGCCGCAGGCGGATCCCTCCTGGGTGGCCTCCGCGCTGCTGCGCGAAGCCCATGACTCTTCCACCGGCGTCCATCAAGGCGGGCCGCAGGGCACCGCGGCCGCCCTGCTCGCGCTCAAGCGCTACGAGATCACGCTCTACGAGGCGCTGCTGCGCTGGTCCGAGCAATGCGAGCTGGTCGAAGCGATCGGCGATCTGCGCCGCTCCATTGCCGAGGAGCTGGTGCAGGCGAGCGTGCTTTCGGAGCTCGCCTTCTGCGAGGACAGCAGCGAGATGCTGCCGGCCGAGCCCGAAGCTCTCGCTCTCCATTGACGACCGCGCCATCGAAGGCCGTGCCCGGGCTCAATCGCGCTTGCCTGCGCGCCCGTTGCTCGCGCCGATACGACGCGTTCTCTCTCCGCTCCCTCTTCGACGCAAAAAAAGCCCGCTCGGCAGCGGGCTTTTCGTGGTGCTCGTCTCGTGGCCGCCTGTGGGATCGGCGGCGAGCGATGATGCGTCGCTGCGGTTAGATCATCCCTTAGATCATCCCAAGGAGATGCAGAATGATCAGGCCCGTAATCGGAACACCCATCGCCCAAAGAACGACATATCGCATAAGAGGTCTCTCGCTTTTTCTGGGGTTGCGCGGGTGGCGCAACCGGCGTTTGTGCTATGTGCTGCTAACGCCGTATCGCGAGCGAAAGTTCCTTATGCGCACTTCGCCTACTTCTGCTCCGTCGGCAGGAACGAGCTGACCTTGCGGACGAGGTCGGCGACGTTCTGCGCGCCGATCCGCTCCATCACCCAGGCGCGATACGTCTCGACGGTGCGGGGGCTGATGTTGAGCTTGGCGGCGATCTGCTTGTTCGACATGCCGCACGCCACGAACTCCAGCACCTCGCGCTGGCGCGGCGACAGCGCCTTCAAGCGCTCGGCGATGTCGATGCGCTCGTTGGTTTCGGAGTTCTGACGGCGACCCTTCTGGACCGCGTCGAACACGCTGGCGGCGAGACGCTCGCCGTCATAGGGCTTCTCGAAGAAGTCGAAGGCGCCCTGCTTCAGGGCCTCGACGGCCATCGAGACGTCGGCGTGCCCGCTAATCAGGATGAGCGGCGCCTCGTGATTGCGCTGCTTCAGCTCGCGCTGCAGCTCGAGGCCCGTCATGCCCGGCATGCGCACGTCGGCGACGACGCAGGACGGCTTGGCCTCCGGCAACTGCTCGAGGAACGCCTCGGCGGACTCGAAACAAGCGACAGGAATATCCCGGCTTTCGATCAGCAGCCGCATGGAGTGCAGGACTGCCGAGTCGTCATCGATCAAAGCTACTGTCACGTCGTCTTCCTCGTTTTAAACCGTTGTCGGAAGTGTAAAGGAAACAGCGGCGCCGCCGCCAGTGCTTTCAATTGTGAGCTGACCGCCGTGCGATTCAGCGGTCGATCGCGCCAGTGCCAATCCTAAACCCAACCCTTCCTGTTTTGTCGTGATGAACGGAGTGAGTGCACGGTCCAGGATGTTCGCGTCAAATCCCGGACCATTGTCGCGGACCGTGACGACAACGCGCCCGGCCTCCAGATGCTCCGCTTCGACGAAGATATGCCCGTCCTTACGGCTGCCGGACGCAATCGACTCTGCGGCATTTCGTATAAGATTGATCAAGACTTGCTGAATTTGCAGGCCATCGCAAATCACGAGCGGTAAATTCCGCGCGGCCCTTGTCTCAACCGTAAGGTGTTTTGCCTGGGTATCCAGTCTGCAGTGCGACATCGCTTCGCGGATCAGGTCGGCGACCGAATGGGGCCGCATCTCGTTGCGGCCGAGCTGGATGAAATCGCGCAACCGGCGCACGACCTCCGCGGCGCGATCCACCTGTGTCACCGCGTGCTGGGCCGCATTGCGCGCGGCCTCGTTGTCGGGCGGGGATTTCTCGACCGCCATTTTCGCGATGCGCGTGTAGTTGGAAATGGCCGTCAGCGGCTGGTTGATCTCGTGGGCGAGCACCGCGGCGAAGGCGCCCATGGAGTCGAGACGCGCGGCGCGCTCGAGGGCCTCCTGGTTCTGCCGAAGCTGCTCCTGGGTCCTGAGCTGCTCGTTGACGACGGCGCCGATCGTGAGGCCCGTCATGGCGAGCACGATCATCAGCGCCTGATAGGCCGTCACCTCGCTCGGATGGACGCCGGCATACTGCATGGCCGCCATCAGGCCGACCTGCGTCAGCACGAGGCCCGCCGTCACGCCTTCGAGGCCGAAGCGCACGGCCATCCACATCACGGGCAGGAAGAAGAGATAGAACTGCTTGACGCGGAACGTGTCGGACAGGCCGAACACCGCGCCGAGCGTCAGCATCAGCGCCAAGGTGACGGCGAGAAGCTCGAACGACGGAACGAGAAGACGCCGGCGCGTCGACAGGATGAGCAGGAACGGGGTCAGCACCGTCACGCCGATCATGTCGCCGATCCAGAGCTGCGCCGTCGTCATCATGAACTCGCCCTGGGGGACGAGGCCGAAAGCTGCGAGCAAAGTGACGTAAGTGATCGCGACGAGGCCGGTGCTGATCGCGGCGACGGCGATCAACAGCACCAGCGCGCGCTTCGAGCTCAGCGTGCGATCGAACCCGAACCGCGGCGAGCCCAGGATCAAGGTGGCGGCTGAATAGCCTGCGCCGACGATCAACGCGCCGAGCACGTGCACGGCGAGCGGCACCGGCAGATCCAGCACGAACGCGTTCGTCAGAAGCGGCGCGATGAAGAGCCACGGAATGTACTCGCGGCCCAACAGGAGGATCAGCGCGAAGCTCAGGCCGGTCGCGGGGTTCCATGGCGTGACGCCGATCGGCGCGATGGGCGCGATGAAGCTCAACCAGTCCAGCAGCGCATAGCTGGCCAGGTACAGAAGGCCGATGACGATCGGCGGATGAGCGAACAGCGCGGCCACAGGCAGATTCCTCGCCGCTGCCGTATGGCCCCACTCATCCATCTTTCCTCTCCATATAGGTAGATCCGGCAATATACGCAGGACTCCTTCCTGATCGATGCCACCGGCCGTGTGCGTCCTCAATTGCCGGTTCGTCGCGACAACGGGACGATACACGCAGGCGAACAGGCCTCGAACGCGCTCAAACTGCAACTTTATAGCAAAACTTCACAGCCGAGCGGCCGTTCGACATTTGGGGATTTCTACCCGGCATCCGCAGTCAAAATAGGCTGTTCGACGTCCGGGTTAAAGGGTTCAGGCGCACCGGGTTTTCTGGCTCGCGCTCGCTACGGGGAGGACGTCAATGATCGATCGGAAGCATCTCAGGCTCACGGCGCTCGCGAGCGCCGTGGGGCTGGCCGCCGTGCCAGCGAGCGCGCAACAGGGGGCTGAGCCGGCGGCGCAAAGCGAGCTGCCGCAAGTGGAAATCATCCAGAAGAAAAAGGCTGCGGCGCCGGTCGCCGCGAAGAAAAAGGCCGCGCCTCAGCCGGTGGCATCTCCGGCGCCTCAGCCGCCGCCCGTATTGGAGGACGTGGTCGACGATCGTGAACCCCTAGAGAATTCTCCCTACGGGTCTCCCGCGGGAGCGGCGGCCGCCCAGCGCGCGCAGAGCGGTCCCCTCGCGCCCATCAATCCGAGCTCGATCGTTCCGGGCGACCTGCAAAACGCTCAGGGCGCCGCCTCGCGCGTCACGTCGGATCAGATCGACGCGCAGCGCCCCCACACGGCGCACGAGGCGCTCCGGCGCGTTCCCGGCGTGATCACCGTCACGGACGACGGGTTCGGCCGCCACAGCGGCATCGGCGTGCGCGGCTCGCCCTTCCGCCGGTCGCGCAAGGTCCTCGTCATGGAGGACGGCGTTCCGATCAACTTCTCCGCTTATCTCGACTCCTCGACGCACTACACGCCGCCGCTCGAGCGGATCGAAAGCATCGAGGTGTTTCGCGGGCCAATCGTCAACTACGGCCCGCTGAACAACCACGGCGTCATCAACTTCCGCAATCTGTCGCCGTTCGGCGCCAACGAGACCGTCATCAAGGCGGGCATCGGCACGACCGAAGGGTCGGACAAGGACCTCAACAACTTCCGCCACGTCCATACGCGCCAGAACCTCGGCAACGTCGGCGTCGTGGCGTCGTACTCGGGTGCGGACGCGGGCGGCTCGTGGGATGTCGAGGAGCTCGGCTACAACGACTTCTACGGGGCGATCGGCTTCCGCGGCTCGCGCCAGGACCTGACGATCTCGGGCGGCTACTTCCGCCAGCGCGACACCTATGACGAGGACAACTTCGAGGGGAGCGTCGCCGCGTTCAACCAGTTCCGGCGGCGCAAGGTCGATGCGGCGGCCGCCGGCCATTTCGCGGTCGACTGCTGCTATGACTGGAGCAGCTATAACGCGGACTTCTACCGGCTCCAGGTCGCGCACAATCTCTACATCGACGAGAACACGACGATCTCGACGCGCCTTTACGGCAACGATCACGAGCGTGCCCGCTTCTACGTCGACGACTTCAATGCTGTCGACGACTTCGTCATGCAGGGCCGCGATCGCCACTATCGCAACTACGGCGCGGATTCGCGCGTCGAGTTCGCGAACCTGCCCTTGTTCGGCGGTCTGACGCACACCGTGCAGGCGGGCCTGCGCTACGAGGAGCACTTCTTCGACAACAAGAACCGCGAGGGCGCCAACGGCGAGCGCCTCAGCTTCAACCGCCGCGGCGCGCTCGACGGGGCGATCCAGTCGCTGGAAGCGCAGTCGTTCGCGGCGTTCGCGCAGTCGGCCGTGAAGGTCACGCCCAGTCTCACGGTCACGCCGGGCGTGCGCTTCGAGAGCTACGACATCTCGTTCCGCGATCCGGACGAGCCGGCGCTCGACGGCGGGGCTAGCTACGATCACGTGCTACCGATGCTCTCGTTCGCCTGGGAAGCCGCGCCGCGCACGACGCTCTACGGCGGCTATCACCGGGGTCTCACGCCGCACATCATCCGCGACGTGCAGGAAGCGGCCGAGGATGCGGGTGCGTTCGTGGCCCCGCCCGAGGAAGTGGGCGACAACTTCGAAATCGGCCTGCGCACAACCGCCATCCGCGGCCTGACGCTGGACATGGCCTACTTCCACAACCGGATCGACAATTACCAGTTCGGCGAGGCGTTCCAGTACGACGACGGAAGCGGCGACCGCGTGTTCAGCTCCATCGACAAGGTCGAACTCAACGGGTTCGAGATCTACTCCCGCCTCGACAGCCGCGCGTTCACCGGGGGCCCGTGGAACGTCTTCGGCGAGGCCGTCTACACCTACGTCGACAGCGAGATCAAACGCGGCATCGATGACGACGGCAACAACGTGGCCGGAAACCGCGCGCCGGAATCGGTCAAGCACTTCGCCAACCTGACGCTCGGCGTGGACTACCAGGCGCGGTGGGATGCCAGCGTCACCTGGACGTATCGCGGCGACTACTACACCGATGCGCTCAACACCGGCTTCTCCAACGACGTTGAGGAGGGCATCGTGGACGACGTCTGGCTGCTCTCGGCCCGGACGAACTACAAGGTCACGGACCAGCTCACGCTCTTCCTGGCCGGCCAGAACCTGACCGACGAGTTCTACGTCTCCGACCGCAACGACGGTGCCAAGCCGGGCGTGGGCCGGACGGTGATGGGCGGGTTCACGCTGAAGTTCGACTAAAAGACAAATCTGGCCAGGGCGGCGAAATCCGACCCTGGCCGGGCATCGCCGCGGTTCGGCGGCGAAAAATCGGCAAACCGGCACGCCGAAACGCCTAAAAAAAATAACCGAGCCACGGCACGCTTCTCTCTGGCTCAGAGATTCGTCCGATCTATCCTTTACTTACGCTTCCCTGCTGGACCGGGTGACCTCACCCGAAGCGGACGGGCACAGGCCTGCGATCCTTGCCGGTCGGGAGCATTTTGCAATGTATAGAATATTCTTCCCAATCATTCCGGGCATATAGCCCTGATTTTCCTCGTCTTTTCTGTATTTCTACGCTGGCATCCGCCCGCAGCGATGCCACCGCATGGAAACTCCCCGAATTGCTGGGACCCGTGCCGCCCGAGAACATGCGGCAACTTTATAACAACAACAGTTCCATCGCGGCCCGGTGAATTGCCTGCGGCCTAAGGGGACGGCGCAGCAGGGGTTGCTGTTCGCCGTATGGGGATTGCTGTGCCTCGCGGCGCGGCTCTTGGGGAGGAAGTCATGACGTTCAAAGCCTATCTGAAGCTCACGGTGATGGCGACCGCCGCCTCGCTCGCGGCGACGCCGCTCCTTGCGCAGGACGCTGCCGAGCCCGCCGACGGCGCGCTGCCGGAAGTGCAGGTCATTCAGAAGAAGGCCACGCCCGCTCCCGCCGCGAAGAAGAAGGCTGCGCCCGTGCAGGCGGCCTCGCCCGCGCCTCAGCCGCCGCCTCCGCCCGCCGCTGCCACGGTAGCGGACGACCAGCCGGCGCTCGAGAACTCTCCTTATGGCGCCGCGGCAAGCGGCGGCGCGGCCGCCCGGGCCGCGAGCGGTCCCTCGTCTCCGATCAACGCCCGCCAGGCGCTTCCCGACGATCTCCAGAACTACACGGGCGCCGGCACGCGCGTCGATTCCGCGGAGCTCGCCGAGCGCAAGCCGCTCAACAACCACGACGCGCTCACGAACGTCCCGGGCGTGATGGTGGTGCATGACGACGCGATGGCGCGGCATTCGGGCATCGGCCTGCGCGGCTCGCCGATGCGCCGCTCGCGCAAGGTCCTCGTGATGGAAGACGGCCTGCCGGTCAACTTCTCGCCCTATCTGGACGCCTCCACCCACTACACGCCGCCGATCGAGCGCGTAGAAAGCATCGAGGTGCTGCGCGGGCCGGTCGTCAACTACGGCCCCTTGAACAACCATGGCGTCATCAACTTCCGCAACCTGTCGCCGTTCGGCGCCAACGAGACCGTCATCACGGCTGGCATCGGCCACACGTGGGACACGGACATGGACGTCAACAACTTCCGCCATGTCCACACGCGCCAGAACCTCGGCAACGCGGGTGTCGTTCTCTCCTACTCGGGCGGCGACGGCGCGGGCTCGTGGGACAACGAGGAGCTGCACTACAACGACTTCTACGGTGCACTCGGCCTGCGCGGCAGCAAGCAGGACCTGACCATTTCCGGCGGCTACTTCCGCCAGCGCGACCAGTATGACGAGATCAACTTTGTGCCGGACGAGAACGCACCCGACGGCTATGCCGACTTCCGGCGCAATGGCCGCAACAAGCTCGGCGCGGGCGGCGACGGCGGCATCTTCGAAGGCAATCCCGCCTATGCCAATCTGAGCAGCTACAATGCCGACTACTGGCGCATCCAGGGCACGCACAACCTCTACATCGACGACACGACGACGCTGACCACGCGTGCCTACTACAGCGATCACGAGCGCAACCGCTTCTACTTCAACGAGGAGGACGGCGGGGACTTCTTCATGCGCGGCCGCGAGCGCCACTACAAATTCTACGGCGCGGAATCGCGCATCGAGTTCGCGGACCGTCCGTTCATCGCCGGCATGACGCAGGATATTCAGGCGGGCATCCGCTTCGAGCGGCACGAGTTCACGAACTGCAACACGGTCGGCCAGGCCAATCAGAAGCTCGACGATGACACGAGCGGCCGCTGCGACATCTTCCTGAACTCGCATCCGGACCTTCCGGCGAACGGCGACCGCTCGCGCCGGGCGGACATGGAGGCGGATTCGTTCGCGGCCTTCATCCAGACCGCAATCCACGTTACGCGGGGCCTCACGGTCACGCCGGGCGTGCGGTTCGAAAACTACGAGATCGACCGCTGGACGCAGCCCGATCGCGCAGAGGCGCCGCAACAGCCCGGTTTCTCGTCATCCGACCACGACGTCGTACTGCCGATGCTCACGGCCGCGTGGGAAGTGATGCCGCGCACCACCGTCTACGGCGGCTATCATCGCGGGATCACGCCGCAGGTCACGCGCGGCCCGGCGTTCCCGCTGCCCGACGAGATCGGCGACAACTTCCAGGTCGGCGTGCGCTCGACGGCGCTGCGCGGCTTCGCTTTCGACATCGCCTACTTCCACAGCGACATCGAGGACTACCAGGTGAAGGGGCCGACGGTCACCGGCGGCGGCAACAACATCTACGGCACGGCCGACGAAGTGCAGATCGACGGCGTGGAGCTTGCCGCACGCCTCGACAGCCATGCCTTCACGGGCGGCCCGTGGAACGTCTTCGGCGAGGCGGTCTACACCTACGCCGACTCGATCATCAAGAAGGGCTTCGACGGCGCCGACGACGTCTCCGGCAACCGCGTGCCCGAGGTGCCCCGTCATTTCGCGAACCTGACGCTCGGCGTCGCCTACAAGCAGCTCTGGGACGCGAGCCTGACGTGGACCTATCGCGGCGGCTTCTTCACCGACATGTCTAACGGCGAGTTGGAATGGGACGACGAGGAGGTGGAAGCCGGCTTCGTGGATGACGTGTGGCTGCTCTCGGCCCGCACGAACCTCAAGGTCACGGACAACCTCTCGCTCTTCATCTCGGGCACGAACCTCACCAACGAGTTCTACCTGTCCGACATCGACGAAGGCATGAAGCCGGGCCCGTCGCGCACCATCATGGGCGGCTTCACCTACAAGTTCGACTGACCGGCTTCCTTCTCCCATAAGACGCCGGAATGGCCGGGCCCGAACGGGCCCGGCTTTTTTTTACTTTTCTAGGCCGCAGCCGCGAGCGCCTGATCGAGATCGGCCAGGATGTCGTCGATGTGCTCGAGGCCGATGGCGAGACGCACGTAGCCTTCCGTCACGCCCGTCGCCGCAAGCTCGGCGCCGCTCAACTGCGAATGCGTGGTCGAGGCCGGATGGATGGCGAGACTGCGCGCGTCGCCGATGTTGGCGACGTGGTAAAGGAGCTTCAGCGCGTCGATGAAACGGCGGCCCGCCGCGCGTCCCCCTTGGAGCTCGAAGCCGAGCAGGCCTCCCTCGCCGCCTTTCAGATACCGGACCGCGCGCTCGCGCGCCGCTCCCGTCTGCTGCGAGGGATGGATGACGCGCGTGACGGCCGGATGGCGGGCGAGCCAGGCCGCGACCGCGGAGGTGTTCTCGCAGTGGCGCGCCATGCGCAGCGGCAGCGTCTCGATGCCCTGCAGCAGCAGAAACGCGTTGAACGGCGAGATCGCGGCTCCCAGGTCGCGCAGCAAGGTCGTGCGCGCCTTGATGATGTAGGCGATCGACCCCAGACCCTTCACGGCCTCGGTCCACACCGCGCCATGATAGCTCGGGTCCGGCGTATTGAGCGCGGGCTGGCGCGCGGCGTGCGCGGCCCAGTCGAAATTGCCGCCGTCGACGATCACGCCGCCGATCGAGGTGCCGTGGCCGCCGAGGTATTTCGTCGAGGAGTAGACGACGACGGCCGCGCCGTGGTCCAGCGGGCGGCACAGGATGGGGGCGGCGGTGTTGTCGACGATCAGCGGGATGCCGAGCGGACGGCCGACGGCAGCAACTTCCGCAATGGGCAGCACCGTGAGCTTCGGGTTCGGCAGCGTTTCCGCATAGTAGGCGCGTGTGCGCGCGTCGGTGGCTTTGCGGAAGTTGTCCGGGTCGGACGGATCGACGAAGCGGACCTCGAGGCCCTGATCCTTGAGCGTGTTGGCGAACAGGTTCCACGTTCCGCCGTAAAGGTCGGTCGAGCTCACGACGTTGTCGCCCGCGTGCGCGAGGTTCTGCAGCGCGTAAGCCGATGCGGCCTGACCCGACGCAACGGCCAGGGCAGCAACGCCGCCCTCGATCGCGGCGACGCGCTTTTCCAGCACGTCCGTCGTGGGGTTCATGATGCGCGTGTAGATGTTGCCGAGCTCCTTCAGGGCGAACAGGTTCTCGGCGTGCTCCGTGTCGCGGAACTGATAGGACGTGGTTTGATAGATCGGAACGGCGACGGCGCCGGTCGCCGGATCGGCCCGCCAGCCTGCATGCAGCACGGCCGTTTCCACACGATGAGCTTTGGCTTCGTTCGTCATGGCGTTTCTCCTCATGCGCATCCGTCGGCGCACCGTGGTTCTAACCCGGCGCGGCTGGAACGTCATGCTTAGGAGAGCGATCTTGGACGAAGCTCCAATTTCGCGGCGCCTCGCCTCTCGCGATCGTGGGCTCGCGACGTCAATAACTCATGATTTCACGGGCTCGCGCTCGGGGCGTTCAGCCCACGGCCCACAGCAAGCGGCGTACGCGTCTCAAGAGTGCGATCATGGATCCGCCTCCTCTTATTTCGTCAGGATAAGACGACCGTTGGCCGTGATGCGCAGCAGATAGTCGGCCCCGTCGTGCTCCAACACCAGCTCGCGGCCGCCCCGCATCAGGTCCGATACTTTGTAGCGTGGCGCGACACGCGCGCCGGTGCGATTCCCCGCTCCCTTAGGCCCTGCCCCTTCGCTCTCGGGATCCTCGGCGTGCATCTTGACGTCCAAACTTCCGTTGCATTTCCCCGCCGTTGAGCGCCTCGAAAATTCCTGCCCGAAGCGCGCAACTATATTCTTGACTATTAATATCCAGTTTTATAACTTGCGCAAGTTCGCATCGCGATCACCGGTTTCGCCGCCGGCCGGATTGGTGCCAAAACCCCGCCGATCCGGCCCATGGTGACGATGCGCTCTTGGGGCTCAGTAACGCCTCCCGCACTGCCTGGGACCCCAACGTAGGCGGCAGCGCTCTTCCGATCGTTCTTCCGAGGTCGGAACCGCTGCCGCCCTTTTTTCATCGGCCGGGGGTGCGGGCGCCCGGTTGCGTGGTGACGCGCGGAGTTTCTATTCATGTGCGCTGACGGAAACCCTTCGGTGGATCTCGAATCGAGCGATCTCGGCGAGATGGAGCAGGAATGGCTGCTTCTCGTGCGGCTCCATTGCGTGAGCTTCGAGCACAACAGGCTCGACGGATGGGACCGCGCCGTCAGTCACGCGGAAGATCGCTACGGATCGGACAACGGGCCCGTCATCGCGTCTCGCGTGGCAATGGTCATCCGTGCCATGCGCGCCGAGCGCCAGGGCGGCTTCGGCTATCTGTCCCCGTTCTGCCCCTCGTGCCGCCAGCGCGTGACGCAGGACGAGTGGCACCTGATCGCGCTGATGCAGGCGGGCTATCGGGGGCGGGTGCGCGAGATCGCGGACGCGGCGGCCTCGTTCGCACGGCGCGGCGAAGCTCCGGCGCTGGCGTCGGCGGCCGCGCGGTTCGGCTCATCGCTCGCGGCTGCGGTGGGCAGCCACCGGAGCTGGGCGGCGTGCAGCCTCGTGCGCCACTAGCGCGCGTTCGCTAGCGCGCGTTCGCTTTTATCGGACTCGGATTTTGCGCACGAACGCGCTCTCAGTCTTTGTTCGAGAGTTCGAGTCACGTCCTCGATGTTTGCCGCGTTTGGCAGGACACTCTCTCGTCAGGACGCTCGCATCTCGGACGATCAGGCCCTTCTAGCTGGTCGCATTTTTCTGACGACGAACCCGCATTCCCTTCAGACAGAGCGGAGCCCCTCACCTCTCCCGTCTCGGGAGAGTTCGAGACGTGTCACATCTCGATCTTCGGCACGTTCTCGGGCAGCGTTCCCGGCGGCAGGCAGGGACGGCCCGTCGCCTTGCACTTGAACGCGCCCTGGTCGTTCTTCTTGCACTCCATGGAGCGCTCGTCGGCGTGCTCCCAGTGCTCGTAGCCGCGTCCGCGGGTCCCCGCGCGCGACGACCACCAGGACTGGGCCGCTTTCAGCGCCTCCTCCTGGGTCGCGCCCGTCGAATAGCCGCTTTCGACCGGATCTCCGCAGAAGCGGCCGGAGGCGGCCTCGGCCGGCGTAGCGCCGGCCCCGACGACAACGAGCAGCGCGGCTGCGGCCATCGCATGGCGCAGATGCTCGAGGCGGCGAACCCGGCCGTGCCGAAAACTCGCGGTCATGATCATGATCCTCCCGGCGCGACGGCGACAGCCCGGGGGCCCGCGGGGCACTTGATACGCCGTAGCTCTTTCAATGTCGCGAGATCGAGAATCGAAACGTCGTCGGAAAACCAGTTCGCGACGTAGGCGTGCCCGCTGGCGGCGCTGATGGCCACGCCTTCGGGATAGCTGCCGACCTTGATGGCGGCCGTCGTCTTGCCGCTCTCGATGACGGAGACGCTGCTGCTCTGCTGATTGGTGACGAGGACGCGGGCGCCGTCCGGCGTCAGGGCCGCGCCGTAAGGCATGGCGCCGCTCTTCAAGGTCTCGCTGACCTTGAGGGCGCCCGTATCGATGACGGTGACGGAGCCCGCCTGCACGTTGCCCACGTAGAGGCGCGCCGCATCGGGCGAGAGCGCCATGGCGAACGGCGCATGCCCCACGGCGATCGTGGCGGCGGGCGCGAGCGTCGCCGTGTGGATGACGGTCACGCTGTCGCTTTCGCGGTTCGCCACATAGAGCGTCTTCTCATCCGGCGACAGCACGAGATGAGCCGGCGCCTTGCCGACCTCGATGGCGGTGTCGAGGAGACGCCCGTCGGCCTCGACGACATTGACGTGCTTGCCGTTCCAGTCGCCGACGTAGAGACGCCCGCTCGCGGCCGCCGCGATGCCGAAGGGCGAGCCCGGCACTTTGACCGTGCGCGCGACCTTTCCCGCGGCGAGATCGACGACGGAGAGCTGCCCGATGTCGGGGTGCGTGACATAGGCGGTCTTGCCGTCGGCCGCGAAAGCCATCGCGGCCGGCGCCTTGTCGAGCTTGATCGTCTGCGCCGCGGCCGCCGTCTCCACGTCGACGAGCGTCAACTGGGCAGCCGACTGGCTCAGCACGTAGATGCGCTCGGCGGCCTCAGAGGCGGACCACGGGAGGGCGGCCAGCGCCCAGGCGCACGCCGCCAACGCCATCGCGCCGACGCGCGATGGCCGGGCTCGGCTGGATGCGCGCACCCGCATGGCCGCCTCCGTCAGGTCCAGGCTCAGCTCTTGCCCTCGACCTTGGCCTTGAGGCCCTTGAGGCCTTCCTGCATGAACTCCGTCATCGCCTTGACGGCGGCTTCGTCGTTCAGGTTCTCGGGCGGGAAGTTGCTGGTGTCGCCGCGGTAGAAGCGGCCGACCCACGTCACCTCGCTGCCTTCGCCCGCCGGCGTCACGGTGATGGTGGCGGAGTAGAAGCTGACGGGGAACGCCTCGAGGTTTTCGGTCGAGAGGCGATAGCCGTACATCTTGTCCTTGTCGTTGTACTCATCGAGGCCCTCGACGAGGTTGCCCGTCTTGAGCGTGATGGTGCGGGTGGCGCCGGACTCGTTGCCGCCGGTCGCTTCCGTCTTGGTGATGGCCGGGTTCCAGCTCACATCGCCGAAGTTCTTCAGCGCCTCCCAGACTTTGTCCGGCGCTGCGGCGATGGCGATCTTCTCCTCGGCCTTCTGAGGCGTCGGGCCATGGGCGAGGGCCGGCGCGGTCGCGCCGATCCAAAGGGCAAGCAGGGCGAAAAAGCGTGTCAGAAGCATAGCGTCTCCTTGTTCATGTCAGTTGGCTCCGGCCGGAACGGCGCCGTGAACGGCGTGGGGCTCCGGCTTGGAATTGGGTTGCGTTGCAAACAGGCGCGCGGCGAAGGCGCCCAGGGCGGCCAGCATCCTGAGGCCGTAGGCCAGCACGAGAGCGAGGAGCGCGAGCGAGGCCGGCACGGGCCGCACGTCCACGGCGACCTCGACGGGGCGCGCGTGCGCGTGCGGGGCGAGCGCCGACAGCACGTCCGGATTGTCGATGAGGTCCACGTGGCCGAGCCCGGACTTCGCGGCCAGCGTGGCCAGATGCTCGCTGCGCACGGAGGACAGGTGCTCGTCGCCCTTGGGCGCCTCGTTGCCGAACGGCGCCCACTTCGGATGATAGCCGGGGCGCAGGTGCGCATCCGGCGGCGGGGCGCCCGTGCGGTTCTCCTGCGTGACGTCGTCCGGGCCGTAGGCGCCGACCTCATTGCCCTCGTCGTCGAACTTGGGCAGCGGCACCTTCTCGTGCCCGCCGACACCGATGACCAGGCCGCCGATGTCGGGCAGCGTGCCTTCGTAATCGAGCGATGCGCCGTAGGGCAGGGGCGGTGCCTCGTGACCGTCCGTCAGAAACAGGAGATCGGCCTTGAGGTCGCCCGCAATCGAGATCGCGTGGTGGAAGCCCTTGGCCACCATGCTGTCGCCCTCCCAGCCCATGCGCCAGTCGATCTCCGAGATTGCGGTTTCGAGGGCCGCGAAGTTCTCGCAGACGTCGACGGGATTGAAGAGCAGGAAGGAGCGGCGCTCGGTGAAGATGCCGAGGCCGAGGCGCGAGCGGCACGGCATCTTGGCCAGCAGGCTCTCGAGCGACGCCTTGGCGGCGTCGAGGCGCGTCGCCGGCTTGCCGCCGACCGTCATGTCGCGCACGTTCATGCTGGTCGTCACGTCGAGCACCGCCACGACATCGTAAACGTTGCGGGTCATTTGAATGCGCGGCACGAGGATCGCGAGCAGCGTCAGCGCGAGGGCCGCGAGCAGAAGCCAGAACCGGGCATCGCGCCACTGAACGTTCATCAGGGTGCTCCCCTGGGAACGCCCGGCAGATCCGTCCAAAGCTTCTTCGGCGCGTCCGGCGGAACCTCCTCGCCCTCCTGCTCCGCGCCCGGGAAGTCGCGGACCACGCGCATGGCGACGTCATAGTTGTATTTGACGTCCCAGGCCCCGGGATCGAGGCGCAGGGCGAGGCGATACTCGTCCTTGGCAAGACGCGTGATCGGGATCGCCTTGTCGATCTCGCCGCGGCCGATCATGGCGATGGCATCGCGAATGCGGGCGTTCGCATGATTGTAGAGAAGGACGGCGCGCAGGCCCGGATTGTCGAGACGGGCGGATGCGTCGACGAGCTGCTGGGCTTCCTCGCGGCGGTCGCGGTCGAGCAGGAAACGGGCGCGGGCGATCATCACCTCGGGCGCGGCGTTCTGCAGGTCGATCGCGACATCCTCGCCGTCGTGCAGGGCGCGGATGATGCGGTTGTCGCGGCTCACCTGATACGTCTGCCAGGTCAGCGCCGCGACGGCGCCTGTCGACAGCACGAGACCGGCAACGAGGAGCACGGTGCGCGACTTGCGATAGGCCGCTGCGACGGCCGCGAGCGCATAGCGGATGGCGTCCTTCGGCTGGGTCATGCGCTCTCCTTTGCGGGGACGAGCCGCACCTCGGCCAGCTTTGCCGCGAGCAGCACCGCGAGCGCGGCGAGCGCCACGGCGTAGGCGCGTCCCGACAGGTCCTGCTGGGGGATGCGCTCGAAATAGGTGATCCGGCTGCGCTCGAGCTTGTTGATCTCCTGGATGGCGTCGCGGACCGCCTCCGGGTTTTCCGCCTCGAACGCGCGGTAGGTGATGCCGAGCGACTTGAAGAAGATGTCGAGGTGGCGCTCCGGCATGGCCTGCGGCGTATCCTCCTCGCCGGGACCCGGAACCGTCGTGATGCCGGGCGTGCCTTCGGTCCGCAGGAACAGCCAATAGAGATTGATGGGCCGGCGCGCGAACGCGGCGCGCAGCTTCTCCTGCACCTTGCGGTCGATCACGGCGGCGCCGTCGGAGACGAGCACGATGACGCGGGCGGCCGGAGAGAGGTCCGCCTCCTGCATATCGAGCGAAAGCGCGAGACCGCGCCCGACGTTGGTGAAGGCAAGACCCGGCCGGTCCATCGCGTCGACGGCGGCCAGCACGGCTTCCTTGTGCTCGGTCATCGGCAGGACGTGCATGGGCGACGTCGAGAACGCCGCGACGCCGACGAGATCGTGCCGCCGGTTGATGATGAATTCCTTGAGCAGACGGCGGGCGGCGGCGGACTTGCTTTCCTCGCCGCCTTCAGGCGCCCGGCCGGCAAAGGTGTTGTCCATGCTCGACGAGCGGTCGATCAGCAGCACCATGTGGGCGCCTTCGCCGGTCTTCTCGATCGTCTGGCCGAGGCGGTGGATGCCTGCGATGCCGATGATCAGCGCGGCGATCGCGAGCGCGCCGGCAAGCCGCAGCAGCCATTCGATGGCGGAGGACAGCGGGTCGGTTTCGAAGTCTGCGAGCGAGGGGTAGCTCTGCTCGGCCTGCGGCGAGGCCCACAGCGGCAGAAGCGCAAGCGGCAGCAGCATGAGCACGAGCGGCGTGGTGAAGGCCACGTTCATCGCTGCGCCCTCTCCTGCCGCGCGAGCTCCACCGCAAGCTCGGACAGCTCGACCGGCGGAAACGCGGTCTCGCCCTCCCGCTGCGCCTCGCCGAAGAACACGGCGCGCGAGGCATCGAAGAAGCGCTCGACGGCGCCGCGCGAGGGCGCGTGCTCGGGATGGGCGGAGAAGAAGCCGTCCACGTCGCCCGCCAGGAGCCTGCGGCCGGCCGCCGTATCGAACGCGCGGTGCATCGCGAGGAGCGCGTTCCGGTAGCCCTCGCGCCGTTCCGTGCGGGAGAGCGCCTGCGCCACCTCGCGCGCCGCGCGGGAGAACGGCCGCGTCGGCCGGCGCGAGAACGGCCACCAGGCGAAATGCCGGGCCAGCAGCAGCAGGAACACGGCGCTGAGCGCGGCCGCGACGAGCGCGCCCGTGCGCGCAAAGCCCGAGCGGCGCACCGGCACCGGCGCATCCTGCTTCAGGAACGTCTCCGCCGTCTCGCCGCTCTTCTCGGGGAAGATCTCACGCAGCGGCGACATGATCGTCGTGAATTGCGGAACGGTCGCCGTCTCGTTTCCTCCGGCGGTCTTGATCGTGATGTCCATCTCCGGGATCGTCACCTTGCGGGGGTCGATCGGCGCGTAGAACATCTGATAGGTGAGCTTCAGGCGATGCACGGCCCCGTCGGCGTGCTGCTTGGTGGACTGCGAGACGCTCTTGAGCTCGAGCCAATAGTTCGAAGGCCCCGTGCGGGGGAGCGACGCCGGCACGATCGTGTCGTCGCGCGCCGTTTCGATGACGGCCGTCCGCTCGATGAGGTCGCCGAGGAAATATCCGAACGCGCGCGGCTCCTCGACATGGACCGAGCGGACCTCCGCCCGGCCCGCTCCGGGCACGAGCAGCGCAGCGAGGAGGACGAACGCGCGACGCATCCTTCTAAGCTCCCACGGCGAGATGAGCGCCCAGCCGATCCCAGGGGATCACGTCCTCTATTTCGAAGGGCACCCGACCGTAGCGCGAGGCCACGGATCGAAAAAAGGACCGGCGCGCCTCGATCCTCCTTTGCCACTCGGCCCTTAAGCGGGGCCGCATGGCTACGAGGCGTCGCCGGCCAGTTTCGAGATCCGCAAGCTCGATGAGGCCCCAGGACGGGAGCTCCACACCTTCTCGCGAGTCCACGATGCGAATGGGCACGACATCGTGCGCGCTCAGCGCATCGAACAGTGCCTCGAGCTCGTCCTCCGGCATCAGGAAGTCCGAGACGAGGAAGACCAGCGCGCGCTTGCGGCCGATCCTCGCCGCCGCGTCGAGAAGCCCCTTGGCGCCTTTGCGTTGCGGCTTGTAGCTGCTCAGCGCCGCAACCATCTCGGCCTCGCCCGCGCGCGAGCGCGTCGGCATGACGCTGAGCGCCTCGCGCACCTCGTCGTCCGCCGCATAGAGCGCAAAGGTGTCGCCGGCCCGGCGCACGGCGCCCGAGACGACCTCAGCCAGCTCGGCGGCGATCGCCATCTTGCGGGCGGCGCCTTCGAAGGCCATGGATCCGGACACGTCGAGCAGCATGACGACGCCGATCTGGCTCTTTTCCTCGAAGCGGCGCACGAAGAGCGTGTCGAACGGATCGCGCAGCGTCTGGCGCAAGTCGATCCGGCGCGGATCGCGATATTCCATCAAGGTCGCGAGGTCGCGGAACGCGCCGGCCGCGCCCGACTGGGTGCTGCGGTGGGCGCCCTGGCGCAGTGCGCGACTGCGCCAGATGATGCGATACGGCAAATCGACGGGCCGTTCCGCCCCGTTGGCCGGCCCGCCGCTCATGGAACGGGCACCGTTTCGAACAGGGCCGAGATCAGCTCGCGCGCGATGGTATCGCGCCTCAGCTCGTACACGGGCTCGAAGAAGATGCGGTGCGCCATCGTCTCGTAGAACACGGCGCGGATATCCTCCGGCACGGCCATCGTCCGCCCGTCGAGCCAGGCCGCCACGCGGGCGGCGCGCACGAGATAGCTGATGCCGCGCGGGCTCGCGCCGGCCGCCACCAGACGCGACGTGTCGACGCCCGGAATCTCGATGCCGGCCGCGCCGGGGTCGCGGACCGCCTGCCACAGGTTGACGACGTAGGCCTCGAGCGCGGGGCTCGTCTTGACCTCGTTCTGGATCGCCGCGCCGACGCGGTTCAACTGGTCGAAATCGAGGATGCCCTCGCGCAGGCTGCCGATGAGCTTGTCGCCATCGTGGAAGCGCGTGTCGAAGGCGAGCGCGCGGCGCGTCTCCGGATCGGACGGCGTCTCGATCAGGATTTCCATGAGGAAGCGGTCGCGCGCGGCGGCCGGCAGCTCGAACGTTTCCTCGCGCTCGATGCGGTTGCGGTCCGCGAACACGACGAGATGCGGGAAGCTGAACTCGCGGTTGAAGGCGGTGACGCTGCGCTCGGCCATGAGGCGCAGCAGCAGCGAATGGACCTGCGGGCGGGCGCGGTTGATCTCGTTGAAGAAGAAGATCGCGAGATCCTCGCCGGCGCGCACGACGGGGCCGGGATCGACGCGCGGACGGCCGTCCTCGGCGAGATAGGTGTGATAGATGAGATCGCCGGGCATGAGGTCGATCGTGCCCTCGATGCGCTCGTAGGCGCCGCCCACCGCCCGCGCCGCCGCGCGCAGCAATGTGGTCTTGCCGACGCCGACGTCACCTTCGAGAAGGACGTGACCGCGCGCGAAGAGCGCAATCGTCATCAGGCGAATGACGCGAGCCTGGCCGACGACCGCTTTCGCAAGCTCGGCTTCGAATTCGCCCGCGCGTTTGCGCCAGGCCGCCATGTCGATGGACTCGGCTTGACCGTGTTCGAGTTTATCCAAAGGCATTACACCCTCGTGGCGTGCGGTGCCGATCCGCCGCCGTTCTCATTTTTATGTCAAAAGGAGGTGCGGCCGAGGCCGCACCCCAAGAACCCTCGGAGAGGAAGCAGAGCACTTATCGCAAGCGTGGCACTGCAGCCGAGGAGCCTGACACGTCGACTACTGGATCTTCTTTACGTCGTAGACCCACTGGCCGGTCTTCTTGAAGTGCGCAGCGCGCTTCGCGTTGCGGTCAGCCTGAGCGTCGAGAGCAGCCTGCTGCTTCGCAAGCTCCTTCGCATCGTGCTTCGGATCATACTTCGAGCCGGCAACCTTCTCCGGGTAGCCGGGCTTCGGCTCCCAGCAAACGCCGGCGGCCTTGCACTTGGTGCCGTCGTAAGCGCCAGCGACGCCAGCGCCGACGGCGAGAATCACCGCGCTTGCGGCAAGCGTCACAAGGGACTTCTTCGTCATTGGTCATTTCCTCCAATCAGCGTCTTCCACCTCGGACGGTTTAATCCGCCCTACGTCCGCGCACCTTCGGGAACGCTTCGCGCGCCCCTCTTCAGGTGTTATTTCGCGGCCGCCTTGCACTCACCCGCGTCAGGCTTTGCAGCACCTTCCGCGGACGCGTGTTCCGTCGCCTTGTAGGGCGTAAAATTCTTCTTCTGCTCTTCCGTCAGCCACTCCGCTTCCTTCACGTCGCCGGTGTAGAGGTGACGGATCCAAGCGATCAGCTTCAGAAGCTCGTCGAGCGACAGGTCGCTATGCGGACCCATCATGCCCTGGGCGCCGCCGTAGATGGTCTCGAAGAGACCCTTGTCCGTGACGTTCTTCGGGTAGGTCCAATAGGCGTCGGCGAGACCCGGGCCGAGCTTGCCTTCGCCAACGTGGCCATGGCAGCCCGAGCAGGCGGTGAGGTAGATTTCCTCACCCGCGGGCAGGCATGCCTTAACTTCCGTGTAGAGATTGACGCCGGTTTCCAGGAAGTGCTTGACCGCTTCCGTATCCCGACCTTCCGGGTTCGACGACTCCGGAACGTTCAAATCCTCACCCGTGATGGTGTGGCGGAAGGACTCCGCCGCGCCGACTCCAGTTCCAACAACACCGGCCAGCAAGGCTGCCGCGACAAATTTTAGGCTCTTCCTCATTATAGTACTGCCGTCCCTTCACCCAGTTACAGTCACCGCGCCGCGAAGCACGATCTCATGAGCGCGGCAATCCCGAGACGAGCGGGATGCCCTCATCCTTCAAAATCTCCTCGATCTTCGGCTTCGCCTTCTCAAGCGCCAAGTCGAGTGTGGACAGCAGCGCAGTGTCGTCCTTGCGGACGCCGATCGACTGGTTGAAATGGTGCGGAACCTTCTCGCCGTCGCTGCGCACGTTGTCGTCGGGGATCACGGTCAGCATGATCTTGTCCGACGCCTTGGCGTAACGCGCGACTTCGGGAGCGAAGTTGACCGCAACCTCGGCCGTGCCGTCGGCAACCTCGTTGACCATCCGCTGCGGAGGAATGCGCGTGAACTTGTTGCGCTTGTCCTGGAAGTTGGTCAGCGAGTGCATGTAGTTGAAGTGCTCGCGGAAGAGGCCGAGCTTCTCGAGCATGATCTGGCCGGGCGACCCGGGCGTGAAGCCGATCTTCGTCGCCTTGGCGAGATCCGGGCTGGTCCAGTCCTTGATGTCGAGCTTAGTGTCCTTGCGCTGGATGAAGACGTAAGGGGCGGTGTAGTAGGGCTTCGTGGTCAGCACGCGATCGTCACCCGTGTCGAGACCCATCACGACGTCGCACATCTTCATGTCGAGCTGATCGCGCACGATGTAGATGCCGGGACGCGAGAACCACACGAACTGCGGTTTGCGGCCCATGGCCTCCGCGAGTGCGGTTGCGATCTTGTTCTCGAAGCCGGAGCCGTCGCGGCTGGAATAGGGGAGCTCGTCAGCGGCCGCGCAGATGCGCAGCGTCGTGGTGTTTTCAGCTTCGTCGGCGCCTGCGGCGAGTGCCGGGCCGGCCAGAGTGGCTGCGATAAAAATCGGCGCGATGCGTTTCAGAAAAGTAGCGCGGGAGGTCGCGTGGCTCTTCATTGTCTTCACCTCGGGGTTTCCTCTTAACAACGCGAGCCGGCCGTCTTGTTTCCGCGGCGTCAGCTCTGCGCGATCCGTGCGGACGCATCGAAGCGTCTCTTGTTGTCCGGTCGCGACTTTTCGAAGGGTCAGGAAAGGCCGCCGCAACACCTCATCCGAGGGGAGACGTGCTGCGGCGGCTTTCATAGTGTCAGGCTATTAGCCCTTGTACTCGCCGACGTTGATGTCTTCCGAGTAGGGGTTCTTGCCATCGAGCGAGAACACCTGGAGGCCACCGCCCATCTGCGTGTAGTTCTGCAGGTTCTTGAAGGCACCGACGGCACCGAGGCCAGCGGTCGGATCCTGCAGGTCGAACACGAGGCCAACGCCCGGCCAGCCACCGACGCCATACATGATGGCGACGTACTGCGTGCCCTTGTGCTCATACGTCATCGGGTGACCGATCACGCCCGAGGGAAGCTTGTACTTCCAGAGCAGCTCGCCAGTGTCGGAGTTGCGGGCCTTGATGAAGCCGTCCAGCGTTCCGTAGAACACCAGGTTGCCTGCGGTCGACATGGTGCCGCCCCAGACCGAGAAGCGCTCCATCTTGTCCCACTTGTACTCGCCAGTGATCGCGTTGTAGGCCTTGATCTGACCGAGGCCCAGGTAGTTCTGGCGATCGCCCTTCGGACCCGGATACATCCACAGCGTGGCGCCGACGAAGAACTGGCCTGCGCGGTACGGAAGCATGAAGGGCTCCCAGTCCATGCAGATGTGGTTGATGCCCATGAAGAAGAGTTCCTTCGTGGGATCGTAGGAGTCGTGGCCCTGGTTGTGGTAGCCCATGGCCGACGGGCAGATTTCCTTGCCCTTGTGGTCCATGCGCGTGCCGAACTCAGGATCGCGCACCGGCAGACCCGTCTTCAGGTCGACCTGCTTGACCCAGTTGACCGTGTCGTCGAGCTTGTTGGCCGAGACCAGGTCGCCGTTCTCGCGGTCGAGCGTGTAGACGATGCCGTTGCGATCGGGATGGGTCAGAAGCTTGCGCTTCTTGCCAGCCTTGTCGTTCTGCTCCGAGAGGATCATGACGTTGACGCCGGCATAATCCCACTCGTCGTGCGGGGTCTTCTGATAGCCGAACTTGGCCTTGCCCGTGTCGGCGTCGCGACCCCAGATGGTCATGGTCCACTTGTTGTCGCCCGGACGCATCGTCTCGTTCCACGGCGCCGGGTTGCCCGAGCCGTAGTGGAAGAGGTTCGTCTCCGGGTCGTAGGCGTACCAGCCCCAGTTCGTGCCGCCGCCGATCTTCCAGGCGTCGCCTTCCCAGGTGCCCGTGCCGAGGCCCTTCTGGCCGTAGTGCGGGTTTGCGCTGTTGAAGTCCGCAGCCAGACCGACTTCCTCGTCGGGACCGGTTGCGTAAACGCGCCAGACCTGCTCGCCGGTCTTGACGTTGTAGGCGGTCGTGTGGCCGCGAACGCCGAGCTCGGCGCCCGACGAACCGACGAGAGCGAGGTCCTTGATCACGTAAGGAGCCTGCGTCAGCGTCTGGCCGACCTTGATGTCGCCGTTCTCAACCTTCCAGTACTCTTCGCCCGTCTCGGCGTTGAGAGCGACCAGATGGCCGTCGAGCTGCGTCTTGATGATCAGAGCCGGCACCTTGCCGTCGCCCGGCCAGTAGGCCAGACCGCGGTTCACGAGGTCGCAGCAAGCGACCGAGCGAGCGGCCGGATCCTGCTTCGGCTTGTGCTGCCACAGGATGTGGCCCGGATCGTTCAGGTCGAGAGCGAACGTGTTGTTCGGGAACGACGTGTGGACGTACATGACGCCATTCACGACGAGAGGCGTTCCCTCATGCCCGTGCAGCAGACCCGTCGAGAACGACCAGGCAGCGCGGAGCTGCTTCACGTTCTCGGTGTTGATCTGCGTGTTGGGGCTGTAATTCTGTGAGCTGTAGTTCTTGCCCGGCATAATCCAGTTCTCGTTGCTCTTCGACAGCTCGTTGAGCTTGTCGTTGGCAAACGAGGAGGATGCCGAACCCATAGCGACCATCAGCGCAGCGCACGACGCGCCAGCCAACAGCCCCTTACCCAGGTGCTTCATCATTCCCAAAACCTCGCGTTATCCATCCCAAGGCCGAGGCAGTTCCCGCACTGCGCACGACGACGTTAAGTCGCCGCACAAAGCGCGATCTGCCTCTATCCAGTGCCGCGACAATCTCCATATTGGATACGTCGCGTGCCCGATGCGATCCGCTTGGCGCGCAATGACAAGTCGGTGTCAGTTGCGACACTGCGTCTCGAACCGTGGGCGCACGCTAGACTGCGACTTTCGTATCGGTCTCTAGTCCAACTGGCAGACATCGGCAGGAAAATGCTGCAAAGCCCCCGGGCTGAGGCCGTACGACCGGCAAAACGTAACTATGTAACGTTATTGTGATCGCAAACCGCCGGCGTCTTGTGGTGTTTCAACGGTGATGCGTTGCTTCGCGCGACGCGCACATCTGTTAAGCAACCCTGCCTTTGCACGGTGACGGAGACGATCGAGGCCATGCGTAAAAATCGTGCGGCTCACTTGGGAAAAACGGGAATTCGCGCGCTCGGCTTTTTCCTGATCGCTGCGAGCGCGGCGATCTCGTCCGGGTGCAGCGACGAGGCCGCCTCTCCCTCCCGGCCGTCGTCGTCCGCGCCGGCAGCGCACCAGATCAAGTGGCTCGAAGTGTCGAGCCCGTTCACGCCGGCTCAATGGCTCGTGAGCCGCGGCGAGGACCGCCTTCGCGCTCCCGACGATCCGGAGGTCAAGCGGATTGCCGAGCAGCTCGCCACCGCCAACGCGCTCTACCGCGAGAGCGAGCGCATGATCGCAAACCGCGCCGCGCAGCTCTCCGAGATGCTGGCCTCGCGCGGCATCAACGAAGCTCCGACGTCCGTTCTGGACGATCTCACCGAGGTTGCGGGCGACGTCGCACAGACGCAGGGCTTCGGCGCCGTGACACAGCATTATTTCAACTTGCGTGCCGCCAATCTCACGCGCGATGACGCGCTTTCGACGCTCAAATCCCGCTACGGACAGAGATCCGCCAGCCACGCACCTTAAGGACCGAACGACCTATGGGACTTGCCATGCAGACCGCCGAGCAGCTTCGCGTGCTCATCATCGATGACCATCCCTTCGTGCTGCAGGGGTGCGCGCGCATCCTCGAAGAGGCCGAGATCGCCCGCGTGCTTCAGGCGGGCGGACTTGCCGACGGGTACCGGCAATATCGCGCGCATCACCCGCACGTCATCATCGTCGATCTCTCGATCCGTACCGCCGCGCTCGGCGGCCTCTCGTTCGTGCGGCGCCTCCGGCTGCACGACAAGAAGACACCGATCCTCGTGCTCAGCATGCACAGCGACCCGATGATCATCCGCCGCGCGCTCGAAGCCGGCGCGACGGGCTATCTGCTCAAGGACGCGCCGTCCGACGAGTTCCTGAAAGCGTTCAACATCGTTCGTCAGGGCCGTCCCTATCTCAGCCATGAGGTGGCGTCCGAGATCGCCTTCAGCGAGACGCGGCTCAACGCGAGCCCGCTGCAGGCGCTCACGGTGCGCGAGTTGCAGACGCTGTCGCTGATCGCCGAGGGCAAGTCGTACGGCGTCATCGCCGAGGAACTGTCGATCAGCTACAAGACCGTCGCCAACACGACGTCGCAGATCAAGATGAAGCTCGGCGCGCGCAGCCTGCCGGAGCTGATGCGCATCGCGATCCAGCATCTACCGGGCCCCTCCGGCCGGCGCGGCAAAGACTGAGCGGCGTCTCTGCGATCCAAATGAAAAAAGGGGCGGCCATGGGCCGCCCCTTTTTCATATCCGTTGCCACGTCTTCAATCCGTTGCCACGTCGGCCTTCAGCTCGGTGCTTTGATCGCGAGATCGCCGGGCGTGCTGAACGTGCCGTCGAAGAGGCGCTTGTCGGATCCGTCGCCCTTCGTCACGATGTTGCGCACCGGCATGCCCGACGCCTTGTCGACGTAGAGCGTCTGCACGTTGTCCGGGCCTTTCGGCGCGGGCGCCTGTCCCTTGACGGCCTCTTCGACAACGGCGGGCAGCACGGCCTTGTAGGCGACGTACGGCTTGCCTTCGAAGCTCGTGTCGCCGAGGCATTCGTAATCGAGCTTGCTCTTGCTCGGCTCGGACACGGATTCCTTGAGCTGCTTCGTGATGACCTCGGCGAAGTTCGCCGGAACCTCCGTCCAGCCCTGGCCCTGGTTGGACCAGACCTTGCCGCCGACGGCGATGGTCTCCATGCGGGCCGGCCCATCGCCCATCATCACACGCTGATGCATGCGATCCGGCAATTGATAATCGACCGTCATCGTGAGCGAGCCCTGCTGCTCGTTGATGATCTTCGTTTCGAGCCGGAAGCCCTTGCTGCCGCGCAGCTTGGCGAACGCCTCGTCGACCTCGCCCTTGCAGTCGGCGGCGGAGGCGGCGCCGCCCATTGCCAGCAGGAGGGTCACAATCAAACCACTACGAATCACTTGAGCGTCTCCGATGTGAGAGGTTTTCGACTTTTGGACTGCTCTTCGCGCACGGGGGCATGCCGTGTCATGGCAGAACACTCCGGGATTAAATCCCACAACAAAAACAGGTTACCCGGGCACCGGCGTTCACCGTCTTCTCCCGCATTTCCGCCATCATTTCCTCGGTTTCGAAAACTAGCGTGGATGCGCATCGCCGCAGGCCATCCGAGGTGCGCGACGGCCCGTCGGGCTGCCGCGGTCCTCGGCCCCGGACCCTGGGGCTTTGGCGTCTTGAAACAGATGGAACAAAAATGAACTTTCGCCCGACGCTTCTTTTCGCCCTGCCGATGGCCCTGCTCGGGGCCCCGGAGGTCCGATCCGAGACCGGTTCGGCGTCCGCGGAGCGCCCCGCGCCCGTGGCTGCGTCCTCCGAACGGGTCCAGCTCGCGCAGCAGCAACCCTGGGGCGGCAACAAGTGGCCCGGCGGAAATCCGCAAGGCGCGCAGCCGAACAACGAGGGCGAAGGCGAGGCCGCCCAGCGCAAGCGCGCGGCCGACCAAGCCCGCCAGAAGGCCCTCGAGCAGCAACAGCAGCAGCGCATGGATGCGCAGCAGGCGCGCGAGAAGGCGATCCAGGATCGCCAGAACGCGGCCAAGAACCAGCAGATGCAGCGCGAGCAGGCCAGGCAGAAAGCCCTCGAGCAGCAACAGCAGCAGCGCATGAACGCGCAGCAGGCGCGCGAGAAGGCGATCCAGGACCGCCAGAATGCGGTCAAGAACCAGCAGATGCAGCGCGAGCAGGCCAAGCAGAAGGCCCTCGAGCAGCAACAGCAGCAGCGCATGAATGCGCAGCAGGCGCGCGAGAAGGCGATCCAGGACCGCCAGAATGCGGTCAAGAACCAGCAGATGCAGCGCGAGCAGGCCAAGCAGAAGGCCATTCAGGATCGCCAGGACGCCATCAAGGCGCAGGAGTTCCAGCGCGAGCAAGCGCGGCAGAAGGCCAATCAGGACCGGCGGAACGCCGCTGACCGCAATCAGCCGGGGCAGCCTCCGCGCAAGGACGGCTTCAAGCCCGGCGGCGGCTGGGGCGCTCAGCCGAAGGCCTACGATCGCAATGCGGCGGACAACGAGTTCAACCGCGCCCGTGAGCGCGCGCGCGAGTTCGACAGGGGCGGCCCCGACAACAAGGGCGGACCCGGCAGAGGCGACAACCGCGGCCGCGACATGGAACGCTGGCAGGCCGATTCCGCGCGGAAGTTCGAGGACATCCGCAAGGGTCGCCAGGAGCGCACGATGTTCGACGGCCGTCGCCGCGCGATCATCGAGCCCGACAACCGCGTGATCGTTCGCGAGAACAACCGCGAATACATCCGCCACAACGAGTACGACCGGTTCAAGAAGACGAGCCGCGAGGTTCGCCGCGAGCGGCGCAAGGACGGCCTGACGATGATCGTCACCGCGGGCCTCGCCGGCGCGCTCATCTACTCGCTCATGGACGACGACGGCCGGCTCGTGCGCCGCAGCCGCCGCTACGACGACGGCCGCGAGGTCGTGCTGATCGACAACGAGGGCTACTATGACTATCGCGACGGCCGCTACGCGCGGGACGACGACTACGACGCCTACGTGGACCTGCCGCCGCCGCGCGTGCGCATTCCGCAGAACGACTACATCGTCGACTACGGCCAGGCCTCGCAGGAGGACGTCTACGACGCGCTGATGGCGCCGCCGATCGAACGGCTGGAGCGGGGCTACTCGCTCGACGAGGTGCGTCGCAGCTACTCGGTGCTGGAGCGCATGCGCCGCGTGGACCTCGACACGATCAACTTCAACTTCGGCGCATGGGATGTGGGCGAGGACCAGTATCCGAAGCTCGAGCGCATCGCCAATGCGATGCAGCGCATTCTCAAGCGCTCTCCGGACGAGATCTTCCTGATCGAAGGGCACACGGACGCGGTCGGGTCGGACATCGACAACCTGTCGCTCTCCGACCGGCGCGCGGAATCGGTCGCCATCATCCTCTCCGACTATTTCAACGTGCCGCCGGAGAACCTGACCACCCAGGGCTACGGCGAGCAGTACCTCAAGGTGATGACCGAGGAGCCGTCGCGCATCAATCGTCGCGTCTCGGTGCGCCGCATCACGCCGCTGCTGTCGCGCCGTACGGCCGACCGCTACGCCGACTGATGCGCGCCACGCGCACGACGAAACCCATCGCCGCCGGGCCACATCCGCCCGGCGGCGATTTTCTTTTTGAGGGGCGGATCAATCGTCGGAGGCTTCGGGGGCGGGCTGCACGCCCTTGCGGATCGCGGCTTCCGTCAGCGCCGGCGCGCAGAGCTCGATGAAGCGATAGGCGAAGCGGCGCAGGAAGCGGCCGCGGCGCACGGCGATGCGCGAGGTCGCTTCGGGGAAGAGCTTGGCCGGCAGCAGGCGAAGGCCCTTGTCGCGCTCCGGCTCGAAGGCCATGGACGCGACGATGCCGATGCCGAGACCCACCTCGACATAGGTTTTGATCACGTCGGCATCGAGCGCGACCATGACGATGTCGGGCGCGATCTTCGCCTTCGCGAACGCCGCGTCGATGGCGGGGCGTCCGGTGAAGCCTTCCTGGTAGGTGATGATCGGATACTCGGCCACCGCTTCCAGCGTCAGCGGCTTCGCCTTCTCAAGCGGATGGCCGACGGGCACGACCACGCCGTGGTGCCACGAGTAATAGGGAAACGCCACGATCTCCGGATTGTCGCCGAGCGCTTCCGTCGCGATGCCAATATCGGCCTGGCCTTCGAGCAGCATCGTTGCGATCTCGCGCGGACTGGCCTGGTGCAGGACGAGGTGGACCGAGGGAAACTCGGTGCGGAACTTGGCGATCGCCTGGGGCAGCGCGTAGCGGGCCTGCGTGTGCGTCGTCGCGATGACGATCTCGCCGCGGTCCGTCTTGGAGAACTGATCGGCGAGCCGCTTGATGTTGGCGGCGTCGAGCAGCATGCGCTCGACGATTTCCGCCAGCTCCTTGCCCGGCTCCGTCAGGCCGAGGAAGCGCTTGCCGCGGCGGACGAACAGCTCGATGCCGAGCTCGTCCTCCAGGTCCTTGATGTGCTTCGAGACACCCGACTGCGAGGTATGCAGGGCGTTGGCGACCTCCGTCAGGTTGAAGTTGTGTCTAAGCGCCTCGCGAATGATCCTGAGCTGCTGAAAATTCACGGGGGCTTATCCTGGCGACTGGTCGTTGAATACGCTGAGGCGCCGGCTTTGTAGGCGCACCCGCTGGCCGTTGGCAAGTTTGAGCTGCTCCAGCTCCTCGGCGCCGATCTCGACCTCGAAGTAGTCCTTGGCGTTGCCGCGGTCGGGACCGTTCGCGATCAGCTCGACGCGCGAGATGTTGCCGCTCGTGAGCACGCGATTGACGCGGGCCGCAATGCCGTTCGCGGCGGGGCCATCGAGCACGATCTCGGTGTCGTGCGGGCGGGCGTAGGCGACGACGGGCTGGCCCTCGGAAAGGTCCGCCCGCTCGATCGGCAGAAGGTCGGAGCCGACGCGCACGAAGTTGCCCTCGACCTTGCCGCGGAACGTGTTGACGTTGCCGATGAACGAGTACGTGAACGACGTGGCCGGGTTCTCGTAGATCTCGCGCGGCGAGCCGATCTGCTCGATGCGTCCCTTGTTCATGACGACGATGCGGTCCGCGACCTCGAGCGCCTCCTCCTGGTCATGGGTGACGAAGATCGACGAAATGTGCAGCTCGTCGTGCAGGCGGCGCAGCCAGCGGCGCAGCTCCTTGCGGACCTTGGCGTCGAGCGCGCCGAACGGCTCGTCGAGCAGCAGCACCCGTGGCTCAACGGCGAGCGCGCGGGCGAGCGCGATGCGCTGGCGCTGGCCGCCCGAAAGCTGCGCGGGGAACCGATCCTTGAGCCAGCCGAGCTGCACGAGATCCAGCAGGCGCAGCACGCGCTCGCGGATCTCCTTCTCGCTCGGGCGGATCGCGCGCGGCTTGACGCGCAGTCCGAAGGCGATGTTCTCGAATACGCTCATGTGGCGGAAGAGCGCGTAATGCTGGAACACGAAGCCGACGCGGCGCTCGCGCACATGCTTCGCCGTGGCGTCGCGACCTTCGAACAGGACGTGTCCGCCGTCGGGCGTCTCGAGGCCGGCGATGATGCGCAGAAGCGTGGTCTTGCCGCAGCCCGAGGGACCGAGCAGCGCCACCAGCTCGCCCTTCGGCAAATCGAGGGAGACGTCATCGACGGCGCGGAAGGCGCCGAACTGTTTGACGATGTTGCGGATCTCGATGCTCATGACTCGCTCTCCGGGGTCGCGTTGCGTTCGGTCTGCCATTCCACGTAGGTCTTCAGCGCCAGGGTCACGAGGGCCAAGAGCGCGAGCAACGAGGCAACGGCAAACGCGGCAGCAAACTGATATTCATTATACAGGATCTCGACGTGCAGCGGCATGGTGTTGGTCTCACCGCGGATGTGGCCCGAGACGACCGACACCGCGCCGAACTCACCCATAGCGCGCGCGTTACAGAGGATGACGCCGTAGAGCAGCGCCCATTTGACGTTCGGCAGCGTGACGCGCCAGAAGGTCTTGAGACCGGACGCGCCCAGCGTGACCGCCGCCTCCTCCTCGTCGCGGCCCTGCGACTGCATCAGCGGGATCAGCTCGCGGGCGATGAAGGGGAACGTCACGAACACGGTGGCGAGCACGATGCCCGGCACGGCAAAGATGACCTTGATGTCATGATCCGACAGCCACGACCCGAACCAGCCGTGGGCACCGAACACCAGCACGTAGATGAGGCCCGCGACGACGGGGGAGACCGAGAACGGCAGGTCGATCAGCGTGATCAGGAACTGCTTGCCGCGAAACTCGAAGCGCGCGATGGCCCAGGCTGCGGCAAGGCCGAACACCAGATTGAGCGGGACCGAAATCGCCGCGGCCAGCAGCGTCAGGCGGATGGCGGACAGGGCATCCGGATCGGTCAGCGCGGCGAAGTAGGCCGTCCAGCCCTTGCGCAGCGCCTCGATGAAGACGGCGATCAGCGGCAGCAGGATGAAAAGCGCGAAGAACGAGAGGCTGACGGTCAGGACGATCGCCTTGACCCAGAACCTGTCGCGCGTGGCGAGGCGGCTTTCGAAGCGCGTCTCGCGCGGAAGGAAGGCGGCGGTGGCGATGGACATCAGGCTTCCCTCCGGCCGCGACGCGACATCCAGCCTTGCAGATTGTTGATCACGAGCAGGAGCAGGAACGAGACGACGAGCATGACGCTGGCGATCGCGGTGGCGCCTTCGTAGTCGAACTCCTCGAGGCGCGTGATGATCATGAGCGGCGTGATCTCCGACACCATCGGGATGTTGCCGGCGATGAAGATCACGGAGCCGTACTCGCCGACGGCGCGCGCGAACGCGAGCGCAAAGCCCGTCAGGAGCGCGGGCGTCAGCGCGGGCAGAACCACGCGGACAACCGTCTGCAATCGGGAGGCGCCCAACGAGGCGGCGGCCTCCTCGAACTCGGATTCGAAGTCTTCGAGGATCGGCTGGACCGTGCGCACCACGAACGGCAGGCCGATGAACACGAGCGCGACGAGCACGCCGAGCGGCGTGAACGCGACCTTGATGCCGAGCGGCACGAGCCATTCGCCGAGCCAGCCGTTGGGCGCGTAGAGCGCGGTCAGGGCGATGCCGGCGACGGCCGTCGGCAGGGCGAACGGCAGGTCGACCAGGGCGTCGATCAGCTTGCGGCCCGGAAACGAGTAGCGGACGATGGCCCAGGCGAGCAGCAGGCCGAACACCATGTTGATGGCGGCAGCGAGCAGTGCGGCGCCGAACGTCAGCTTGTAGGAGGCGACCACGCGGTCGCTCGTCACCACGGACCAGAAGCGCGCCGGCTCCATGCCGGCCGCCTTGATGAAGACGGCCGAGAGCGGGATGAGCACGATCAGCGAGAGATAGGCCAGCGTGAAGCCGAGCGAGAGGCCGAAGCCCGGCAGGACCCTGTGCGCGCGAGGCATTGGTGGATTCCAGCTAGAAGAGGGCGATGACTGCGACGAGGACGACGGAGCCGACGAGACCGGCCCAGGCGGCGGCCGTCTCGAAGCCTTTGATGCTCAGATCCATTTTCCCCACTCCGCGATGTTCGTTCCTTGAGGGACTATGGCGGAGCACTCTCCACTCCCAAACGAAGAAGAAATGCATTCCATATCGAGAATTGCGCTAAAGGCGCCGCCGGGAGACGGCCGGTGTCAGGGGCGACACGAGCGCTGCGGAGCGACCACGAGGTAGACGATGCTCTCGTCGGGACCGCTGTTGGAAAGAACGTGCTTCTGCGTGGACGAGAAGAAAATCGCGTCCCCCTCGGCGAGGCGCACGGGCGGATCGTCGCCGACCGCGATATCGAGCGTGCCGCGGCCCACCACGAGGCTGATGCGGCCCGCGGCGCGGCCCGGAGCGATGCGCTCCTGATGCCCCGGCGCGATGCGCACCTGGCGGAAGGACGCTTCCGCGCCGTCGTCCGGTGCGACGATGGCGCGCGTTTCGAAGCGGCCGCCGCTCGTCGTCGTGACGCTCGCGGCCGCCTTGCGCTCGACCTGATAGGTCTGCTCCTCGGGGCCCGAGATCAGCGCGGAGACCGGAACGCCGAGCGCGTTCGTGATCTTCCAGAGCAGCGTGATGGTCGGCGCACTCTTGCCGGTTTCGATCTGGCCCAGCATGGCCCGGCTGACGCCGGACGCACGGGCGAGCGTGTCGAGCGAGTGGCCCTGCTGACGGCGAATGTCGCGCAGGCTCTCGCCGACACGTCGCGCGACGTGAGCGGCCGTATCGATCGGCTTCGGTGCGCCGCCTTGTTTCGGGCGGTGACGAACAGGCGGCATGGCCGTGGAATGAATCTGTGGTTCTGACATGCGAGGACGGTAGCCGCGTCCCCCGTGCTGCAGAACCAATTAGTTCTTATGAGCTTATGCAGAACGATGCATTTGCCCTCATGAACAAGAAAGGGCCGCTCCTTTCGGAGCAGCCCTTTCCTCCATCTGAACCGGGAGAAGATCGGTCAGAACTTGATGATCGCGCCGGCCTGCACGAGGTCGAGATCCTCGATCGCGGCGTCGGCCAGGTTGCCGTTGGTGTTGTCGCGCAGCGTCAGGTCGGCCTGGACGTGGCGGTAGGACAGGTAGAGCACGGTCGCCGCGTTATCGAGGCCCTGGGCGATGCCGAAGCCGTAAACTTCGAGACCGGTGCCCCAGATCGACGCCGCATTGCCGAGCGGATTGACGGCATCGGTCGCGGTGACGCCGCGGTTGATGGCGCCGCCGTCGTAGTCATAGTACTCGCCGTAGATCGTGGTCTTGCCGAGCGGGAGCCACTTCTTCTCGATACCGGCCTGGATCGCCCAGAAGCTCGCCTCGTCGTCGGCGTTGGTGCCGGCGAAGCGCGTGGTGGTGTTGAGGACGTCGTCCGTCACGATACCGGCGCCGGCGTTGACGAACAGGCCCGTGGGCCCATGCAGCACGCTGACCGAGCCGCCGACGTGCTGGCAATCCTCGTCCTTCGGAATGCCGCCGCCGCGCGCCTGGCACTCGTGCTTCGTCTCGGGGCCGTCGGTGATCTGCAGGAAGCTGATGCCTGCGGCCACCTTGAAGTCGCCGATCTCGCCCGCATAGCGCAGCGCGATGTCCCAGTAGTCGTCGCCGCCCCAGGAGGCCGAAGCCGTGAAGCCGGCGAAGGTCGGGCTTTCGAACTTGATGCTGTTCTGGCGGCGATCGCCCTCACCCGGCTGGTCGCCTGAGTCGATCAGCAGGCGGCGGTAGCTCAGCGACGACAATCCGCCACCCGGCGAGCGCAGGAAGAGACCGAGGCCGGTATCCTCGACGTCCGAGTACTTCGCGAAGTCCTTCGTCTGGGTGAGGTTCGCTTCGGTGATCCCGTCCGAGGCAGCGGCCTGCTGGCCGAGCGAGACCGTGCCGTACTTCTTGCCCTTCAGATACCAGTAGCTGTCGCGCAGGTCGAAGCCGACGTCGGACGGCGTGTCGTCGCCCTTCGGGTTGCTCTGCGTGAAGCGCTTGGAGTTGGCCGTGCGGACGCCGATCTCGAGACGGTAGCCCGCCTCCCAATCGGAATCGATCTTGGCCTTGCCGCGGAAGCCGAAGCGCGTGCGCGAGTTGTCGTTCGTCACCTGGTAGGCGTTGTCCTCGAACCCGTCGTCCCAGAAGATGATCGACTCGTTCACCTGACCGTAGAGCTCGAGCGAGACCTTGCGGTTGCCCTTGCGTGCCGTCGTTGCCTCCAGCTCCGCAATGCGCTCCTCGAGGTCCGCGCAGCAATCTCCCCCGAGATCGGCTGCGCTCGCCGGCAGCGCGCTCGCCGCCGTGAGGAGGCCCGCGGCCAGCGCCGCGAGCGATCCTCTCGTCCCGTTCACCCCAAATCCCCCAATCATTCTGCACTCCGCTATGTTAGATGCTTGTCTGATATAACCATTTGATTCTGTTTGTATTTTTCTATGCCGCCCGCCGAGTCTCAAGCCCGTTCCCCAACCCATTTTCGTATTTTCAGAAGACTGTTGTTTTCCAGTCTCGCGCGCGCGTCGTGAGCGAAGCTGGCGCGGAAGTTCGTGCGCGCATTATTTGCCGGAGCCGCCTCGCGATACGGAGTGAACGCCGCGACGGGCGTGTCGTTCGCGTTGTGCGAGCGATACGGTCCGTGGCTCACGCCGAGATGAACCGGCCGCGTCGTCACGCCGGGATCGAGTTGCTGCAGCAGCGCGAGCCCGTAAGGCCAAGGCCCATAGCCGGTCTCGGCATTGATGTGCCCGGCGGCGCCGAGGTCCACCAACTCCGAGCCCCAGCGCGCGGCGAGGCGGGCCGCGCCATCGAAGCTCAGCCACGGGTCATTGAGCGAGGCGACGAGGAAGCTCGGAAAGCCCAGCGCGCCCGCCGGCAGGTGATCGGTCAGGCCGAACTTGTCCGGGTCGGCCGGCGCCACGAAGAGGGCGCCGGCGATGCGCTCGCGATAGTCGTCGGCGGCCTGCACCGCCGCAAGCACGCCGAAGCTGTGCGCGGCGATGACGACGCGGCCTTTCTGGCGCGAGATCTCGCGCCGCAGGCGGCTCGTCCATTGCGGCAGGTCGGCGCGCTTCCAGTCCGGCTGGACGACGCGAACGGCATCGGTGAGGCGGGATTCGAACCAGGTCTGCCAATGGGCGGCGCCGCTGGAATTCAAGCCGGGAACGATCAGGGTGGTGGTCATGTTGCATGGTCCTTCGAAGAGATGCGGGATGCGATGAGGCTCACTGCGTGCGGCGGTCAAAGCGCGCGTCGACAGCTCTCGTGCAGTCCCTTCGAGGCGCGCGAGGTCTCGCGCTTTTCGGCGGAAGCGGCGGCGATCCGGGGCTTGACGGTGAGCGCAAGCCAGGACGTCGCGACAAGAAAGGCGGCGGTGGCGATCAGGGGCGTGGCGCTTGCGGAGATCATGTTTGCAGGCTCCTTGCGGTGCAAACCCAGTCGTTCAAATCCGTGTCGGTCATGCGATCCGAGGTGGGCCGCCCCGGGCGAGCCGTGTGCTCGATTCCCGGGGCGGCGTTCACGCAGGGCCGGAGGGCTTAGCTCTTCGAGCCGTAGATCTGGTCGAAGAAGCCGCCGTCCTTGAAGTGGACCTCGGTCGCCTTGGTCCAGCCGCCGAACACGTCGTCGATCGTGAAGAGCGCCACGGGCGAGAACTGGGCCTTGTACTTCTCGGCCGCCTTCTCATCGCGCGGGCGATAGTAGTGCTTGCCGGCGATGTCCTGGCCTTCCGGCGTGTAGAGGTAGTTGAGGTAGGCTTCGGCCAGCTTGCGCGTGCCCTTCTTGTCGACGACCTTGTCGACGACCGTGACGGACGGCTCGGCGAGGATCGAGATGGTGGGCGTCACGATCTCGAACTTGTCGGGGCCGAGCTCCTTGGTGGCGAGATAGGCCTCGTTCTCCCAGGAGATCAGCACGTCGCCGATGCCGCGCTCGGTGAAGGTCGTGAGCGAGCCGCGGGCCCCCGAATCGAGCACCTTGGTGTTCTTGTAGATGCGCGAGACGAGATCCTTGGCCTTGTCCTCGTTGCCGCCATCCTGCTTCAGGGCATAGCCCCAGGCCGCGAGATAGTTCCAGCGCGCGCCGCCCGAGGTCTTCGGGTTCGGCGTCACCACCTCCACGCCATCCTTGCCGAGGTCGGCCCAGTCCTTGATGCCCTTCGGGTTGCCCTTGCGGACGAGGAACACGATCGTCGACGTGTAGGGCGCCGAGTTCTGCGGCAGGCGCTTCTGCCAATCGGCCGGGATCAGGTTGCCCTTCTTGGCGAGCTGATCGACGTCGCCGGCGAGCGCCAGCGTCACCACGTCGGCCTCGAGGCCGTCGATGACCGCGCGCGCCTGCTTGCCCGAGCCGCCATGCGACTGCTTGATCGTGATGTCCTCGCCGCCCTGGGCTTTCCAGTGCTTGACGAAGGCGGCGTTGAACTCCTGATAGAGCTCGCGGGTGGGATCGTACGAGACGTTGAGCAGCGTCGTCTCGGCGATGGCGGCGCCGGCCAGGGCCGCAATGCCGACGGAGGCGCCGAGTGCCAGCACGCCGCGGCGAAGGGGATTGAACGTCATGTCTTAGTGCTCCTCTCAAATAATTTGATTGAGTGGAAGCTACGGGGACCGAAGAACGATACGAACGAAGAAGATCTGCTGAGCTTATGAAGCTCGGGTGAAATAGCAGACGCGGGATGCGGAGGGCGCCGCGCCGGCGTGTCCCTCACGTGCGGAGCGGATTTCCGTTCCGAAACAACCGCTCGCGGAGGGCGCCTGCACCGCTCTGGACCGTTCGCCCTAATCCCGCTAGGCATGGTTTCCGCCATCGCGCGCCTTCCGAACCTCAAGCCACGGCCCATGCTGAATATCGCTCAGTATTTCCTCGATCGCGCGTCGTTGCGCTGGCGCCAGCCGAGCGGCGTCAAGCAGGTGGGCGCGCTGCCCTATGCCGTGGTCGAAGGCCGCGTCGTGTTCCTGCTCATCACGTCGCGGCGGACGGGCCGCTGGATCGTGCCCAAGGGGTCGCTGATCGAGGGCGAGACGGCCTGGCGGTCGGCGGAGATCGAGGCGCTCGAGGAAGCGGGCGTCGAAGGCATCGTCGAGCAAACGCCCATCGGCACCTATCGCACGATCAAGAAAGGCAGCGTGACCCGGCAGGTGGTCGAGGTCGACCTCTATCCGCTCCTCGTCACGACGCAGCACGACACCTGGCCCGAGCAGGACAACCGCCATCGCCACTGGGTGCTGCTGCGCGAAGCCCGCCGCCTCCTGACCGACCCCGATCTCGCCGACCTCTTTGGCGAATGGAGCCGGCGCGTGCTGGCTGCTCAGCCGACGAAGAGCTGAATGGCCGCGTAGATCGCCGCGGCCAGCATCGCCACCGCGGGCACCGTGACGACCCAGGCGGCGGCAATGCCGAACACATGCTGCCGGCGCATCAGCCGCCGCTTCTCGCGCTTCGAGTAGTTGACGACCGCATCCTCCGGCGTCCGGTTCAGCACGGACGGCTCGAGGAACACCGATCGCGGCTTCACGGCCGGGTTCTGGACGGTCTTGTTGGTCAGGAACTCGCGCAGGTATCCCACGCCGAAAATCGCGCCGATGGCGATGTGCGTGGATGACACGGGGAGCCCGAGGGCCGAAGCGGCGAGCACCGTCACGGCCGCCGAGAGGGCGACGCAATAGGCGCGGATCGGATCCATCCGCGTGATCTTCTCGCCCACGGTGCGGATCAGCCGCGGCCCGAACAGCGACAGGCCGAGCGAGATGCCGAACGCGCCGATCGCCAGCACCCAGAACGGCAGCGCGACGCTGTCCTCGAGGCCCACGTCCGTCTGCGCCGCCGTCACGATTGCGGCGAGCGGGCCCACCGCATTGGCGACGTCATTGGCGCCATGGGCGAACGAGAGGAGGCCGACCGCGAAGATGAGCGGCACGTTGAAACACGACGCCACGTCCTTGCGTCGGCTGGAGATGACGCTGGCGCGGCGCGCCACCAGCGGGCGCGCGACGGCAAATCCCAGAATGGAGAACACGACGCCGAGCATCCCGACCGTCTCGAGCTCCGGTTGCCAGACGCGGCTCAATCCCTTGCTCGCCATGTACATGGCGAAAATGCCGGTCATCAGCGCCACGAGCGCGGGCACCCAGCGCCTCACGGCAGCCAGCCGATCCTCGCGGAAGATGATGAGCCACTTGACCAGCGCCAGGAGCGCCGCGGCGATCACGCCGCCGCAGACCGGCGAGATCACCCAGCTCGCCGCGATCTTGCCCATGACGGCCCAGTTCACCGCGGAGACGCCGGCCGCCATCGCGCCGCTGCCCATGACCGCGCCGACGATCGCATGCGTCGTCGAGACGGGGGCTCCGAGATACGTCGCAAGGTGAAGCCAGAGGCCCGCGGCCAGGAGTGCCGCCATCATCATCGCGATGAACGGATCGGTCTCGAGCCCGTGGTCCTCGACGATCAGGTCCTTCGCGACCGTGCTCACAACGTCGCCGCCGGCCAGAATGGCGCCGGCCGTCTCAGCGACGGCGGCGATCGCGATCGCGCCGGCCATGCTCAGCACCCGGCTGCCGACGGCGGGGCCCATGTTGTTGGCGACATCGTTGGCGCCGATGTTGAGCGCCATGTACGCCGCGATCACGGCGGCAAACACCACGAGCGTCATGTGCGGGCTGTCGCCCAGCGCGAGGCTCGCGGCGGCCACGGAGCCGGCCATGAAAATCGCCAGCATGCCGGGCGCGGCCAAAGCCTGCGCCAGGCTGCCCGCCGCACGCTCCAAAGCCCCGAGTTTCTTGAGATCTTTATCTAGTGACGGCTTCGCCATCCCCGCACGGCCCTCCCCTGGCGCGGGAAGGCACCTAGCATCTTAAGATCGCTTTGTCACAGAGCTGTCACCGCGCGGTGGTGCGGACCAGCATCCGCACCGGAAATCCGTGTGCAAACAGAGGCAACGGGGTGGTCGAGCGGACGCCTGCGGCCCGATGCCGTGTCCCGCCGCGCCGCAGATTCGATGCCCGCCTTGTCGCAAGCTCGGGCGCGTCCTCAGAACGAACAGGAACTCCCCTCGCACGCCGGTGGTTTGAACTCCAAAGCTCAAGGAGGCGGCCATGACCGCGCCACCACAGGCTCCGCCACCCGGGGCTCCCGTGCCCTCGCTGATCAAATGGCTGGGCAGCACCATCTTCCACGGCGTCGCAGCCGGGCTTCTCGCCGGCTCTCTCCTCGCCGTGACAAGCAACGGCCCCGCACAGCTCCTCGCCATGCAGGACGACATGCTTCTCGCCAGCGTGCTGTATCTCCAGATCTGCGCACAGTTGGGCGCATCCACCGCGCTCGTGATCGGGAGCTGCCTCGAAAGCCGCAGCTAGGAACGCTGCATCGGCAGGCCGGCGCGCCGACGTCCCGCTTCGGCGGTCGCATCCGCCTCATGCTTCCCTGAGCTGTCCAGCCCGGAGCGACGACGGGACCACGGAACCTTGCCGCCCGAGGCGGAATTGGTTTGCAGGACATCCTCGGAGACCCCCATGCGTATTGCTCAAGTTGCTCCCCTCGCCGAGGCCGTCCCTCCCAGGCTCTACGGCGGCACCGAACGCGTGGTGTCCTGGCTGACCGACGCGCTCGTCGCCCGGGGGCACGACGTCACCCTGTTCGCGAGCGGGGATTCCGTCACGCGGGCCAAACTCCGGCCGGCATGCCCCAAAGCCCTCCGCCTCGCCGGCATCCACGATCATCTGGCGAGCCACATCGTGCTCCTGCGCGAGGTCCGGCGGTTGGCCGATGAATTCGACATCGTCCATTTCCATGTCGATCTTCTTCACTACGCGCTGTTCGAAGACCTGGCCCACAAGACGCTCACCACGCTGCACGGCAGGCTCGACGTGCCGGACTTCATGCCGGTCTACGAAGCATTTCCGGATATGCCGCTGGTCTCGATCTCCGATCATCAGCGCCTTCCCATGCCCGCCGACGTGACGTGGCAAGCGACCATCCCGCACGGTCTGCCGGAGACGCTCATCCCGTTCAACGCGCGCGGCGGAGACTATCTGGCCTTCCTGGGACGCATCTCTCCCGAGAAGCGGCCGGACCGGGCGATCGAGATCGCCAAGAGGGCCGGCATCCCCATCAAGATCGCCGCCAAGGTGGACAGGGTCGATCAGGCCTACTTCGACCAGCTCATCGCGCCTCTGCTCAAGGACCCGCTGATCGAGTTCATCGGCGAGATCGGCGAGCACGAGAAAGGCGCGTTCCTCGGCAATGCCAAGGCCCTCCTCTTTCCCATCGATTGGCCGGAGCCGTTCGGCCTCGTCATGATCGAGGCGATGAGCACGGGCACGCCCGTCATCGCCTGGCGCGAGGGCTCCGTGCCGGAGGTCGTCGAGCCGGGCGTCACCGGCTTCATCGTGAGCAGCATCCAGGAGGCCGTGTCGGCCGTTCATTCCATCGGCGGGATCAGCCGCAGCCAAGTCAGAAGCCGCTTCCTCGAACGCTTTACGGCTGGCAGAATGGCGGCCGATTACGAAGCTGCCTATCTGCAGCTTGTCGCGCGGAGCAAAGCCAAGCCTGCCAAACAGGGCATCTTCCTGCCTGCTGCGCAAGACATCGAGATCGACATCGTCTAGAGCGTGCACGCGCATGAAATCGGATCGCACGCTCCAGGTTTTTGATTGGCCGCATTTTCTTACGACGAACCGGCCTCCACCTCGTCGGAAAATGCTCTAGCGGCTTGCCGACGCCATGGACAAAACCACCCCAGCGATAGCCATTTCCGACGAGGGCGAGCCGGACTACGGCGTCGAGGCGCGCGTCTCGCTCGCCGCGTTGCCGCCGAAGGTCCTGAAGCACGACGATGCGTTCGCGATCCTCGATCTGGAGGGCGACTGCGGCAAGTCCGGCTCGACCGCCGAGGGCCTCTACTTTCGCGACACGCGCTACCTGTCGCGCTGGCAATTAACGATCAACCGTCAGCATCCGCTGTTGCTCGCCTCGAACCTCGACGACGACAGCACGCGGCTCTCCGTCTCGCTCACCAATCCCGACATGGAGGACGAGGATCCGCCGTTCCGCAAGGACACGATCGCGATCGTCCGGACCACGTTTCTTTCCGAGTGTGCCTGCTTCGAGCGGATCGAGGTGCGCAATTTCGATCTCATGCCGCGCCGCTTCGGCCTCGAGATCGGGTTCGATGCCGATTTCATGGATCTCTTCGAGGTGCGGGGCCTGCACAGAAACGCGCGGGGGAAGAGGACGGCCCGCACTGCCGGCGCGGCCGTGCAGTTCGCCTATGCGGGGCTCGACGGCGTCGGCCGCACAACCGACGTCCATTTCGATCCGCCGCCGGCCGCCCTCACGACGAGCCGCGCGACGTTCCGGATCGCTCTCGAGCCCGGCGCCCGGTCGATCATCTTCGCGACCATCCGGTTCTGCGAGCCCGAGCTCACGCCCAACCTCCCCCTGCCGCATTTCCTTTCCGCGTACCGGGCGAAAATTCGCAGCCGGCAGAGCCTTTCGGCCCACGCCGTCAAAATCGAGACCTCGCATGCGCTGCTCAACGAGGCGCTTCGCCGCTCGCGCAGCGACATCTCCATGCTGCTCGGAAAGACGGATTACGGCACCTTTCCGCACGCGGGCATCCCCTGGTACAGCACGGTGTTCGGACGCGATGGGCTGATCACCGCGTTGTTCATGCTCTGGGCCGATCCGTCGATCGCCCGAGGCGCACTCCTCTACCTGGCCGCCAATCAGGCGTGCGCGTTCGATCCCGCCAGCGACGCGCAGCCCGGGAAGATCCTCCACGAGCAGCGCCAGTGCGAGACCGCGCGCACGGGCGAAGTGCCATTCGCGTCCTACTACGGCACCGTCGATGCGACGCCGCTTTTCGTGGTGCTGGCCGGGCGCTATTTCACGCGCACCGCCGACCTCGAAACGATCCGGACCATCTGGCCCAGCATCGTGGCGGCGCTCGACTGGTGCGAGACGCACGGCGACGCGGACGGCGACGGCTTTGTCGAATATTTTCGCGAGACACCCAACGGCCTTGCGAACCAGGGCTGGAAGGACAGCTTCGATTCCATCTTTCATCGCGATGGACGCCTCGCCGAGGGGCCGATCGCGCTCGTCGAGGTGCAGGCCTACGTCTACGAGGCGCGCCTGCAGGCGGCCGCGATCGCCGATCGGCTCGGCGAGACCGCGCGCGCGACCGCATGGCGGGCCAAAGCCGCCGCGCTGAGAGAGAAGTTCAATGCCGCGTTCTGGTGTCCCGAGCTCAACACCTTTGCGCTCGCGCTCGACGGCGAAAAGAGGCCGTGCCGCGTCAAGGCCTCGAACGCGGGACACGTCCTGATGACCGACATCACCTCGCCCGAGCGTGTGCAAGGCGTCGTGGCGGCGCTGTTCTCGCCGGATCTGTTCTGCGGCTGGGGCGTCAGGACGGTCGCCGTCGGCGAGGCCCGCTACAATCCCATGTCGTACCACAACGGCTCGGTCTGGCCGCACGACAACGCGCTCATTGCCCTTGGGCTCGCCCGTGCCGGCTATAAGCCCGCGCTGGAGAAGATTTTCGAGGGGCTCTTGAGCGTGCAGTCGCATCAGTCCGACAGGCGACTTCCCGAGCTCTTCTGCGGCTTTCAGCGCAAGCCGCGACGCGGGCCCACATCCTATCCCGTCTCGTGCTCACCCCAGGCCTGGGCGTCGGCCACCCCGTTCGCTCTCATCGAAGCGTCTCTCGGATTGCAGATCGACGCCGCGCGCAAGCGCGTGGCGCTGAGCGCGCCTCTCCTGCCCCGCTTCGTGGACGAGATCACGATCCGCGGGCTCCGGGTGCGGGAGGACAGCACCGATATTCGCGTGATGCGCCGGGGCGAGCGCGTCGTGATGGAGGTTCTGAAAGCGGGCGGCGATATTGACGTCGTCCTGCGCGATTAATCGCTAGGTTGACCTGTCAAGGCCATCAGGCGCAACGCATCCCGAGGTGCGGCGCTCCCCTTCTGGTCTCATTCATGACGTCCCCGACAGCCCTTGCCGGTGCTGCCGGACTGTCACCGTCCCAAGCGCTTGCACGTCGTCTCCCATTGCGCCTTGCTCATGTGCGTGCCGGGGTCCCAGATCTTCATGCACTCGTCCAGGCTCTTCCCGTCCGCTCCACCGCGCTTGACCCTGTTCGGCTCGTCCTGGATGGAATGGGTGGTTCGGGAGCCGAACTCGGCGGGTTTGCCCGAGGGATCCGTCGGGATCAGCGCATCGTCGCCGTCCGCCGGCGGGACTGTGGAAGGTGTCCGTTCCGGGGTGCCGGTCGAAGGCGGTTGCGACGCAGGGCCGGATCCGCCGCCGCTCGACGCGCTGCCGGCTCCGGGGCTCGTGCCGCTGCCGGCGCTGCTTCCGCCTGCGGTTTGCGCCCACGCATCCCCACCATGGTCCAGTACCGAAAACCCGACGATCGCGAAAAACAGCACGACGGCCGGCAAGCCGAAACGGCGGACGACGACATCCATAGCGGTATCCTTCGTTCACGCTGCCAGCGGAGCCACATCCGCTTTCCGCAGTCTCAATGGAACACAATGGAACCGTCTCCGTTCCCGATGCGGAGGTGCCATGTCTTTAGATGCGTCCATGCGCCAGGCGTTGCGTCATGCGTCGGAAGCCGTCCGCAACGGGGATGGGGTGCGGCCGACCTTCTTCATCGCCTCAGCGGAGGGGACGTATACCCTCGCGCTCGGAGGCGATGGCGCGTTGCGCCTGGACGATCTGGCCATGCAGACGCTCTCCGCGGTGCTGCGCTGGAGCATGGCGCGTGCGTTCATCGTCACCTGCGAGCATCGGGACCCCTCCCGTCTCGCCGCCTACATCGTCAGCCGCGCTTGCGTGCGAGGCCTGTCGATTGCCGTTCGCAGGAACCCTTTGAATTTTGGCGTTCCCAAACTGGCGACGCCGCCGGGCATCATCCAGGATCTACGCGCGCTCATTCCACCGCGGGTTTCGGCGCTTTCCGGAGCGGAGGTTGCCAACCTGGAGGAGGTGCTGGGCGTTGAGCTCGAAGACTGCCAATCCGACTATGTGAGCTGATGCCGTCCGGTGCGCTCCGCGGATCGAGCCAGCGAAACGCGAGCGATACCCGAACGCTACGATCTCCCATTCCGAATGTTCAGAGGCGCACTCTTCGCGCGCCGGAACGTTTCAGCGCCCGGCCCCGTTCCTTTGCCGATCGGGACACGGCCAAAGGAGTGTCCAATGACAAAGAGATCCCTGCTCATCAACGCCACCATCGCTGCGATTGCCATCGCCAGCGGGAATGCCCTGGCTCAGAGCGATGGCGCCTCACCCGGTTCGGGGGGCGGCCTGCCGCCTGCCGAATTGTCTCCGCCCGCCGCCGGAGAGGGCGCGGCGCCACCGGCCGACCCGGGCGCGGGCAACCCCGGCGCAGGGAATGCCGGGCTCGAGCGTCGCGATCGGGGTGCGGAAACGGGCATGCCAGGCGAGGAGGGGGCGCGCGGCCGCGACTGGGCGGGCTCGAAAGCCGACCCCGAGAAGCGGGACCGCGATGGATCAGCTTCCAAGGGCGCTGCCGAGACTACGAAAAAGCGAGATGCGGCGACCGGAGAGGCGGCGCGGGACGATGGCGCAAGGGGCGACAAGGCCGCGCGGGGCGACACCCCGAAGTCCGCTGAAAAACCCAACACGGGATGGAAAAAAGATGCAGGCGACGCCTCTTCAGGTCGGGACGCCGCGACCGGCGCGTCCGAAGGCGCCGAGGGTCGCGATCACGCCCCGTCTGGCAGCGTGACGCAGCTCTCCGGTGAAAAGCGCACCAAGGTGCAGTCCGCCTTCCGGTCGCATCGGTCCGGCGCGGTCGCCAAGGACATCGACATCGACTTGAACATCGGCGTTATGGTTCCGCGTACCGTCGTGCTCACTGCCGTGCCCGAGGATGTCGTGGTGATCGTTCCCGAGTACCGGCGCTACAAGTACTTCGTCTTCGACGACAAGGTGATTATCGTCGATCCGGACACCTTTGCCATCGTCGACATTCTGATCCTGGCCTAAACGAACGACATGAGGCGCCCACGGGCGCCTCATCTTTTTTCGGATCCGGAAGGAGACGTGCCAGCCTCCAGGGCGGACCGCGGACCGGGCGCGGACGTCGATGCCCGTAACGGCCTTTCTCACCCTCCCCCTTGCGGCCCTGCCGTTTTGCTTTGCATAACTGCACGCTCTCTCGGCGATCCGGGCGCGGTCGTGGGTGCGGTCTTGCTGCGCTCGGCAGCTTTACTAACCAACAAGACGGCTTTTCCGGCTCTCGCCCGTGGGCCGACTGGTAGGATGGCACCCGTCACCGGCGTCAAGCCGCTCCGTCATCCGCAGGGGGGATGCGCACATGGAAAGCCTGCTCAAGCTTCTGCCCGGCCCGCAGCCGATCCATGTGCGGTATGGCATCGCCGCCTTCCTCGTTTTGCTGATGTTCGGCATCCGCCTTGGCCTGCAGGAGAGGACCGGGCTCTACGCCTTCATCATCTACATTCCGGCCGTGGTCGCTTCCGCTCTCCTGTTCGATCGTGGAACGGGCTACTTCGCCGTGGCGCTCAGCGCCGCGGTGGTGGCCTGGACGCTGCCGTGGACGCCCGACCGCGCCGAGGCCCATTTTTCCGCGCTGGCCACCTTCATCCTGATCGCCGGCGGTCTCGTCTTCATCAGCGAGGGATTGCACCGCGCCCTGGAACGAGCCGAAGCGGCGACGCGGGAGCGCGATCTCCTGCTCCAGGAGATGAGCCATCGCGTGAAGAACAAGTTCGCGATGATCCACTCCATCATCGGGCTTCAGGCCCGGGAGGCCACGCCCGACGCGAAAGCTGCGCTCGAGGCGGTGGCCGGCCGCGTGATGATGATCGCGAGCCTTCACGACCAGCTCCAGCTCTCCCGTCAAGGCGGCATCATGGAGATTTCGGAGTACCTCTCCAAGCTGCAAAACACGCTGGCGCCCGCGGCCGGATACCTGAGGCCCGTCTCGCTCACCGTCACCGCGGACCGGCACGGGCTGCCGCCGCAGATGGCGCTGGCGGTCGGCCTCATCGTCAACGAGCTGGTCACGAATGCCTTCAAGTACGCCTTTCCGGATGACCGGGCCGGGGCCATCGCCGTCAACTTCCGCTGCAACGATGGCCTGTGCGAGCTGGCGGTGGTCGACAACGGCGTCGGCGGGCGCAACCTGCCGGGGCTGGGCACGCGGCTCGTCAACATCTTGGCCGCGCAGCTCGGCGGCACGGCTCAGTGGGATTCTTCCGCGAGCGGCACCCGTGTCGTGGTGACGTTTGCGGGCTAGCGCGGGGCCTGGAGGACGCGAACGCAAAACAGGCCGGGAGGGACACGCCCCACCGGCCTGCTACGCCTGGCATCAGAGAAGAATGCAATCGGGCTAAGCGCGCAACGTGCGGCCGCCCAGCAGCCAGAGGAACAAGGTTGCGCCGATGGTCGCCACGAAGATCGTCGCGAGGTTCAAACCCTTGTCGTAGTTGAAGCCCATCAGCGTGTGGAACAGGAAGCCGCCGATGAACGCACCGATGACGCCCACGACGAGATTGGTCAGCAGGCCGTGGTCGCGGTTCGCCAGCTTCTCAGCCAGCCACCCTGCAATCAGACCCACAACGATGCACGACAGAAGACCCATCACCGCCTCCGGAACCTAGATGCTCAACGCTTGAGGATAGCACCGACCACGAAGCCGATGGCCGCGCCGATCGCGAGGGCTTCGAGCGGCTTCTCGCGGGCGTACGTGGCGACGGAGTTGTAGGACTGGCGGGCGAAGCGCTCCGGATCCTCCATCGCGTCCTTCGCAAGGGCGCTGACGCGCTCGGCGGAGTCGCCGGCAACTTCCTTCACGCGGTCGATCGCCTCTTCCACGTAGCCTGCGGCGCGGCCGGCCGTCTCGGCGCCAGATTCGAGCTTTCGGGTGGTGGTGGACATGGGTCCTCTCCCTGACTGTTCTGAACTGGCTGTCACAACGCGGAGGAGGCGGAACAGTTCCGGAGGATGGCTTTTTGGGCGCCGGGCTTCAGGCGTCCGAGCTGCGTCCTGACCTCAGCCTTCGATCGAAGCGAAGCGTGTTTTCAAAGCAGGCAAACGCCGTCGCAACGATCGGCATCGCCACGACCGAGAGCGCTCTGCAGTTTGATGAATGTGAGACCGGAAGGACTGGTGGAGGGGGCTGAATTGAAACCCCTCAAAAGCGCCTCGCTACGTCATTGAAATCACGTCGTTTTCCGAAGCCGCCAAAAACCATTGTCTAGTGATTGTCATGTGACCGGCAGGGTCACCCGGCTGGTATAAGCCGCGGCTCCGGAGCGGCCATCCAAACAAACTTCATGCCCGCCCGCAAGAGGTCGGGCTCACCAATCCGGAAGCGTTCCAACCCACGCCATCACATCGCGCAGATTGTAGACGACTCGCCCAATGCCTTCGGCGCCGAGCAGCAGATACGGCGGGCCCCTCTTCTCGAGACGCATGTTCTCGATGGTCCGCGGTGTGACCCGCAATAGCTCAGCCACCTCGGCCGTCGTCAGCCACGTGGGCCCGCTCTCATCAGCCTCGCCCACCTGCCGCACTCATCGCCGATGCGCATTGATCCAGTCCTCGACGTCGGAAAGAAGATAAAGGACCTTCGCCTTGCCCCCCTTTCCAAGGCGCACGTACTTCGGCCCCCGCCCATCAAGCCGCATCCCTTCAAGCGTACGGGGCGACATCTGCAGCATGTCCGCCAGTTCGGTGGAGCTCAAAAAGACCGGCAAATCCTTGCGTGCTCCGCCGCCGCCATCCCCGTTTCCATCCCTGGCCCGACAAAAAGCTTCAAAACCGCCAAACGTGTTTGCTAGAATACCGTTAGCCGCAAGCATTCGGACCGCCAATGAACACAACACCGGAACTCATCGCAGCCGAACAGAAACTCAACGCCGCGCTGATGACCTTCAATATCGCGCGTCTGGCGCTCAACACAACCCTTTCCGGCCTGCACGCAAACGAAGACGCGGCCGCCCGCCTCATCAGCCACGCCGACGAGCACGGGGTTGAACACACCCTTGCCGTGCTGGAAAAGAACCCTGCGTCGCTCGACCTACCGGCACCTACCCGCCAAGCCATGGCCTCATTACGCCAACAGCTACAGACAGGCTACGAGGCAAACCACGAACTCGACCGCGCGTTGGCCGTCCGCGAAAACCTCCTGCACGCCGCCGACCCCAAGCACATCAAAGCCATCAACATTGGCGGCCAGTTTCTTGTGTTCGACCCCGCCCGCGACTCGTTGCATGAACGGGCCACCGGCAAAACATTTGCCGCCGAGGCCGTCACCGTGAACCCTACCGGCGATATGGATACCGACGGCAACAAGGACCGTGAGCACTGACCATGCCCAGCCCGAAACTACCCATCGCGGGGTTTGCCCACCTCGCCCTTGCCGCACAGGATGACGAAGGCCTTCACCAGCGCATCATGACAGCCTTGCGCAAGGAGGGTTTCACGCAAAGGGGTGCGGAACTGGTGCCGCCAGCAGGTGCCACCGGCCACCAAGTCATTGCCGCCATCACCGCGGCCTTCCAAAGCGCGAAGCACCCCTAACCTCCGCTGCCAATCTGCAACAGGTCGCGCATCCCTTCGTGTTGCATCTCACTCCGCGCTTTTCATCGTGAGCATTTGACGCTTTAATCGGCTCACTGCAAAGATCGGAGAACGCCTACCACCAACGCACACGCCGTTCCTCATCCGAAACCGTCGTGCCTCTTTTGGTGGAGTATCCCATGCGTTCCCTCGCGCCGCTTGCCTGCGGCCTCTCCTTCTTCCTTACATCAGCAGCCCACTCCGTTGATCAGGACATCGAACTGACAGCGACCGTCGCTTCAAGCTGCACCCTTTCCCAGAGCACAACACCCGGCGCCCTCACCGCAAACATCTCCATTACCAACGGCGAGGTATCCACCACGCCCATCACCTTCGACATACCCGTCGCCTGCAACTTCCCGCCGGTCTTCACCGTGACCACCCTCAAGGGCGGACTGCGCAACCATCTCAGCGCGCCAGGCTCCACCAACCGCATCGACTACGTCGCCAACATCGCGGCGCCACACTTCATTCCCCTGACCTTCGACACCGGAAACACTTCAGGGCTCACCGTCTTCGAAGGCTCAGCCCCTTCCGCTCTGCCCAACGGCAACATGACCGTGACCATCACCCCCAAGCAACCAGGCCAATTGCTTCGCGAAGGCACCTACAGCGATACGCTGCGCATCACCTTCGCACCTTACCAATAATGACATTCAGCCGCCGCTTAGCGCGGCGGCCCCCTCCTTCCGGAAACACGCCATGATCCGCATCTTCGCCGTCCTTCTCGGCATGTGCGCCGCTGCGCACGCCCATGCCCTCACCATAACACCAATCACCCTTGAGCTCAGCGCGGCGGGGAAGGGAATCCGCGCCGTCATCACCATCACCAACCCCACAAACGAACCCGCAGCCATCGAGCCGATGTTCGAGCGCGTGACAATCGGCGAAAATGGCACGGTGACCCGCGAAGCCGTATCAGCCGACAATTTCCTGCTGATGCCGCTGCAATCAGTGCTGCCTCCCGGCGCCGCACAAACCTTCCGCCTGCAATGGATAGGCCCGCCCGACCTTCCGCAGAGCGAAAGCTATTACATCACCTTCAACCAACTGCCCGTGCAGGGACTTGCGAGGCGTACAGGCGTCACCCTGCTCACCAGCTTCAGCGTCGCCGTCAACGTCAGCCCCGCTTCCGGCCGGTCCGCTGTCCAGCTTCTGTCCACAGGTATGGAAGGCACACGCCCCACCATCACCGTGCAGAACCCGACAGCCACCCATGCGCTGTTGAAATATGCCGACATCACCATCAACGCCGCTGACACGACCATACCTGTGCCGCGCCACGCATTTGAGCAAATGTACGGCAACGGGCTGTTGCAGCCGTGGAGCAAGCGCACCTTCACGCTCCCCATTGATCTGCCCGCGCACGTGGGACCTATCAGCGCCACCCTCCACTACAACCCGCCGCAACGATGAAAGCTCATTGGCGGTTTCTCCCGATCGGGGCCTTGCTCGTGATTCCGTCGGCGCTTCACGCCCTTGAGCATCCCCCGTCGGGCATCGTCCTCAACCCTACGGGTCGCACCCTCAACGTGCCGGTGCCGGTCCGGAACGGGGAAGGGGTGGTGGGAGAGGTGGTGGTCACCGTCGACGCGCACGACCAGGTGCTGGTGGCGGCCACGGATATCGCCGCCTTGCTTGGTGATGGCCTCACCGAAAGCTCCGCGTCCGCCTTGCAGGCCATCGGACCGGCACCCGTGCCGGTGTCATTCGTGTCCCAAGCCGTAGACGGCATGGAAGTTGATTTCGACAGGTTGGCGATGGCGCTCCGCATCAGGCTCGATGCCGACAGCACCAAAACACGCCCGCTCAGCTTCACGGCCAACACCCTGCCCCAATCCCTGCAGGAGCCCGCCACCGTCAGCGCCTTCCTCAACTACCGCTTCAGCCTCACCCAGGACTGGGATTGGCCGGAAGCCTCCGGCTTCACCCTCGACCTCGATGCCGCCGCCCGCCTCGGCGGTGTCGTCTTTGAGAACGAGGCCTCCCTGGGAAGCTCCTTGAACGGGTTTCTCTGTCCCATCGAAGCCCAGTGCCGGCAGCAGTCGGAAAACACCTTCAGGCGCCGCGGCACGCGCGCCGTCTACGATGCCGTGGCGTGGGATACCCGCGCCATCGTCGGCGATACCGGTTATGTGGGCCTTCCAAACCAGCGGTCCTTCGAAACGCTCGGCCTCAGCCTCGACCACAACCCGCAGGCCTTCGGCAAGCGTCAGAACCAGTCTACCCGCAGCTTCAACAGGCAGCTCATCCTCGACCGCAGCGCCACGCTGGAGCTGATCATCAACGGCGTCACCCTGCAGCGCCTGCCGCTCCAGCCGGGAAGCTACAGCCTCAACGACCTTCCCGTTGCCCTTGGCGCCAACGTCATCCAAGCCATCATCACCTACGACAACGGGGAACGCGAGGAATACGAATTCAACACGCTGTCCAGCTACCAGCTGCTGGACGAGGGGGCCACCACCTGGGGCATCAGCGGAGGCCTGCCCTCCACCTGGCGCAACGGAGAACGCGAATATCTCGCCATCTTCCAGGGCGGTGTGAACGTCCGCCACGGCATCAGCGATACCCTTACCGGATATCTCGCCGCACAAACCGACACCTCCGTCACAACGGCCGGGGCGGGGTTCCATCTGCTCACGTCATGGGGACCCCTACACCTGGGCGGAACGGGCAGTTTCGGGGACAGGCTTGGCTATGCGGCCAGCGCATCCTTCGAAACCCTGCCCGATACCGACAACCCCTACCGCACCTTCAGACTCACCGTCGATTACGCATCGCCGGATTTCCTCCACCCTGGCGACCGGCAGCTCAACGACAGCGACATCCTCTACCCGGTCCTGGATTCCTCCCTGCGCGTTTCCGTGTTCCTCGCCGTCCCGCTCGCCTGGGACGTCCATGCCACCGGCGCGGCGCGCTATGCCGTCGCCGCCGAGAACCCAAACCTGCCAGGGGCCGTTTCGGCAGGCGTCGACCGCTGGAGCGTGGACGCCGGCTTCACCCGCCGCTTCTTCGACGCCTCCACGTTGTCGCTCACGGCAGGATACGGCAACGACAGGTTGCTCTCGTTCGCGCGCCTCGATGAAGCCCCGGAATGGCGCTTCGGCCTGAGTTTCCACACCCGCCTCGGCGACATCTCCGTAAGTGGCCGCCACTCCTTCGGCAACGACGTGTCTTCAGGAACCGTATCCCATACCAGCCGCAGCCCCTCGGACAACTGGCAAACCTCCATCACCGCCGACAACGCACCCGAACGCGGCGCATCCTCCACCGCCTTCCTCAGCCATTACGGCCAGCGCGGCGAAACACGCCTCAGCCATACCTTCCAGCAGCCCCAAGACACCGGCGCCCAACACCGCACCCAGTTCCAGCATGCCGGCGCCATCGCCTTCGCTGACGGCAAGGTTGCCGTCGGCGCACCGGTGCGCAATGGGTTCGCCATCGTCGCCCCGCACGACACCATTGCCCACTCCACCGTCATCGTCGGCAACCCCAACGCGCCACGCGTCACGGGGAGCTCCTGGTTCCCCGCCATCATCACCGACCTGCCAGCTTACGGAACCGTCCAATATCCCCTCGACGCCACCGACATCCCGCCGGGTTATGCCCTCGGCAACGCGCACCTCGCCGTCAAAGCACCTTATCGCGCGGGCTACGCCATCGAGGTGGGTTCAGACATGCCACTGACCGCGATGGGGACATTGGTCGACGGCGCCGGCACCCCCATTCGCTTGCAATCCGCCACGGCAACATCGCCCGCCCATCCCGGCAAAGCGCTAACCCTCTTCACCAACTCAGCGGGACGGTTTGCCGCAGAAGGCTTTTCCAGCGGGGAATGGGTCATTGCCGTCGCCACGCCGACACGACTGACCTTCACCTTCACCATTCCCCCTGAGGTGCGCGGGTTCCACGATGCCGCAACCCTTCAACCGGACGGCGCGATTCCGCCCGCGCCGCACGACCCATGGATACCAACCCTCCTCACCGACGCAGCCGACACCCCATGAACCACACCCTCATCCTTGCAGCGCTCGTGCTCACCACGTGTTGCCTGCGCCCCGCCCACGCCTGCCAAGGCAGGCCATCCGGGCTTCCGGTGCTCACCATCAACCCCACGGCATCCGTCGATTACCACGGCGACGCGGCCAATACCGGAACCGCCTTCACCATCACCGCCCCGACAGGGTTCAGCGGGCTCTGCTCAATGAGCGTCCTGCTCTACAACGACCCGTCAAGCCCCACATTGCGCCACACCAGCATTCCATCCGCCACCTTATCCCATTGGATCCCCCAGCCGTTTTATGACTTAGGGGGCCCGATAGGAACTCAGATGCAGGCAGGACCCGGCCAGGTCGTGCAATGGAGCATCCCGTTCCACATACCCGCAGGGCAAACCGGAAAACCCGCCGGCACCTACCACCGGCGTTATCAACTCATGCTACGCCACGCCAGCCAAAACCAGATCTACTACGATGGACCCTTTGACCTGTACGTCACCGTTGCCTCCGCCTGCACTCTGCCGCCCCCATCCCTCTCACAAGTGGATTTTTCTCAGGCGATTAACAACGGAACCATACCAGTCCCCTACCACCAGCACATCACCATCCATGGTGCTGGATGCAGCGGCACCGCGCGTCTGACACTCACCGGCGACAGCATGAAACTTTCGAACCAGCCCAGCGCATCCATTCCCTTTATTGCCACCGCAGTTCTCGGCGGAACACCCGTCATCCTTGATACGCGCGTTGCAAACGTCACCATCGGCATGAGCGTCACAGCACCAGACTCCGGCGACCTTCCAATCACCCTCACGGTCCCAGCATCACCCGCACCCCTTGCGGCGGGCACCTATTCATCAACGCTCCGGATAAGCCTAGAACCTGCCCAGTAACCGTTCGCTATACCCCTAACGAACCGGCCAGCACCTTGACCATGTCAACCGTCCGCGCGCGAATGACGGACGCCGTCCATTCCTCCGCACCGCGCAAATCCTTCGCCGTTTCGAAAAACCGCTGCCGCCCGTTGCGGAAGATAACCTTCTTCTTTTCCGCAAACCCTTTATTGCCAATACTGACGTTCAGCTTCTTGTTCAAGAGCACCATGTTGCCAAGCAGGTTCAGACACTCGCGATGCGCGCCGTGCGGAAACAGCTTCGCCCATTCGCTGTTGCGCGTCTTGTACGGGAGCACATGCTCAAGGCTCGCCTCGTTCAGCTTCGGGTGTAACCGTCCTGCGGACAACGCAACCTCAAGCCGCTGCAGCAAAGCGCGGCGCTGATAGGGCGCCTCGATCGGCCGCCGCAGGGTTTCCAGCAACCTACGTCGCTCCTCCCCCAACAGGGTCAACGCTCCACCCTCGCGCACCGGGTCACGCTCCAATCCAAGGTCGTTCAACGCCTTCATGAACACTTCACGGCGAGCCTGCCGGCTCGAGCGTTCGTTGGACTTCAGGATGAAGAACGCATAGCAAACTCTCTCCAACCCCTGCAGCCAGCGATACGCCTCGTCCTCGTCCTCGCCGGCGCGCATCAGGATTTCCAAGGCGACGGGAAGCCAATCCTCGCTGGACCACCCCAGCCACCGCAGCCCCTGCAGCAGCAGGTTCGGGTCACGCGCAAGGTCAGAACAGGGAAGCTCCCCCCGTTCCACAAGCGACAGAAGATCCGCATAAGCCGGTATCTGCTCCAGCGTCAGCGCCTTCACATCCCGCTGCCGCGCCAGCAGCACAAACTCTTCATGGAACTTCTTTGGATCATCAGACGGCATCCGGCGCGCATGGATGACAAACAAGGCCCGCAACAGCTTGTTCATACCCTCCGCCCCAAGCGCGCTTTCGGCCTCGTCCCACCTTTCAAGTGCCGCCCGCTGCCCTTCCGCATCCAACGTGGCCAGCAGGTCCGGCTTGATCAGATCAACCTCCGAAAGGGGAAGCCCGCGGGTGTTGAGCACCTGGAAGATGCGCAGCCCCTGTTCCTCATCCGACGTCACCACCGCCACCGCTTCACACCTCCGGACCAGGAAATCCCGCAGCCTTGTCCGCGCCTCGTCGTTGAGGCCCATCACCCGCTGCCGGAACAGCCGCACGATCTCGGCGACCCGTTCCACGCGCTCCGAAACATCATCCTCCTCTTCCGGCCCGTGCGCGGTTGCCCCTTTCTCGATCGCCCACCGCATCAGCCCCGCGCCATCCTCCCCCTCAACCTGCAGCCGCGGGCCGCTGGGAATGGCATTGATCTCGGATTCCGCATCGAACAGCATCTCGTGCAATTCATTGCGGTGCTCGGGCTTGCGTTCCAGATCCCGTAGCACCGCCAGCAGCAGGGCAATCGTGGTGAGCCGCTGCCGCCCATCAATCACCATCCGCTTGCGCGCATCTCCGTTCTTCACCAGCACAATACTGCCGATGAAGTAGGGGGGTATCTCATCAACGCGCGAAGCCCCTTCGCCCGCCGTCAAAAGGTCGTTCAGGAATGTTTCCGCATGGTGCTGCTCCCACCGGTAGGGGCGCTGGTAAAGCGGAAACCTGAAGACGTGGTCGTCGCTGAAAATTTCACGGACAGTCAATTGTTCGGTTTCAAACGCAGCCACAATACCCACCTCACGTTACGCAATACCCTCATACCCTCTCCGAGGTGGCCTGGGCTTTCAACCCTATGATTTCCGTCGCGCATACTCTGTGGTCCGGGTGCGCAGTATCGGCCACACATGCTCCCTGCGCCCGCAAGAGGGAGGGTGGCGGAACAGGAAGGGGCGCCCGGCGAAAGGGGAGAGGGAAGGGCCTTCTCCCCGGCCGGCCACACCGCAACGGAGCCCATCCCCATGAACTTCACCACACCCAATGCCCCCGACGACATCAGTGTTCTGCGCGCCCGCCAGCTGGAAGCCACCAAACGGCGGGTCATTGCAGAATTCCAGTCCCACGGCATCGTCCGCGCCATGCTCCAGTACCGTGCCGAGCCTTTCGGCGATGGCGAGGTCAACGTCAACGGAATGGACGCCGAGCTCCACGATGGTTCGACGGTGATCCTGGAGCACCCAATCGAAGCTGCCTTCTACGACATCGCCACACTGTTCAAGCGCCTTGCCCTCGATGCTGTCGCCCACAAGCATCCCCGCTTTGCCGGCGAAGCAGGTGGGTTCGGCCATGTGATCCTCCACGCCGACAAAGGCGCCGTGCACATCAGGCACACGGACTACAAGACCAGAGAAATGAGCACGGCCGCCGACCTCTGATCCTCTGCGAAGAGGAAGAGGGCCGGTGCGGCCCTCGTGAGGGCGGCAGGGCCGGGAAAGACAAGCTCATCCGGCACGCGCCGCTTAACGACAGAAGGAAATCCCATGAATACCGCACAGACGCCCATCCAGCCGCCCAACATCATCGCCCGATTTTCCAATCGTCCTCCCGACAACGGCGACCCAACCGGGCACCCGCACGAGTTGCTGGAGGAAGCGGTCCTGGCGCTTCTCCGCCAGCATTGCCCGGCCTACCTCAAGACCGACGGCCGCAGCATCCGCACCGCCCTATCCCGCGCCTTCCTCCGCTTCGTTCTTGAACGCGCCCGCGGCAGCAAGGTGCGCGCCGCGGAGATCGGCGGCTTCAACCGCAACACCATCCGACGGCTCGTGCGCGCCTTCGCCATCCCGTGGATGCCCGCCACCGCCCACTGACCAACACGACAAGCAATGAAGGAGCCGATCATGGCCAACTATTACGCCACCACCCGCAGTAATTATTTCAGGGTCAAGGACACCAACGCTTTTGAGGAATGGTGCTCAGACCGAAGCCTTGAACATTGGAACAAGGAGATTGACGGAGAAACCTACCACGCCGTCAGCGCCAACACCGGCGATTGCGCCGGCTGGCCGAGCTCAGCCATCGAAGAGATTGAAGAGGGCGTCGAAGATGCCGTGGAAATCGACTTCGCAGCCGAACTGGCGGACCATCTCGATCCACGCGATGTCGCCATCATCATGGAGGTGGGTAACGAAAAGCTCCGCTACCTCTGCGGATATGCCACAGCCATCCGCTCAGACGGCCAGACCCGCCATGTGAGCCTGCAGCAAATCTACGACCAGGCACGCGCGGCCTTCAAAGACCCGGACCTTCAAATCACCGACGCCCACTACTGAGCATGCCGACGAAAGCACCAGCCATGGCCTACACACCTTCCCGCGCCCAGAAACTTGTCTGCACCCTCACCATGTTCCTTGAAACCGAACACGGCCGCGCGCCTCCACCCGACCAAATGCGCTTGGCAGGCGAAGCCGCTGAACACGCCATCCGGAGCCGCCTCTTCAGCGAAGGCTTCCTGCCCGACGACGTCTACGTCGACCGCTACGGCATCACCATTGAATAACCAAGGAACGTCCACATCCATGGCCCGCACGAAAAGCCCGTTCAAAACCGAACGCGGCGCCGACCCCGCATACCTCCACGTCCATGTCGACGCCCTCGCCTCCGTTATCCTCAAACGTGACGACGAAGGCGTTGTCGTCGACGTCTACCCGTACAAGGACTACCGCAATCCACCTGAAGCCAGCACCTGGGCGCACGAGCACGATCTCAACCCCGAAGGTTTTCCGTCAACGGCCGCGCTCACCCCTTGGCAACACAGGGCGCTCTCCACCTATGCAGGCGGTGATTTCGCGCACCTCGCCGACAGCGATTGCCTGCATCAAGAGCTTCGCCACTGCGGGGACGGGCTGCTGCGCTTCATCTTCGCGGAACTCTCGGAACGCGAGGATTGCGGCTCCATAGAAGACGCCATCCGCCGCATGCAGACCGCCCGGAATGACATCAGCACCGTCATCCACGAGCTGCAGCAGGCTCAGGACGCCCCCAACATCACGCCCGACACCCTCAATTTCACAGTCAGCTGGACCATCGATAGCGACGCCGCAACGCCAGAAGCTGCTGCGCTGGAAGCCCGTGCCGCGCAATGCCGGCGTCACACCACGGCGACGGTGTTCACCGTCCGCGACAACCGAACCGGTGTTCACACCACCGTTGACCTTGCGGACTTGCCCGCGCAGGCACCCGCACCGGCCTGACGCTGTTCAAGAACAAACAATCCCACCTCACCAACAGAAAGCACCGCCATGGCCAACGCCATCACCATCACACTGACCATCGAAAGCCTCGGACAGATCCCCGAAGCCCACGAGGACGGAAGCCCACAGGGTCAGAAAACAATCTCCTACTTTGAAAACGGCCTCTGCGACGAGCCACTGGACAAACAGCTTCAGCATTTCGGCAAAGCGCGCGCGCTGCAGATGGTTTCCGAAGAACTATCAAGCTGGCTCTCAGACCTCGGCGCCATGCCACAGGTCCACGCCATCACCCTCGATGACTAACCAATGAAAGCCATCACCATGGCACACCCGCACCACCACGCCCTCTCCTCCGTCAAGAAATGGGGAGGGGATGTTGCCGATTACATTGCCCTTCATGACTTTTTCGACCAATCCAAAAGCCACATAGCCGACGTTCGCCACAGAGCCTTTCGCCACCACAGCTTGGGTATCTTCCAACTCGAGGAACGGTTCGGGAAGACCATCACCCTCTCAACCGGTCGCGTCATCCCCACCCGCTGGGTCGGTGAGCAACACGTGAAGGAAGACCTCCGTTGTATTCCCTCTCTTGCCGATTGGCTGCGTTGCATCCGCCCGCAACCATGGATGAGCCGTTCCCGAAAACTCTCCATCGAACTGGCGCCGGGCAACGGCGACAATTCCGACACATTCGGCGAAGCCACCCCAGCACCGGCGAGTGACAACGGCGACGTCGCGCTGATGCGCGCCCATGCGGCGCTGGATGCCTACGCAGCCTGCCAGTTGCGCGCACCCGACATCTCTATTGAGGGCCTCGCCGCGGTGGTCGCTGACCTGTTCCACCTGGCCGCCGTCAACGGCGCGGAAGACAGCGCCATCCTCGGCCTCATCGATTTGGCGCGGCAATACCACCGCACCGAACACGGCAACCAAGCCGCCTAATCATCCAAAGAAAGCACACGCCATGTCCAGCATCTTCAACAGCGAACAGCCCATCGTCGAACTTCAGCTCCCAGCCGCCGCAGAACTCACCAACACCAAGGAAGCATGCCTGGGCCTGTTACGAAACCTTGGCGTCGTTTCCGTCGAAGCCGACTACAACGGCTGGGGCGATGAAGGCCAGGTGGACACCATCACGGCCGTCAAAGCCGACAACAGCGAAGTCAATCTCAAGCGCCATCCCTATCTGCTCCGCGACAACGACCATATCCGGACGTTGCACGACCTGATTGAGGAATTCAGCTGGGATGCCGTCCAGCACTTCCACGAAGGGTTTCACAACAACGACGGCGGATCGGGCACCGTTACCATCGACGTCGTTACCGGCCACGTGAAAATCGAGCACGATGACAACGTCGTGGAGACCGTGCGCTCAGAACACACCTTCTGACGGTTGACGGCTGCCTCTCCAGTGTGCAGCCCGCTGGACGCCGCAAGACCAGCCGCCCCATCGTCATTCCAAGCCCAACAGCCCGAAGGAGCGAGAGGCGGAAACGGCACGCCGTGGCGCCGCTTCCTGCCGGGAAGAACCCTGCGCACCACCACCCACCAATGAAAGACCCCACCCATGACGACGACAGCACCCACCTTCCGCCAGCGCCTCCGCGCCTATCTGCGCGAAATCGCTTGGTCCATCCTCACGTTCTACGACACGCTGATGGCCCCCCCCATCGATGGATCAAGATTGCCGTGCACGCTGGACGGTCCCGTCAAGCCGAAGCATCCCCGCCCCTAACACCCACAACAACAAAAGCAAAAGCGCCGGCATCCGCCGGCGCTTTGCGTTTCAGCCCTCCACCAATGAAGGTCGAACCCATGCCCGCCACGCCACTCGCCGTCCATATTACCCTCTTCGCCTGCAATGCGTCCGATGACGCATGGGCCAACGACCTCCAGCCTGAAATCGACGCCACACACCGAGCGACCATCTCTCATGAAACCTATAACGCCATCGCCGCCGCCCGTACCGCACTCGGCGCCAATCCAGCGTGGGAGTGCATCGCCGTGGCATCGGATATGGACTGCCAAACCTTGGATACCGCCCTTGAAGATTCCGGCAGCTGGCGAACTGGCACGGAAGAATTCCTGATCTACCGCTTCCCGGGGCTCTACCTGCGCCTGCTTCACAAGGACAACCGGCAAGCCGAGATAGAATTTGAAGTGGTCCGGCCGGACGGCTCAGCCCTCGTATAAACACCGCCCCATCAACAGCGGCGGATGCGCTCCCTTCGGCATCGCGCCTCACCGTCAGCAGCAGAAGTGCCGCCCATCATAAGAGGGCGTGCCCGAAACTCCGACGCGCGTCTTTCTTGTTCCCTTCGATCACCGGGGGCAACACCTGCAGCCGGTTTTTTACTGGCACGGCGAAATTGACCGGGTCACCGAGGATGCCGCAACCAGCTACGTGGCGAGCCTGCTGCAGATACAGGAAACGCTTGGAGAAGCCCCGATGGACGCGGTGTTCGTCTGGCACACTAAGGGCGGCGACATGGACGCCCGCCAAAACATTCAGGACGCCTATGGCTTACTGAAGGAACAAGGCATCAAAGTCTGGACCGTCGCCGATGAAGAAGCCCTCAGTGCCGGTTCACACCTCGTAGCCGCCGGGACACCGGGCTGTCGCTTCGCTATGGCCGACGCTCGTTTGGGCATCCATAGCCTCGTGGCCGAATCTCATTTTCAAGCGCGGGCGCTATGGCGCACCGAGGAACTGGCCGGAAGAGCCCTTGCCGCGGGCCACTCCATCGACAGGCGCCGTGCAGCATTCATTCAAACCGTCGCCGGCCGTTTCACCTCAATGGACCCCAATACCATCGGCAGTTTGGTCAGGGCCAACATACACCATGCGCAGGATTACGCCTCCTACAGCACGGCCTTGGCACCAGCCGCAGCGTTCGAACTCATGACCATGGAAAAGGAGATGACCTATCTCACAGCCCGCGAAGCCACCGGCCTCGGCCTTTTAGATGGGGAACAACCCCCTCAGTGGCTCCAGACCCTCGTACAACGTGCCCGCGAGGAAGCACATGAAGTACCGCCCCATGTCAGCAAGACCAACAGGATCTGGGAAGGCCGGGAAACGCGTTAGCACGCCGGTCTTACGATCTTGCAACCCAGATTGCCTTCGATTGCCTGCAGCGCCAGTTGCAGCGGTTTTTGAAACTCCGCATCGGCTGGAACCGGTTTGCGGTCCATTGCCCAGATGTGCTCGAACACCGGATTTTCGCCGGACAGGTCCACGATGACCGTTACGAGTGGCATATGGTATTTCTCTTTACCCGTGAATGAGAAAACCCGCGCCTTACCTGTCTTGATCCGGTGCAGGTAATATGAATTCGAACCACCCCACTGCAGCTTCTCAGGATCGAGAGGGCGTATTGCAACGTCGTGGCGCAGGTAGATGGTTTCGTGGAAGAGATGCTCATTGTGCACCAGCTCGGAAAGCCGGAACCGTCCATCCGCACTTTCCCAGATGCGCACCGGATCCTGCCAATCCGCTGGAACAGCACATAACCTCACCATGCTGGTGTCCCTCCGCCAAGCGAATCGTAAGTCGACATTATCCTCCACGCGGCACCCCCGATCGATACCCCCCGAATACCTTCCACAACGACAACCGACATGCCTCTTTCGGCAGCACTCGGTATGCAGCAAAGACACACACCGCATACACGACCGGCGAGATTGCATACCAGTCTGCCTAAGTTGGCACCATGCTGCCTTGGCAACTTTGCGCCTTGGTGCGTTTGATGCTGGCACCATGATCCTACGAGAGATGTCAATGCCGGACGGAGAGGTGCGCCTCTACTGCTCCCGCATTTCCCAAATCATCTCCTACTTCGCCGACGACGGGGAAGGGGGCTCGGTCCTGTGGCTGGAACCCGGTGACATGGCCAACGTGCAAGACAGCACCATGGATGAAACCCGCAGCTGGATTCTGGACACACTCGCCAAGAAACTCAGCTGCACACCCGACAAGGTGGAAACCTTCCCCATCGATGATCTCTGCCAGCGCCTCGCCTGGCAACCCGAGCCACCGCGCCACCCGTGGCAACACCAGCGCACCAAAACGCCCGCACGCCGCATCTCCCGCTAAGGTACCCTTAGCTACTCCATATCCCCAGTAAAACCCGCTATAATCCTCTCTGGATTCGTCCAGAGGCAGTATTTTTTTGTTCACCGTCTGAAAAATCGTCGGGGGTCCGGGGGCAGACAGCCCCCGCGTGGCTCTGTTTGAAACGTCAATGCTTGAGCCCGTCCGTGCATTATCTGTACGCACCCTAACTATACCACAATTTTACATCATGATAGAGAAGAACGATTGGGAGCAAGCAATGCGTTAGGGCCCCCAAGAGGGCCCTAACGCGGGTCATTCGGCCTCCGGCCTCAAGACCCAAATTGCTTGCCCCTCAACGCCGGGAGGGCTTTTGAACGCATGCCAATGGACACCGCCGCGAACGCCGCCGCAGCGCCATCCGCACGTTCCAAGCTCAATCGCCGACCGAAAATCACATTGGATGAGGGAGACGCAGCAAGGCTCCGCCTTGCCGCTCGCAACCGCGGTCTGAAACCGGCCGTCTTCATGCGCCAGGCCATCCTCGAGGCCATCAGGGCATATGAAGGCCAAACGCCATCGGCCGCCTCCCCAGCGGAAGGGACGCCATCAACCGCAACCGTTCGCAAGAAGCTCTTCCTGTCGGCGGAAGAGAACGCACTGCTTGCCAAGGAAGCCAAAGCCGCGGGCCTCCTGCAGCAGGACTATGTTCGGCTCGCCGTCATGGCCGCGCTCACGCAAGCTCCACCGCCGAAACGCAAGGCAAACGCCAGCCGTAACGATCTTGCCCATGAAATCGGCTTGGTGGCCTTCCAGCTGAAGAAGACTGGCACCAACCTCAACCAGCTTGCCAAGCAAGTGAACACAGGCCTCGTGCCCATCACGCGCGGTGAGATGATCTATTTCATGAACTACCACCAGCGCCTGCTGACAGCCTGCTCGGCCGCCCTGGAGAAAGTGCTGGGATGATCGGCAAGATCCCCAGGACCGGTCGCGGCTTCCGGGGAACCTTCAATTACCTTGTTGCCGGCAAGCGTGATGACAAACAGGCGGACAAGCTGGCCTGGATGGAAACACGTAACCTGTTCGTGAAAGACCCCGACAAAATCCCCAGCATGATGCGGGCTACCGCTTCGCAATCGAAGCGGTGCCAGAAGCCCGTCTACCACATGATCATCTCCTGGCGGCCGGACGAAGCGCCGACAGACCCCATCATGAAGCAGGTTGCCGACCGTGCCCTCTTGGACATGGGCCTTCATGAACATCAGGCGGTGTTGGCGGCCCACCGCGATACCGAGCACCGGCACCTACACATCGTCGTCAACCGGGTCCATCCGGAAACGGGGAAGGCGTGGCACACCGGCAAGGATTGGGAGCGGTTGGAGCGCAGCATCGCCCGCCAGGCGCTCGAGCTCGGCATGGTGAAGGTGGACGGTCGCCACAACACGCCGGAGAAAATGGCGCGCGAAGCCAAGCGTGCCCGCGATCCGGAATACCAGTTGTCCACCCGCAAGCAGGGTGCGGTGCCGGTTGATCGCTGGTCCGTTGACGAAATCAAATCCCGGCGCACCCAGCTTGCGCCGATCTTCGCCCAGGCGCGCAGCTGGGACCAACTGGCGCGGCTTCTGGAGGCCGAAGGCCTTTCCCTCATCGCCAAAGGGCAGGGGTTGGTCATCAGCGACGGCATGGGCAGCATGAAGCTGTCCGATCTCGGCAAAGAGATACGCCTCAAAAGCCTTGAAACCCTGTACCGCGAAAGCTTCCGCGACTTCTCGCTTCGCCAACCCGTACCCGAACCGGAGCCCGCGCAACAGCCAACACCGGCAAACCCCAGAGACGAGAAAGACGCCATCCGCCGCGCCTGGCGTACCGAACGCCAACGCGCCGCCGACAAACCTCCCGCCGCTGCTGCGGCAGACGACGCCGCCGACGACCAAAGCGCTTCAGCCGCAGCACCGCCCGCCACCCAAAGCAAACCCCAGCGCACGCCCCGCACAAAGCTGCCTTCGCCCCGCGACGAGGCCTACCGCCGCGTGCATGAAGCCCGTGAACAGCTTGACGTCGCCCGCGACATGCACCGCAGGGGCCACTTCAGCAACAATGAGCTGCTGGGCTTCATCGATGCCCACGCCGCCGCCCGCGACGACCTCGCCAAGCTCATCGGGCAAGAACCGGACAAGGCTATGGTCCGCGAGGAATGGCGCCGGCAGGCGCAAGCCCACCGCCAAGCCCTCTCATCGCCGCCGCACTTGCCCCCCAAACAAGGCGGCGAAAATGGAAACGAAGATGCCAACGCTGCCGCCGATACGCCCCCGGCGCACGATCGCGGGCCGACACCATCCACGCATCCCTCCACAACACCGTCGCCGCGCCACGAGGCGTTCCGCCACCTAAGCCGCGCCCACGAGCAGCTGGACATTGCCAAGCAACTTCACGCCATGGGCATCCTGAGCAAGCAAGACCTCATCATCGCCCGCAACGAGCTAAGCGCAGCGCGCGACGAAATGACGAAACACCAAACCTTCAGCGAATTCGTCGGTGACGGCGTGAGGCAAACCCTCAGCGGGTTCACCCAGAAAGCAGCAAAGCCCGCGCCCAAGCCGGACCTCAAGAGCACCCGCACACAGAAAATGACCAAACCACGCAAGACCCGCTCAAAAGACAACGACCGAGACCGATAGGAGATGCACTAACCCCCATCATCCAAACCCGCACTTGACGAACCACATCAAGTTGCGTCACAAACATATTGTACACCTTCAAAAATCGGAGATGTCCTACCACCCCCTCCAGCACAGCAAGTGAAACCCGACCACCAACGCTGAACCGTTGAAGCGAGTTTGCTGATCCATGCTGCTTGGGCCTGGGGACTATGCCTGGGGTGCGCGCCTGCACCCCCAGAAGGACGACTATTTCCAGTTCACACTGGGTGAGCCGATGGGCACCGTCGGCGGCGCAGGCGCCGTCTACCAGCTCATGCCGCGCTCGACGCCGCCGCTGGTCGCAAAGGTCTACAACGACCGCGTCCTGCAGCGCATCCGCAGCGACCGAAAGTACGCCCAGCGCATCATTGCGCTGGCCCTGCACGGCAACGAACTCGCCAAGTCGCTGCCCTTCGCCACTTGGCCGCGGCGGGTGATCTTTTCGGAACGCAACCCCAAGAACCCGCAACAAGCCTTGCTCGGCTTCACCATGGAACGACTCGTGGGAACCGTATCCTTGCTGGACATCATCACCCAGAAAAACACCCGCGTGCGCGTGACCCCGAACGTCACCGCCTACCTTGCCATCACCTTGGCCGACCAGATCGCACGCCTGCACCGCCACCCATGGACCTTCGTCTTCGGCGACCTCTCACCCAACAACATCCACGTCACCGCCGACCTCAGCCAGGTGCGCTTCATCGACACCGACGGCTTCCAGTTCGACTACAACAACGGCAAGTACAATTTTGCCTTGAGCGGGCTCACTCCCGGCTTCAAATCCCCGGGTGCAGACGCCGCCCTGCAAACCAGCGGCCGCCTCACCACCACCCACGACGACTACGTCCTCGCCATCCTCATCTTCATGCTGCTGATGGCCGACCAGGGCATGCCAACGCATCCCTTCCAATGCCGCGACACACCCGAAGACGCCAACATCGAAAACCGGCTCTTCCCGCTGGCCAACCCAAGCCAGCACAGATTGCCGCCGCCAGTCATCCAAGCCTTCAACGCCATCCCCGAACCGGTGCGCAACGCCTTCATCAAAACCTTCACCAGCGCAACGCCCATCCCCGCCAGCCAATGGGTCACCCTCCTCTCCGACTACCGGAGGTGCCTTTGACCCGGCAACAGCCCTCGGCTTCCACACCCACTATATGCCCCCGCCGCCGCCCGTCACGCGCATCAACCCGGCATCCGAGGGGTATTGGACCTTCCTCAGGTGGAAGCGCGCCGCCACCCCCTACGCCTTGGCTGCTGCACACTTTGCGCAGGCGACCCAGACGTTCCTCGCCGCCGCGGTCAGATACGTTAGCCAGCGCCGCCCACTGTCCTACAGACCTTCATCCGCTGCCCGCTTTGCACGCCTGCGCGCCGATATTGCCGTTGCGCTGCGCGCCTTCGTCTCCGCCTTCGTCAAAACCAGCATCGCCTGTGTCCTTGTCGCCGGCGTCATCATGCTAACTCCACATAGGACGCCACCTGCAGAACAACCGGCCCCCGCCACCCAAGGGAAAGCGGCCGCCGCGCGCGCTCCCCGTCAACCGCTTGCCAAGCAGCCAACACCGCCGCAACGCCAAGATACAACCGTCGCCAAGCTCGCCCGCTTCCACGGCAACGCACAAACCTTCTCCGATACCGCCCGCGCCATCGAAGGCCTGGCAGACGCCCTCAACATTCCGCCCGGGATCGCCGCGCAGGATATTCCCCGCGCGCTTCGCCTCGCGCACGACAACAGCGCCGCCTTGAGACCCTATCTCGGCCAATTTCCAATACCCGCCGACACAGCGCCCCGCCTTCTCGTGGCCCTCACACCCTCCGACATTCCGCTGTTGGCGCAGCTCATCAGGCACGCCGCAACCATCCCAAAACCAAGGTTCACCCTCACCGCCAACCTTGCCTCCGGAGACTTGCGCTTCGAAACCCGCGTCGATGCCCTGCCCGCCCGCGGCGATACCGCATGCTTCCGTCACGCCATGACCTTCATGCGCCGAAGCTTCCGCCACGCCCTCCATGCCACCGCATGCCGCCAAGGCGAGCGATGGTTCCTTTCCCCTAGCAACGACAGGAGAACACAATGACATCGGTCGCCCGCCAGATGATCACCAACCTCGCAGGCCCCGGCTTCGTGCCCCCCACGCTCGCCGGAAAGAAGCGCTATCCCTTCGTCTTCATCATCGACGTCTCGGGCTCCACCGGCATGGAACCCGATCCCGACATCAACCACATCAACAGGGCCATCAGCATCCTGCTCGACACCCTGCGCAATCCCACCCCCTCCAGCGAGTTGCAGAAACAGGTGGACGCCATCGACATCTGCATCCTCGCCTACTCCTCCCACACCACCGAAATCCTCCCCTGGTCCATCGTCCAGAACCTGCCTCCCGCCGTCCAGCCCCTCACACCCCAATCCTCCACCGGCACCGGCGGCGCCATCGAACAGGCCCTCCGGCACATCAGTGACCGCCTCCACTACTATGACGACCCGGCCAACTGCTTTGCCTACGGGATGCCGCACATCATCCACCTGACCGATGGCGCCATGACCGACATGAAGCCCGGCGACGCACGCTGGAACGCCATCAAGCAGCGCCTCGACAACATTGGCGGCGTCACCAACCCCGAAAAGCAATCGGTCACCATGCTTCACTTCGTGTCGCCCAAGGGCTGCATCCGCGACATCATCAACGTGGGTGGCCGCCCCATGAGCGGGCAGCAGCTGCTGGCCGAACTCACGGGCGCCAATACCGTCTTCGAAATGGGCCGCGAAATCGGCTCGTTCGAACAGCTCATCCGCCTCATCACGGTGGCCATCACCTCCATCACCCGCGACTTCGGAGGATTGAGCGCCGTGGAGGCCATGAAACAGGCCATCGACAGCGTCGCCTCATCCCTCTCCACCCGCAACACCACCAACATCAACTGATGCAAACCAACGCCGTTCCCGTCCGCTACGACCTCGCTCCGTTGGCACGCCTCGAAACCAACTGGGTTCCACCCTGGCTCATCGCCCGTGTGGCCCAGCACGGGCCGTGGCACTACGGGAACGGCGCCCCCATGGACGACAGCCACATCATCGGCGGCATCGCCGGCGCCTTCTGGATGGTCGCCGCCGACGGTGTCGGCTCACAGCCAAAAAGCCGCCACGGCAGCCGCACGGCATGCCTCGCCGTCGATGCCTACCTCGGCCGCACACTCGCCGACGGCGCAGAGCCCTCCCGCCGCCTTCTGGTTGAAGCCTTCCATGCCGCCCACGCCGCCATTCACCTCATGGCTGGCGCCAACAGCGATCCGGCACATCTCTATGCAACGACACTGGCCGCCGTCCTCGTCCGCGGCAGCACCATCATCGCCGCCGCCGTCGGCGACAGCGGCATCGCCGTCGGCACTCAACACGACGACGCCAAGGGCGCACCCGCCTTCGCGCTGACCCCATTCTGCTCGGCCCCCCAACCGGGCCGCGCCACCTACACCATCGCCGACCCCAACTGGCCGCGGTACGTCGCCAGCAACGAAAGCCATGCCCCCCACATCACAACCATCATCATCGCCACGGACGGGGCCAACAATTTCTTCCTAACCCCCAAGGCATCCGGAAACGCCTTCCACACCGACTGGCCTGGCGCCCTCGAGGGACGGTTGAAGGAGCTCGGCCCGCTCACCTACGTCAACTTCTTCGCCCACTTCATCCAGTATCAGCCGCCGGAGAACGCCGATGACCGCACCCTTATCGTCGCCTACCGTCCCCCAACCAACCTCACCCCACCCGCTGCGCAACCCCGCTGATTACACCACGGCCACCTTCATTCCCGCACTCGAGCAGCTCTTGGCAAACCCGGCGGCCGAACTCTCCGTCCCGGTCACCGACATCACATCGCTTGCCGACAGCAAGCAGTTCAGCCGCTTCATCAACGACCACATCAACAAGGATGCGCCGAGCAGGCTCGCCTACGCCGCCGGCGCCATCCTCAACATCGTCACCCTCAAGGACGCCGCCACCTCACTTGCGCACACAGCCGACCATGTCAGCAGGTCCTGGAAACACAACGCCAAGGTCCGCGAGCTTTTTAAACTCGTGCATCACTTTACGGCTGCCCGCGCCGCACTTTCGCTTACCGACAAGGAAAAGGCGTTGCTCCGCACCAACGCCAGCTTCCTCACCCAACGCCAGCTTTCGCCCGAAGCGTGGGGCGAATTCCTCGCCATGCTGGTCTGGAATGAAGGCAAATGCAGGCTGGACCCGGATGCCGACATCGAAGTCAAACCCGCGACCCATATCGCCCACGATGTGGTGCGCGCCTTCCTCATCCAATGGCTCGACAAGCATGAGGTGTTCCTCTCAACCGCGGCAGCAGACATCGCACGCCGCGCACAGGCCATCCCGCAGGCTCAAGGGGGCGTACCGCACGCCGCCTTGCATCAGGCCCTCGATACCGGCGCCAAATGGATGGACCCCGACACCCTCAACAACAGCCGCTATTACAGCGTCCAGCCATCCCCCGACAGCCTGCTCCTGGGCTACGAAAGCATAAGCGGCACACCGGTTTCCTTCTCAGGGTCGGAAAGCCTCATCACCATCGGCGGCCCCGGTTCCGGCAAAAGCCAATGCCAGGTCATTCCCAACCTCTTGCGCTACAGGGGAAGTGCCATCGTCCTTGACGTCAAGGGCGAGCTCTGGGACGCCACCGCCGGATACCGCGCCAAACATTTTGGGCCCGTCTACCGCTTCGCCCCCACCGACCCCACCGGCAGCACCCACCGCTACAATCCGTTCGATTTCATCTCCCGCGACCCCGCCGCCGCCGCAGACCAAGCCACCGTCATGACCTACCAGGTCGTGGTGGACGACCCCAACCTCAAGGAACCCTATTGGGAAAACCGCGGCCGCGACCTCATGTGGGCTTACGCCATGATGATCGCGGTCAAGGCCCCGCCCGACAAGCGCACCATGAAGGGCCTCGCGGAACTGATGAGCGTGCCCTTCGATACCGACCCGGATTCCGACATCCAGCTTCTCTTGGAATCCATGAAACGCATGGCGGCACGCACCGGCATCTTCGACCTTGAAGCCGCAGCCAACGCCATCCGCGCCGGCATCAACGCCGGCGGAACCCGTCTGGAGGGCGTCTTGGATACCGGCCGCCGTTACCTCTCGGTCTTCACCCGCTCGCCCAACGTCGAAAAAACCATCGCCACCTCGGACTGGCGACCGGAACACTTCCGATCACGGCCGGGCACCACGCTTTACATCTGCGTGCCGCCGTCAGAGCTCAAAGCCTATGCGCCCGTCATCCGCATCATGTTGATCCAGCATTCCCGCATCCTGATGAAGAGGCAGATGGCGCAAGGAGAGCTGCCCATCACCTTCTTCCTCGACGAGATGCCCCAGCTCGGAAACTTCGAATCTATCCTGGAATTGCAGGACGTCGGGCGCGGGTCAGGGCTGCGGCTCTGGATGTTCGCCCAATACATCGCGCAGCTGGAGAGCGCCTTCGGCAACAAATACAAAGGCGTCGTGGACTCCTGCCGGTCACGCTCGTTCCTGCAGCCCGACCTCCAGCTCGTTCAGATGATGCAGCCGGGCTTGGGCATGACCCGCAATCCGTTCACGGGAGAAACCAAGAAACTGGCCGAAGACCACGACCTGATGGGCCGCCTCTACGACGACAAGATCATCCTCACAACCCGCGGCGACCACCCCATGACGCTCACCAAGAAATTCGCCTGGCAAACCGACAAAGCCAAGTTCCTGCCTCCACCCGTCATCGCGCGGGTGCCTTAACCGCGTTCCCGTTCCGGCACCGGAACGCTGGGCGCTGTCATCCGCTGCGCAGTGTTCTGGCGTGGCTCCTCCGGCGCAGCCTCGGGTGCTTTCGCTTTCTCCGCCGCCTTTGCCAGCCCGCGCTGCTCGGCGTACTCACGTAACTGGGTCAGCCCCGGATATTCCCCCGCCCGGGCGCGGGGAAGGGGAAACGACAGATTTGCAAGATGCGCATCAAGTTCCTCACGCGCCTTGTCCCGTGGATAGTCCTCTTCCGTGCGCCCCCGTGACCGCTCATGCAACAGCAGCGTCGTGCACACCGCGCCGTCCGGCTCGCTTTCGCCACGATCGGCAATCACCGCCTTCAATCGCTCAACCGACCACATCACACGCCACCATCCACCTTGACCCCAACCCCCTGATAGGAGACGTGCGCGCCAATCTGGCGCCGGTCAATCCCAACCGCCTCCGCCACTTTCTCGAACTCGGCATGAAACACCGCAAACGCAAGAGGCACCTGTTGGCGGCCCGCGCACCATGCGCAGTACGCTTCCCACACCGCGTTGCTGCCCACGGCACACCCGTCCGCCGGCTCCAGCCGTTCGAGCGCAAACGTGCCAACCTTCCATCCGAGCCGGCCTGCCTCGGCGCGTTCGGCCTCAGCGGTCCCGGTACCGGTAGCTTTCGACAATATCCCGAGCAATCCCTTCACGGTCCACCTCCTTCAAAACCCCTCGCGCATCCAGAGTCACCAGCACCCTTTGCACCTCGCGCACAAACCCCCACGGCAACTGCCCCTTGGGCAGAAATTGCCGGTCCCAGGCCCGTGAAGGCCATTCAACCGTGTTGATTTCACTTGGAATGAGATAGCAGCCCTGACCGTCCAACCCGGCGCCCCTGAGGAATCCGCTCGGTATCTCGATCGACGGCATCTTGGTCATCGGCCGGTGCGAGATCGGCGCCATGCGCACCCGGGCAAGGGAAGGGGTGTGCTCCACTTTCACGATCAGGCACGGCCGACGCTTCAACCCGCGATCATGCCCGGCCTCCGCCTCCCATGACCACAGGAACCCGAACCCCACAACGTCTCCGCTTTTGGGAGAATACTGAGACACCCCACTCTCCGGCAGCTTGCGTTTGCCCCGCCGCCATCAAAACCCTACCAGCACGCCAAAACGCCGTCATCCCTTTTGCCAGCGCAACATCACAACTCTTGCTTCGGGCAGAGGAAAGGCACCGCAAAACCACACCCCACCTGGTTTCTCAACGCCACCGCACTCCCGCGTTGTGCGCCCGAACATGCTCGCCTAACTTTCCTGCGGGGCACTCTCGTTCAAGGAGTAACGCCGTTGTTGGATTCCCTTTCCAACGGTGCCAGCGCACCCATGCCCCGCCCACCCTATTCCCGCTACGACGACCACCCCGATACGCCGACCGCCACACCGGCCGCAAACCTCGGCGCACACCTGTCCGACCACGATACACTCCACCTCACCATCCCGGCCGATGACACCCTCAGCGCATGCTGGGGCAAGGCCTGCGACTTCGCCCGCAACTTCGGCACCACCCACATCAGCGTCGAACTGCTGCTGCTCGGCGCCTGTCACGTCCGTGACGCAGAGCCCGTCCTTGCCGAAACCTGCGATAGCGTCGAAGCGCTCAGCAATGCCCTTACCGCGCATTGCGCCAAACGCTCCTTCGCCACCATGCCCCACGACATGCGTGCATACACCGCCAACAAAACCCTCAAAAGTGTCCTGTGCCGGGCCGCTGCCTTGGCCGCCTCCCAGGAAATGGCGCGCATCTCCCTCTCCCTGCTTCTCGCCGCCTTGCGCGAATACAGGCCCCGCTTGCCCGTGATGGATCACCTCAGCGCACCTTCCCCTCGCCAGCCGGAGGAGGAACAGCTCATCGCCGACCTTTCCGCACGCCTCGATGCCCTCCACCGTGCAATCATGGGCACCAACGACGGTCAAACCGCTCACGCCCTGCCATTGGCGCCCACGCCAACCCTCGCCGACGCCATTGCCAAGCTGATGCGCGATGTTTCGCTCTTGCGGGCCAACCTGCTTTATTTCCCTTCAGGGCCCGTGGACAGCTCTCTCGAACCCCACCTCAACGTGCCCACCACCAGCGAATTCCATAACCTGCTCCGCCTCTTTCAAGAGCGCCTTGTGCCGCTGGTCGCCGAAGCCGTGGTCCAACAGATCACACTACCCTCAAGCCGCGCACTCGTGCCCGTGACCACCGCAAAGCGGACGTGGTGGCCCTTCAGAACGCCTTGAAAGCAAAAGGGGCAGCGATGCTGCCCCCTTCCGCCTTGCCGAGCAAACCATCCCCCCAACGCGCCTGTAATAATTCGTGATACCCCACTAGCTACCCCTAGCTACGCCATACCCCTACGCCACAGAAACGCCGCTTGAAATAAGGGTTTCTTGATCGCCATCGTCTTTCCACCGGCAGGGTTTCCGCCGGATGTTTCGCAACATGGAAGGACCCACGCATGGCGAAATCCAAAGACAACGAGATCCGCGGCAACTTCCGCGCCTACAAGAACAACAGCAAGGAAGTCGGTGACGACCGCCCCCTGTTCAACGGCAAGCTCACACTCCCCGGCATGAAGGACGAACGCGGCTTCGCCCTCTGGCCCTACGCAAGCGAGAAGGACGGCTCCATCATCCTCTCCGGGCGCGCAGGCGCTACCGCAAACTCGCAAATCTCTTCGTACACGCAGCCCCCAAAGGAACAGGTGCAGCAGATGGCGGTCGAGATTCCATCCAGGAACGGCGGAGAACCGTTCAAGCTGGAACCCGGTTCCCTCATCCTCTTCACCAACAAGACCAAGGATGCCGAAAACCCCGGCAGGCCCGACTACTACGGCTTCTACAATCCCGGAGACGGCAAGCTCCAGCGCATCGCCGCCTGGTCGCAACTCGACCGGTACAACAACCCCATGCTCACCGGCTCACTGCAGCCCTATGAGCGCAACATGGAGAAGGCGCAGGACGCCGACCGCCCCGACGACATCCCCCCGCCGCCGCCCCTGGAGCAGCACCGTGAAATGGAACACGCGCGCTAGGCTCCCGTTCCTGCCCGCAACTCAGGGAGCCGCCACACGCGGCTCCCCTTTTTTGACCGGAGGCAAGCCATGAACATCTTCGACCCCAACGCGGCCTTTGCCGCGCTCCACGACAAGTTCCGGAAGAAGGCCATCACGACACAGGAATACGACGAAAGGCTGCGGGCCATCATGGTGCGCGCAGGCAAGCTTTCACCCAAGACGCCTTTCTACCCGTGGCAGGACATGGAGCGCACCGAAGTATCCGGCCACCTCTCCTACCACTGGGATTTCAACAAGCCCCTCACCATCACCTTGCTGAAACCCTGGGACGGCCAGCACCGCCTCAATACCTTTCCACGCCACGTGCGCCAGGCCGCGCGGCTGGAGCTCGACGACAAGATGACCGAGGTGGAAGCCGCCAAGCTGCACGTGGCGCAGGGCATCAATGACACGATGCTGGAGGCCGTGATGGACGACCTTCTCTGCGTCCGCGCCGAAGAAATCCTCCAGATGCAGGGGCCGGACACCAAACGCGCCGTCAACCTCGATGAACGGTTCCACCTCTTTGAAAACCCGGACCTGATCCGGGAAGAGGAGGTGGAGGGGTTCATTGCAGCGGGCGGGCGCAAGGTCACGCCCGACATGGAGCGGTGAGCATGGCCAAGCCCGACATCCCCCGCGTCACCTACGTCGAGAAACCAGGCGGCCACTACGACCTCATCATCGCCAACCCCGGCGCTTCACAGCTGCGCATCCAAAGCTTCCCGGAACACATCCAGGCCGCCGTGCAGCAGGACTTCCACGCAACCCTCACCCTCGAGGAAACACGCAAGCTGCGCGCCGCCCAGGACATCGGCGAACCCGCCTACACCGCCGTCTGGGACGACCTCATCTCACGCCGCGCTGCCGACATGCTGCGCGCCGAACCCAACATCCTCCCCGGCAAACTGGAGAATGGCACCCATGAGCTCACGTCACACCACCACCCAAGCTACCATGAAGCGGAACTGGACCGTTGACGACGACATCGACACGCTGCGCTTCGCGCTCAGCCTCATGCTGGAATTCCATGGGCCATCCGGCGTCATCACCTACGCCCGCGACCACGGCATACCCTGCGGGCCCTGCAACAGCTGCGGATGGGTCCCCCACCTCAACGGGGAATGCCTCCTCTGCGAAATCCATCCCCCAGAACGTCTTTGATGCACAGCCTCGCAGCACCTGCCATGACACGTTCGCAACGTCCGCAAGGGGTCTTCAGCCATGCCCGATACGAAAACCTACACCCACACCTGCTCCATCTCCTTCACCCTCACATCGAACGACGAATGGGGCGACGACATCACGGACAGCCAATCCCGGGAGGCCGTCAACGGCATCCTGAAGCGTTCCGCACGGGAAAAAGACCTGCGCGCCTCCGTCACCGTCGAAACCGCCGGAGTCATCGAAGCTGACGGCCGCAAGGAACACGTGCCGGCCTCCACACCGGCCAGCGCGACATTCCATCCCCATCCCACACTTCCCGGCGTCTATGTCAGCGCTTGCGGCACCGTCGTGCTGCACACAATGGCTCCAACGGAAAAAGCACGTGCCGCTCAGCGGAACGAGCGTGACCGCACCTGACCATCAATTTCGGTCGCGGTCTCTGCCCTTGCCGGAAAGGGGAAGGGGCCACCTGGTCTCTTCCTCAGCCTCAAAGCCAGACGCCTCCTGTTGCAGGCTCCGGCGCATGCGGTCCACCGCATAGAGAAGCAGGCCCTTGAACGCTTCATCCCCCACGCCGTCGGCAATCGTGCGGATACCTTGCCATTCACGCTCGCTCATGCCGTCGAGAAGGGCGTTGAGTTCGGTTTCCGTGGCTTGGGTGTTGACACCTTCTTCCTCGGTCCACCCTTGCAGGCGCGCGTAGAGAAGGGCTGCTTCCTCAGCCTTGCCAGAGGCGCCCTTCCTCAACAGCGCCTTCGCTTCAAGGATGGCTTTGACTTCGCCTCTGCTCCACATGACCGGCTCTTCTTGTTGTTACTCATCAATGCATCAGGTGTACCAACCCAAGCGTCATCATAATTCACTATTCATCCACCACGCCCGCACCAACAGGTGAAAACCGCATTGACGTTATGGACGTCCCCAAGACGCCACCCCAGACTCGCTACTTTGATGATTCGCATACGCCCCACTCGCGCACACACGGAGCATTCGCATGGTCCTGCTCTCATCCTTCCTACGCTGGACCTTCGCAATCCTCTTCGGCATCGTTGCCTTCCATACTGTGCTCACTCAAGACGTGATGGCAGGATTGCTGATTTTGGCCGGTTCCGCGCTCCTGGCTCCAGCCGGTGGACGCGCAACGGCCGAAGTCATCCCTCTCCTCAAATCTGCTACGTCCCAGATCATAACCGCCTGCCTCGTCATCGTCGTCGGTACCGCCTCTGCCGCACCACCCCACCACAACACCGCGACGCTCTCCGCCGTCAGCAAGTCCTCCTCTCCCTCTTACGCCTGTGAAACCGGCTCACCGGCCAATGGCGACATCGTGCAAGTCATTGGCGCCGACAGCCAAGACCTTCTCACCAAGCCCGGCGGCAACAAAATCCTGAACGAGAAGGCCACCGGCATCATAGGGGCGCCGGTCTACCAATCGATCGACAATTCCACAAAGGTACAGGTGCAGTGCATCGACGGCGCCTGGACGCGCGTGCAGGTCATCACCCCGGAATGGCTCGCCCACCAACAAGGGTGGGTCAGGACCGCCGCCCTTGCCCTCGACACCGCTGACGGCAAACAACGCGAATTCACTGAAGCCGACTTCTCTTGGTGGGACGCCAATACCAAAAATAGCAAGGCGCTCATCGTCGACACCGTCAACCGCATCCACCGCGAAGACAAACGCTGCAAGGACAGCATCCAACCCGGGTCCGTGGCTACTTCGCCAAGCCGAACCAAATCCGAAGCCAACCCGGTTTTCTTCGTTACCTGCGGCGACGGCGCAAATGCCGTCAACGTCTACTTCGATGCCGCTCGCGCCAAAGATCCAACACCGTTCTCGCCTCCGATTCATCTGGCACGCGCTACAGCCGTCCAGCTCTGCGAAAGCTACGCGAAGTCAAAGGCGAACCACCCCTCCACGGTCAGCTTCTCACGCTTCATGGATATATCCGTGACAGAACACCCCAATGGACGCACCACCGTTCTTAGCTCCTTCACCGCCAAGAACAGCTTCAACTTGGATCTCACGTTCAACATCCGTTGCTTGCTGGATGCAAACGGCTTCATAGAAGGCGCCATCAACGAAGCATCATGAACGGGCTAACGGTCACACCAGACATTACCGCTGTTGGGCCATGGCTGCGCCAATCCTTCCTGCATCAGGATGCGCCCGGCATCACGACCGTCCTTGAGTTCAACATCCACCAAGGCGCGACCGAAGCGGTCCTTGCGGCCGCTGGGCTTGATGCGGTAGCCGTCAGCCATCAGCCATGTCAGGCGTTCAAGGGAGGCGGTGGCTTTCTCTCGCTCCGCCGCACAGCCCGCCTTGTCGTCAATTTCAGGGGCGTCGATGCCCAGCATCCGCCACTTGATGCCGTCCTGCCAGCCGGTGTCGCCGTCCACAAGGCACGTGCGGCGTATCAGACCGCACGCGCCAATCGCGCCCGTGTGCAATGACCCTGTAAGGTCCGCCTTCCGCAAACCGCTCTCTCCGAACAGCAGGTAACCGAGCAGCGCCGCCGCAAACAACAGCGCCCACATCATCACCGCATAGCTGGGGCGGTAGCGATCAAGAAGACGCCTGCGCTCCCGCCGCTTCCGTTCGGCGCGGCGTGAGGCAAGATCAATCGGCTTATCGTCGTCCATTCTTCCCCGCTTCGTGAAAGCAATACCCAGCCGTCAAGCCTACACCTTGATACCTACAACGCCTGGGCGCGGATAGACATCCACCGGCTTGAATGACGGCGGTGTTTCTCCCCAAGCCAGCCGTCGTTCCGGGCCGTCCTCATAGGCCCCCCGTGGGGTATGGCCGGAAATCACCGGCCACAACGTCTAGGTCGCTTACTTTCAATAATCTGTCAGGTTGAATGGGCGCCTCCCGCCTAGGGGCGGGCCACGCTCTATCGCGCGAGGACAGCGCGCGCGACGGAGCCGCGTGCCGCGTCTCCGCCCATGCGGGTGACGATCGTTGGCGCAAGTGCAGCGCAGGGAAGGAGAGTGAGAGCCGGGTTCCGCGCGGATAACCCGGCAGGCGGATCAGAGAATGCCCGCCGGTTCCATCAAGAAGGAACCCCTCCCATGAACAGCATCGCTACCGACACGGCGGCAGCCGTATCCCCCCTTGCCCCCGGTGGCCCGTACCAAAACCTGCCCCTTCCGCTTTCAACCCCGTGGGGGCGCGCCCAGCAATGCCCCATCATCATGTGGGGTCCCGCTGCCGACGGCCAACCCGTGCCGCTGCTCTGGCAGGTGCATACGGCCGGGCACGGCGGCACCCGCGTCCACCGTGAGCTTGCCGCCCGCTTCCTGCACGGCATTCCCAAAGCCTGCCACAGCTATGGCGGCTCGCGCCTCTGGTATGAGGAAGACTGCGAAAGCAGCGTCCCGCTCTACATCTTCTACAACGGCCTCAGCAGCGATTGCTGGCTCGTGCGCGACGAAGAGCCATTCCCGCGCGAACACCTGCTCGACAGCGTCCGGCGCTGGCTCCCTGAAACTGTCTGGCCCGTGCGCCAGCTCGCCCAACGCTTCGACGGCGCCCTCCTCGCCGCCGGCATCGCGTTGAGACGCCCGCTGCTGCAAAGCGCCTGACACGTTCAGCTTCCCTGTTCCCTTCCCACCAACCCAATGGAGTGTTCCATGTCCGATACCCGCCTGCGCGTGGTGTTCTGCACCGCCACCCAATCCATCATCGACATCGTCCGCGATGGCGCCGGAGAAACCGACCAGCAAGCCATCGACCGGCTACGCGCCGAATACGGCACCGCGCTCACGGCGCTGCCGGCAAGCGAAGCCCAGCAACGCTACGAAGCCCGCTTCAAAAGCCCCGTGCGCGAAGTATCAGCGGAAGACTTTAACGACGCCCTCAACGTGCTGCCGCCCCAAGACTGGGTCCACGCCCGCGGCGGTCAATCGTTCAAGATCTCCGAGCGCATCGCCGGCTCCGTAACCGCCATCTACGTCAGCCTGCAGGGCCGCTACTTCCACTTCGACGACCACATCCGCACACCGCATGAAGAGTGCCTCAAGCGCGCGGCCGATTTCATCGCAATGGCCCAGAATGGAGGTTGCCAATGAACGCCATCCAGTTTGATGAGCGCGACGAAGCCCTGCGGCAGCAGGGCCTCGTGCATTGGCAAATGGCCAAAGGCCCGCGCATCGGCGATTACGTCGAAATGCCCGACGGCGAACTCAAGCGCATCTGCCAGCTTTACCCCGACCGCTTCCAGCTCGCCGACCCCCGCTTCGGACGCAGCTTCTACTGGGCCTCCTGGTACTGCAGCCATTCCGGCGGCTGCGGCGATGTCTTCCCCCTTGCCCGGCTCATCCACACCGGTCGCCACGCCGACGGTCCCGTCTGGTTCTTTCACCACCACATCGCAGGCGCCCACCGCGGCGTTGCCTGCACCGTCCCCTGCCGCGTCTACCGCCTCGCACCCGCCCTGCAGAAAGGACCCCGATCATGACCACGACCCTTGCCGATCATGCCGTCGAAATCCTGCAGCGCACCCACGACGGCGACAACCTCGACCCCAGCCACCTAAAGCTTGTGGAGCTGGCCGTGAACGGCTGCCTCAACGACGCAGGGAAGGGCGCCTTCACCGCCTTCCTCGCCAACGTGCGCGATGGATACACAAAACCATGGTTCCACGGCGTGGAACACATCACCCACAACCACGCAGGCGACGTCCTCTGGAAAGGCCGCCCCATCGAGCACGTCTCAAGCGACTACGCGCACGGCGACGAAGCCAAGACGTACACGCAGGAGCTGGCGCGCCGCTGCCTCATCCTCGAGAAAAGGGCATCACGCCAGACACGCTGCATGTGGTTTGGCACTGGCCGCCTCCAGCATAACCGAAATACCTATTCCCCATTATTGCCTAAACCCCAACATAACCCCATAATCATCCTATGAAACGCGACACCGCCATCAAACGCCTCAAGAAATGCAAACGTGCCATCAAGCAACTAGGCGCAACATCCCTATACCTTTTCGGCTCCACCGCCAGAAACCAGGCGAAGCCAACTTCCGACATCGACATCATGATCGACTACGACGCCTCGCGCTTTTCTCTCATCGAACTCATGACCATCCAGGACTTCATCAGAAAGCGCCTTGGCCTCCCCGTCGACGTCATCCCGCGCGATTGCCTGAAACCCTCCGTCCGCATCGCCACCGAAAAGGAAGCCATAAAAGTTTTCTGACATGATGCACCGAACCCTACCCAAGCCCTGGAAGACGCGCTCATAGCCATCGAAGAAATTCAAACCATCGTCGGCAAGAAAGACCTCGCAAAGGCGTTCTCCAATCTGGCAACACGACGCGCCATCGAGCGATGCCTACAAATCCTCACCGAAGCCGTAGGACACATCCCCGCCAGCCTCACCAAACACCACCCCGCCGTGAATGGGAGAGCCGTCAAAGATACCGGCAATTTCCTCCGACACGAATACGCCAACGTCTCCGCCCCAGTCCTGATGAACGTCGTCAGGGACCATCTCAAGCCACTCAAAAAGGCATGCCAAGCGATGCAGGCGCAGTTGCTCACCCTGGAAACGCCGCCGCGCTAACGGCCTCCAAACACAAGAGTTAGAGCACGGTTCCGGAAAGGGTGCCGGTTGGTCCTGCACAGAGGGTGCAGGTCCGACGGTTCAATCCCAACTCCGGAGATCCCCCCATGTCGCTTCACGAAGCGCCCCCCACTGCGCGCCTGCACCTTCCCCTCCCATCCCCCGAGCACGACGGCGTCCGGTCGAAAGCCGCCAGTCTCCTGACAGCCGCGGACTCGCTGCTCGCCTTCCTCTCCAAAGGACGCAGCCCGCAGGCATCCGACATCCGCGCTGCCATGGAGCACGCGTTCGGCGTGAGCGATGCCGCCGGCGCCTGGGTCTGGAAGGACGCCTACGAGGCCCTGGAAGCAGCCCAGGTGCTGTTCCTGCGCCGCTATCTCCCCGCCATGCGCGCATCCAGCAAGACTCCCGAAAGCCTGCTCGCCATGCTGGAGAAATTCGCAGGCCTCATCCCCACCCACACCCGGCGCAGCGAGGAAAGCGTTTCCCTGCAGCAGTTCTCCACGCCGCTGGAACTCGCCTTCCTTGCCGCCGAAGCCGCCGCCATCACGCGCGACGACCTGGTCCTGGAGCCGTCCGCCGGAACCGGCCAGTTAGCCGTCTTCGCCCACGCGCGCGGCGCCGCCCTGCACCTGAACGAACTCGCCGGTACACGCGCCGACCTTCTCCAACGCCTGTTTCCCGCAGCCCCCCTCACAACCCACAACGCCGAGCACATCCACGATTACCTGGATGACGCATGCCGGCCATCCGTCGTGCTCATGAACCCGCCGTTCTCGGTCTCGCCCCATGTCACCGGCACCATGGCTGGCGTCGATTTCCGCCACTTGCGCGCGGCGCTGGCCCGCCTTCAGCCCGGCGGCCGCCTCGTTGCCATCACCAGCGCAAACCTCTGGCCGCACCACCCCGCTTGGCGTGACGCGTTCGACAAGCTCCTTGAAACCGCGACTCTGCGCTACACCACCGCCGTCAGCGGCAAACTGTTCCGCCGCCACGGCACCACCATCACCACGCGGCTGTCCGTCTTCGACAAGGTGACCGGCGACAAGGTGGACGCCAAATGGACCACCGAGGAAGCCTCCGACACCGCCGCCATCCTGCGCGACATTCAGGTGTGGGTGCCTCCGCGCGGGTCTGTTGCACCGCGCCCTGCGGTGGCGTCGCCGCTCGCCGCAACGCCCGCCGCACGCGAGAAGCCCATCGTCGTCCGCACCCCGCAAGACCACGCCATCACCGGCGAGGAAGTGCAGTACGACATCATCGATACGGCCGCTGAAACACCCGCCGAAGGCTTGTACCAGCGGTATGCGCCCGAACGCATCCGCATCCACGGCGCCAAGCCCCACCCCACCGCGCTCGTGCAATCCGCCGCCATGGCCTCGGTGAAACCACCGGCGCCATCGTACAAGCCACACCTGCCGCCCGCCGTCGTCGCCGATGGCATGCTCTCGGACGCGCAGCTGGAAACCACCGTCTACGCCGGTGAAGCCCATGCCCGCATGCTCGCGGGGTACTGGACCGTCGATGACACCTTCGATCGCCTCGCCGCCGCCAACAGCGAAACCGAGGGCGCCGTCCAATTCCGCCGCGGCTTCTTCATCGGCGATGGAACCGGCGTGGGGAAGGGCCGTGAGGTCGCCTCCATCATCCTCGACAACTGGATCAAGGGCAGACGCAAGGCGCTGTGGATCTCCCGTTCCGAGACGCTCCTGGAAGATGCCCAGCGCGACTGGAGCGCACTCGGCCAGGAGCGCCTGCTTATCACCCCGCAATCCCGCTTCAAGCAAGGGAAGCCCATCACGCTATCGCAGGGCATCCTGTTCACCACCTACGCCACGCTCAGGTCGCAGGAACGCCAGGGCAAGAAATCACGCCTGTCGCAAATCACCGAATGGCTCGGGCCTGATTTCGATGGCGTCATCATCTTCGATGAAGCCCACGCCATGGGCAATGCCGCGTCCACCGCAACCGACCGCGGCGTACAGGCCGGGTCGCTGCAAGGCATCTCAGGGCTGCACCTGCAGCACATGCTGCCCAAGGCGCGCGTGGTGTACGTCTCCGCCACCGGCGCCACCACCATCGAAAACCTCTCCTACGCCCAGCGCATGGGTCTCTGGGGCAGCGATGAGATGCCGTTCCCCAACCGTGCCGACTTCGTCTCCGCCATGCAGCAGGGCGGCATCGCCTCCAGCGAAGTGCTGGCCCGCGACCTCAAGGCCATGGGCCTCTACGTCGCTCGTTCCCTCTCCTACGAAGGCGTCGAGGTGGACATCCTCGAACATGCGCTGACCCCGCAGCAGGTGGACATCTACGACGCCTTCGCCCGCGCCTACCAGATCATCCACACCCACCTGCACGAAGCGCTGAAGGCGTCCAACATCACCGGTGACCAAGGCGAAACCCTCAACCGCAATGCCAAGTCTGCGGCGCTGTCAGCGTTCGAGGGCAACAAGGTTCGGTTCTTCAATCACCTCATAACCGGAATGAAAGCCCCCACGCTGATTGCAGCGATGGAAGGAGATCTTGCCGCGGGCCGCGCACCGGTCATCCAGCTGGTCTCAACCTCCGAAGCCATGATGGAGCGGCGGCTCGCCGAACTGTCGCCGGCCGAGCTTCAAGACCTCAACTTCGATGTCACGCCGCGCGAGCTGGTCACCGACTACCTCAAGCACAGCTTCCCCACCCAGCTGTTTGAAACCTTCACCAACGAGGAAGGAGAGGTGCAATCGACACCCGTCTACGACAAGGACGGAAAGCCGGTGTTCTGCCGCGCCGCCGTGGAAGCGCGCGACGACATGCTGGTGCAGCTGATGCTGCTTCCACCCGTGCAATCCTCCCTCGACCAGATCATCCACCACTTCGGCACCGACATGGTGGCCGAGGTCACCGGCCGTTCGCGCCGCATCGTCAAGCGCCGGGGGCAGCACGGCGATGTTCTCTGCGTCGAAAACCGCCCGGCAAGCTCCAATCTCGCCGAAACCCAAAGCTTCATGGACGACAGGAAACGCATCCTTGTCTTCTCCGACGCCGGCGGCACCGGCCGCAGCTACCATGCCGACCTTTCCGCCCTCAACCAGCGCAAGCGCGTGCACTATCTCTTGGAAGCCGGATGGAAAGCCGATACCGCCATCCAAGGCCTCGGCCGCTCACACCGCTCCAACCAGAAGCAGCCGCCGCTGTTCCGCCCCGTCGCCACCGACGTGCGCGGGGAAAAGCGCTTCCTCTCCACCATTGCCCGCCGCCTGGACAGCCTCGGCGCCATCACGCGGGGCCAGCGCCAGACAGGAGGGCAGGGCATGTTCCGCCCCTCCGACAACCTGGAAAGCAGCTATGCGCGGGATTCGCTGCGCATCTTCTACGGCCACCTGCATCAAGGATTGGTGCCGTGCATCACACTGCTGAAGTTCCACGAAGCAACGGGGTTACGCATCGTCGACCGCGACGGCTCCATGCTCGAAGACCTGCCGCCCATCCCACGCTTCCTCAACCGGGTGCTGGCGCTGGAAATCAGCTTGCAGAACGCCCTCTTCGAATACTTCGAGAAGCTTCTGGAAAGCCGCATCGAGCGCGCCGTCGCCGCCGGCACCTACGACGTGGGGCTTGAGACCATAACGGCCGCCAGCCTCACCATCGACAGCCGCACCCTGATCGCCACCAACGCCGCAACGGGTGCCGAAACCTGGCTGCTGAAGGTCCGCCAGAAACAGCGCAACACGCCGCTGACACTCTCGGGGCTTACCGGCTATCTCGGTTATCCCAATGCCCAGCGCCTCGTGAATACGAAGTCCCTGCGCGCCGCGCTGCAGATCCCAACCTCCAGCCTCACCCTGGATGACGGCTGCGTGCAGGACCGCGTGCGCCTGATGCGGCCGATGGAATCCATCCCCGTGCCCGTGGCCTTGATGGACGAAAGCCATTGGGAACCTTGCGACGCCCCAACCTTTGAACGGCTCTGGAACGAGGAAATCGCCTCGCTGCCGGAATTCACCGAAAGCACCTTCCACGTCATGACAGGGCTGCTGCTGCCGCACTGGAAGCGCCTGCCCCTCAACAACCCGCGCGTCTACCGCTTCACCACCGATGATAAGCAAGCCCACATCGGCCGCCTTATCCCGACCGAGGTGCTGGGCGCGTTCACGCAAGACACGCCCGACCTTTCCCCCGAAGAAGCCTGGGACCACCTGCTTGGCAACGGCATCCTGCGCTTGGAGGGTGGACTGCTGGTGAAATCCGTCACCACCATGCATGCCCGCCGCGTTGAGGTCGTTGCCTTCACCCACGGCCAATACCCGCTGCTCAAGGCCATGGGCCTCTTCCCGGAAACCATCGCCTACAAACTGAGACTGTTCATTCCCATCAGCCTCGAGGGGCCGCCGACGCTTGCCGCGTTGCTCGCCAAGCATCCCATCGTCTCCACCACCTTCTGATGGAGAGCGCAATGGCTTCCGATTTCAGAACGCTTGCGCGCAAGCTGGCCGCCCATGCCGAAGCCGTCTGCGCCCACTATCTCTCCAACGGAAAGAGGCATGGGCGCTACTGGCTGGTGGGCGACGTCCACAACACCCCCGGCCGCTCCCTCTACGTGCGCCTTTACGATGCAGGAGGACGCCCGGCCGGGAAATGGGCCGACGCAGCGGACCCCGACAAACACGGCGACCTCCTCGACCTCATCCGCTGGAACCGCAACATCTCCAATGCGGCTGAACTCCGCCGCGAAGCGCTGTGGTTCCTGTCCGAGCCCATCGTGCATGCGAAGCCGCTGCCGGCGCCGCGCAACAGCCCGCTTGCGGCCAGCCGCCTGTTCCATGCTTCCGTGCCACTCATCGGCACCCACGGCGAGCAATACCTGCGGGGAAGGGGCATCACCGCGTCGCTGGATCTCAAGGCGCTGCGCTTCCACCCCGGATGCTATTACCGGCCGGAGCGGGGTATGGAGCTCCAGACCTTCCCCGCCATCATCGCCGCGGTCACCGACCTTGCAGACACCGTCACCGGCGCCTTGCGCCTCTACCTCGACCCTTACGAGCCGTTGAAAGCTTCCGTGGAGTTTCCGCGCCTCTCCATGGGGAATATGCTCGGCAACGGTATCCGCCTCGGTACGGCAAACGATGTGCTGGCAGCCGGAGAAGGGCTGGAGACCATGCTCGCGCTACGCTCGCTGATACCCGCCATGCCGATGGTAGCCGCAACGTCCGCCTCCCACCTCGGCGCGCTGGTGCTGCCCGAGAGATTGAAGCGCCTCTACATCGCCATCGACAACGACCCGGCCGGCCACGCCGCAGCGGAACGCCTGGTCTTCCGCCATCTCGATGGCGGCATCGACATCACGCTTCTGGAGCCAACCTACGACGACTGGAACACCGACCTCATCAGGCTCGGCCCTTCCTTTTGTCTGCAACGGCTCCAATCACTCTGCCCGGACCTGACCGCACCCCCTTGACCTACACTTTGGTCCAAACGCGCTTTACCGTCAGGCGCAGCCGCCGCCGGAACCCCAATGAGCGCAACACCGGCGCTACGAAACACTGAAAACCACCCGCCACATCCGTCAAAACCAACTGCCCTCCCTTTGGACATACTTATGTCCACCCCCATGGACGACGCGACAAGTGCCCCCCACAATGCAGCATGACGCCGCCCAATACCCGCCCCACTGCGCTCCCCGCCGACACCTATATCCTGACGCTGCGCTTCGCGCTCAAGACCATGACCAACGCCGCCCTGTCACAAGCCACGAACTTGGCCAACAACCACCACCTTTACACCCGCCGCCCGATAACACGTCTGGAATCACGCTTTACCCGCTTCCTGGAGCGAACCTTCTTCTTTGAAAAAGCGGTGGACCTTTGGGACCGCGAAGGCACGCTAACGGCCGATGAGACTCTGGAAGCCAAAGGCATGCTGCTCGAAGCCCAGGAAAAGATTCGGCTCACGCTTCATGCCCTGCAACACGCCAAAGCCATCCTTCCCCCGGACCCCGAACAAACCTTCCGCGACGAAGCCGACGTTCCTGAATTTGCCCACCTGCTGACCGGCCACCTTCAAGACGTCAACAAAGCCATTGCCGACCTGGAAGCGGCCTGTGCGACGCCGGACGCCGAACTCACCGAAATGGACCTCGACGACTTGCGCGAAATGTGCACCGAATTCAGCGAAGCCATGGTCCCGATGCAAGCCCAGCTCGATTACTGGAAAGGCCGCCGCAACGATCCAGCCTCCGTGAAAGTCTACCGGGGGCTACAGCACGTCATCGATGACATCGCCACAGCACACCGCACGCTCGAAGCCCTGATCGTCAGGGCAAGCGCCCACACCCTTGAAGTCCGAGCCTTCGGCCTCGGATCGGTCATCCACTGACACGTGTCGCCAGACGGCCCACGCTAACATCAGTTGCCTATTCCTCGGCATTTGGCCGGCTCCCCCGCAATATAATCCGATATTATATTCATTTGCTATCCGCCGCCCCCTTCTCCCTTTGCGCGGTGTCAGCCACGCATCCCCCTCCTCACACCCAAGACAGTAAAGGTGATGCGCAGCGGCGCCTAAGGAGTGCCAGTGGCTACACACCGCGAACACGACGCGTGTTAGCCAACTTTCTGCGTGGAAAGAGCTCGCAACCCAAAGGCGGTCCCAACGGCAAAGAGGATGAAGGCGATCCAAAGCTGAAGCGCAACGCCGCTCACCGCTGCGTCCTCCAGAAACGAAGCGAAGGCAGTTAGGACGACGGCGGCGACAGCTGCGGATGCAAGGAGGATGACGCCGAAGTGGACAATGAACTGTGTGCGTGTGAGCCCGTAGCAGAAGGCCAGAAGCCCTGCATGATTGGGATGAATTGAGCTGAGTGCGTCGGCAATGAAACCGTATCGAGCGGCCCATTGCTGCCCCCTCGTGATCAGCGGCTCGAACCGGCGAGTGGGTTTAAGCTTGGAAATCTGGTGGGCAAGAGCGTAGTTGGTCCAAAGCCCGGCAGTCACGCCGAGAAGGTAAGCAGGCAACGTAATTTCCAGCGAAGCTTGGGAGGCGCCGAATAGCGCAACAAACAGAAGTGTTCCAGCGACATAGTGGGAAAAGGGGAACAGTGTCTCGCAGAACGCGAAGACCGCAAACAGGAAGAACTTGGTGGCTCCCGACGACGACTTGGCTATGGAAACAAGGTGGTCGACTTGGGATGCGAGGAATGTGTGCTGGGCAAAAGCCGCCACCAAGGCAAGTCCTGCCAGCACGTAGGGGAGCGCAGCCGCCCTAAGAAAGAGCATTAGCGGATGCATGCGCATGCATCATGTAAGTGAAAGCGGTGCTCCACGATAGTGCCGCGAAGCCAAACCGATACCATGTAAACAGAAGGCCGAACGGCGGAAGGATTTGATCCCTTGGAATTTCGTAATAGGCGTCAATCGTCGTCGACCCCAGCATGAAGCGGAAACCGAGGCCAGCCAGCAGGTAGAGTGACGAGACCACGAAGAGCGCAAGATACAGCCATGTCCAATGGGTAGAACTAGCAAGGCGTGTGTAGAGGGTCGCGTTTGTCACGAGGTAGATGAGGCCTGCAATCACGATGGATGCGACATGGACCCCCAAATTGACGAGAGGGTCGCATCTCTCGAAGTCCTCGTAGTGTTCGGGCTTGGCGTACCTCGCGGCTTTATCCAGGTGCTGCCAACAAAACGAAAATAAGAGAGGGCCTAACACGATCGCGATGCCGGGATCGCGGAACAAGGTAAGAAGGAACACGTCGGGCTTGTCATAGATGAAGCTCAGGAACTCTAAAGCTTTATCCTGAGCCGATGCGGCTGTCATGTTTGGCCCGTAGCTTCAATAAGAATGGGGCGATTATTGATGTCGGGCACGATCAAAGCCGAACACGTTGTGAGCAACATCGACGGAAGAATGATGGCAAGGGCTTTGAGCGTTCTGGAAAATGACATCGGCGTGTCCTTCAACTTTTCACTGATGATGAGCGATGGTGCCCAGAGTGTCAACGGAGGTACATCTGGGGTGGTGTTCTAGTTTGCCCCTAGCCAGCCGGCGCCTGTGCTAGTTCGCACACGAAAAAGCCGGGCGGCGCCCGGCTTCTGAGTCCTCTCCGCGACTTAGTCGTGGTCTAAGGTCAGATCTCGATCTCCACCGGCACACCAATCAGGTTGGCGACTGGCGTATAAATATCTGTCGTCTGGTCGGGGGTAGAGATAGATACGATCAGCGAGTAATGGGCCGTGCGGTCGTAGCGCTCCTCCTTTGGCCGGGTTCTCCACCATCCCATTGTTGGATAGACGGCAATTTGAGAACGGTTGGCCAAGTCTTGCGCCGTGCCACGCCACACATTGGAGTGGATTGAACCGCGAGACGGCTGACGGCCCCCCAGAACCCATTTCCCGGTTTCACCATGGTGGTCGGCTTCGTACTCTTCTTCCTGCTCATAGGCGTTTATTCGCTGCCGGAACTGCTCGGGAGTTTCTGTGGCCCGCATAACGGCGAAACGCAGGCCATGAGAGGCATAGCCATACTTCTTGTCCCAACCCCGTTCACCAGGGCTTGGTTCAATGAAATAGGAGAGGGTTACACGCATTTCCACTTCAGTTCCGAGGGGCAAGGCACGGAGCACATCTGCGGGCCATGGCAGCGCGTGGTGCTTGATCTCGTTTGTTTTGATCGAATTTTCCTTCAGAAATGGCTGGATGGTGTCTTGTGCGATGAGGGTCAGGCTGTTGTTGGCGCTCGTGAAAAGCTCAGCAATGTTAGGCGCGCCATAGCCGAAGGTCCGTAGCAACCTTTCGATATCATCGAATCCTTGCGCATCCTTTGCGCGTTGGATCATCGCCGGCGTCCATCGGGCGCTATGGACCAACATTCCTCGCAGTGTTTCAGGCTCGAAATGAGGATACTTGGCGAGGAGCCGTGCCGCCAAGTTTGCGGCCAGTGCGGTAGCACCACTGGTTTCTCCCATGGTTATGAAGGGAGGCTGACCGGCTTCAAACTCATCGCTTGTCGTAAGAAGCATCAACTCGGGGAGTTCCATCGGCTGCGCACCCGCGTGGCTGCGCCCAAGGTTGCCAGCCTCCATAACGATGTCTGGCTTGAATGGCGGGCGCGAAGGACTTGACCATGTAACGGTCGTGGTGCTTGTGGGGGCGAGATCACCACTTGCTGCCACCGGTTCCCATCCTGGACTGACGGCTTGGTCGATTAATACCTTTTCCGTGTAGCCCCCAACGGTGAGCGCGTTCCAAGCCTGGGCCGGGTCTTGGATGGGAGTCGTCTCATTGGAATTGGGGTAGTTGACGTGGTCTGCGGGGTCCATATTGCCTGCAGAAATCAAAACGAGCCTGCGCACATCATCTTCTGCCCCCGATGCCAGAGTGTCTACGGCTGCTGACCAAGAAGAAGGCCGTCCTTGGTCGCTATCAGTTGCCGTAACCGCCATGCAGTAGATGCGGGGGCGCTGAACACCCGCCTCCATGCTTGCAACGCCTTCTATGGTGACTACGCCATAGAGGTCGGGATCGTGCGGGTCTGCCGGCAGGTTGATGAGCTTGAATGACTCCAGCCCATGTTCAAGAACTACGTCGTTGGTTCCAGCCAACACAGGTGCCAGATCGCCGTAAAGGGCGACGCCCGCCATCCACGTCCCGTGAGGTCCGCCATCGTGAACGCCCCACTGTGGCTTGTAGGTATGAAGATCCTGATTGGGGGTAATGACGGGGCTAATGAGCGGATGGCCATGGTTTAGGCCCGTATCCAACAACCCTACGACGGGAGCGCCGGCAGGTGGTGGTTGCACCCGCGCCAAGAGAGAATCGATCCAATCGTGCTGTTCCGGAACGCTGAGCCCCTCAAAAAAGTCAGCCGCTACTTTAGCTTTGCGTACTTCTGCAATAATGCCGAGCACATTGGCGCCGAGCGAAAGCTGTTCACGGGTACCGCGAACCAAAACGACGGTCCGATCAACGAAATGAAGGGCATTGGAAGTCACCCTCAAACCAAGGTCGGGCGCAGCCTGCCTCAACAACTGCTCAGAGGCTTCGCCCTCTTCGTCTTCCTTACGAAGCCAGACTTCCCAAGTGATAGGCTGGTTAGCCTGCGGGTACTGGTCGTCAGGGTCAGTCCATAGTTCCTTTAAGGTGGCAAGCTTGATACGGCTGATACTTTCCGCAAGATCACGATGGTCTATCGGCCGCCGTCCGCTTGCCGGGAGCGGCGCGTTGGGGTCGGTATCGCGGTATTTCTCTAGCCGTTTAACGAACAGCCCAACTTTATCGTGGGGCACATGAACCGTCGCGATGGTGCGACCATCATCGTCTTCTTTTACAGCGAGGAGTTCTATCCCACTTCGCTGTAGGTCCAAGCTTTCAAACTTCAACTCAAAATTTGGTTCGCTCTCAAAGGAAAGATTCAGAGCGGGGCTGACGTAGAACCCGCTTCCATCGGCACGGGGTGCGGTAGCCGGCGGCGCACCAGCCGCACCCTGCAATTGTCCGATGAGGACGTTGGCGTGCGTGACCCTGTTTCTGGGCGGCGCATTAAAGCTATTGCGGGGGCTCAAGGTCGATGTGAAGCGACTTGCTGGAGCCGTTTCGGGGATAAGAAGGTGGGGGTGGCGTGGCAAGGCAGGAAGTCTTTTTTAGGGCCGCCTGTCACCTTGTGCGAACGTGGCTTTCCGTTCGTCAATGGCTGCGGCAATGTCAGATTGAATAACTCCACGACGCTCAATAAGGCTGTGTTTAATTGCATCCTCGGCAGCGCGGGTAATGTCCGCGTAGCTTAGACCTGCAGCACGCTTCGCCAACCGTGACCATTCAATACGGCCAAGTTTTTTGCCGGCGAACTTGGCCTTCAGAACGGCACCGATCTCTTTGTTGTCTGGAAGCTTGTATTCGAGGATGTCGTCGAAGCGGCGGAACAACGCTCGGTCAAGGATGGCAGGGTGGTTGGTTGCTGCAAGAATTAGGCTGTCCGACGTGTCCTGTTCAACCATTTGGAGAAAGCTGTTCACAACGCGGCGGATTTCTCCCACGTCGTTCGATAGGCCGCGCTCTGATCCAATGCTGTCGAATTCATCAAAAAGATAAACGGCGCGAGTTTGTGCGATTGCATCGAAAACCAAGCGCAGCTTGGCAGCTGTTTCACCCATGAAGCGGGTGATCAGACGGTCTAACCGAACAACGAACAACGGTAATCCAAGTTCACCCGCCAAAGCCGAAGCAGTCATCGTTTTGCCAGTACCTGGCGGGCCAACCAGCAAGACCTTCTTGCGTGGTGAAAGCCCGTGGGCGCGGATGTCTGCAATCGTCTTGTGCTCCCGCACAATGCGCTGAAGGGCATTGGATAGCTTCGGCGCGAAGGTGAGATCCTTCAATCGAATGGATGGGTACGTAACAGACAGCAAGTCGGCCACTTCTCCCCGTGGCCGTGCCAGCGGGATTGGTGTCGTGCCGACAACCGGAAGCCTTACCTTGGCTTGGTCAATGATTGATTTCAGCTCTTCGGCCAACTTGCCATGGCCTTGGCGGGCTTCGCCTGCAGCAATCTGCATGGCAATCGACTGAAATTGTGGGTCATTACCCTGCGCGTAGGCCTTCAAGAGGGCCTTGAGTTGGTCGGCGCTTGGCATGGGGCGAGCTCGGTTAGTCACACCTGATTCTAAATTGGTTCGACCAGTTAGGGAAGCAGAACTTGGCTTCGATTCTCTCTGTAGCGATAGGGGGGTGTGGCTGATCCAACCAGCGTGGGCGCAATGTTCTGAACATCTGCGAGGAATGAACATGAATCTGCCTTGGCGCGATCTTGGCGTCCGGAAACGCTTCATCCATGAGATCGCGGCGCCGTTGGATTGCCGCAGCGTCGGCGTCCGGGTTCACCTTCAGCACCGAACGCGTCCACTCCTCATGAATGAGGCTGCTCCAGCGCACCTGGAACAGCCCCCGCTTCGCCGCCTCGAGCGCCAGGTTCGTGACACGGATCGAAAACAGCGCCGAAGCATCCAGCACCGCTATGAACCGCGCCCCCGTAAGCTCAATCATCGAGGCCGAGGCCTTCGTCAATCCGTGCCAAGTCGTCCAGCGCCTTGTCGGTCCGCTGGCTCATCCTGTCCCGATAAGCCAATGCGTCCGTCAACGCGACACGCCGATGCGTCCCCACCCTCCGGTGCCGCAGCTCGCCGCTGTCCAGCAATCGAATGACATAGGTGCGCGACACGTTCAGCAAATCAGCCGCCTGGTTGGTGGTGATCTCCATGTTGGTCGGCACCACCGAAACAGCCTGATTGTCGGCCAGCGCCGCCATCAGCGCGGTGAGCAGCTCATAGACTTCCTTCGGCAAGTCCATCGCCTTGCCGGTGCTGTGGTCCACGAGTTGAAACCGCGGCTTCTGTTCCAGCACCAAATGCGCAAACCGGCTCAGGTCCTCGTTGGGCAACACGGGTTCATTGTACGCGCGGGGTGAGAGCGCCATGCTTGGATCTCCTTCTCCCTTACAGGATGGGTCGCAAGTGCCCTAAAGTCAATAAGTGATTTAACTGATTTATTTGATTTATCTGGTAACACCATGTAGTCCTTGTAGATTCCTTGGTCACCAGCCAGATTGTCCTCCTTCTCTTGCGACCCCAACGCCACGCCCACACACGCGATTACTGCAACCAATATTCCCAGCCCGGCCTCCACCACCCCATACTGCGCCATGTCGGCCGCTACGCCCTATTCCCTCAACCAAGCCATCACCGACTGGCTGCGCGACGCCAAGCTCATCACCGACAGCCGCGCCTTCGACGCCGCCGAAACCTTCTTCCTTGTCCGCTGCTCAAATCCCCGCACGCGGCGCACCTACTTCCATGCGTTGAAGCACTTCCTCCACGACATTCCCGCCGTCGCCCTCGCAGATGAAACCCTCATCACAACCCTGGGCGACATCAAAGCGACCCACATCGCCCAATACCTCAACACCACCCCGCGCATCCGAAGCAACGGTTCCCTCTCGGTCACATCCAGAGCGGTCGCCGCCGCCGCCATCCGCTCCTTCTTCAAAGCCATGGCCGACGCAAAACTCATTCCCACCACCCCTGCCGCCATCATCAAACCGCCAAGCGTCAAGCATCAGGCAGCCAACACGCTCCCCATCGACCACAACGACCTGCCCAAGCTTTTCAAAGCCATTCCGACCACCACCCTCTTGGACCTCCGGGACAGGGCCCTGATTGCTTTTCTGCTGTTTACCGGCTGCCGCATCGGCGCCGCCCTGAAACTCACCCACGCGTCCTTCCAGAAGCATGGTGATGTCACGCTTGTCTCCCTCGAGGAAAAACGCGGCCGCCAGCATCGCCTCCCCGTGCCGCCGGAGCTTGCAGCGCTTCTCGCGCCCTACCTCGAACACCTGCAGCCGCTGCGCGCCACCAGCCCCATCTTCCGCAAAGGGAAACCCCACAAGAAGCAGCTCACCTCCGAGCCGCTCTCCTATATCGAGGCTTACCGCGCCCTTGGACGCCGCTTCCGAGCCGCCGGGCTCAACGGCCGGTATTCACCCCACAGCCTCCGCGCCACCGCCATCACCGCATACCGCGCCTCCGGCAAATCCCTCGCGGACGCTGCGCTCCTCGCCAATCATGCGGATACGCGCACCACAGCCCGCTACGACCACCACATCGCCACGGTGCAGCCCGGCGACATGGCGCAGCTGGCCCGCCAATTAGATATCACGCCCGTCATCGCCCCGGACGCGCACGCCCAGAAGGCCAGCCATGTCACGCTTTCCCTCGATGTGGACATCCTGCCGTTCAGCAAAGTCATCAACGCCAAACCCTGCCGCACCAGCCTGGAGGGTTTAATCGCAGCCTACCGGCCAACCCGCACGGTTCGTGGCTACGCATTGCACGTGCCCTATGCCGATGCCGCCAGCCTTGAGCGCCAAATGCAAACCCTGTGGAGCGAACTTGCCGACGCCGCGCTCGAACACGATTGCGACCTGGAAGGGGAGATTACCGACGGAGCCGGCCAGGAATGGGGGGTCGGCAACGACAACAATCCACCCCCTGCGGCCCCGGCTACGGCGCTTTCAGCTCATCGCGCCTGACGCCCTGCGCTGGCTGGAATGAGATGTGTCCCGACCCCAGCGAAGAAATGACGTCATCCGGCCTCAGCACCGCCAGGAAGGAAACGAGGCGGTCGATGGAATAGTATTGGAAGTCGCCCCTGAACAGCCTGCTCACTTGCCAATGAGCAATCCCCATCAGTTCCCCGGCCTGTGCCTGGGTCAGTCCCCGGGATCTGGTCAGGCGGTGGAGCTCCGCCACGATGACCGCCTTGAAAAGGTGGGTGTCCGGCTCGCTCAGCTTGAGGTCGGCAAACGTATTGCCGGTCGAAGGTTGTATGGAGGGTTCGGCGTGATTCATGATGCAAAACCCCCCTAACGCGTTTGTCCACTCTTCGAGAACCCGCCGTGCGGCCGGATGCGGCCTTCGATGGCCGGCCATGTGTTGGCCTTCGCCACCTGCAGGTCATACTGCGCCTGAAGATTCAGCCAAAGGTCCGGCGATGTACCGAAATACTTTCCGAAGCGGAGCGCCGTATCGGCCGTAATGGCGCGCGTTCCGTTGAGGATGGCGGACACACGGCTCACCGGCACGTCGATATCGCGCGCCAGCTGGTTCTGGCTGATGCTCAGGGGTGCCAGATACTCTTCCGCGAGGATCTCGCCGGGCGGGATGGGTGTCAGTTTGCGGGCCATTGTCAGTTCTTTCCTTGATGCGGATCGAATGCTGCCCCTTGCAGTGTTGAACAGGCGCTCGGTGTCCTTGCAGGCAAAGCTTCTTATCACTTATACATTATGGGGAGGCGCAACCATTCCGTAAAGCGGAATGCGCGATGCGGAATGACACCAGATGGTCTCAGGAGCTACTTGGCCCCGCACGACCTCATCAACGATTGGGTGGAGTTCTTGCGTCGAACCCTTCCTTAAGCCAGGCATCAAACAACTTCTGCACTACCACTTTCTGCGCCTGCGCTTCAGGAATCTTCCCACCATTTTTCAGATCTCGGGCAACCCTAATGAGCGCCTCGAGACCCTTTAGATATTGCTCCAGCTTCCCGCGCTTGCCGTCGCGCAGCCGAGCCAAGATATGCGTAGAGACGAAGAACGCGCCAACCGGCACGCCGAAGACTTGCGCATAGGCCTGCATGTGATCGAAGCCTGGAGAGGTCTTTCCGGTCTCAAGGCGATTGACGACGGCCTTTCCCGTCCCGCACTCAAACCTTCCGCCGCCCCTCTTGTCTAACGCCGTGGCAACATCCTGCTGGCTCATCTCGCGCTGCTCGCGGATGGCGACCAAGCCCATCATCACGCTTGCCGGCGCTTTCGCTTTTGGCTTTTCCGCGTTCGACGCTCGTACGGAAGACTTCTTTGCCCGATGCGGCTTCTTCATGCGCAAAAATCCTTCACGCCGTGCAGACACACGGCAGCGCCACAAAGCGAAAGAATGATCAACGATGCTGCAAGAGGACGGGTCCGGAACTTTTCATGAATATCACGCTTGCCAACACGCCCCTCGGCAACCGATACTCAACTTCATGTGCGTGATGAGAGCCGACGCACAGGCACCGACGCAGGGTGCCAGTCCGGATGTGCAACCATCCGGAACTGGCTCATCGCTACTGACCCCCTAGCGGAAAGCAAACGGGTCAAATGGAGGAGAGGAGAACCCAATGTCCCCATCCTAGCGACGAATTTCCCTGATCGGTTGGAAGGCCACCTCGCTGTAGCGAAGCGCCATCAAGGCGAGCTGAAACAGTAAGGTGACTTAACGGTGCATTTTTTGCACCGTTAGCTCCGGCACGCAAGACCTAAACCGAAAAATATTTGCTCGGCAACAGGTTTCTCATGCCGTCGGAGTCCCTCCGATGCAGCGGGTGGCAGCGTGGCTCTGCGCGCCGAGTGGCGCCACCCTTCACAAGTCCAGTGCGCTGAAATGGAGACGGCAATATGTTGCCAACATTCATTCACGCTGCGGATAGCCGGACCCTCCGCGTAAGGCTGAGTCTCAGCCGGGAGCATCGTTGTGAGATTTTCCGTTATGGACTTCACACGCGCCCCGTCTATCGCTCAGTCGACCGCGGCCCCCATCTTCTGGTCGACCTGATGTACGAGAACGGGGCCCAAATTGCCCTCATGCCCGAACACACGGTCGAGCAGGCCATGGAGATCATCCGGAACCGGGTTGAAAGCATCGCGGTAGATCTCATGCTCATCAGCATGAGCTACAGCAGACTGTCTGCCTAGCGCTACGGGGGCCGGACCACATGGACCGGCCCCATCAGAGCGGTCCTGTGTCGCCGGCAACACCCGCGCCTAGCAGCCTGGTCGCCACAGCCTCATCAACGCCCTCGCATCAGCAAGGGCATTGTGTGGACACTCAGAGTCCAACTCCCGCTGCTTGACCAGCCGCATCGACAACGGCATCTGATGCGCCCGCCCACCCACCTCGCACAGCAGCACCAGCAGATGGGCCAAATCCATCGGCCAATCGGCAACCACCTCCTCCCCTTCATGGCGATGCAGGTACGCGCGCAGCCGTTCTTTCAAGCGATGGTCCGCTTCGGGCCCTTGCCCCAATACCGGGATGACATGCTGCGCCGCCCATGGATCAAGCCGTTTGGGCAATCGCCGCACTGCGTAGAACTCGGCGTCATCACCACCCCGGTCGGATACCAGACCGATGGAGATCAGCGCCCCATCAAAGCCATTCCACTCACATGGGGACTGAGCGCGGTCGGCCAATTCCTCGCCCTCATCGCACTGGCCAGTCCCACACCGGCAACCGTTCTCTATTTTGTCGTCTGGATACTCATGTGTATCGCGGTCACCACCGTCCTGTTGGTCCGGCGCAATCACGTTTCAACCGCCACCACTTCGGCGACTCGCTCTCTTTTGCCCCCGCAGTCAGGGCTGTAGGATTGGCCGCTTTGCAATCCAGCGCGGACATCCACCCCTCTCCCGCTTCACGCCAAAGCCGCCAGTTCAAGGCTCAGAAGGGCGGCGTAGTCCTGCGCGCCATGGACAACGTGCAGCACAGTCACGCAGTCCTCCAGCATGTTCGTTGCCTCCTTGCCGATGAAATAGAGGATGACGTAGTCGCCGTGGCTCATACGTCGGATGCCGTACTCTTCCAAACCGCGAACATGCCCGAAGGCTTTGGGCATCAGCGCAATGGCATCACAGGATTCGCGGATTTCCCGAATGAATGAGACCGCCCTTGGCGGGTTCTGCTCCGCGATGCGGTCACCCAGCCGTTCGAGCTCGGCTTCCGCCGCATCCGCGAAGGCCAGCTTCACGCCTTGCGCGCTTTCCCCATGGCTGAATACCTGCGCTCCAATCGCGCCAGAACGTCCTTGCCCTCTTTGACACGCCCCTCGGCAGCATCTGCCAGTCCCCGACCGATCGCGGCCGCCAACTTTGTCGCGGCTTCCTCGCGCCCCTGCATGCTCCGCAGCGCCGCGCAAACGACCTCGTCCCTATCCGCATAGGCGCCCTCCGCGCACTTCCCTTTCACAAACGACTCCAGATCAGGTGGCAAGCGGTCGCTCGGCATGAGGCATTCTTCCTTCTTGTAGCAGCATGATGAGTCGTCTTCAGCATGCTGTCAATTAGCCTGCTAGAAGCTCCGCGAAATGCATCCTCGACGTCTGGCCATACCTGCCGGGCCCAGTCTCTAGCGTCTTCCACGCTCGGCAGGTCCGACACACTCCGCTCAAATCCGTGACTATTCCTACGCCGCCCCTTGGAGACTCCCATCACCAGCCCATGGGATCCAACCAATACGTCGACACAAAGGGTCGATAGGTTTCGGCCTGCTCCGAAGACATCCCGTCAGCTTTCCTCCCACCAGCCGTCATAACGGCTCACGGAACGAAAGCACGACGCACTGCCCTACAAATGGCCTTTGCTGGCCGATGGCCAAGACCCCGCCGCCCTCGAGGCCCGCTTGGCGTTTCACCTGCACCGGCTGAACCTCGCCGGCGAGCCGTTGCGCGAGGCGCTGCAAGGAAAGGCCAAACTCGCCACCGCCCTCACGCAGGCCCGTGCCAGCACCAATCTGAGCTTCATCGCCGAACTTGCAACGGCTCTCAATATCTCTCCCGATGAATTGGCGCGCCCTCTCATCGAGGACGAAACACGGGAGTGGTCATTTTACCGAAACAGCGCGCAGAACCATACCGAAGTATGGCAACGCGCTCGCGACCTCTGGACCAAACATGGGCTCTCATTGCGCCAAGCGGCCCAGATTATTGGCATGAAACAACCGAATGTCAGCAGCGCCATCAATGGGAGCCGCCCAGCCATCTTCGACTGGCACCACGCCCAACGCCTCTCCCAAGCGATTGACGTTGCATCACCCGAACAATTCCTTCCAACACTCTACGACGGCGCTACCGGCCGCGACGGGTGATATGCCTAAATCCCACGCCTGAAGTTTGACGCATTGTGGTCAACTTCCCGCACCGTCCGTTGGCGACTCTGCCGCCAACAGCGTCGGCGGACACAGCCGATCGTTCACCCCAACCAGAGCCCTTCAACGCACACAATCCCTGTTGTGCGCACGCACCGCTGCGTCCTTTTCGGATGCGTTGAAAACCACCGCCACAATCCCGGCAAAACCCTATGAAACTCTCGAAAATACAGAAACACGCGGACGAAAAGGGTCAAGTCCATGTCATAGCTAGGTTTTCCTTTTTAGCGACCATTCACAATTTGAAACGGCGGCCGGATTCTGCCTGAAGCCCTCCTCACCAAGGAGGGCTTTCGCTTTTTCCGGACCCAAATAACCGCGCCGTTTCCAAACCGCAACGCCACTGGCCGGCCCTCAGCCGCGCCGGACGGAGAAGTATTGACCGGAGCCCTTCGATGAAGCTCGAGACCCTCATCGCCCGCTTCCACGGCCGCTGCGTCTACTGCGGGGAAGCCGTCACCGTCACTGCCGGAAGGCCCACCCCCAGCTCGGCCACCTGCGACCACTTCATCCCCCGCTCCCACGGCGGTGGCAGCGGTGGAAGCAACACCGTCCTCTCCTGCTACGCGTGCAACCAGGCCAAGGGCGACCTCGATCCCCGCATGCTGCTGTTCGTCTGGCTCTGGCTCGACGCCCAAGGCTTTCATGACGCCGTTGAGAGAATCGCGGGGCCCGCCCCCGCGAAAGGCTTCATCCACTGACGCTCACTCTGGTTGGAACATAGACAATGACATCATTCCCAGGGGGTTTTGGTGCGAAACGGCACAACCCGCTTGCGCCTCTCGCAGGCGGTTCAAAAGATGTCTCCCCCGCCACCGTTGCAAGCAGCGCCATGTCAAAATCCTTCACGCCTCCGGCGCATGCCACACCTCCGTTCCCTCCCATGGAACCGATCCAAGCGCCGGCATCTCCGTTTCTCGCCCGAGTGTACGAACTTGCCAGTGTTTGGGTGCAGGAAGAATGGATAGCGATCGACACCATCAAACGCGATGCTTCGCGCAGCGGCAAGACGGTGAGCGCCGCAGCCATAAAGGAATGCCGCCTCACGCTCGATACCCTAGCAAAGCGCCTCGACAACATCAGCAAGGCGAAGCTTTTGCGGGAGCTGAGAAAGCTCAACGCACCTGCCGCCGGTGAAATCATAAGGCTGACGCGCTTGCACTTCGCCAAGCACCTTCTCATCCACACGCGCTTAATGGTTCGAGAGGTGTCCATGCGCGCCGGCTACGACGACGACCGTCACTTCGCGGAGATGTTCCAACGCGAGTTCGGATGCCGTCCCTCCGATTTCCGGCGCGACCACGTCCAGCAAACGGCGATCACGCCGAAGAAACAGCCGCAGCTCGGTTCCTAACAGGGAGTATTGGATCAAGGGCCAAGGGTTTTGCTTCTTGCCGTTTCATTTGCCGCGCCACTGGGCACAATCCGTTTACGCATTTCGTCGTCGCCATTCACGTTGAGGACTTTCATGAGCCAACCCACCGTCATCACGGCACCGTCCGCCGATGCCTACCGCAATACCATTTCCGCCTATGCTGCACGGGGCTTTCAGACCCTCCGGGACGAAGGAAGTCGCATCACTCTCTCGAAGAAGAAGCCGTTCAACTGGCCCTTGGCCCTCATCTGCCTGTTCATTCCCATCATTGGCTGGATCGCCCTCATCTTCATCCTTATGGCCTCCGGACGCGGCGCAGAGGTCGTGGAAATCGTGCTGGACAGCGCCGCTGCGGCCCGCTCTCCCGCGTGACGCATCGGCAGGCGAGGCGGGTTTTCCATGCGGACGCTGCTCTCTTCTATCGGTTCGGCATACGCCCGCATGGTGCAGCCGAGTCCGAAAAGGTGTCGCCTCGGCTGGCACGCCTGGGACCTGAAAGGGCACCCCTCTCACCTTGGCCACATCCGAACCTGCTTGCAGTGCGGGCTTCGGCAAATCCTGGTGCCGGACATGGGCGGCGTATCGGCGGGCCTATGGGAGCCGCTGCCACTTCCATCTTGCAGCAACCAGAACCCGCCCGAGGCGGGCGTTACCGACGAACAGCACGTTATGAGGCGGTGACCGAAGAACAGGGAACGGCGCCAACATGGAAGGACTGTCCACAATTCCGTTGCTGCCACTCCTTGCCGTCGTTGCAGGGGGATTGACCTATTGGGTCGGACTTAAACGCAGCGGCGGCCTCATCAGCGTCGTTTCCCTGGGCGCTGTGCTCTTCCTCCATGCCCTGGACCGAGGGCTGATTGGCGACGGCCCGCACCAACCGGCCCCGCCGGGCGCAGCCGCGCGGCCTCATCGCGATCTCGATGCCCAGCTCGATACGGTGCTCAAAGTCGGGTCGTGCCCCTACGCAGAACAGTTCGTCGCCGACCACGCCGCGACACCGCAAGCCCGCGCCGCCAGGGCCTGGCTCGGCGAGCATTGCCGTGTGCCGGAGCCGCCGCAGTTTCCCGAGCACATCGGCGATATGCGCGTCGCAGCCCTGCAAAGCGAGCTTGCCCGCGTGCGGTGTTACGTCGGCCCCATTGACGGTCTCTGGCGCGACGAGCTCCAAACCGGAATCAACTCCTTCAACGCCTACGCCAAAGAAGCCATCTCCATCCAGACGCTCGACGCCAGTCTCGCCACCACGCGCGGCACGGTCGGCGTCATTTGTCCTTAGCGAGCCGCACACATGAACGCGTTCCGCCGTTTGCTCATTGCCACGCTTTGCAGCGCCCTGCTGTCCGGTTGCGGTACATCGGCGGCTTACCTCGCGGCAAACCAGCCCGAGCGGATCGCCGTCGAGGACATCCTCCGGCCCGGCACGCCGAAACACAACGTGGTGGCGCGGCTTGGCGCACCGGAAGCGACCAAGGTGTACGGTTCTCCACCCCACGTCAGGACGGCGGACGTCTATAACTTCACGCAGGGATACAGCGGCTTCTCCCGAACCGCCCGCGTGTTCACCCATTCCACGCTGTCGATCATCACCATTGGGCTTTGGGAGCCAGCCGGACAGGCCATCGAGGGCTACGCGCGCGGAAACCGCGTCAGCATCGAAATCACCTACGACGAGCGCGAGCGCATCTTGAGCTACTGCGTCCTCGAAGGGCGGGACTACATCGACACCGACGGCGACCAGAATGGCGTCACCCCACAGTGTCGTCGCGCCTGATCCGTTACCCCGACGCCCTTATCAGCAACATCAGCATCCAGCCCCTCGGGACCCTTCCCATGCGCAAAGCACGCCTTGCCGTTGTCGTAGCCGCAGTTTTCGTTGTCGCCTGCGACAACCCCGAACAGAAAGCCAACGCCCTGTTCGTGGAAGCGGCACAGGCCCTTACCACCGCGCACGCGACAGCCGATATTCTGCAGCAGTACGACCAGCTGACGGCCGCCCGGCAGACCGTCACCGGCATCGTGGACGGACATCCCGGATCCAGCGCCGCCGTGCGCATCTCCGCCAACGAGAAAATAGGCCCCTATTCGCTCGCCGAACTCAATGCCGCCATCGCGGCGCTGGCCCAGCGGCCGGAGCTCTGCCTACGCACCCTCACCCAAGGTTGCCTCACCGACATGGTGCTCACCAACCTCGATACGCTGCTCAAGCTGGACCGATCCCAGAAGCCCGATGAAAGCGTTTTGAATATTGCCATTGGAGGCTTGCCCTTCGCCAACATCGTCGCGCACGAGAAAGTGCAGGCGCTTTTCGCCAACAGTCCCGCAGGCATCAAGGGGAACACCGAACTCATGGGCTACACGTTCGGTTACCCACCGATGACGCCCCACCTTCTCCGCATGGTCGGCAGCGTCAAGGGGGAACAGGGCGTCACCGACGCCGTCGTGGCTCTCCACGCCCTGCCAGGGTTCCAGGACATGGCGGTGAAGGAAATCGACCGCCTGGCCTACTTCTTCCTCAACCCGCGCGAACCTGATTCAGCCAGGATTCTGCGGGCGACCGCCGACGCCATTATGAAACCGCTTCCGGAACAAGCCGCGCAGAACCTCAGCAACCAAATTTGTAAACTCAGCATCAAAGAGGATGAGAACACCATCATCGTGGCTGATTGCACGCCGGCGGAAATGGCCGTCGCCGACTCGTACTTTGGCTATGTTTCGACCGAACTCATGGAGCAGATTTACGAGGCGGCGCCGCCCGATAAGAAGCAGAATATCGCCCGTTCCATCTATTCCGGCGCCAAGGCGCTGGAGGACCGCATCACCTGGAATGCGCGCACCAAGTCCCCGGACGAATTCGATACCCTGGTCAGTTTCTACGTCCAGGCGACCCGCGAAGGACACCGCGCACGGCCCGACATCATAAAGAAACTTGAGACGGCCAAGGAGAAGGATCTTGGCAACCTGGCCCTCACGCAGGCGGGGCTCACGCCCAAGAACATTGTCCTTCTCCACATCAACGGCACGCTCACCCAGCAGCTGCCCGTCATCTATCAAAGCATCGAGGCCCAGCCGGGCTTCTCCTATCAATTGTTCCGCGTTCTGGAATGTCTCACTGATCTCCAACCCCACACGCCCGGTATGGACCTCACGACACTCCAGCGGGTTGTTGGCACTGCCATCTCCCGCTGGCCGGACAATGAATCCGCTCACAAGAACGTCCTCCGCCGCAAATTGCTCTACCGGTATCCGGCCGACGCAGACCCGCGTCCCGTCTATGACATCCTTTATGCGGGCGAGCGATATGCCAGGGATTTGGGCCTCGATACCCTGCTGCGCTTCAAGGCGCATGGCCATACCGATATCTTCGACGCCGCCGTGGCCGCTTCAAAACCGGAAGACGAGGTGCAAAGCCTTCGGTTCAAAATTGCAAGGACGGATGTGCTGGACAGCGCCAAGGCCGGCGACATCCCCGCCGCCCTGGCCAAGCTCGAGGCGCTTCCCTTCATCACCCGCTACTACATCATCGGGCATTCCATGCAGGATGAGGAATTGCTTCCCAAAGCCACCCGCGATGCCCTCCTCGCGCCGCTCCTCGAGAAATACGCCTACGAACTCACATCCTTCGAGCTTGGTTGGAAGGTCGACCTTCGTGTGCCCGTCCAGACGAAACTGGACACCATCACCGCCCACTATGGAAAGATCACGGAGTTTATCGGGGAGTCGCCGGCCGACTGGCTGATGCAGTCCTTCCGCACATTCACGCCGGCGCAAAGGCTTCAGGCGTTGACGGCCATGCACAAGGCCAACGACAAGCTCTGGCCCGTGTATGCAAGCGCCATCGCCCTCGTGAACGGCTGACGTCCGCGCCCGCCCAAGGGCGTAGAAGGCTCGTGGGAGTGATGGCGCGTAGGCCTCCAGACACAGCTTGACCCGCAAATGCAGGCAGCTTTTTTACCTAGGAAGGACCACGAGGGCAAAGAACTCGAAGCCGACATGAACCGCGTGAAGCTTCAAATCCAAGCCAACAACGCTCACCTACGGAACAAGCGCACCAAAGAGCGTGCCCGCAACCTCCGATTCAATCTCTGTCGGCAATGCACAGGGGCATAGGCCATCCTGGAAATGCGCCGCCCCCACAAGACTACTCTTCAAATTCGCCTTCAGCCTCTCCGACAGCATATCCACCATAACCCGCCGTTTCCGCCATCACCGCCACTTGGTTGAACCCCAAGAGCAACAAGACGCCGAGACTTACGAACAACAAGCGGCGGTTCAGGTATCCCAACCTTACGAAAAACGGCAGAGCAAACATCCCACAATACAGGATGCACATGCCGGCAAGGAACGATGTCTGGATACTTGGCGGCGTCGTCACCCGGTCCACGCACGCCTGTTGCGCGGCCTCGTCTGGGTCAAGCATGCACCCTGCAACCAGGTCACCGCCATCGTTCTCATACGCGATATCAAACATCTGCTTGGCATGACGCTGCGTACCCGACAGCGGTACCATCACCATCGTGAGGCCAATCAAAAGCAGAAAGAGCACATAAACGCATCTGCTCAAGGCTTCACGGGCCGCACCGGCGAACGGATAGAGGACGAAAGGACCCAACACCAGCCCCAAAGCAAGCGCTAGCGAAATGCGGGGTACTTCCCCCTCCTGGTAAATAAGCGCCACCACAACGACCATCGTCGTCCCAAGGAAATGCGCGATCGCCCGGACATCAGCCTCCCAATCCGCCTTCCGCCACCGTACCCCCGCAAAGGCGAGACCCACCATGAATACGACGAAGGTCAGGACATTCCCCATACCCAACGGCAAATCCACATGGATCAGATCAGCAAGCCAACGCCACACCACTTCCCCGTAATACCGCCAGTACCCTACCCACCTCGAGACTAGGTGTGAAAAGCCAATGACGCTCTCCAAATGCGCAAACGTCTGCACCGCCCCTATGGTGATGCTTCCCCACATGATGACCGACCAGCGTGCGTACGCGGCCGTCACACCCACGTCTTCCATGGGCGCCGGCTGCTGACGGCCTTCCACATAGGCGCCGACGTCCAGCATCATTCCTCGCTCGAAAGATCACCCCCCTACCCTTGGGGCAGCCCCACGTTCAAGCGATTCGCTTGGCCGGAAAAGGCGCTGTCAGCAAGCATCTAGCATTGCCCACCAAGGTTCCTCACCCGCAGCGCGGGCACGGCGTGTTCAGCCTCTCAGCGTGACCACGGAAGCATGGACGAGTCCCTGACCAAATCGCGGTCAACATCTCTTTCGAGACCCACGTGTTCGGGCTCGACATAGGGCTCCCGGGGCTCAAGCCCAATTTCGGAAATCGTCGGGAAGAACGGGACGCGATACCTCACGGCAGCCTCATAGAGCGCCGTCATCGTCGAAAGCGCGCCAACGAACTCGTGCATCGGCATGGACGCCAAAGGCGGAAGGCCGCGGGCTTCACCCCAGGCATTGATGTAGGGCCCAACCCAACTCGCCACTTGCCACGCAAACGTAAAATCAATCGTGCGCACGCCCAGGCGGGTGGCATACAGCTCAAGCTTCTCCTTTGCGCGCGGCGTAATCCCGTGTTCCATTCGACCCTATGCTTTCCTTCTAGCAACAGCATGGGACGGAAACGGTTGATTACAAGTGGGGGGGGGGCTCTCACATCGCGCATGGGACTGCCCCACGCCTAGGCCTTGGATGACGCTCGTGAGATCGCACAGCCCGCCCTCTGCCCTTGCAAACGATACCTAGCCTCATTGATCCAGCGATCCCCGCCTTGCCTCCTTCTTCTCGCCCCACCTTCCACCTGTCACGCCGCCACCGCAACCCGAACACCTGACTAGCCCGCCGCTTTCGCCGCCATTGTGCCCACACCCGGTCTCCGCAGCACAATCTCTACTTCCTCCACAGAGGCATCCATGCGCTGTGCGCCGCGCAGCAACGCCCTTGCGTAGTACCGGTCCACCCACTGCTTTAGGAACAGCGCCGGCATGGATACGGTCAGTTTTCCATTCTGCAGCTTTTCCATCTCGACAGAACTGAACCAGCTCTCGAAAACATCAGCGCCCACTTCCCCGATAACACCACGCCGGAACAGCTCCATCCGCGCCCAATTGAAACGGGTAACGGCCGCCATCTCCGGAACCACTGTCCCGACAGGCGCCGCAGCAGCCGTCCCTCCCCTTGATCCCGAAAACACCACTGCGCCGATACCGGGCAGAAGCCCGAGCATACCTCGCCTCGTTGTCCTCATCGCAATACCTCCACGGGTTTGGCGTATCGCATCTGGAGAATGTGGCGGTTTTCAATCCCAGCAGATCCATTCCTCAACATTCTGCTCAACACGGCGCGATAAAAAAGAGGGGGCGACACCGGAAAGGCACACCCCATCAGAACTCAATCGCCCGCCGTTCTTGCGGGCTTATGCCGTTATGCCTTGCCGTCCTGCAGAACCCGACTCCCCCACCCAGCCTCTTCCAGCGCGCGCACCGCGGCCTCACATTCCGGGTCATAGCGCATTAAGGCGCGATGGTTCCCAGCCTCACGGGCCGCATCGCCCCTTTCCTCCTCAGCCCGCACCCACCTGTCGTACTCCTCCGCAGACCACACCGCACCCAGCGCAGTGCCATCCCTGCCAAACTCCTTCATTCCACTCATTCCGAGATACTACTGCGCCCGGCGCTATTCCTCCCCGCCCCGCCAACAGTTCGGACCATGCGCTGTCCCAAACCTGCAACAGTGCAGATTCAAACGAACCGCACACCACAGTATGGACGAAAACCTCCCCAATAGGTTTTCGCATGTATTGCGATAACCACAGGATAACCCCATGCACCCCCATCAGAAGGCCCATTCCGGCCCGATGAACGGCCTCCTCCTCGGTTGGCAGGAACACCCCGGCAGCCGCAGCCTCACACCCGTCTGGGATACCGATCGCGAGGGTCACCTTATCACCATCGCCCCCACAGGCGCCGGCAAAGGCATCTCCTGCGCCATTCCCGCCCTGCTCACCTGGCGCGGGCCCGCCATCGTGCTGGACCCCCGCGGAGAGAACTACGCCGTCACCGCAGCCCGCAGGCGCGCCATGGGCCACATCGTCTATCGCCTCGACCCGTTTCACGTCGCCGACACCGGCAGAAGCGACAGCCTCAACCCCTTGGACCTCATCGACCCCTTCGCCGAAGACCTTGCCGACAACGCCGCCGTCGTTGCCCAGCTTTGTATGCAAGGAGGAAGTCTCGGCCGCAGCGACCCGTTCTGGGATGAACGCGCGACTGCGTTCATCGTCAAGATCATCACCAGCCTCTACGAGCACCTCCAGCGCCAACCGACCCTCGCCGACGTGCAGGCCCTCCTGAAACAGGACACACAACGCGCTACTCCGCCGCTTTCCCTCTTTGCCGGCCTTCCCGACAACAGCGAACGCCTCAAGCGCCTCACCCTTTCCGCCATCCTCAACAGCTCGGAGTTCGCGAGCGACCGCACCCTTGCCTCCATCCTCGCCACCGCCAACTCCCACCTCGGCTTCCTGCGCTCCCGCACCGTCCATCGCACCCTCGCCGACAGCACCGTCATCCTCGACGACATCACCGCCGGGGCCATGCAAACGGTCTACATCATCATTCCGCCTGAAAAGCTCGTCACCCACGCCAAGTTGCTCCGCCTATGGGTGGGGGTGATGCTGGCCGCCATCACCCGCAGAAAGCGTGCTCCCGACCTGCCGACCCTGTTCCTCATCGACGAAACCGCACAGCTTGGCGAGATGAACGAACTGCGCGTCGCCCTGACGCTGCTGCGCGCCTACGGGCTCAGGGTCTGGACGTTCTTCCAGGACATCGCCCAACTGCAGAACACGTACTCGGACTGGGAATCCATCATCAACAACTGCAAGGTCCAGCAATACTTCGGCGCGAAATCACCCCACGCCCGGAAAGGCCTCAAGACCTTCCTCGGCGAGGACATACCCAACGGCACCCTTGCAGACGACAGCCAGATCCTCTTCGACGGCACGAGCACCCGCGCCATCAAACGCGCCAATTACCTCAATGACCCCATCCTCAGGGGCCTATCCTCGCCCCACCCCTTCCACCCCACCAAGCCGGAGATGCTCCTCCAATGACAAAACAAGGGCGGCGCTGCATGGCAGCGCCGCCCTTTGCTCAACCAATTCCTCTTCCGCCTAGCGCGCCTTCTTCTCGATCAGCAAATCGTCCAGCTTGTTGCCACGCTTCTTCAGGTACTCCCGTACCCACCGCGGTTGCTCACCGCGTCCCGCCCACGTGTTGCCCGTTGCATCCCGGTATTTGGGGGGGATTTTCATGCCTTTCTTCGGCGACGCCTTCGCCGCGGGCCTCGCCGGCGCCGGCCGTACGACCCCTCCCCCGCGCAGCGCGCGCAACTCCCGCTCCAGCGTTTCAATCTTCGCCTGTTTCGACGTCTCCAGCGTTGAAGACAAATCCTTCAGCACCGACTCCTGAACCTCGAAACTCAGTCCCGCAAACCACCCCTTGACCTTCGCCCGGTCAAAGGCATCCGACTTGGCCATCGCGCGTCTCCATAAACCTGCTTTCCTGCCAGGGATATAAGCCACCCCCTTAATGAACTCTAGCGACATTGATGCTTAACACCGCGACACCATAATCGAAACCGGTCCCCTTGAAACCGTCAGCGCGCCGCGTATCATAACCCCATGGCAACGCGCGCCATCAAACCTTTCCCGGTTGAACTGGCCCCACCGCCCTTCCTCGACACGGCCAGCATTCCTCCCGCCGCCCTCTCTGAATGGCGCACGCTCATCGCCGACGCCCGCGCCGTCACCACCTTCGAGACCGGCCCATTCGCCGTCCACCGCGCCTGCCGTCAGCTGTACTACTGTGGCGACCATGCCTTCCGCCGCCTGTGGAAGGCCTACGGCGCAAACCAGACCGCTGCGGCCGCAAACCTCCGCTCCCGTCCGCAAACCTTCGGCCGCCTTGCGCACAAGTACGGCCCCGAAGGCGCCATCCCCCCGCACCTCATGGGACAGCACTATACCGGCATCCTCCTTCCCCTGCTGCAACGGGCCCTCGCGCACGAAACCGCCAAGCCGCGCATCGAGGTGCGCATGGCGTGCCTGCTTGGCCAGCACCCTGCCCTGGCCGAGTATCCCCCGCGTCACGCCGACTGGGGCGACGTCCTGAAAGAGGGGATGTGGAGCGCGTTGGGCACCCATCCCCGCCGCGACCTCCTCATGGCCGGCAAGCGCCCACGCATCGCCTATACCCAGGACTACATCGACAGCTGGCGTGCCCGTTTCAAAGACGACCCCTTGATGCTGCGCCTGCTCCCCAAGCGCGCCCGCCCCCTCAAACCCGCGCGCTGAAATTCTCAAACGTCGTCGTGGCCGCGTCGAACACCAGCTTCACGGTATCGGTCGGCCCCTTGCGGTTCTTCGGCAGCAGCACTTCCGTGATGCCCCTCACCGCCTGCAACCTGTCTTTCGCTTCACCGATGCGGCGCCGCTCCGCGTCGTTGCCGGCGGTCAATTCATCCGCGGCTCCCAGCGCGCGGCTTAGGTAAAACTCTTCGCGGAACAGCATCATCACCACGTCGGCATCCTGCTCGATCGTTCCGCTGTCCCGAAGGTCCGACAGCTGCGGGCGCTTGTTGTCCCGGCTTTCCACCTGCCGCGACAGCTGGCTTGCGGCCACCACCGGCACGTCGAGCTCCCGCGCCACGTGCTTCAGGCCCTGGCTGATCTCGCTGATTTCCTGGACGCGGTTATAATCGCCCCGCGCCTGCGACGTCAGCAGCTGCAGGTAATCCACGATGATGAGGCCGATCCCGTGCTTGCGCTTCATCTGGCGCGCGCGCGACCGCAGCGCGCTGATCGAAAGGCCGGGCGTGTCGTCGATGTGCAGCGGAAGGTCCTGCAGGCTCGCCGCCCCCTGCGCCACGCGCAGGAACTCCCCCTCGCTCAGTTGTCCGTTGCCGAGTTGCTGGGCCCCGACGCTCGATGCCCTGGACAGGATGCGTTGCGTCAACTGGTGCGCGCTCATCTCCAGGCTGAACACCGCCACCGGCGCGCTGTTGGGCTCCCCCCGCAGGTGCCGTTCCGCCACCGATTGCGCGATGTTGATGAGCAGGCTCGTCTTCCCCATGCTCGGCCGCGCGCCGAGGACGATGAGGTCGCTCGGCTGCAGGCCGCTCAGCAGCCGGTCGATGTCGTGGAACCCCGTGGCGATGCCCGTAACGCCGGTGCCGCTCGTTTTTGCCGCTTCCGCGTGGCGGATCACTTCCAGCAAGTGCTCGCGCATGCCGCGCACGGCGTTGCGGCCGGCGCCAACCTCGGCCAGGCGGAACAGTTCGCTGCCGGCAGAATCCAACACCGCCTCCACCGCCTCTGTGCTCGAGGCGGCCTTGGCCTGGGTATGGAGGCTTTCCGCAAGGCCCATCAGCTGCCGTTGCCGGAAGGCGGTGATGATCGCGTCGCCCAGGCCGCGCACGTCGCCGGCGAAGCCCGCGTTCTCGAACATCTGCGTCAGGTGGGGGAACAACGCGTTGTCGCTGTCGAAGGATGTTCCCTTCAGCCGTTCCCGAATGGTGATGGGGTTGGCTTCGCCGCCGCGGCCGTTAACGATGGCCTCGATCGCCACGAACACCGCGCCGTGCATCGGCACGTAGAAGTGGTCGGCCTGCAGGCGCCCTTGGAGGTCGTCGTAGCAGCGGTTGTTGACCATGATGGCGCCGAGCAGCGCCTGCTCGGCCGCGACGCTGTGGGGAACATTGCCGACGGCGTTCGCCGAGGGGCCTCCCCTCAACACTGCGATACGCGCGGACGTTCCAGACATCGCCGCATGATGGCGCGGGTTCCTTTGCCCCGCCACCGCAGAGAAACGTACAACAATCAATCACGAGCTCTGGACGGATAAAGGTGGCGCCTGCGTAGGCAACCGATCGCCAGCTTGCGATGGAACGCCTAGGACTTCGTCCCAGCATCCCGCTCGAGCCACAGCTGCGACAAGGGCCTTTCAGTGTCCAGCGGCACCAGCGAACCGATGAGCAACGCCTCGTAGGCTCCGAAGCTGTTCCGCACCGAGGCGATAGCCGCCTGCCGTTCCGCATCCGCGTCAACGCGCGGCCAATCAATGTCTCGGCCGTGTCGGCGCGCCACCACCGTCAGCAGCAGCTGGGTCGCGCGCCCATTCCCCTCTGGAAAACAATGAAACCAATTGAGCCGACCCCACAGTTCCCCAAGATGCCTGCCAAAGCGATGAGGTTCAGCGGCCACGGCACGCTTGAAGCCACCCATCAAACCGTCCATCCACGCGTCCGTGATGCGCTCCGGCGGCGCGAACGCGCTCTCGCCCTTGAACAGCGGAACAGTGCGCGTCTTGCCCGCCCAGCCGTACACGTCCTCAAAGAGGATACGGTGTATCCCCTTCAAGGTGTCGAGATTCAGGTCCGTCTGGGATTGCGCAAAGGCCAGGGCATCACCCATCGCTTGCCGCACAATGCGATACTCGGCCGCCCGCAACTGCGCCGCGTCCGATATGCCCAACTTGTTCCGAAGAACGCCGTTGTGATCGTGATAGTTGTCAGCGACCATCGCGCTCTAGCGGCTGTTCCGTGAACAATCCGCGGCGGCCAATGTCAGCCACGAGCCCTACGTACTCGGCCTTCGTCACTTGGCCATTCCGCCAGAGCCGATCCAAGCGCGCATCCAACGCCGTATAGCTGGCACCCTGCACACGGTTCAACTCATGGCCTAGGGTCGCCCCTTCCCGCCGACGCAACATGGTCTCGCGGTCCACCGTCACCGGCCGCTGCTCCAGGGGAGCAAGCAGCTTCTCCAGTTCAGCTACGCAATCGTCTGCAAGGGTGGGCATGTCGCTCATATATAGATGCTACCATAAAAGCCAAGCTGACACCAAAGCCATCCCCGTCCTCAACGACCGTCGGACACCGCCACTGCAACCGTCCGCATCCCGAGAAACGCCGCCTCCTCGATGGGAACGGTTTCATAGAAGCCACCTTATCGACCCGGTGTTGCTCCGCACTGATGACTTCGAGTCCTTCCTGGGAACGCGCCCAAAGAAACTGTTGACCCTCATCGTGCGCGCCATGGGCAGGCCCGTCTACGCAGGCAGCGTTGCTGAAGAAGGCACACACCAGGAAGACGACGACACCACGGAAGCCGCCCAGCACAGCATGCCCGGAGTGAGATTACCGATGCGCAAGCTACGCGAGTTGCTGCGTCTGAAGGCAGCCGGTCTGGCGGGCGGCGATCGTCGGGTCCCGTTCCGTCCGACAGTTACGGTGCGCCATGCCCCCGTTGCGGAAGCACAGGCTTCGTCACAGGAAAGAAGGCATGCAAGGCAGGGGACTGTGCCCATTGCCGCCACGTGCCCTCAGCAAGCATCCGCAGCTTTCTTGATACCGCGCCGGACGCATCATCGAGCCGACGGAGTTCCGGGTTTTGTGCCTGATCTCCCGCGACATCCAAGTGAACGTAGCGGTCACCGAGGAACGTAGTGGCCACCTCTGCCGCCAACCCCTCCTGGGCCGAGATCGTCAGGTCAACCAAGCCCATCGTGGTATCGCTGGCGCGACGCGCCCAGCTGATGCCTGGGATGCGCCCAATCAAAGGCTTCTCAAACGACGTCGGCGTTGAACTTCCTGCCGTCCCGATATGCAGGACATGAATCTTGTCCAGGGGAGCTCCCACACGCTGCCGCAACAACATCATGCCAAGCAACACGGGCGCGTTAGCGACAAGCCCGCCGTCAACGAGAATGTCGAGCTCGTGAGAATGCTTGGGAAAGTAGGTGGGCGCGGCACTGGTCGCCAGCAGCACATCCAACAGCGACGTCTTCGCAATACCGCGTTCGGCAAAGGGCTTGCCGCAAAAAATCCGGTGCCGGCGGTTGATGGCGCTCAAGGCCACCACGGCAAGCTTATAGTCAAGGTCCTCGAGGGCCGAATTGCAATCCTTAGGCAACAAATGGCGCACCACATCCGCCAACGGGTCAGTCCGAAATCGAGGGCGCATCTGAAGAAGCCGGAACCAGCGGCCCGGGGCGGACTGGCGCGGAAAAATGCGCTGGCCGAACTGAAGAAATGCCTGCTCTACCTTGTTCGCGTCCAAGCCGGCCGCAACCCCGCATCCGACCAGCGCCCCGGTAGACGTTCCAATGATGAGGTCAAACTCCTGGGCCAGCCTCCTTACGCCAATTCCGTCCTGGATATGGCGCAGCACAGCAGCCGTATAGAGGCCTCGATACCCGCCGCCAGAGAGACAAAGGATATTATAGCGCCGCTTTTCCGGATGCATGGGGCACCAATCCTCATTAGCGGATGGCAAGCGCGCGCGACGTCTGGAATGTTTCGTAGCTCAATCCGAAAACGTCTTGGAGTGACGGGAAGGCATACGGCTGGTGGTAGTCCACAAGCCAAAGCCCCCGGTTGTTCACTCCGCACAACGCCGTTGCGAGGACGATCTTTTCCAATGTTCCAACCCTCTGCGGGGGACCAACAGGGCGGACATAGACAATATCGTAACCCAGCCGGCTTTCCACAAACGAGGTGATATCCTCGCGGATCGGCAGGATACAGCGTTTGTCGCGGAATATTCTAAGGGCGTTCTCAAACCCGCCCCGCAACTCTGCGGCACGCTGTTGTTCGCCCGGACGAGCCATCGTCGCGCGGATTTCGCGGTGAACCTGTTGGACGGTCGCAGTGCTGATCACAATGCCGCGCGCATTGATATTGCCGCCTTCCCAAACCCATCGATACGGGTCGCTCTTGGGGTACAGGCAGCAGCTGACGAATGCGTCAGTGCCTAGCAAATAGCGGGCTACAGGGTCTTTCATCCTGTCAACACCAGTCTCGCAGAGGTGGACAGGATCAACCGTGATAAAGGTAATCGTCTTCCGACAAGTCTACCACGAAGGGGCCTTTGGGGATTGACGCCTGTGCATTCATCAATCTGACGCACCGCTGCCAATCGTCAGCCTCGTCGACGGCCCCCCGAAGCGCCTCGTCCACTTGCCTATTCGCCGTGGCTGCGGCTTGCTGCAGAAGCAATTCCTGGTCCGCCGACAACGTAACAGTCCTGGACGATCTCTGCCCCGAAGGCGCGCCCATGACCTTTGCGGCCTCCGACGCAGGCTGTTCCGCCAACACCGCCCTCAACATCTTGGCAAGTTCCTGCGGACGCACCACGAGTGTTCCGCTTTTCTCCTCCACAACAGTGGGAAGTCGAAGACCGTTCGCGTGGAGGCGCTTCAGCGCCGTTGAAATCTCGCTCTCGCGGAAGGGCTGCAAATACGCCAACAGCTCTCGGATCAAATCGCTACTCACTGGACCCGCCCCGTTGCGATTTGAACGGATTTGGACGACCGCTGACCCGATCCTGTCTTCAAGAGGCCTGTGTACCGCCGTTTGGTCGCGCCGTTGTGCCAAAGCGTAGCCCATAGCCCCCCCCGCATGCCGTTGTTGCACGGCATACTTATCGACTGATTCGCGAGGCTAAAGGTCAATCGGAGCATAGGTTGTTGTGAGCATTGCGATAGGGCCACGGAAAACCGTGGACAGTTGGCGCCGACAACGCGGCGAACCCATGATCGTCCGAAATTACTCACAAACGGTTTATGGTGTATACGCACCTGCTTGGCAAGGCCTGCGGATGTTTTTCTTTTAGAATCAATACCCAGCAATTCTCCCTTCGCTATTCGCGTTCCCCATCATGCTCCACCACATAGGGTCCGCGGCACCCCCTTCGGCCGGTCCGGTCCGCGCCGCGCATGCAATCCGCCGATAGCAGCGTAAGCCATGCCGTGACCGTCATCGCCGCTCCGTGCCGCGCAATGAGATTTTCGCGCGGATACCGGCCGCGGCGCTTGCACCACCGGCAAGCCACGCACACCACCGGCCCCGACAGGTCTCCAAGGGTTGACTCCCGCATGGGCGCCAGAATAGAACAAAAAGGGAACGCGACAACTGGAGTCTTCCTCGATGTCCCGGCGCAAAGGCGAGCTCAGCAAATGCACCATCGATAGAGTGTGGCCCCACCAGGTCGCCCTTCCCGAGCGCCTTACCTGCCGGCAGCATTGGCCGCCCCAGGACGCCTTCTGCAAAGGCCTCGACGTCTCACCCCTCGGCCATTGCTTTGTGCGCGGCGGCGAATGGTGGAACGTCAGGTGCTTCGCCGCAAAGGAGGATGCCGACCGGTTCATGGCCTGCTTCGGCGGAGAATACATGACCCTGGCGACACGCCCCAAAAGCTAGGCACTAACCCAGCGAAACCTATCGCAACTTGTGCGTCACGCTGATGATGCGCCGCTTGGACACCGCAAGGTCGAACATCTCGTTGCCGTCCGGGTGGGGCAAGAACGGTGGCCGCTTGCGCGCTTCGTTCGGCGTGATGTCGACCAGCCGGCCGTTCTCCTCCAGCACCGAATGCGCCTGGAACCGCACCACCGGAACGGCCGACAACGCGTAATCATAGATGAACCAGCCACGCACGGCCGCGCATTCCGGGTGTTCCGCCACCCAGCCGTCCACGTTGCCATGGCATTCGTGCGGTTGCGGCTTCACGGTCAAGGATTGCCGGGCGGCGAAGGGCACCACGCGCGCTTGATCACGGCACGCGTAAAGGCTTGCCGCCAGCTCATCGAAAAAAGCTTCGTTTCCCATCCCGCGCATCTGCCTCACGCTGACAAGACCATCCTCGGCGCCATCATTCCACCAAATCGGCCGCGGCTGCCATGAGTTCATGCGGGTAGGGGTTCTGCACGCAAGCGCCCGGTGAGAGGCGCCTGCCCGCCCTTCTCAGCATCGGCAATGCTTTAGACCCGCTCGGCTGTGCGCGACCACCCATCGCTGATGCGCAGAAATATTTTCCCTTAACACTTGCGCCATTCCGGCTGCGCCCCATCATGGTGCCAAGGAAAGCGATACCCTTGCCCGACGCCCACGACCCCGCACGCCATGTCCCCGCCGATGCCGTGACCAACGTGCTTGCGGGCAAAACCGCGGATGGCAGCGCGCCCTTTGATTTGCGGATACCGTTTTCCAAGAACCCGGACAGCCGCACGGCGGCGGGCACGCTGCTGCGCTCGGTCATCGAAAACCTCAACGGTACTCTTCCACCCGAGCACCTGACGCCCCTCACCGCAAAGCTGCTCAGCCACTTGAGCAAGACCGGGCTGCAAAGCCCCGAAGCGATTGCCGCGTTTCCCGCTTCGACGCTCGCCGACGCCATCCGCGAAGCGCCGCACCTCATCGGCACCAAAGCCAGCATCGCCGCGGTCCTCCGCGGACACCAGCGCCGCAACGAGCAAGCGGCATCCGCACTCCAGCAAACCCTGCCGTCAGATGTCCCGGAGAGGCTTGTGCTTTGGCAACGCGGCGATTACCGCCTCGAGGAAGCCACCGACCCCCGCCACCTTCAAAAGGACAGCGCCGACCTCAAACACTGCGTCGGAACAGCCTTCAACAGCGCCGCTCTTCAGGAGAAAGGGCTGAGCCCCCACGACTCCGAAGCCATCAACTATCTTCATTACTGGATGAAGATGAAAACGGGTGAGACCAGGATACTTACCCTCACACGCCTGGGGCGGCCGCTCGTCACACTCGAACACGACACCGAACTCAGGGCCATTCTGCAAATCTGCGGCTATCGAAACCAGACGCCTGAGTTTGGAGACGCTTTCCTCAAACCCCTGTGCGGGGCCTTATCCGCAATCCGAGAGCCGTTCGGCCTCACCAAAATCCATAACCTGCCGGTTCCGCCGCCGAACACCATCCTCCACGCGTCCGGTGCCTTCCTCCCCGTCACCGAAGACTACATCGCCGACGCCTTAGCCGGCTCTGTTCAACTGCCCCCGCACCCCTCCGCGTCGCTCCTCAAAGCCGCAGCTGCCTCGCCCCTCATCACCCTGGACATCACCGCAGCCACCCAATCCGCCCTCGACACGCTCGAAGAGGCAGCGTGCCATCTCATCTCCAGCTCCAAGTCGGTCTGCCTGCCCGCCCTGCAGTCCAGCGGAGACATCCACCTCACGGCCGCCAGGAGGGTGAAGATGCCCGCCCTGCACTCCAGCAGAGACATCGACCTCCCCGCCGCCACGACGGT
>CAYLSI010000001.1:132756-235095 GCA_964386545.1 uncultured Hyphomicrobium sp.
CCTCCCCGCCGCCACGACGGTGGAGATGCCCGCCCTGCACTCCAGCAGAGACATCGACCTCCCCGCCGCCACGACGGTGGAGATGCCCGCCCTGCACTCCAGCAGAGACATCCGCCTCCCCGCCGCCACGACGGTGGAGATGCCCGCCCTGCACTCCAGCAGAGACATCCGCCTCCCCGCCGCCACGACGGTGGAGATGCCCGCCCTGCAATCCAGCCGAGACATCTACCTCCCCGCCGCCACGACGGTGGAGATGCCCGCCCTGCAATCCAGCCGAGACATCTACCTCCCCGCCGCCACGACCGTGAAGATGCCCGCCTTGGATTCCTCCGAAGGACTCGGCCGCGATTGATGTGGGCAGTTGCATCTCTTTCAGAGTTTCCCGGATGACGCCTTCCAGGCGCTGTCAGTTCTCCTTTCCCTACAATCCATAAGGAATGGAACAAAGGAGAACCCCATGCCCCTCGTCCGAACATTTGCCGTTGCAGCCTTACTCGGTGCCGCCGCGGCTTCTGGCCATGCGATGGAAGCAACGACCCATAACGATGTCCGCAACATGAATTCCGGGCTCGAGCAGCGCCTTGAGGCCATGTCGGCATCCCTCCAGGCGGCCTTCAATGCGCTGAGGGCCCAAGTCGAAGGGTTCGCAACGCGGATTTCCACGCTGGAAGCAACCGCCACAAACCACGAGGGCAGGATTACCACCCTCGAAACCCAGATGTCGTCATTGCGCACCTGGCAGCAGGCCGCGCAGGCGTGGATGCACCAGACCGCAGGCCACATCTCCGACATCTTCGCGCGCCTTGCCGCACTCGAAGCAAGGCAGGCTGCAAAGGTCCGCGTTGCATACAAAGGCGAACTGAAGATCGAGAACACCAACACCCGTGGCGAAGTCACCAGCAACCAGTTGACCGCGGACTTCTGCACCATCCGCCACGTCTACATTCTCTCCACCGCCGACAACCACTATCATGGCTGCACCATGGAGCAGGACGGCAACAAGTTCCGGATGAAGGCGAATGGCGGCGGTGGCGGCCAGACGACCTACTGCTACGCCATCTGTTACGAATTGATGCAGGAGTAGCGTGGCCAAAGGGTGCAGCGGCCTCCCAACGCAAGTCGATGGGCAAATAAGCAGCTCATACCCCTATTTCGTCCATGACCCGCACCATGGATGACAGCAAGGTATTATCTCGCGAGGACATCGTCGCCCTCCTGTGCAGCCATGCCGATGCCTTGCGCGACATGGGTGTAGGGGCTTGGATCGCTTACCATCCAAAGTTCGTAGCGGACTACGATGCGATTGACGTTGGCTTCTAGAGCATTTTCCGACGAAGGGGATGCCGGTTCGTCGTAAGAAAATGTGACCAATCAAGTTCCTGCAAAACGCCCTCGGTGCAGTGACGCTAGGGCTTCATTCGCTCGAAATCTCGCCCCTGCGGCGTCCACGCGAGATCCGTCACGGATCAAACCGCAGCGGCACCGCACAGCTCGCTGTTCCGAGAGTTCTGTCAAGGCATCCAGCACCTGCCTGCATTGGGTGTTGTCGGCAGCGCCCCACTGGATGCCCGCCAGCACGCATACGCCTTATCGCATGTAGCCAGCCGCGCGCTTGAGAGCGTCAAGCTCCCGGCGCATATCCTCAAGCGCCGCTGCATGGTTGTCGTTGGCGGCCTCCAGGGCTTGCGTCCGAGCTTCCAGCACCTCGTTGCGGCTGGTGAGTTCAGCGATCTGCTCATCGTGGCCGCTAATCTTTGTCGCCAATTGTTTGATCGCATTGACGCTGGCCGCAATAATGGGACGGTCGGACACCGTGAGATAACCGTCCCTGCCCTTGCCGACGGCTTCGGGAATGGCGCGTTGCACGTCTTGGGCGCTGAAGCCGCTGTAAGCCACGCCGTCATCGTAACCGGACTGCTTCGTCCAGCGATAGGTGATGGGGTGAAGGCTTTTCACGGCTTCCAGACCACGGGTAAAGCCACCCTTGACGGCCTTCAAGCGTTCATCGGATGACGCCGTTATTACGCCGGATGCGTTGGTTACCAGAGTACCGGGTCCATAAGCATTGAAGGTGACCACACGGCTGTTGTTGAAGCTGATGGCAGTTCCCGCTGCGCCATCATACAGCATGGTGATGTTGTTCTGGCGGTAGTATCCGGAAGTGTTGTTGTTGGCAGCCGCACGGTCGGTGACGACGTAGGCCGCCGACGTTCCGCTGACGTTGATGGCCCCGCTGACTTCCATATGGTGGGTGGGGTTGAAGGTTCCGATCCCGACGTAGCCGGAGTTCGTTATACGCATGCGCTCGGTGCCGCCGTTCGTGCGGAATATCATCGGTGAGTTGGCGAGGTTATCCAAGTACATGCCGCCCGTGTTACCGGCACCCGAGGATATCACGGTGTAGGGAAGACCTGTTCCCTGATGGGTATAAATGCTGGTGTAGGCGTTGCCGGTTCCGTTCCGGAGCATCAATTGCGCCTGGCTGTTGTTGGCGGTGGACAGGTTGTTCACTTCCAGCCCGACCAGGCCGCCCGCATTTGTCTTCTCCACCTCCAAATCAACGCCCGGCGCACTCGTGCCGATACCCAAACTGCCGCCCGTAAGCGTCATGGCCGTTTGGGGGACTATGACGCCGCCATTGCTTCCGCCCGCAGCCGCAGTAAGCCACCTGAAGTTAGCCAGGTGGTGGTTGGCGGTGAACAGGCTGGAACCCAGCGAGCCGCGCGGCTGAATCCAGTTCGTTCCATTCCACACGGCATTGTAGTTCAGCCATGCGCCGTACCCGGCATTGCTTCCAGCCTCATTCGTGAAGTTCAAAAACCCGCCGGTACCCTGGCTGGTGTCGTTATATCGGCCGCCGTAAATGTAGGGGGAAAGGGTATTGATCTTGATGCTGCCTGAAACCTCGAGCGTTTCGGTCGGGCCGCTGGTGCCGATGCCGACACGCCCCGCCTTATCGACAGCCATAGCCAGCGCGCCTCCACTGTAGAATTGAAGGCCATGCGTCGGCCCGCTAAATATTGAGATGTTGTTTTCAGCGCCCTGCCCGTCCCCGATCCATCCGAATGTGTTGCCCTGGCTATCGAGGAAGGAAAGATATTGCATCAACGCATTGCTGTTGCTGACCTGGGTTAGGTTTTGCAGGGAAAGAACACCGTCATTGCCCGCGATGTGCAGCTTCGTTGTGGGCGTCACAGTGCCGATGCCCACATAACCGGCACCGGCCTTCGGCATGATGGAAATGTTGCCGGCATTTCCGAACGTGCGCCATTCCGCGCTGAGGTCATCCTTCTGGCCGAACCACATATAGTCGCCACCCGCCAGGTCGCCGTTGGCTGCATCGAAGTAGATGCCGGCATTCCCGTTGGCGGTGTTCCGCAATGCCATCTGACCGGCTTCACTTCCGGACGTGCTGATATCCAGCCTGTAACTCGGCGCTGTGACACCGATACCGACGTTGCCGTTGCTGAGGATGCGCACCTTTTCGGTGCCGCCGGTGCTGAAGCCCACGGTATCGGCACCGGGCGTGAACATCCCCGTGTTGGTGTCGCCCGTCCAGCTGTAGGTGGGCGTGCCTGCCGCATCGCCTGCGTTGCCCAGCACCTGCGTGCCCACGTCCACGATGCCGCTGGTGGAAACAAGCCCGGCAACCACCAGCCCGCTGCTGTTCAGGGCCGCACGGATGGTGCCGCCGGTGCTGAACCCAAGACTGTTGGCGGCGTAAAGGTACATGCCCGTGTCAGGGTCGCCGCCAAAGCTGAACGCAGGCAAAGCATTGGTGCCGTTCCCGGCGTAAAAGCCGCTGCTGGCGGAGATATCGCCCACCACCGACAAGGCCACGTTGGGGCTGTTCGTGCCGATACCCATGCGGTTGTCGGTGGCGTTCCAGTAAAGCTGGTTGGCATCGTGAGCCAGCGTGCTTGCGCCGCTCCAGTAAGCGATGTGGTTGGCCGCGCCGCTGCCGGTGGTGCCTGCGGTGGTGTTGGAACTGAGGCTGGTCCATGTGGCGTTCGTGCAAACCTCCACGGTGCCGGTGGTTGCGTTGTAGCGTACCGCCCCAGCCAGACCGGCAATGCAGGTAAGGCTGCTGGTGCCCAACTGCATGGCGTTGGTCAGCGATACCGTGCCGATGGGGAAGAATTGCATCGCGTTGACGAAGTTGGAGACATAGTTGTCGCTGGAATACTGGATGACGAACTTGTCGGGCGTCGCGCCGTTGATGGTCGAAATTGTGCGCCATGCAGGCCCCTGTCCGGCAAGATAACGGACATCTTGCGTGTTGGTGCGGCTGATGAATACCGTGCCGTTCTCAAACAACGTATTGCCCCCAGTGATGTGCAATTTCGCTTCTGGGGATTTGCCGATGCCGACGTTGCCTGCGCTGGTGATCCACATCCGCGCCACATTGTTGGTGCCGAGGATGAGGTTGTCGTTGCTCTCGTTGCCGTAGATGTAGTTGTTGCTGCCGCCGAAGGTGATGGCGCCATCGACACCGACATTCCTGTCCACGCGCAGGTCTCCGCCCAAGACTTGGAGTTTCGCGTTTGTGGCGGGGCTTCCCCCTACACCCACGTTGCCCGTGCGGCTGTCCACGCGGATGATGGTGTCGGTCACGCGGGTGAACTGGTCGGTGTTATCGCCCGCGCCCAAGGTCAGGAACGCGCCGTCGGCACGCCAATCGAACCAGAACTGGTTGGCGGACCTGTCGTTGAACACCAGCCTCGGCTGGAAGCTGCTGAGCAGCATACCGCCGTTCAGGCCGTCGGTGCTGCTATCTTGGAAAACCGCCAGATGCTTGCCGGTGCCGTTCAAATTACTTGTGTTGTGGACGAACAGCTTGGCCGTGGGGTCGCTTTCGCCGATGCCCACGTTGCCCGTATTGCTGATGCGCATGCGCTCGGTGCCGCCGATAGTGAAACCGATGGAATCCGCACCCGGCGTGAACATCCCCGTGTTGGTGTCACCCGTCCAGCTGTAGGTGGGCGTGCTTGCGCTGTCGCCGCCGTTACCCAGCACCTGCGTGCCGACGTCCACCACGCCGGTGGTGGAGATGTAGCCCGTGACGGAAACGCCATTGGTGTGCAGGCGCATGCGCTCCGATGCGCCGACATACCACTTCATGCCAGAAGCGGTGTTGAACCACAGGTGGCTGCCTTCCACGCCGATAGCGTAATCGCCGTTGGCCATGACGCCGGGTGTTGCGCCATAGAGCTGGAGCTTCATCCCAACACTGCCTGCACCGGGAACGCCTGCCCCCGTTGTTCCCCACGCAATGGTGTTGGAGGTGGGGCCGCTCAGCCGCACATGCCCTGCCACGTCAAGCGTGGCGTTGGGCGCCGTGGTGCCAATCCCAACGGTGTTGGCATAGAACGTCGGGAGGAAGCTGGCGCTGTTGCCAAAGTAGCCCCACGTGGTGCCGGCAGTCGAGAGGCTGGTATACCCAGTCGCGGTATTCAGCACCGCCACGTGGGTGCCGCTGGTGATGCGATCTTCCTGCGCGTTGGAAACCGTGGTGTTAGAACTCAACGCCGTCCATGTGCCGTTGGCACAAACCTGCACACCGTTGATGCTATTGACGTAACGAATGGCTCCATTAATCCCTGCACTGCAACCAAGCGAACTGGCCCCAAGTTGCAACGCATTCGAAAGCGAGACGGAGCCGTACGACGATAGCGTTAAAGCCGTTTGGGCAACACCCGCACTGTTGTTCCTGAAAAACCGTAACGATGGAGTTGCAGCATCTCCAAGACCACCGTTTCCAAAAACGTCTATAATCCACGAAGAGTTTTCAGCCGTACCGTCATTTTCAGGAAAGTCTAGGTTTAGCTGGCCACCTTCGGTGGTATTGTTCACCCGTCCTAACCGCAGCGTATTGCCAAACGCGGTCGACATGGAAATATCCAGCATTGCACTACGCACCGGCTCTTTGCCAATCCCCACCCGGCCATCGTGGATAATGCGCATGCGTTCGCTCGGCGTGCTGCTTCCCGCGCTGGTACCGAAGGCCAGGTAGTGCCCGTTGCTTGCGCCGGTGCTGTTTCCGCCTTCCACGTAGGCCGCGCGGCCCGTGCCGCTGCCTGCCGTCATGTAGACGCGCGCACCATTGCCGGAAACCACTGAGTTCCCGCCGCTGAACACCGCGAGGTCCTGTATGCCCGTGCCGCTGGTGCTCACGTCGAGCATGGTGGTGGGCGCGGTTGATCCGATGCCGACCCTACCGTCATTGGTGATGCGCATGCTCTCGGTGCCCGACGTGGTAAAGCGCATGGCGTTGGAGGCGTTGTAGTATTCGATAAGCCCTTTGATGGTGGTCGCATCGCCGAACTGTACGCTGCTGGAGTAGCTGTTGCCCGCCCTGAGCGCCAGAGACGCATACCGGTTGCTGGACCGCACCTGAATGTGGGTATTGTCCGTCGCCGTGCCGGTATTACCCGTGTTGGCGACATCGAACATCTGGGCGGGGGAACTGGTGCCAATCCCCAACCGCTTGTTGGCGTTGTCCCAGAACAGGTTGTCGGTGTCGCCGCCTAACGCGTCGGCGCTGTTGAACTGGATGGCCCCCGTGCTGCTGGCGGCGGCCGCAATGCCTGTGGTTCCGCTGACAAGGCTTCTCCAGCCGCCATTGGTGCAAACCTGCAGGGTGTTGCTGGTGGTGTTGTAGCGGATGGCCCCGTAAACCGGCGCGCTGCACAGCCATGTGCTCTGCCCCACAATGATGGCATCGGTCGCCGCAATGCTGCCGCTCACATCCAATTGCGTGCGCGGATCGGTGACGTTGTTGATGCCGATCCTGCCTGTCGAACTGATGTGGAGCGGCTTGTACCCGCCGCCGACGATGATGCTGACAGGCCCGCCGTTGTTGTTGCGGATGACGAACTCGTTGTCCGAGCCTTGCGGGCCGATTTGGCTGTGGGTGAACCCGTTGGCGTCGGTGAAGGCAAGGCGCCCGCCCACCTGCGCAAGCGAGGCGGCATCGTGGTCGGCAATCATGAGGACAGGGTAGGTTGCCTGCACGTGCAGGGTTGAACTGGGCGCCATGGTGCCGATCCCAACCCGGCCATCGTGGGTGATGCGCATGCTTTCGGTGCCCGAGGTGGTGAAGCGCATGGCGTTGGGCGAACCGCTCCCTCCGTTGTAGTATTCGATGAGGCCCTTTGTCGTGGTGGCGTCGCCGAATTGAATGGAGGCGGCATTGGCGCTGGCCGCCCTCACCACCAAAGAGGCGTTGCGGTTGCTGGACCGCACCTGAATGGAGGCATTGTCCGTCGCCGTACCGGTATTACCCGTGTTGACGGCATCGAACATCTGGGCAGGGGAACTGGTGCCGATACCCAACCGCTTGTTGGTGTTGTCCCAGAAGAAGTTGTCAGTATCGCCCGCAAGCGCGTTGCCCACGTTGAACTGAACCGCACCAGTGCTGCTCGCCGCGTTTGCAAGGCCTGCGGCGGTACCGCTCACAAGGCTCTTCCATCCTCCCCCTGTGCAAACTTGCAGCGTATCGCTGCTGGTGCTGTAGCGGATAGAGCCTGAGATGGGACTTCCGCATGCGAGGCTGCTCTGTCCCACCTGAATGGCATCCGATGCGGAGATGGTGCCGTTTACGTCCAGCGTCGCCAACGGAGCGGTGTTGGTCGTCGGCAGGTTGATGCCCACCTTGTTGTCTAAGTTCAGCGCCAACACCGGACCGAGCGTGGCCGAATACAGGCTGTTGCTCCCTCGCACGAACATGAGCCTGCTGCCCACAATGCCCATGCCCCACACCGTTGCCGAGTTCGAAACGAAGAATGTCGGCGCATTGCCCGCCGGCATCATGCCAAAGGCCCCGGTGCTCCCGTCACCACGGCTGAACATCGCCAACGGCGTACCGTTCCAGCCTCCTACCACATTCAGCGCCGGTCCAGTGACCGTGTGCCTTATCCGCGTGCTCCCGCTTACGTGGAGCGTTTCGTCCGGTGCCGCAGTCCCGATGCCCACCCGACCATTCGCCCCGACATAGAGACTCGCCGCAGCGTCTTGCGTACTGGTGGAAACGATGAAGCTGCCGGACACCTGCAAGGTGGCCGTGGGCAAGGCCGTTCCGATGCCGACATTCCCACTGAAATACCCCCGCGTCCCGCTGATAGGCCCGGTGGAACTCACCCCCAACGTCACCAGCCCACGGTAAGGGTCAAACCACCCGCTGTTGGCGCCCGCCTGTGTAATGGAGATGTATCCGGTATCGGAAATGGCCACCAAGCGCGTGGCCGCGTTGGTGCCGCTGATGATGCGGTCGGTGGCGCCCGCAATGACACCAGTGAGGCCGGACCCGTCGCCGCTGAAGCGGCCATGGATGTCCGTGCCGCTGATATAGCGGAAGTACCCGTAGGTTCCACTCACCGTCCCGCTGCGGGTTGCGTCAACGTAGGTCGCGCTGATGTGGGTAGCGCTCACCAACGTGCTGGACACCGCGTTTGTGAAGAGGTTGGTGAGATAGCTCCAGCTGGAACTGAGATACCCCCACGTCGTGCCGCCGGTGGTCAGGCTCACATGCCCCGTGGCTTCATTGACGATGACGCCGTGGGTGTTGCTGGTGATACGGTCGCCCTGCACATTGAGGTTCGTGAGGCCGGAGCCATCGCCAATGAACCTATTGGCCGACACGTTGCCGGTGATGCTGACGTGCCCGGCGGTGGAAAGGCTCGGGGCATAGGTCGGACACCCGATGTCGTTGGGCCGCATGGTACCGGGCGCGCCCATGCACAATCGCTGGCCCGCGTTACCGACCGTGTCGGACGTGAAGACCATGCCCTGCCAGTCGTTCTCCGCATGCGCCGAAGCCGCAAGACCGAGTGCGGCCGCAGCCATCCATGCCGCGTACCTCAGTCGCGGCATAGCTGGAGCCTCCCGTCCTTGTAACGCACCGTGCCGTGAGGATACCCGTCACAGCCCCCCACCGTGCCGGACACCGCCACCGTCGGGCTTATCCCCGCTTGCGGCACCGCGATGATGGTGGCTTCATCCAAAGCCCACGCCGCCACGGCCTGCATGGCAAGAAGCAGCGCGAGGGCAAATGGTCTGCGGCGCAATGGTCTATCTTTTTGCCGGGATGATAACGAGATGGCTCCGATCCCGCCACGGGCCTGCCTCCAAAAGCATCACCCCATGTCACATCACCGCCACCTCGTCCCAAATACTGCAAAGCCTCTACCAGTGGTATGAAAGCGAACACTCATTTCGGGAGGTGGGAAAGACATATGCGCGAACGCATCTTGGTTGCAGCGATATGGGGCTGCCTCATGTTGCTGCTGCTCGCATCAGGTGCTCTGCAGGAGCGTCCATCGCTGGTGATAGGGGTGACGGGAGCCCTTCTCGCTGGTTGGGCCATCCTTGCATTCATTCGTGGGCGATAGACTGAGGTCCGGTAATTCCCCGCCTAGTCCACGTATTCCAGATGCTCGTAGTCAGGCACCACGCGCCGCAAATGGTCCCTGTCCGGCAGCGCCAGGATGTCCATGGGCGGGTCTCCCGCCGGCAAGGGCGTCAACGCCGACGCCGCCTCGAGCGGGTCTTTCGGCGCGGGCAGCGCGCGGATGTCGTCCGCCACCAGCGCGCCGCCCTCCAGCGGCGCCCGCGCGTTGGCCCTGGCCGCATGGGCCCGCGCAAGACGCCGGAACAGGAGCACGAGCGGGGATGACGGCCCGGCGATCATTCAGAAATACTTCCTGACGAACCACGGAAGCCGCCCCGTCAGCACCAGCACGAGCAGGCACCACGCCGTCACCAGCGCCGCCGCCAGCAGCGCGCCCGCCAGCTGCAGCACAAGGCCGCCAACCGGCACCGCGACGTCCGCCACACATCCCTTGATCGCTTCCATACGCCCATCGTCATCCGCATCGCCGCACGCCACAAGGCGGCCTGCCCGCGCCTTGTGCATGCCGCGCGCATACACGGCGTTCGCTCCACGGCGTGTTGCAGATTTATCGTTCCCGCACGCCTGCACCGGCACCCATACACGCCCAAGAAGTCCAGGCGCCTTGTCACCACCATCGCTCCGCGTAACCTTCGCTGCGTGACGCCGGAGGCTTACCAGGCGGATTAGGATGCAGGTATCCCTGCCCGCTGCCGCCATGTTTCGGCGGAGGCCGGCGTCACCACGTCTCCTGCATGCCCGGCCATCTCCCCCCAAAAAGGGGCACCAGGGATGGCCGGGCCCGTCATCCTCACACCCACACCGTCTCATGGTACGGGGGCTTCTCCCCCGTACGCTGCGGCACGCCCAGCGCAGCGCGTCACCGATCACCTTTAGTCCTGGACACAGGGGCGAAGCCCCTTGGGCCTTCGACAAAAGGCCACCATGTGGGGTTGACGATATGGGTGTCCAGCCCCACACTTAGACTATGCCGAACCGACACTCAGCATCGTTGACCAACCCAGCGTGGTCGCCTTCAAGCGCCGACTTTGAAGGTGTGTTTGAAGCCGTGGCGCGCCGTGTTGCCTGGGCGGAAGCCATGGCGCAAGAAGGCGTGAAGGTCTACGCGCTCCGCCTTCCTGCCGACAGGTCGGCGCACCTCGTGGATGAATGGCATAGGACCCATAGCCTTCAAGGGCGGGACAGCTCTGATCGCTGATGGCGAACACTGCGCCGACGTTCACGATGATTGCTGGTCCCAACGGCTCTGGCAAAACGTCGTTGGTGCAAGATCTCGCCGCTCAAGGTTGGCTCGATGAAGCCGACCACATCAATCCCGACCACATCGCCCTGGACCGGTTCGGCGATTGGGATAATGACATTGCCCGTCAACGGGCCACGGTTTATGCGGCGACACTTATCAACGCCAATCTCCGCGCCGGGAAATCCTTTAGCGTCGAAACGGTGTTGTCACCGGCAGGTGTTTCTCTGTTGCGCCGGGCGAAGAGCAAGGGCTTTTTCACGCGACTGTACTTTATCGGTACCGAGCAGCCTGACATCAATGTGGCCAGGGTGCAGGCCCGCACGCGACAAGGTGGGCATGACATTCCCGAGGAGACCGTCAGGCGGCGTTACCACGAAGCCGTCGACACCTTGCCGGTGGCGGCTCAGGTGGCCGACGAAACCACAATCATAGATAACTCGCGGGAAAAGGCACCCATGCGCCTGCTTGTTGAAGCTCGTGCAGGCCGCGTGATACGCGATGCTGTCGATGATGTGCCTCTGTGGGCACGGCCAGCCTTGAACGCCTTGGAGCGGGAGTAGACGCGGCAGCGTTGTCCGCTGGGCGAAGCGCAACTGCTACGTACGGGATTGTCCTTTGCGGGCATGGGCCGCCTGCCAATTCCATGGCAGCAATTCGGCCAGCCATGCGTGGGGGTCGTGTGCAAGCTGAAATCCCAACCCTGCGTGTCAGGCCGCAACCGCGGCTGGCTCAACATCAAGTGCCATGCCTGGCGCAAGGCGCATGCCGGCCCGCCTGCCCTCTTTGCAAAGCCCCGCACGCGCAAGGCCCCGGCCTGAGTTGGCTGCCTCCCGCGTAGGCACTCGCGCTGGAGGCGTCGTCCAACCTGCCCTACCCTTGCCGCGTGCCCACAACCGCAGCCCCCGAGATCCCGCCCCAGCACAAGGTGCGCCTCCTCGAGCACCTCGACATCCTCAACCGCCGCCTGCGCTTCCGCTTCACCTTGGCCCAAATGGCCAACGCCTACCGGACGGCCCCCGATCTTGCGTACACCGCCCCCGACACCGTCCACGCCCACGTTGCAGGCCTCATGCGCCTCCTCCGCCTGCCGCCCGCCAAGCTGGCCCCCCTGCTCCTCGCCCACCCTTCCCTGTTCCGCCGCACACCCGCCAACGTCCACGGCACCATCGCCGACACCGCCGCCGTGCTGGGTGTTCCGTTCCGCACCCACCTCGCCAACACCCTCACCTACCGCCGGCTCATCCACGTCACACCCGAGCGCGCGACGGCCTGCATCGAAGCCCTTGCCGCCGCCTTCGACCTTCCCCGCGCAACCGTCCTCGCCATGCTGCGCACCTTCCCCCACCTGTTGTCCTGCACGCCCGCCACGCTCATCGCCAATGCCCATGACGCAGCGACCGCCCTCGACATCCCGCTCGAAGATTATCTCCGCATGGCCACACAGATGCCGGGCCTGCTCACCCACCCGGCAAAGACTCTGCGGCGGCGCGTCGACCGCTTCGCGGCCGCCTTCCACGTGACGGCCGACGTCGCCGTGCGGGTTTTCCACCGCAAGCCCCCGCTGCTTGCCATGAACACAGCGACCCTCGTCTCCAACGTGCGTCGGGGCGCCGCCTTGCTCGGCCTCGACGTCCATCCATGGAGCCGTTTGCTCATCAAGAAGCCCACGCTGCTCGCCTACCGCCCGGACCGCATCAAGACCAACGTGAAAGCCTTGTCCGCCATCTTCCGCGCCACGCCCGCAGAGGTCATCGACGTCGCCCTCCGCTACCCCGCCATCCTCTCCGGCAACCCCGCAACGGCCGAAACCAAAATCCCGCTTGTTCTCGCCGTCTGCCACGCGCTCGGTTTCCGCTACGCGCCGCGCGACACCCTGCTCAAGTGTCCCCTTGCCTACACCTACGCCCCCGACAGGCTGGAAACCCGGCTCGCCCTTGCGCGGCATGGCGTTGGCCCACGCAGCATCATGAACCTCTTGAGCCTGCCCGAGGAGGATGCCCAGACCCACCTTGCAAGGTTGCGCACGCGCACCCCGTGACGCTCACCGCTTCCCTTCGTACGCCTGCAACGCAAGCAGCGCCTTTTCACGCACGGGCAAGGGAACGCTCCGTTCGGCCGCCATGCCGCGCAAGGCCGCCGTCAGCGTTTCCACCTCCAACGCCCACAACACCTGCTCCGCCTCACGCTTGTAGGATTCCCACGTGGGCCTTCCCTCGAAGCGCGTGTTTTCGGGGTGCCCGTCCGCGCGGCAGAGCGCCCGCGCCACGCGTTCTTCGGGTCCTGCCATGATCTCCTCCGTTTCCCGAAGCGTACCACCCCCCGCGCGGACATAGTCTTCCGAAAAGGGGCAACTGATTGCCGATTGGGCATTTGTCTCTCCCAGCCACAGCAGCCGAAGAGAGGAAAGCAAAGGCTCCCGCCGGGTACGGCGCGAAAGGGTGGGAGAGAGGCTTCCGCCCATCGCCGGATAACCAAGGAGCCAATCCCATGACGCAAGCCAAATCGCGCGGCAAAGCCGTTGCCATCCCCGAAACCAGGGCGATGGACATCCCCTTCAACAAGCTCCGTTTGAGCGACAAGAACGTGCGCACCATCTACGACAAGGAAACCGTGGCCGAACTGGCGGAAAGCATCGCCGTCAGCGGGCTTCTCCAATCCCTGAGCGTGCGGCCGCTGCGCGACGATGATGGCGCCGAGACCGGCGACTACGAGGTGCAGGCAGGTGGACGCCGCTTCCGCGCCCTCGAGTTGCTGGCGAAGAAAAGGCGCCGCGCAGCCGATGCGCCGACGCCCTGCGTGGTCAAGACCGGCGGCTTCGCCGAGGACGACAGCTACGTCGAGAACGCCCAGCGCGAAGCCCTGCATCCCATCGACCAGTTCCGCGCCTTCAAGGCCATGCACGACGCAGGCCGTTCCGAAACCGACATCGCCAAGACCCACCGCGTCACCGTGGGCTTCGTCCGCCAACGCCTGCGCCTTGCCGCCGCGAGCCCGAGCATCCTGCAAGCCTACCGCGATGAGGACATCGACCTCGAGCAGCTGATGGCCTTCTGCGTCACCGACGACCACGCCCGCCAGGACTCCGTGTGGGACCGCATGAAGGACCACGGGGGCTGGCACGCCAACTACATCCGCCAAATGCTGACCGAGGATACGATCAGGTCCACCGACCGGCGCGTGGTGTTCATCGGCCTCGACGCCTACGAGCAGGCGGGCGGGGTCGTTGAACGCGACCTCTTCAGCGAACGCACCGAGGGCTACCTGAAGGATGCCGAGCTGCTGAACCGCCTGGTGGCCGACAAGCTTGCCGCCGCCGCCGATGCCTGCCGCAAGCAGGGTTGGAAATGGGCCGAGGCCGATGTCTCCATCCCCCATGACCGCAAGCACGGCATGCAACGCCTCGTCGGCGAGGATGCGCCCCTCACCGCCAAGGAGCAAAAGCTGCACAGCAAGCTGACGGCCGAAATGGACGCCCTGGCACAGCTGGACGAACTCAGCGACGAACAGGACGCCCGCTACGATGAAATCAACGCCGCCCTTCTTGCGCTGGACAACAAGCCAGCGGTATACGCTCGCGATGACATGGCCAACGCCGGCGTGTTCCTCTCCATCGGCTACGACGGCGCGCTGGTGCTCGATGCCGGGTTCATCCGGGCCGAAGACCGCCCGCGCGAGGGAAGCGCAGACGGTGGCGGCCAGCCGCACGGCAATGGCGATGTGACCGACACCGCCAACGGCCACATGGAGGCCGCCTCCGAAGAAACCGGCCGCCCCCTGTCCGCCAGCCTTGTTGAGGACCTTACCTCCTACCGTACGGTGGCGTTGCGCGATGCGGCCGCGCAAAACTTCAACGTCGCGTTCGTCTCCGTTGTCCACGCGCTTGCGCTTGGACACTTCTACACCTTCAGCTACGGCAAGACCTGCCTGCAGCTGAAGATCGACACCGCGTTCCACGCCAAGGAACCCGGTCTTGACCAATGGGCGCCCACGAAAGCCATCGCTGCGCGCGACCTTGCGTGGAAGAAGCTGTTGCCCAAGGCCAGCGAAGACCTGTGGCACGCCTTGCTGGCCATGGACCACGCTGCGTTGCAAGGCTTGTTCGCACACCTGGCGAGCCTCGCCATCAACGCGGTGCAGTCCGCGCACATCGTCCATGGCAGCCGCGGCAACCGGCTCCGGCACGCCGACGACCTCGCGTGCGCCCTGGATATGGACATGGTCAAAGCCGGTTGGGTCACCACTGCCGAGAACTACCTCAGCCGCGTCTCCAAGGACCGCATCGCCGAGGCCGTGGCCGAAGCGCGCGGCGAAGAAACCGCGAGCCTGCTCTCCGACCTCAAGAAGGACAAGATGGCCGGTGAAGCCGAACGGCTGTTGCAGGGCAGCGGATGGTTGCCCCTGCCGCTGCGTGTCGCTGAAACCGCCGACGCCGACGACGACCGCGAGGACGACCTCGACGACGTTGAGGGCGATGCCACCGCCGAAGCGTTGCCGGAGTTCCTGCAGGCCGGCGACCCGGCAACAGACGCTGTCAACGCGTAAACAGCAACCAAGGCCACGTCCCGCAAGGACGTGGCCTTTTCTTTTGCAGCAAGGACAAGGCCCATGACACGCTCTCTTCAGCCCACCATGTTCCCCACACGCGCGCAGGATCTCGGTATTAAGCCGAAGGTGCTGTTGGCGCGCGCCCGCAAGGCCCTCAGGTTCCACCGCACCGGCCTGACAGCGCTCGCCCTTCCCTATGCCGACGTCGATAACTCGGTTGCCTCCGCGCTGGAGCAGCTGCTTGCGGCCTTCGACGCGTTCGAAGCGCATGTGGTCGCCACGGCCGCATGGCTTTGCGAAGAAACCGGCACCTGACCCTCAACGGCTCCCACGCGTCGGCGCGTCTTCGGCGCCACTTCCTTTCCGGATCTTCATCTCCCGCCGCCGCCACGTTGCACGTCACTGCATCCATCGCGCAGCGCCATCCTTCCTGGAGAAGCCTCCTTCTCGCCGCATCGCCCAGTGGTCTTCCCCCCAACCTGTCTTCTCACGCCGCGCTTCATGGCGCTTTGCCACGCGTGTTCCGCACCCACGCTCTCCTCTTCCTGCGGGATATCCGGAAAGGGAGAGGCTCGATCAGGCGGCAAGGGTTTGCGTTGGTTCGGGGCTCCCGGGCTCCCCCGGCCTTCCAGAGAGGCTGAGCAGGCCAGAGGCGGGGCCGGGCGCAACGGCGGCCGGGACTATTTTCCGCCGGGCCTCCGGCCCTTTGCATCGCGAACCAAAATAGCCCTGGCCCTGCCGTCCTCCGCTTCGCTACGGCCGCGCGGCGGGAGTGCCGGCGCGGTGCTGCCCGTCCGCGCCTCCGGCGTAAAGCCCGCCTGAAAGGCCGGTGAGGGTCACCGGTCTCCGCAGCCAACGAAAGCAAACCCCATGGCCTATCACCCAACACCCCGCCGTTCCGGCTACCCCTCCGTCACCGCAACCGCGCGCGTCGCCGAAAACCTCGCCCTCTACGGGCACACCCCCCACGACGACGAGCCGGAGTACAGGCACATCCCCGAAGACGATGTCCTGGACGGCATCGTCAGTGCCATCTTCGACGCCATCACCGGGCCGCTCACCGACAGCGCCCTGGACCCGGACCTCAACGACTTCCTGTGGTCGGTGGTCAACGCCTTCCACCACAAGACCGAACGCGTCCAACGCATCCTTGACGACAATGCGCGTGAGCAGGTGGCTCTGATCCCCCTGCAGGACGGTTCCGAAATCGAGTCCGTGAAGCTCGAGCGCCTCACCGAACAGGCCCATGCCATCCGCAACCGCCGCGATGCGTTCGAACGCATGCGCGATGCCGCCGAAAACGCCTTCGCAGAGGCGACCGGCTCGGTCTGGCGCCCCCGCGCCGGCTCCGTCGTGAACCACAAGAAGCAAACCGCCGCGGTCATCGACAGTCAGGACTACCTCAACGCCAAGCGCTACGCCGAGACGAACGTCCTCATCCCGCCCGGCACCAAGATCGCCATCACCGGCGGCACCGCCTTCACCGACTACAAGGCTGTCTACGCCGCGCTGGACGATGCGTTCCGCCGCCACCCCGACATGGTACTCCTGCACTGCGGCACGCGCACCGGCGTCGACCATATCGCCGTCACCTGGTGCAAGAACCGCGGCGTGAAGGCCATCGGCTTCCAGCCTGCCTGGAAGCCCGGTGACCGCTCGGCACCGTTCAAGCGCAACGATATCCTGCTCGCCGTCATGCCCAAGGAGGTCATCGTGTTCCCCGGCAACGGCATCAGCGACAACCTCGCCGACAAGGCCGCCAAGCTCGGTATCCCGCTTGATGACCGGCGCCCGCGCGCCTGAGGCCTCCGTCTCGGCCCCGGCTTCGCCGGGGCTTTTTCATGCCAGCCGCAGAAAGAGGAAAGGCGGGTTGCCGCCTTGCCGACGGGAGCCCTCCCGCAAGAGAGGGGCCCGCCGCCTTCACCCTCACCAATGAAAAGCATCCGCCATGACCGCACGCCTCGCATCCCTTGCCGGCTTCAAGCGCGCCCTCGCCCTCGGCAGCCGCTGGGAAACCCGCTACTCCGCCATGCTGCCCGACCGTGAAAACCCCACCCCTCTCGGGGCAACTGTTTCTACCTGGCATCGCAAGCAGGTTGTCCACGCCCAAACCAACGGCGTGGCCTTCTCCATCAACGACCATCCCGATGCCATCGCCGCAGGCATCGCCAACCCCCGCCGCAACGGCTCCTGGCTCTGGTATCCGAAAGCCGCGCTCTGCTCGTTCCCCGACGGCGCCATCCGCATCAGCCACGGCGACGAACACCACTGGCGGGAATACCGGCCCCTTACCCCCGCAAATGAAAGCGCCACCCATGACCGACGCTAATCCCCACAAGGTCTGGGCCGTCGCCGCCGACACCGTCTGCTGCGGCTGGCAAGCGGGCACCGTCGAGGAAGACGGCAAAACCTACGCCGACGTCTACCTCACCCGGCGCGAGGCCGAACGCGAAGTCGCCGACATGATCCAGGAGCGCCTCACCCTCTTCATCGAACACGCCGAATACGTCGACCTCGCCGATGCGCTGGATTGCGGGTTTGAAGAGGTGGAAGCCGACATGCATGCCAGCGGCGCGGTTGTCATCGGCGACGACCTTCTCGGCACCGCGCCGCCCGCCATCCGCCACGCCTTTACCCATCCGCCGGAAACGACCCCCGACTAACCCCCGAAAGGAGACAGCACCATGCCCGAACAAACGCCATCGAAGGAGCAGCAAGCGACCGCCCTGCTCCGCAACCTGGTCAAGCAATGGCAGTGCGTAGGCGGCACCAGCGCTTGCGACCTGCTTGATGACACCTGCGACGCCGCCCACGCCGCCGGCATCGTCACCCCGGCCGACATCGCCCTCTGGCTCGCCGAAGACCAAGCCGATGCATCAGCCCCCGTTCCGGGGTCATCCGCATGACAATCAAAGCCCGCGAATGACAATCATCCTTGTACTGATTGTCATTCGCGGGGCATAATGACAATCAAAGCAGATTGAAAACCCCGTGAGCCGCCCAACGACCCTCTCCACTGCCATCAAAGAGATCCTCGCCAACCACGCCCAAGGCATACCCCTCAGCCAAGTCCACCTACTCCTTGGCCCCGCAGCACCGTCGCTCGCCACCCTTATCCGCGCGCTTCGCCGCTTGGCCGCATCCGGCGAGATCCGCAAGGAAGGCCAATCCCGCGCCGCCGTCTACAAACCCTCCGTCACGGCAAGCAACCCTTCACCCGTTACCACCCCGGAACCAACGCTCACCCCGGCATCCCAACAGCTTCGGCTATCCATCGCACAGCCGCTCCACGCGCGCGCGCTGGCCGGCTATTCGCCGCGCTTCCTCCAAGACTACCGCCCCAACCACACCCACTACCTCGACGACGCGCAGCGCCGGCACCTCGCCTCCATCGGCACCACAGCCCCCTCCCACGCGGCCGCGGGCACCTACATCCGCCATATCCTCGACCGCCTGCTTATCGACCTCTCCTGGAACTCCAGCCGGCTGGAGGGCAACACCTATTCCCTCCTCGACACCCACCGCCTCATCGCCACCGGCGCGCGCGCCGAAGGCAAGGCCGCCGCCGACGCGCAAATGATCCTCAACCACAAACGCGCCATCGAGTTCATCATCGCCGGGATGCCCGATATCCAGCCCGACGCCGCAACCCTCCTCAACCTTCATGCCATCCTGTCCGCCAACCTGCTTCCCGACAGCGCCGCCGAAGGACGCCTCCGCCACCGTTGGGTTGGCATCGCGGGCTCCGTGTTCCACCCCCTCGGTTCTGGCAACGACATCGCACGGGAATTCCAAAGCATCGCCGATAAGGCCTGCTCCATCGAAAACCCTTTCGAGCAAGCCATCTTCCTCATGGCCCACCTCCCCTACCTCCAGCCGTTCGAAGATGTGAACAAGCGCGTCTCGCGCCTCGCCGCCAACATCCCCCTCATCAAGGCCAACCTGTCGCCCTTGTCGTTCACCGACGTGCCCCAGCCCCTCTACATCGATGCCCTCTTGGCCGTGTACGAAACGACCGCCATCGACCTCCTCCGCGACGTGTTCCTCTGGGCCTATGAACGCTCCGCCGCCCGATACGCCGCCATTCGCCAGCAAACCGGCGCGCCCGACCCCTTCCGCCTGCGCCTCGACAAACAGTTGCAACACGTCATCGCCACCGTCATCCAAGCCACGCTGAACCAGCAGGCGGCCGCCGCCTTCATCGCCGAATACGCCGCCGCTTCGCTCGCTTCCGAAGACACCCAACGCTTCGTCGAGCTCGCCGAACGCGAACTGCTCAACCTCACCGAAGGCAACTTCGGCCGTTACGCCGTAACGAAGGCGCAATTCCACGCCTGGCACGCCCGCTGGACGCTTGCTGCAGACAGCGTTGTCCCGGCATAGGCCGCATCGCTTCCAAAACCCTCACCACCGCCGCCCTCCGGGCCCGAGGGAGAGAAGGCCTGTGGCCAGGTGGTCGGCCCCCGATGAGAGAGAGGCCGACAGACCAAAAACCCCACAGCCACGAAAGGACACCCCATGCTGAAGTTCAAGAAAACCGACCTGCTGCCCCTTCTCGCCGCCATCCCGGCCAACAGCGAGCTCCTGCTGGTCCACGATCAGGGCGTCTACATCATGAGCATGGCCCAGCCGGTGGGCAAACGCACGATCGTCTACGCCGAAGGCTGCAACCCCGGCACCGACGCTGCGTGGTGGGAAACCTCGCGCCGCCTCGTGGGCGGCGATGATTTCGGCGAACCCTTCGCCACGGCCCGCGACATCAGAAAACACGTCGAAACCGCCAAGCACGGCCTGACCATCACCGTGACCGAAACCCAATTCGTCACCGAAACCTACTGACCCCGTCCCCACACCCTATCAAAACCACCCAAGGCACCTCCCGTGCCACCTCCAATCACGCCTGCGCCATTGCCTTGAGCATCGAGCCACCCTGATGGTGCGAGCATAACCCCCGGACATTCGGACACGCCATTACCGAAACCACACCGAACAGTTCACCACCGGGAAACCTCATATACCCGCCACGCAGTACCGTGACTGTATCGACACACACAAAGGCCCTTGCCCACGTTATCCACATTTTATTCTTTCTCTCCACGGCAGGATGGTTCAAGTTTTTCTCACAAGAACCTGCCACGGGAGACGCCTACCAAACCCAGAACCAGTTACCAGCCCACCACCGTTCCGCTTCACGATTCCTGCTGGAGACTGTTGATGTTCCCACGTGCCTACGCGACTCCCGGACTTACCCGCCGGTTCATTCCCGGCATCGCCGCCGATACCCCTGCATCTTTCCGTCTCGCAGCGATCCGCAGGCCCTCACCCACAGCCGCCAACACCGCGCCCGGTGTGCGCCGCGCCATCGCCGGCGCCTGATACCGCTTTCCCGAATCCGGAACCCACAAACGTCGTCCGTGCGCACGGCCTGGTAAGCCTTCCCGCACGAGGCCTCCGTTTGCGCGGTGCCCGGTGAGGTGGCAGGTGTGGTGTAGCTTTCCTGGGGGCTTATCCTCACCTGCCACCACCTTTTCAAAGGGAGGGTCAACCGCCCTCCCTCCCCTTCGCCCGGGTAAACGTGCCCCGCTGATACCCGGCCGTGATGGCAGGTGGCCCCGCACAATAGCCGCCTGCCATCGCACCATCTCCGCACAACACGTACCCGCATGGCCAATCTCATCCAGCACCTGCAAGACATCGACCGCCGCCGCGCGCGCCTCGTCACCTACAGCCGCCGCATCAAGATGGCGCGGCCGTTCGCACCCGAAACCGAGCAGCGCATGCAGGCAAACATCGACCGCGAATTCAGAAACCTCACCCGCGAACGGAACCAAACCCTCGAACTGATCAAGGCCGACCCCGTCATCCGCAAGCAGCTCCACGACCTCGAAGAGGCCGCCCGCACCAGGGATGCCGTAAACAAGGCCAAAGCCGAAGCCGTCAAGGAACAAAGGCGCGCCGCCATCCGCGCCACCGCAAAAGCCCTAGCGGCGAAGCTTTCCCGCACGGGCAAGGCCCAAGACCAAGACCGCGAACGCTAGGCGTCGCTCTTCCGCCTCTTCCGAAGGCACGTTGGGTACAATGTTGCCCACTTTGTATCCACACGGTATTGACCGTGTATCCAGATACCCCGACCCTTCTTTTCGTCTGCAACCAGGACGAAAGGAAAACCCATGGACCAAAAGACGGCCTTCGAGCAACCGAAGGGTAACTTCACGATGAACCTCAATTTCCGGCGCGGAAAGAACAACAACGGTCCTGCCGTTACCGGCCGCATCTCCACACCGGAAAACCCCGACAAGCTTTTCGACTTCTCCGCGTTTGAACACACGGAAGCCGACAAGGAAACCGGCGAACTCAAGACTTATTATATCGGGCCGGTCACGGCATCCGCCACCATGCGCGAAGCTCTCGCGCAGAAGAAGGACAACGGCGCCCACTTCATCGCCATCCGTCCCAACCAGTTCAAGGTGTTCGAGACCCTGAACGACGGCACGCCCAACCCCGCCTACCTCGCCCTGAGCGATGACGAAAAGGCCAAGGAAGACCTCAAGCCCGCATGGTGGGCCAAGTGGACCCGCACGCAGGACCTTCCCGTGCTGGACGCCTCTGCCTGGGACCGCGAAGCCAGCCGCTACGGCCCCTGGGCCAGCGGCCATACCCAGCACCACATGAGCAAGAACCAGCTGGAACAAGCCGCCTCTGTTGACGCCGAACCAAGCCGTGGGCGCCGCCAACGCGCGCGCAGCGAAGACGCCGAGATGTCCCGCTGAGGCTCAACGCACAAAAACGCCCCCAATCCGGGGGCTTTTTGCTACGGCTGCAGCAAGCGCAGCACCAATCCCATTCCGTAACTCGCCGACGCCGCAACAAACGCATTCAACACCGATAGCGCCATGGACAGCCAAAGGGCGCTGAGCCGGTCAACCTCCCTCGCCCGCTCCCACAGCGCAATGTACTTCGGCCACGAGCGCGTCAGCAGCCCAAACGTGCCCACCGAAATGACAAGAACCGCCGACAGGCCACCAAAGCCCGCCAAGGCGCACAGCACCAACAACGCATACTCAGCTGAAAGGGCTTTCATTCAACGGTTCACACAATCAAACACACACGTCCTAGCGGTCCTTCTCCGCGTCTTGCTGCCGCTCCACCACGCCCATTTCCCTTCTCCACAAAGCACGGAACGCCTCGCCGTAGGGAACCCTCTCACGCGGGCCGCCGCGCTCCTCGAGCTCCAACTCATCCTCGCCTACCTGAATGCCGGGATGACCCAACCTGTAGAGCATCCTCCCTTCAGGCACAAACACGTAGGGAACGCCATCGTAAGTTGCCACTTGATGCACACACATAACCATCCCCCGACGCCGCACCTCGTGAATTGTCAACCGCTCCTCGCTCAAGATCGACGACGGTATGAATACCTCAAGCTCCCAATCATACCAGAACGGCATGTTATCCAGGAACACGTGCCGATACCTTCCAATGCTCATTCCTCTCTCCCTATCTCTCCCGTTCCATCGCCTCCAGGCTCGCCCGCCGCATGATGGCCCTGAACTCCTCGCCCACCGGCGCCGTCACTGCACCCATATGGATGAGCGCCGTAAACTCCTGTGCCCGCAACCGCTGACCTGGGGAAAACACCCGCGCCAGTTCATCACGGCCTTCGTCATAGTAATAGGGAACACCCGCAATCACATAGTAAGGTGCCAACGCCGCGTGCACTTCACCAACCCTCACGGCTTCCATCGTCACCGCACGCGGGCCTTCCCGTGACGCTCCACAAAACACCTTGCGGCCGTCGTCGTACACGTAACGCCGGTTGTTGAGGTAGACCTCGCAAAAGCGGGTGTCCCGCATCAACCCCTCTCGCAATCAGAATCGGCATCATGCAAGCGCTGCTGCTCCACGCGGTAGGCCTTCTCCTTTTTCATAGCACGCTTGAAGGCTGCGCCTTTCGGAATGGAAAGCGCCTGATCACGTTCCGGCAACAGGTCAAACTGGTCATAGGTCAACACCGTTGTCGGTTCAGCCACACGCCGCAACTCCCTCAGTCTTTCATCTAAATACCAGGCAATTCCCTTCACAGAGACGATCCTCAGGCTTGCAAGGTGGATGGCCCCCCGCTCCAGATCCTCTTCCGTCAGCGTGCGCGTCCTGTCCATCTCATGGGTGAACAGCTTCGCGTCCTCGTCGTGAAGAAAAGGCTCGTTGTTGAGATAGACGCGTCTCAGTTCGTTCGTCATGGGGTCCTCCATAAAGCAGCATCAGCGTAGGCCCGCACCACCACCCCTCAAACGCAAAATCACTAGCTACCTTTTGCTACGCCATACCCCCCTTACCCCCACCAACCGAACATTCCGGTACAGCGGCCGACCGCCACGCGTGGTGCATTCCAAACCGACTTCCGCCGCCAGCACCACAAACCGCTTCGCAAACTCGCCAGCCCCGTAAGGAACAAACCTCGCTTCGCCGCACCACCGCACATAGTGCGCGTGAACCGTCTCGATGGAGACCGCACCCTCGCCAGGTTCCACGCACGCCAGCATGAACCCATCGACATGGCCAAGGCGCTTTTGCTTGCTGGCGTTTCCCGTCACCGCCTCGCCCGCTGCCTGCGCCCGTGTCCGCCAGGGCGTCGTCACCATGTAAAGACCAAGGCCGGAACCCAGCTCCAAGAACAGCGCCATCATCAGCGAAAGCCCCAGCCCGACATGCTCCTTCGTCACGACATCGGTTAGCATCGCCGCCAGGTCAGCAAGCGCCTCCAGCTGCGCATCGCTTGACCTGCCAGCCGAAATCCCATCCCTCAGCTGCAGCCTCACAGCGACGCCCTCAAGCTTCGCCCTCACTGCATCGGCTTCATCCGCCCGCGCCTTCTCCTCCTGAAGCGTGGCAACCTCCTCACATGCCGACCGCGTCGCCTTGCGGTTCAACGTGCAAGCCTCGGAAACGGCACGCACCGTCTGCCCGCCATTCCATGCGGGCCTGCTGAACACGGCTTCAATCGCCTGCTGGACCTCCCTCCCCGTTCGCTGCTCGCCAAGGAAGCGGAGGCGTTCTTCCAGCCGCGCCTTCTCCGCGCGCAGGTCTTGGTAGGTGTCGATTTCGCCTTGGGCCATGCTGGCCTTCCCGGCCCGTTGTTCAGCGGCAAACCCCAAGGCCGACACGAAAGAATACCCCGTGCAGACCGCGAACAACGCGCCTGCGCTCAACGCCGCCAGCACGTCGCCATGCCGGATGCCCCACGACAGCATGAAGGGTGCAACCGCTTTCAGGCAATCACCCAGCCCTGCGCCAGCCCCATACAGCTTGCCGTCCAGTTCTCCATCCGCGCTCCGGAAGCCCATGCGCACGTTGAGCGCAACAGACACCCCAATGAGGCAGATGGAAACCAGGATGCCGAACACCACCAGCGTATCAACGGGAAGGTTCCTTGCGGTTGCCGCTTTCGGCGCACGCCCGGATCGCTTCCCACGCTTCTCTGCCATGCCGCCCCTTCAGTTCGTTGATTCTGGAATCCACAGCCTCTCTCAAAACGCGTTCGCAGAACGCGTTTTTCGCCTCACCGGTCACAAGCTTGATGATCTGAAGGTGCGTGGAGATGGATTCGGGAATGCGCAGGTTCAGCCGCGCCCGATACCCCTTGAAATCCACGCGCCGCGTCAGCGCCAATCGTTGGCGCGCAGAAAAACGCTCACGAAGTTCATCGCGGCCGTCCGCCATTCCTCACCCATACCCAGTTGCGAACGGGTATTGTCCCATGGGGCGGATGCGCAGAACAAACAAAAGTCCGTAGCTACTCCTAGCTACCCTGTACCCCGCTAACTTGCGCGAGACGCAACATCCATCGCATCATGCTCCGGCTTCCAGTCTTGTAGGCGTGGCGACCATTCCGCGGTTTCATCCAACCCCCTCTCCCTTGAAACCGCGCGCAATCTACGCGCAACGATATCGCCACTATCCTCGCCCACCGGTGGCGCAGGACACAGCCTATCCAAAGCCATCGAAACCGGATTGCCGTCGGCAACATCGCAGGACAGCAAATACGCCGCAGTGGGATGCGGTGACACATCCACCAGCACGCGCATGGAGCAAAGCGCGAAACAACATCCTACGATCCCACGCAGCTTTGGGCCGTCCGCTGCACGCACACGCCAATCCAGGGATTCGGCCGCCAACAGATTGCGCGCACCAAGCCGCCGCGCCACTTCCGGCGCAACATCCCATACAAGCCATTTGTCGAAAGGGTCGAACCCTCGCGTACCCAACTTGTCGGGATGTTCCTGGCGGACCCGCCGAACCAGACGAAGAAGCTCTTCCGCCAGCCACCGGTCATTCAGACCATAAAGCCTTTTCATCTCTTTCCGCGTCGCCACATCCCTCTCGCGCTGAGCCGCCGACGCCACCTTTGCAGGATCAACAGTCATTCCATTCCCTCTTTGTCGCGCACCATAACCCCGCTTCATGCCGCGAACGACCCGCCTGCCCCACCATTAGGCATCCATCGATGCGCACCCCCTCAGCCGATGGAGCGCACAGCGGAGCCATCACCGCGCGCAGCCACCCCGCCAATGGACGCTTTTCGGTTGCGGATCCCCGCATCGCCGGCCACCCGCGCTCCGTCCAGCTTGGCGTGCACCCATGGCATCAGCCCGCCCCCGTCGTCACCGGCAACATGATCCCAGGCGGAGGCCTGCACGCCGTCGCCGACCCCCGCATCATCACCGGCCCGCGCTTCAACAGCGCATACCGCATCGTCCCCTGGGAAGATGCCTCACCCGCCGTTGCCGGCCCCGGTGGCCCGGCCGGAGGCCTCGCTGTTGCAGATCCACGCCCCGCCGCGTTCCGCAATGGAAAAACCAACTATCTCACGGGTGGTCACTACGGCGTTGTTCCATGGAACACCGCATCTTATGCGGTCACCGCCAACGGACAACACGACAACGGCTTCTGGTCCGTGGCCGACCCCCGCATTGATACTCTTCCCTCCCCGGAGCAGAAGGTCACCACCGTCATCCGCGCCTTGGACGGCACCTGGCACCGCCCCTTCACCACTCTGGAGCTTGCCGCCCTTCAATCGCTGCTCGACCCCGAAGAGCATCTCGAACTGGAAGGCCTCTCCGATACCGCATGGCGCGAACGCATCGGCAACGCCGTCCCACCCAAAGCCGCCGAAGCCATCGCCGGAGTGATGGGAACCACACTTCTCCTCGCGTGGTCGGGCGCCACATTCACCCTCAATGCGATGCCGATCTGGGTGCGTCCAGCGGCCGTCGCCCTCTCCTTGCCACCCTCCCCAGAATTGTAAGCGGCCACTGGCTTATCAGCTGCAGACCCGACCGCCCGACCGTGGCATCCGTATTTCTGCATTTGCAGACTTCTGCATTTCCTCATATCTTCATTTCTGTATTTCTGCATTCCCTCATTTGCAGATTACCGCATTTCTGCATTTCCGCATTTGTGGACTTCTGCATTTCTTCATGTCTGTATTTCTGTATTCCCTCATTTACGCCCCGCGCCACACGCGCTAACGGCTTATTCTGCCCCGCCTCCCTTCACTGTATTTCTGCATTTCTGTATTTGCGGGTTTACAGGCTTCCGTATTTCTTCATTTCCGTATTTCTTCATTTCCGCATTTCCTGATTTGCGCATTTCTGCATTTCTGCATTTGTTGCACAAAAAAGTCACATACCCATCCCCCAACTGCCCATCAAATCATCTGACCCGCTGGACAAGGAATGCGCGCGCCAACAGCATACGTTCCATGAGCACGCACCAACCCATCATCATCGCCTTCGCTTCCCCCAAGGGAGGCGTGGGCAAGTCCACCACATGCCTCAACCTTGCAGGCGCCTTGGCAAAGCAGGGGAAGCTCGTGCACGTCGTCGACTATGACCAGACCGAAACCATCTGGGCCTGGTACGACAGCACCGCCAACAAGGACGCCTTCCCAAACCTCACCGTCGAAAAGGCGCCCACCGCTTCCATCGACACCTACCTCCAGAACTTCCTTGAGCTGAAGCACGACTACGTGCTCATCGACCTCGCAGGAACCTTGACCAAAGACATGCTGATGCTGGGCGTTGTCGCCGACCTCACCATCACGCCCAGCAAACTCAACGTGCCGGACACCCTCCAGGCTTCCAAACTGGCGGCAGACATTCTCCAAATCGCCAAGCGCGTCGGGAAGCCCGTCCACCACCGCATCCTCATCAACGACGTGCCATCTTCGCTGTCGAATGCCCAGGCCCACACATTGAGGGAAATCGACCGCAACGGCCTGCCGCGCTTCCAAACCATCATCTACACGCGGCCCGCCGCCTACACCGAACCCTTCTATACGGGAAGGCCGCCACACTTCTCCGACACCACCCGTCCCGGCATCGCCAAGGCAATTTCGGAGATCGACAACCTGCTCGGCGAAATCAACGCCATCATCGGGAACAACAAAGAAGAAAGGGCCGCGGCATGACATCCGCCAAACCCAAAGAAGGCTTCAAGGGCCTTGATCTCAAGAAGGCGCGTGCGGCCGTCAACGCCTACGCCGAGAGCAACCACGTGCCCGACCTCACATACCCCGACAATGCCAAACCGCCGGGGGAAGTGATTGCGCTGCCGGTCGCCGCCGCGTCATCGCTCGCGGAAACCATCACCGAGCAAGCAACCCCAACACCCGCGAAAGCTGCGGCACCGCGCCGAACCAAGAAGGTGGAAGCCGACCCGGAGGAGGGGCCGACGCGGCGCATGACGCTCGACCTGCCAACCTACCTATTCAAGGCCATCAACCAGCGCGGCTTCGACCAAGGCGCCTGCGCCAAGTACATCATCCTGACCGCGCTCAAGAACGACAACTTCACGGTCTTGCCCGAGGACATGAAGAAGGATGGGCGGCGCGCGAAGCGGGAGCTCCGTCATGACGCCTAAGGCACAGAAATGCAGAAATGCGGATTTGCAGAAATACAGACATCACCTCATGGAGACAACGAAAGCCCCGACCCGTGACCGCCGTTAAGCTCACCCTCAAACCGCAAGCGGAGTTTTCCGAACTCACGCTCGATCAGAAGAACAAATACCTGCAGGAGGTCGCCGCGCGCATTGCGCATATCGACGATGACGGGGAGGCGCCGCCCCTCAGCAAGGAAGCCCTGATGCGGCTGCGCCGCTTCTACACACGGCGCCGCTTGTCCGACCTTGCCCTCGAAACGACACCCGACCCGCTGCTCCGCTTCACCCTCAAACGGATGGCCGACGCCCTGCACCTCGGCGAGGTGAAGAAACTCATCCAACACGAGATCCCCTTACCCCCGCAGGACCCTGGCGCCACGCTGCGCGAAGCGCCGCTCGATGAAGACCAACTCTCGTTCTTTTCTACGCCCACCTATGATGCCCCCCTCAAAGACGATGTGAACCTCATGGACGTGGCGCCGTTCTCGCTTTCCAAGAACAGCCGGAACGGCATCATCCGCTATGAGTTGCCGGACGCTATCATCACCATCGAAGGGGGCGCGCAAACGGGTCTTGCCACCGCCTTCGACTACGACATCTTCCTCCACATGGTGACCTGCCTCACCTGCGCCATGAAGGAATACCGCATCGCCGAGAAGAAGGGGCTCCGCCCCACGCTGCCGCCGCGATGCTACCGCCCCACCTTGGGCGAAATCCTCGCCTTCACCCGGAGAGGGCAGGGGGGCAGGCAATACGACCGCATCGAGGGCACCCTTGACCGGCTGCAGGCTACCCGCATCAAGATCACCAACCTCAACCATGCCGCCAAACGGCGCGCGTCCGAATCCTTCGACCTCATCGGCCGCTACAAGGTCATCTCGCGCACCAAGGCCAACAAGATCGACATGATCGAAATCGACATCCCAGAATGGGTTTACAACGGCGTGGTCAACCCTAGCGACAAACCCAGCGTCCTCACGCTGCACATGGACTACTTCCTCATCGCCAAGCCGCTTGCGCGCTACATCTACCGCCTGGCGCGCAGGTCTGCCGGCACCAGCGGCATCGCCGATTACGGCCTTGAAACCGTGCACCTGCAGTCAGGCTCCGCCCAGCCGTTCACCAAGTTCAGGAAGGCCCTTATGGAGATCGTGGAGGATTCCAAACTCTGTCCCCTGCCGGAGTTCAACCTGGACATCCTCCCCGCCAAGAACGGCGAGAAACTCCGCATGACACGCCGCATTGCGCTTCCCGACAAGGAGGGTGAGCACCGCAAAGCAGCCTGATGGACAAAACTGCCGTGCATCACACACCTTGGCCCTTGGACAAAAAATGGCCGCGTGCAGGGTTGGACGGATTTGCCGTGCATCACACCGCACGTTTTGGACAAAAATTCCGTTACCAGGAATGTCTACGAAATCAGCAGCCTAAATGGTGCGCAGACACGCGGGACACAATTTCCGTGCATCACATCGTCCACCTTGGACGAAAAACCCGTGCATCACCTCAACCAGCCCTAACCCCATACTCCGTAACGCATTTGCTTCGACCTGACGCGGCCACGGGAACCGTTTGGACAAAAACGCCGTGCTTCACACCCTCGCTTCCGGACAAAAATCCTGACCGCCTTCGCCTGAGATCCTCCCGCCACCGTCAGGAGGAGCATTGCAATTCGGACGGATCATCCATGCAGCACAGCCGCCGTGCTGGACGAAAAGGCCGTGCATCACGTCCCACCCTTTGGACAAAAACACCGTGCATCACATCCAGGGCTTGGACAAAATTGCCGTACATCACCACCCGCATCTCGGACAAAAATCCCCCCGCCTGTTTTTGTCCCGCCCGTCCATCACAGCCCTTGGGCCGTGCATCGTTCCGTCCAAACCGTGCATCGTTCCGTCCGCCCCGTGCATCATTCCGTCCAGACCGTGCAACGCCGCCAAAAGTGCCATGCAAGTCATTCTAGGGATTCAGGTTCTGCGACCTGAAACCTTTATCTAAAACCTTCTTCCTTATAACCTTCAAAACCGCTTAAACCGCCTGCGGCGGGTTTTCTTCTCTTTGACAGAAGGGAAGGGGGTCAGGGGCGTTCCCCAACGCCACCATAATCCGTCATGGATGTGGATGACCGCCAGCTGCGCAAGCTTGCGCACAAACTCCTTGAGCTGTTCTCCCGGCAAGGGGAGCGCCGCTTTGGTTTTGAACGCTATTGGCCTCTTGCGGCGCCTGTGGAGACGTTTTCCGAGCAAGCGGCGGGGGAGCTTGAGCAAAAGGTTGCGAAAGCCCTTCAGGATGCGTTGCAGGCGGTTCTACGCGCGACGGCACCGAAGTCGTTCCACCTGGATGCCGACAGCGTCGCCGGTTTCCTCAACGCCGAGCCATACCGCCCGCGCTCCTCACGCCGCCGCAGGCGATAGGCGTCGCCCGCTCAAGCCGCCAATGGCTCAAGCAACGCCGCATCGTCATTGTGCACCTTGTTGACCCGTGTGCTCACCGGCCAAAGCCGCATCGGTTCTGAGGCGAAAGGCATCAACAGATCCCGCGGATCGGGTTCAAGCGGCGACAGCCAACGGTCATACGCAAGGGGCGGGATGATCACCGGCATGCGCTCATGGATGCCCGCCATCAGCTCGTTGGCTTCCGTCGTCACAACCGCAAACGTCCGCACCCATTCCTCGCTGCCCGGCGGTCTCCAGTTCTCCCAGATGGCCGCCAACGCAAAAGTCTCGCCCGATTTCATGCCCACCGCATAGGGCTGCTTGTCCCCTTTGCTCCCCTTCCACTCGAAGAAGCTATCGATGGGGAACAGGCAACGCCGCTTCCTGTAAGCATTCCGGAAGGAGGGAAGGGTGGCGATGGTCTCCGCCTTGGCGTTGATAGGCTTGCGCCCGCCGTTCGCCTCCTTCACCCAGCTGGGGATGAGGCCCCACGCAAGGCTGTCCAGCGTCCGCTCGCCGGTCTCAGGGTGCTGCCGAATGAGAATGAACCGCTGGCTAGGCGCGCCGTTGTAGCGCGGCACAAAAGGCGCCTCCACCATGTCACCCGTGGCCAGCCCAAGTCCAAGGCGCTTGATGTCACTGGCCTGCGTTACCCGCCCACACATCTGCCCTGCTCACAGCTTCAAGAGATCAACCAGACCATCAGCACGTGGTTAGACCAGGCTCAAGGTTGAAGGCCGCCGCTTATAAAAAAAGAGACGGGCGCCACAGCGAGGCCGTCTCTTTTCTGGAACGGGTGCGCCGTACACGCACCCTCTCACCGTCTGGGCCTTGGCTTCGCAGCTGTACCGTGCGTACACGATGCACACACTCGGCAGAGGTCGATCAACATCCGCTGCCTAACAATGCACCACGCACCACATCCCCGGCATCCAAACACCCATCCCCCTGTGTCTTCGGAGCACAACGCCTTTCACAAACTTTTTAAGTACGCGATACCCCGCCATTGCCGCGCCACTCAACTCGTTAGCCCCACACAATAAACAAGCGCATTGCGAGCCGTTGCCGGGTGTGATCATTGATTTCGCATGAGCACCCCCGACAACGCTGCACACGTCAGTCTTGAACGGCTTGAGCGAGCGCTGCAGACGGCTGCCGAGCTTTTGGACGACCCTGCTGCTTCCGATTCAATTTTCCGCGTCCTTGAGCAAGCCGTTGCCGCACGTCGTGCGGACGACGTTCGTGCAAGGGCGGCACGGATTGCTGCCCAAAGGAGACAGGCGGAGCCCTGAACGCTATGCCCAGCAAGACCTCCTGCTTCCTCTTCAGTTCATAGCCATCGCCGTAGGGTTCAACACCCGTCGCATGGCCCATCAGTTTGTTCATGAGCTCATCGCCGACGCCGGCACGCCGCAGCCTGTCCTTGAACGTGTGGCGAAGCGAATAGAAGCTTTGCCCTTCCCGCTCCAGCAGCTCATTTGAAACGAGATGCTTGTTGACGGTCGCCGACAACACATCGTTCTTGTCCCTGTACCGGGGAAACCCGCCGGGAAAATGCTTCATCGCCTCGAGCGCCGCCCCCACAAGCGGAACCGTGCGTATAGAATTCCTGTTCTTCAATTTGCGTCCATCCTCATTGATCTCGATGAACGGTATCGCTTCGTCCAGATGGATGTGCCGTTCTTCCAGTCCGCACACTTCTGAAGGGCGAAGCCCGAGTTCCGCCACCACGTAGAGGATTGCGCGCGCTTCGTCGTTAAGCGCGTCCATCGCCCCGGCGGCCAGCAACACGTCTTGAACGTGACCAACGCTGAAGGCAGCGCGCTGCCGCTTCTCGGCCCCCTTGATGATCTTGCGGTGGAAGATGTCCGCAAGCTTCAGGCGTTCAAATACGTTGATTTCGCGGAACATGGCCGCAACATAGCCAATCTGCTTATTGGCCGTGTCGATCTCCACCTCTCCGGCAAGCACACGCTTGTTCCAGTAGTCCCGGAGATTGAAGGCATCGTCCTCGGTCAGCTCACGCATCAGCTTGTGCTTCCCCACAAGCTTCACGAACACCTTGAGCGCAGTCTCCCGGGTTTTCCGCCACCGCCTGAGCTGTCCCGGAGACTTTTTCAGAAGCGACGCCGCAACAGCCCCCTCAAAGCTCGTCAGCATTTCCGCAACCTTCAGACCCGCCTTGGGAGGCTCCACTTCCCCAAGCAGCGCTGGCCGCAGCTCTTTGCGTTCCTCATCGCCAAGAGGCGTCAACATCTCCACGCGTTTTACAATTTCAAGAAGCTGCGATTGCAGCAGGTCACTCTCCTTGACGTAATCAAGGCCGAACCGGCGCGTCGTCTCCAGAGCCCATTCGTAGCGCTTCAGCGCCTCGGGCTTTCGCCCCGCCTTCAGGTCGTTCCAGTAGGCGTGCAACTCCCCATCAAGCTGCTCGACCACCCTGCGCGCTTGCACACACCGCGGGTCATCACTGCACCGGATACGAGACGACAGCATCACCTGCCGCCGTCGATCCAGCTTCGCGAACTCGGTCGGCACGCGCCGGACGAGGTACCAATATCCATTCACTCTCTGGGGGACGGCTGGCGCACGTGTTCTCGACATCGTGGAAGCTCCGTTGAAATGCGACCAGCCACCCATTCAGCACATGGGATTTGTCTGGTCATTGTCTTGGTAAGAACCCCGCCTCGCTGCGCTATACCCCGCAGAGAGAAGGCGTTCTTTCAACAATTTCAACGGTGTAGCTTTGTGAGGACTGGTGGAGGGGGCTGGATTCGAACCAGCGTAGGCGAAGCCAACGGATTTACAGTCCGTCCCCTTTAGCCACTCGGGCACCCCTCCGTGACCAATCCTTGGCGCCTCGCGACACGCCCCCGGACGAGGGCGGTGGCTCGATAAAGCGAAGCGCTTCAAACAAAACGGCCCTGCGCTCGCCGAGCGGCAGGGCAACGCCCGTCCTTATGGTAAGGCCGCCCCTCAATGTCAATTGGAAAAGCAGGTGAAAACCCGTATGGGTCTGGCGTTCAGCGGCTTTCCTCGAACCGGAGCGCGCACGACCATGAAAGACCGTCCGGCCGGGAGTTTCCGCCGCAAACCAAAGGGTTCCGGCTCGTGGAGCCCACGCGGGCCGGGGCCGAGCCGCGGGCGCAAGCCCAGCGCGCCGACGCGGCCCTTGCCTGCCGACGACGGCATCGTGCGGCTCTTCGGCAGTCACGCCGTCGAAGCGGCGCTCCGGAACCCGCAACGGGGCGTCCTCAGGCTCCTCGCCACCGAGAACGCCGAGCGCCGGCTGCAGGACGTGATCGCGGCGCGCGGCGTGCCGATCGATCGCGCTACGCCCGGCGACCTCGATCATCTGCTCGGCGCGGACACGGTGCACCAGGGTCTGCTGCTCGAAGCCCGCCCCCTCGAGGAGCCGACGCTCGCGGAGCTCGTGGCGCGCACGCGCGCGCACGGGCCGCTCGTTCTGCTCGATCACGTGACCGATCCGCACAACTTCGGCGCCGTGCTCCGCTCCGCGGCGGCGTTCGGCGCGGCGGGCCTCATCATGACGCGCCGCCACAGCCCGCCGCTCAACGGCGTGCTCGCGAAGTCGGCCTCGGGCGCGCTCGATCTCATTCCCGTGCTGCCGGTGCAGAACCTCGCCAAGACGATGGAGGAGCTGAAGGCGCTCGGCTTCACGCTGATCGGCCTCGAAGGCGCCTCCGCGGCGAAGCTCGAGGACGAGACGTTCGACGGCCTCAGCGCCATCGTGCTCGGCGCCGAAGGCAAGGGGTTGCGCGAGCTGACGCAGCAGACCTGCGACCGGCTCGTCTCGATCACGACCGGCGGCCCGCTCGCCAGCCTCAACGTGTCGAATGCGGCAGCGGTGGCGTTGCACTGGGCGGCGACGGCGCGCAGCCGCGCGTCATCCTGAGTCGCACACAACGCCCCCCACACGGCGTGCGCGAAACGAGCACGCAAAACGAAACAAGGGCGGCGTTGCGACGCCACCCTTGTCCACATTCGTTAGGCGAACCTGTCGGTCCGCGCGCCTGCGTCAGTCGCAGTAGGTCGGACGCCAGCAGGTCCAGCGGCCGCCACGGCAAACCGTGTCGCCCCAGCTGTTGGTGAAGCAACGGCGGTTGCGCCAGCCGCATTCCTCGGGGCCGGGATAGCATTCGCCAGCGTGGCGATAATAATCGCGGTCGCGCGCATTGGCGTAGGCGCCGAGCAGGCCGAGGCCGATGATGCCCGCGGCAACACCCGCCGCGACGCGGCCGCCACGGCCGGCTTCAGCAGGCTGGATCGAGGAGGCCGTCATGCCGGCGACCAGGCAGGCCGCCATCAGCGCATTGGTAATTTTCTTCATCATGGGTGCAGTCCCATCTCAAGGATCACTCTGCCGCGCACAACGCGAAGCAGGGCGGAAAAGTTCACAGCAGCAGGAAACATCCTCGCGCATGAATAGGGCATGAACGCGGTGCAACGGTGCCCGAAAAACGCCAAAGGCCGCTCGAGCGAGCGGCCTTTGTATCTACGACAGATGGAACGGTGCGCCGATCTCTACCAGTGACGGTGACGGCGGCCGTAATGATGGTGATGCCACTTGCGATGATGCTTGTAGTAGCGACGCTTCGGATAGCCCCACGCCTGATAGTAGCGCGGCAGGTGAAGCTCAGGACGGCAGCAGGCGCGGCGGTAGCGCAGCTCGTAGGTCGGGCGCCAGTAGCCCGAGTTGTAGTAGGGATAGTAGCGGCGCGGCTCGTAATCGTACGCGTACGGGTCCGTGTAGTAGGAGCGGTGATAAACGTGACGGTAGCGCGGATAGTAGCCGTAGTGGTGGACGTCCTGCACGCCGCTCCAGCCGCGCGGGGCGCGATGGCCGGCCTCGGCCGCGACCGGCAGGGCGATCAGGGCGGCGAGCGCCGCGAGCAGTGAGAAAACCCGTAAACGCATGACAAAACTCCTCGGGCTCAGACAGCAATACGTGAGCGCGCAGCCTACAGCCGCCACCATAACATCGCTTTAACCGGCCGGCGCGAGCGGCCTCAACATTCGGTTAGCGGGCGTTTCGATAGGCTTTTGGTGAAAAAACCGTGAGCAGGATGATGTAGAGGTCAAACATCATCGACCAGTTCTCGATGTAGAAGCGATCATACTCGACGCGGCGGCGGATGGCCTGGACGTTGGAGGCCCGGCCGCGGCAGCCGTTCACCTGCGCCCAGCCGGTGATGCCGGGGGCCACCTTCGCGCGCGAGGGGTAGGTCTCGATCCACTGCGCGAACAGCGCGTCCTCGTCCAGCGCGTGCGGGCGCGGGCCGACGATCGTCATGTCGCCCGTCAGCACGTTCAGGAGCTGCGGCAGCTCGTCGATGTTCGTGCGGCGCAGGTGGCGGCCGATCCACGTCAGGCGCTTTTCGTCCTGGTCGGCCGGCGCGAGATCGCGGCCGTCCTGCGTCACGGTCATCGTGCGGAACTTCCAGATGCGGAACTCGCGCATGTTGAGGCCGCGGCGGCGCTGGCGGAACAGCACCGGGCCGGGCGAGGTCGCCTTGATGATGACGGCAACGACAATCAGGAGCGGCGATAGCAGCAGCAAGGCCGAGGCGGCGGCCACGATGTCGAACGCGCGCTTCGACGCGCTCTGAAGCGGCGCGAGCGGCGGCACGGAGACCGTCAGCGCGGAAAGCCGCGAGAACTGCGTGATGCGGCCGCCCGAGTAGTGGTCCAGCGGCATCGGCGTCTGGATGTGGATCGCCACCGGAATGTTCGACAGGCGCGCGACGATGTCCGCGTCGTGCAGCGCCGCGCTCGACACGATGATGTCGTCGACATTCAAGGCGCGGGCCTGGGAGACGACGTCGTCGAGCGACTTCAGCATGGAGGGGCGGCTGTCGGAATGGGTGCCCACGGGCATCGCGGCGGCCGCGACGACGTGCAGGCCTTCGCGGCCGTTGGTGGCCAGCGCGGCCATGCCGTCGAGCTCGCTCGCCAGGCCGTAGAGCATGATGCGGCGCCCGCGGATGCGGCCGCTCTCGACGAGGCGCCGGCGCATCGCGGACGAGGCGACGGCGGTCATCGTCAAAGCCACGAGCCCGGCGGCATAGAAGACGACGAGGAAGACCGCAGGCGCGAGCTGCGGGTCCCGGGTCGAGGCGACGAGCGCCAGAATGAAGCTCGCGAACGTCCAGATCTCGAAGACGCGATTGGAGGTCTGCGCGGTCCGCTCGACCGGCCAGCGCGTGGAGACGTCCGTCACGAGCTGCGGGATGGCATAGAGCAGGCCCGTCAGCAGGCCGGCCAGCGCGTACGACGATAGGTGCTGAATGCGCCCGGCTGCGAGCAGATCGCACGCCGCGCCCGTCGCGAGCGCCGTCGCGAGCACGATGGCCAGGTGCGCAGCGCCCAATCCGAGGCCGAAAACGGCGGCGGGCACGCCTTGGCGCGCGGGCGCCGCCTCGGCGTTGCGGCGGGCAACTTTGAGTGAAATTTCCATGGGTACGCGAAAATCAACCCCTGTCGTGCCGCGCGTTCTTGCTGCGGCAACCGAGACCTACATGGCCGGTTCTGCCCCCGTCCTCAATAGCTTAGTAAAGATTTCCTTAATTTCGATAATCACATTTTTGTCCGCCAACAAACGAAAAATCGGCCCAAAAATTGAACGAATGGCTCTGCGTTGTGTCAATTTGGGTCGGTAACCAATTGATTAATGACATCTTTCATTCGGCACCGAAAGGGCACATTTGTGTGTGCACTTCAAGAAGCGGCCGATGCACCCGGCAGATCGAGCGCCACACATGATGACGACTTCTAGCTACGCGATGGCTGGGGCCCAGGGGGGCGCCGGAACCACCGATTTCGCAGGGCTTGCGGGCATCCTGCAGCGCCGCCTGCCTCAGATCATCTCGTCCACGCTGATCGCGCTGGCGCTCGCGGTGCTCTACCTCGCGATGACGCCGCCGAGCTACACGTCGAGCTCCGTTCTCTTCATCAATCCCAATCCGAGCCGGATCGTGAAGGAGGATGCGATCACGCCCAACAGCACGGGTGCGGATCTCGCCATCGTGGACAGCCAGGTCGCGATCATCGGATCGGAGACCATGATGCTGCGCCTGGTCGATGCGCTGAGCCTCGACAAGGACAGCGAGTTCACGGGCACGGGCCCGCTGACCAAGCTCAAGACGCTCTTCTTCGGCCCCTCCGCCGAGCCGACGTCGCTCAAGGCGCTCGCCGCGACCAAGGTCGCCAAGCGCATCAAGATCATTCGCGCGCAGCGCACCTACATCGTCGAGATCGAGGTGACGGCCAGCTCGCCGACGAAAGCCGCGCAGATCAACGACGCCCTCGTCAGCCTCTACATGGAGAACCAAGCCTCCGCCCGCGCCGACGACGAGCGCCGCGCCAACGAGCTGATCAACAGCCGCCTCGGCGAGCTGCGCGACCAGGTTCGCCAGGCAGAGGATCGCGTCGACGACTTCAAGCAGCGCAATCGCATCACGGTCTCGGAAGGCGGCATCTTCGACGAGCAGCAGCTCGGCAAGCTCAACGGCGAGCTCGTGTCGGCGCGGTCGACCGCGGCCGAGGCGAAGAGCCGGCTCGCTGCCGTGCGCGCGGCGCGCGCGTCGAGCGAGGCGCTCGACTTCATGCCCGAGGCGGTCAAGTCGCCGACGATCCAGCGCCTGCGCGAGCAGCATGCGCAGGTGTCGCGGCGCGTGGCCTCGCTCGCCTCCCAGCTCAAGAGCCGTCATCCGGTGCTGATCGAAGCGCGCTCCCAGCTCGGCGAGATCCAGGCCGAGATCGACGCCGAGCTGCGGCGCATCTCGGGCGCGCTGACGACGGAACATGAAGTCGCGATGCGGCGCGAGCGCGAGCTGCAGTCGATCCTCGAAACGAGCAAGGCCGAGGTCTCGCGCACGACCACGGCGCAGATCAAGCTGCGCGAGCTCGAGCAGGACGTCGCCACCAGCCGCGAGGTTCTGGGTACCTTCCTGCAGCGCGCCAAGGAAACGCGGGAGCAGGAGCAGATCTCGGTGCCCTATGCGCGCGTCGTCTCGCCGGCGACGGCGCCGGCGCTGCCGAGCTGGCCGATCAACATTCTCGTGCTGGGCCTCGGCGCGTGCGCCGGCCTCGGCCTCGGCATCGTGCGCGCGCTCGCGGGCGAGCAGCTCGATCCGACGGTGCGGCCGACGTCGCGCACGAGCGCGCTGGTGGAGCACACCCTGTTCCCCGTTCCTGCGCTCTCGCCGTCCTCGCCTTCGCTTCTGCGCATTCCGCGCCGGTCGTCGACGCTGAAAAAGGCCGGCACGGCGGGGGACGACGAGCTCGGGCGGGCGCTCGTTGCGGTGTCCGAGCCGGACGGCGCGGCCGAAAGCGCCTACCGCCAGAGCATCCTGCAACTGCTTTCGGCGATCGAGCAGCATCGCCATCCCGATTATCCGACGGCCGTCATGATGGTCGGGGCGGCCCAGAGCACGGGTACCTCGTCGGTGGCGCTCGCTCTCGCGCAGGCCGGGGCGCTGCGCGGCGAACGCGTGCTTCTCGTCGATGCGTGCTCGGCGAAGGCCTCGCTCTCCTCGACGCTCGCGCCCGATCTCAAGCCGGATTGGGCCGCGCTCCTGGCAAACGCGGAGGCGCTCGGCCAGCATACCGTGCGCGATGCGAAGTCGAGCCTCGCGTTCCTTCCGCTGGCGTCGGCCGACCTGCGGCTCCTGAAGCGGGCCGAGCGGCGCCGCCTTGCGGCCAATCTCGCTGCGGCCGCGCTCGACTATGATCTCGTGATCATCGATGCGGGCTCTCTGGCCGAGGACGAATCCGGCTCCGCGCTGCTCGCCCTTGCCGATCGCGTGACCATCGTCGCGCGATCGGGCGAGACCTCGCAGACCGCGCTCGACGACACGCTGCGCGTTCTCGCGCCGGTGCAGGACAAGATCGCCGGCATCGTGCTCAACAACGCCGACGCGAGCGGCAAGTGACCGCGTATCCGCTCGCGCCGCATCGGCTCGCAGGGGCGCGTATGCCGGCCCTGCCTCTGGCGCGCGACGAAAGCCCCCTGCTGACGGCGGCGCTCGCGATCTACACGATCGGCGTGATGACGATCTCGTCGTTCGCGCTGGCCATGCTGGGGTTCGACTACAGCGACGCCGGCGGCAACGTGCTGACCAAGTTTCATCCCACCACGCTTTACCTCGGCGTGGTGCTGCTGCTCACGGCGGCGGGCACGGGCAATCCGCTCGGCGCCCTCGTATACTGGCTCAAGGAAACCCCGGCGGCGCTGGCGATGGGAACCGCGGCGACGCTCGCGGTCGCGCATGCGGGGCTCATCACGAAGATTCCCGTCACGGCCGTCATCGAGACGTTCGTCCCTCCGGCCATGCTTCTCCTGTTGCTCGCGAAGCTCCCCGAGCAGCGCGGGCAGACGCTCGCGCGCCTCATCCACGTGATCATGCTCGCGAACGCGACGCTCGCCATCGGCGAATACCTGACGGGGTGGCGGCTGACGCCGTTCGTCATCGACGGCGAAAATCTCAATTACGAATGGCGCGCGAGCGCGCTGCTCGGCCATCCGCTCGCCAACGCGATGATCACCGGAACCTACCTCGTGATCCTGGGATGCGGGGGCGGGCGCGATCTTTCGGCGCCGGTGCGGATCGCGGCCTTCACGGCGAATTTCGCGGCGATGACAGCCTTCGGCGGTCGCGGCGCGCTGGTGCTCCTGCTCGTCGTTCTGGCCCTGCTGGCGGGGCGGAAAGCCCTCGCCGTGCTCAATGGCGCGCGGCTCGACACCCGCGTGATGATGGGCTCGATCCTCGCCCTTCCGGCGGGCCTTGCGGCGGTTCTCTACCTGGCCCACTCGAACTTCTTCGACAAGCTGCTGGATCGCTTCGCCAACGATACGGGCAGCTCACAGACGCGCCTCGACATGCTCGAGCTCTTTTCGCACATCCCGCTCAAGGATCTGATTTTCGCCCCCGATCCGCGGCAGGTGGCCACGTGGCAGACGAACTTCGGCCTCGAGCGCGGCATCGAGAGCTTCTGGCTCAGCATGGCGCTCTCCTATGGACTGGTCGTGAGCTTCCTCATCTTCGCGGCGCTCTTCGCCCACTGCTGGACGATCGTGCGGCGATGCAAGCCCGGCGCGGCGCTGCCGCTCGTCTATTTCATCGCCACGGCGACGACGTCGCTCAGCCTCGCCGGCAAATCGAGCGTGCTGTCGATCGTCACGCTGCTGGTGCTGGTGTTGATGCGGCCGGTGCCGCTCCCGCGCCTGAGCCTCAACCGGCTCTATTCGGCAAGGCTGCGGTAGAGAGCGAGATAGGCATCGCGCATCGTTGCGATGTCGTGCGCCCGCGCCACGGCCCGCGCCTGCCGCATCATGCGCGAGGCGCGCGGGCGATCCGCCAGGAGGCCGGCAATCTTGCGCGCGAAGTCGTCCGGATCGCCCGCGTTCGCCAGCTCCCCGGTGAGACCCGGCACGATCAGCTCGGCGGGCCCATCGAGGCGGGAGGCCACGACGGGGACATCGGCTGCCATCGCCTCGACGATCACGAGGCCGAAGCCTTCCTCGCGCGAGGGCACCACGCAGATGTCGGCGTCGCGCAGAGTGGCTGACGCATCGGAGATACCTTCCAGGAAGGTCACGCTGTCCGCAAGGCCGTCGCGGGCGACGAGGCTGCGCAGCAGCGCGGGCGTCTCGGGCTGGTCGCGCGAGGGCGAGCCGACGAGCGTCACGTGCACCGGCTGGCCCTGCGCCTTGAGACGCCCGGCCGCTTCGATCAGAACGTCCTGGCCCTTGATGGCATGGACGAGCCGCGCCACGGTGAGGATCTCCGGCACACGGTGCGGCTCGCGCTCGAGGCGGCACTGGGCCTCCTCGACCGGCGGACGGAAGCGGGCGATGTCGACGCCGTTGCGGATGACCACCGTGTTGGCGATGCCGCTGCGCCGGCAATCCTGCTCGACCGCGCGGGAGATCGCGATGGTGCGGTCCACCAGCCGGTTGTGCAGCTTGCGGTGGAGCGCGCCGTAGCGCGTCACGACGTTCATCGCATGAACCGTGAAGACAAGGCGCGACCGGGGACGCAACGCGCGCAGGAGCATCGCCCAGAATTTGCTGCCACGGTTATGGGCGTGGATCACGACCGGCCCGTGTCCCACGATGTCGAGCAACCGCGCCAGATACCGCGGATCGCGCGAGCCGCGGGCGCGACCCAGAGCCTCGACGCGGACACCCACGTCCTGGAGGCGAGCCAGCAGCGCCGGATCGGCCTCGTTCATGACGACGACGGCGGCCTGCGCGCGCTCGTGCGGGCGCAACGCCACCATGAGGTCCACGAGCAAGCGCTCCGCGCCGCCGACGACGAGGGCCGAGATGATATGGACGACGCGCGCCGCCGGTGGGTTTGCCGCCGTCATGGTGCGTCCACGTCAGCGCTTTCCGCCGACGCGCTGATAAGCGGCAATGAGGTTCGGCACTTCATACGTCCAGGCCATCTGCGTTTCGACGCGGTGACGTCCGAAGGCGCCCATGCGCGCGCAGGCCGCCGGATCGGCCAGCAGCTCCAGCACCTTCTCGGCGAAATCCTTCGGATCGTTCGGCTTCGCGTAGAGCGAGGCCTCGCCGGCGCTGACTCGGCCCTCCGTGACCTCGAACTGCACGATGGGTTTCCCCAGCGCCATATACTCGAGAATCTTGTTCATGGTCGACTTGTCGTTCATCGGGTTGACGCGGTCCGGATTGACGCAGACGTCCGCCGTCGAGAGCATCTCGAAGAGCTCCGCGTCCGGCACGCGGCCCATGAACGTCACCGCGTCGGCCACGCCCAGGCGCACCGCGTCCGCCTTCAGGCTTTCGAGACTCGGCCCCGCGCCCGCGAGACAGAACTGCACGTCGTCGCGGCCGAGGTCGTGCACGATGTGGCGCGCCGCTTCGAGCAGCAGGTCGATGCCCTCCTGCTCGCCCATGACGCCGACGTATCCGACGAGGTGGCGGCGCCCCTTGCGAAGGGCGGCATTCGGCTCGGCGTGGCGCACGCGGCTCAGGTCCGGTCCGCTGCGAACGACGAAGACATCGTCGGGACGCTTGCCGCCGCGTTCGATGGCGATGCGCTTGTAGCTCTCGTTGGTCGAGATCACGACGTTGGCCGTCTTGAACGTCAGCCATTCGAACAGGCGCATCAGCCGCCAGAAAATGTCGCGGCGGTCGAACTTCGCCTCGTACAGCTCGGGATTGATGTCGTGGTGATCGAAGACGTAGCGCTTGCCCATCAGCTTGAACGGCAGCGCGATCAGGAAGATCAGGTCCGGCGGATTGCAGCCGTGCAGCGTGTCGAAGCCGTGCGTGCGCCAGACTTTGAACGCGAGGCGCATCTGGTGGTAGAGCGCGGCGCCGTATTCCCGGGCATAGCCTACTGCCGAGTTCGCCTCGACGGGCAGCGGATGGCGATAGACATGGATTCCCTCGAGGCACTCGTAGGTCTCGGTGAACCCTTTGCCGGTCGGCGAGACGACCGCGACCTCCGCGCCGGCCGCCTTCAAGGCGCGGGCCTCCTGCCACACGCGCCGGTCGAACGGCACGGGCAGGTTTTCGACGATGATCAGAACCTTGCGATCCGCGAGCGGAAGCGCGCCGACGGCGGTTTCCGTTTCGAGGGGCGTGAGCGACGTTACATGGGCCATGGGTGCTAGAGCGTGTTGATGTCGACAATGGGAGCCGACACGAGGGAGAGCTTCTTGGCGCGCCCGTTCGTGTCGATGATGCGGTCGTAAGCCGTGCTGGCCGCGACCTCCTCCGACACGAGCAGCTTCGCCATGTTGGGGAGGTGCGCGAACGCGTAACCGAGGTTCTGGCCGACGAGCTGGCCCGGCTTCACCGCGGGATCCAGGATCGACAGTCGATAGCCGTTCTGCAGAAGGCGGCGGGCGAGATCGAGCTGCGGGGCTTCGCGCAGGTCGTCGGTGCCCGGCTTGAACGCGAGCCCGACCATCAGGACGTGCGCGCCCTTGGGCAGGTCGCGCGTCGCATGCTCGTAGAGGAAGCGCTTGTGCGCGTCGTTCGATTTGATCAGCGACTCGATGAGGTAGGCGCTCGCGCCCGTATCGTCCGACAGGTACTGCAGCGCGCGCACGTCCTTCGGCAGGCACGAGCCGCCGAATGCGCCACCGGGGCGCGTATAATAGGGCGAGATGTTGAGCTTCCGGTCCGAGATGAAGATCTCGTGCACCTTGGCGGCGTCGATGCCGAGCGACACGCAGAAGCGCCCGATCTCGTTGGCGAACGCGACCTTCACGGCATGGAACGTGTTGTCCACGAACTTCGTGAACTCGGCCTCGCGGTAGCCCGTGATGAACGTCGGTGCTTCGATGCTGGCGTACAGCTCCGTCATGCGGGCCGACGGCTTGCCGTCTGCCGTGCCGACGACGATTTTCGGCGGTGCCAGGTAGTCGGCCACGGCCGTGGTCTCGCGCAGGAACTCGGGGTTGTAGACGAGCTCGACCGCGGTCGCGCGTTTCTCCCCCAGCGCCGTCTCGAAGATCGGCGCGATGAGGTCGTCGATGGATCCCGGCCGCATGGTCGAGCGGTAGGCGACGGTCAGCGGCGTCGTGCGGCTCACCTCGCTCAGCGCGCCGGCGATCTGCTGCGAGACGTTGATGATGAAGGTCATGTTGTGGGAGCCGTCGGGCGCGCTCGGCGTGCCGACGCACACCATCGCGACGTCGGCGTCCGCGACCGCTTCCCGGGCCGTCGCAACGACGGAGAGGCGCCCGTTCCGGACGCCCTCAGCCAGCAGCTCGTCGACGCCGGTTTCCACGATCGGCGAACGGCCGGCCGCGATCGTGCGCGCCTTCTGCTCGCTGATCTCCACGCCGACGACGGTATGGCCCTCGCCTAATAGGCAGGCGGCCCCGGTTATGCCCACATACCCAAGACCAAAAATCGCAATTTTCACTGTAACGGCTCTCGTGATGCCCGAACTCAGCGGGCTCCATTCAAAATCGCCGCCACAATGCGCTCGCAGGGGTCGCAAGGCGCGTTAAGGCTCTGAATCCAGTTAATAACGTCGTAGGAGTGGGGACCCGATATTAACCTTCGGCTCCCCGCGCTCCAGGCTGGCATAGTGCTGGCAAGGACGCGCGGATGGGGTACGGCAGCAAACGGACTGATTTCGGCGATATGGGCGGCGGGCAAAGACCGGAGAACGCAGGCGCGCCTCTCAGCGTGCTCGTGGCAACGCCGCTCGGACGCGGCGGCAAGGGCGGCATCGACCGCCTGATGGATGCCGTCCGCGACTACGTTAACGAGGGCCACGCCGGGGCATGCGACGTCTCGTTCGGCGTGACGCGCGGACCCGGCGCGCTCTGGGCGTCGCCGTTCTATCTCGGGACATTTCTGATCCGTCTTGCGATCCTCCGCGTGCTGAACCGTCCCGACTTGCTCCACATCAATCTGTCGAGCGACGGCAGCACGCGCCGCAAGGTGCTCGTCGGCAAGGCCGCGCATGCGCTCGGCGTTCCCTATGTGGTGCATCTGCACGGCTCGCGCTTCCGGACGTTTTTCGACAATGCCAGTCCGTCGCTCAAGGCCAACGCGCGCCAGCTTCTCGCGCGGGCGCGGCGCGTGATCGTGCTCGGGCGCGTCTGGCAGGACTTCATCGCGGAGCGGGTGCCGGAGGCGCGCGACCGCATCGTCATCCTGCCGAACGCCACCGCGGCCATCGCGCCGAGCGCGCCGCGGCCCGATGCGGAGGGCCCTGTCCTCCTCTTCCTCGGACGCGTGGGCGCGCGCAAAGGCGTGCCGGAGCTCGTCGAAGCCCTGCATCGGATCTCCGGCATCGAAGGCTGGCGCGCCGTGATCGCGGGCGACGGCGACGTCGCCGAGACACGTGAGCGGATCGCGGCGCTCGGTCTTTCCGCGCGCATCACGGTGCCGGGCTGGGTCGGCCCCGACGAAGCGCGGGCGCTGCTGGCCTCGTCCGACATTCTGGTGCTGCCGTCGTTCGACGAGAACCTGCCCATGTCCGTCATCGAGGGCATGTCGGCGGGGCTCGCCGTCGTCGCGACACCCGTGGGGGCCGTCGAAGACATCATCCGCGACGGCGACACCGGGTTGCTGGTGTCGCCGGGCGATCCCGCGTCCCTTGCAGAGGCATTGCGCAAGCTGGTTCAGGACCCACAGCTCCGCCGCAAGCTCGGCCGCGCGGCACAAGACTACCACCGCCGTCATCTCGATATGGCCCCCTACATGGCGCGCCTGACCGCGATCTGGACGGAGGCCCTTATTTAGATGTCGCTCTCTTGGTACATCCGCCGCCTGAAGAGCATGAGCCCGGGCGAGATCCTTCACCGCGTCGAGGAGCTGCGCCGCAAGACCATGGCGCGCACGTTCGCCGAAGGCTGGCCCCGCTATGCATCGGATGGCCCGGCGCCCGTCGTTCCGGGGCTTCGTGACGCCCTCGCGCGTGCTTCGCCCGAGCTTCGCGACGCCATCGCCGCGAGCGCCCGCCGTCTCCTCGACGGCGGGTTCAGCGCGCTCGGCCGCGACTGGCCGCGCCGCTGGCCGGGGACGACGGTTCCGGCCGAGCACTGGCGGCTCGACCCCGTCACGGGACGGCTCTGGCCCGGCGCGGACGCCTATACGTTCGACATCGCCTACCGGCACGAGCGCCGCTTCGGCGACATCAAGTACGTCTGGGAGTTCAACCGGCTGCAGTTCCTGCAGCCGCTCGCCGCGCACGTGGCGCTGACGGGCGACGCGCGCGCGCTGACGCTGATCGAAGCCGCCATCGCGAGCTGGTACGACGCCAACCCGCCATTCCGGGGCCTGGGGTGGAACTCGGGCATCGAATGCGCACTGCGGGCGATCAGCCTTCTTGTCGTGACGAGCCTCGCGGGGGAGCGCCTTTCGGCGGACACCGTTCGCCGCGTCCGCGCGCTGCTCGCCGCGCACGCGTTCTGGATCGCGCGCTATCCGTCGCGCTATTCGTCGGCCAACAATCACCTCGTGGCGGAGGCGGCCGCGTCGCTGATCGTCGCGCTAGCGCTCCCAGATTTGCCGCGCGCGGGTGCACGCGAAGCTGACGCGCGGCGCGTGCTCATCCGCGAAACGGACCTTCAGATCCTCGCGGACGGCACGCCGGCCGAACAGTCCCCGACCTACGGCGCGTTTACGGCGGAGCTGATCCTGCTGTCGGCGTTCGCGGCACGCGGGGCCGGTGCACCCCTGCCTCCTTCCGTGACGGACCGGCTCAGCCGGTTCGCGCACTTCATCGGCTGGATCGCGGACGTTCGCGGGCGCACGCCGGCCATCGGCGACGACGACGAAGGCCGCGTGCTCTCCCTCGCCACGCACGAGCCCGCCTATGCGGCCTCGGTGGCGCGCGCGATCGCGGGGTTCACGGGCCAGCCGTCGCGCCTGCCGGCGGTTGCGCCGCAACTGCGCGACGCCGTTTTCGGGAGTCCTGCCCAAGGCGATGCGCCGCAGGGATTGGAGACGTTCGCTGCAGGCGGGCTTTCGGTCGTGCGCGAGACGCGGGCCGGACGCGACCTGACGCTCGCCCTCGACCATGGCCCGCTCGGCTACCTCTCCATCGCCGCGCATGGGCACGCCGATGCGCTCTCCGTCATCGCGGCCGTGGACGGCCGCCCGCTGTTCGTCGATCCAGGCACGTTCCTCTATCACTCGGGCGGCGCGTGGCGCGATTGGTTCCGCGGCACCCTCGCGCACAACACGCTCTCGCTCGGCGGCGCCAATCAGAGCGAGATCTCCGGCGCCTTCAACTGGGGGCACAAGGCGCACGCTGAGCTCGGCGAGTCGCGGGGCGGCCCGGACTGGCTGCTTCGCGCCACCCATGACGGCTACCAGCGCACGTCCGGCGTGACGCACGAGCGCGTCGTGACCGCGACTGACGGCGGGTTCTCGATTCGCGACCGGCTGATCGGCACGGTCTCCCCGCTTCCGGTCGAGATCGTCTTCCAGTTAGCGCCGAGCTGCGAGGCGACGCTGGACGGGTCGTCCGTCGTCGTCCAGCCTGCGCAGGGGGAGGCCGTCATCCTGCATTTCGATACGCCCGGCGAAATCATCCTGCGGCGCGGCGGCGAGCTGGGGTCCGGCGGCGGCTGGGCGTCGCCGGCCTTCGGCGTGAAGTCAGCAGCCTGGCGAATCGCCTGGCGCGGACGCATCGCAAGCTCGGGCGCGCTCGTCCGCGTTCAACTCGCGTGAAGCGGCGACTTTGCGCGGCGAGCGGACCGGATTCTGCGGCGGTTGTTGCCTAGAGCGGTTTCCGATCCGATAGAACAGGATCCGACGCTCGAGAGTCTTGTTTGTCGCATTTTCTTACGACGAAACCGGTATCCACTTCGTCGGAAAATGCTCTAGGGTCCGGCCCCTCGCCCGCATTCTCTCCTCCGGATTCTCATGTCTTCCACCGCCACGCCGATCCTCCATCACGCCGGTGACCTGCTCTCCCGCTATCGCGTGCTCTTCTGCGATGTCTGGGGCGTGGTGCACGACGGCGTGCGCGCCTACACCCCGGCGACCGACGCGCTGATCCGTTTCCGCGAGGCGGGCGGCACGGTCATCCTGCTCACCAACGCGCCGGTTCCCGTGCATCGCGTCGTCGCCATGCTCGAAGCCCGTCACGTTTCGCCGGACGCCTATGACGCCATCGTCTCGTCGGGCGAGATCGCGCTGGCACACGTGCGCGAGGCGGGCTACCGGCAGCTCTACTTCATCGGCCCGCGCGCGCGCGACGCCGCGTTCTTCGACCGCGTGCCGGCGGAGGAAACCGAGCTCGAAACGGCCGACGCGGTCGTCTGCACCGGCCTCAACGACGACGTCAACGAAACGGTCGAAAGCTATCGCGACGTGCTCGCGCGCGCGCACGCGCTGTCGCTGCCGTTCGTGTGCGCCAACCCGGACCTCGTGGTCGACGTCGGCGGGCGGCTCTTCCTTTGCGCGGGCGCGCTCGCGGACGCCTACGCGCAGCTCGGCGGCGCGGTCTACTGGGCCGGAAAACCGCACGCGACGGCCTATGCGGCGGCCCGCGCCAAGGCCGAGCAGTTGCGGGGCGCGGCGGTTTCCGACAGGGAGATTCTCGTGATCGGCGATGCCGTGCGGACGGATCTCGCGGGCGCCGCGGGCGCGGGGCTCGACGCGCTCTTCATCGCGGGCGGCATCCACCGCGAGGAGACGATGCGCGACGGCGCCATCGACCCTGGCAAGCTCGCCGCCGTGCTCACGGCCGATGCGCCGCCGGCGCTCGCCGCCATGAGCGGGCTCGCGTGGTAGGACGCGGGCCGCCCGGCGGGCGCTTCGAGCTCGCAGCCTAAAGCTTGTGCGACATGCGCCGGCGCTTGGTCTCGAGATAGTGCTCGTTGTGCGCGCCGGGCCGCACGACCAGGGGAATGCGATCCACGACGTCGATGCCCGCCCGCTCCAGGGCGTCGATCTTGGTCGGGTTGTTCGTCATCAGGCGGATCTTGTCGAAGCCGAGGCTCAGGAGCACTTCCGCCGTCAGCTCGTAGTCGCGCGCGTCGATCGGCGCGCCGATCTCGATATTGGCGTCCACGGTGTCGAGGCCCTGGTCCTGCAGCGCATAGGCGCGGATCTTGTTGAAGAGGCCGATGCCGCGTCCCTCATGGTAGGGCAGGTAGATCAGGACGCCGTTGGGCGTCGTCACGATGCGGCGCAGCGCGATCTCGAGCTGGGCCCGGCAGTCGCACCGCAGGGAATGAAAGATGTCGCCGGTCACGCAGCCCGAATGCACGCGCACGAGCGGGATCTCCGCCGCGTCGGGTCCGGTGCCGCGGTTGATCAGGGCCATCGCCTGCGTGTGCTCGTCCTTGCCCTCGTAGGCCCGCGCCTCGAGGACGTACTCCACGCCGTCGAGCTCGATCGGCAGCATCGTGTGCGCCGAGCGATCGAGATCGAGCTTCTTCGGCTGGACGCCGGTCACCGGCATCGTGAACTCCTTCCAAGGGTCCTCTGAAGATGGGCGCCGGCCAAGGGCTTGCCTCGACGCGGGAGGACATGTTGTAGCACATGGCCCACTTCACAAGATGCGAATTGTACGGGGGCTTTGCGTGCGTATACCATGACCTCTTCGCAAACGCACAGGGCACCGGGCATCGATGAAACGTGGCTTTTTGCTGTTTACGCTTTTTGCCTCTCTCGTTTCCACCTCTGCCTCTGCGACACCTGCGACCGCACACGGCTCCGATCAGGCCATCGAGGCCAAGATCACGGCCCTGATGGCGCGCATGAGCCTGCAGGAGAAGGTCGGACAGCTCAATTTCCCGTCCTTCGCCTTCCCCCATGCGGGCCAGCTCACGGCGACGACCGCGGGCCGCCTGGGCGGCGTGTTCAACGCCGTGAACCCGGCCCACGTCAAGGAATTCCAGGAGGCGAATGCGGCATCGCGCCTCAAGATCCCGCTGCTGTTCGCGCTCGATTCGATCTACGCCTTCCATATCGCCTTCCCGACCCCCATCGCCTGGGCGGCCACATGGCGGCCGGAGTTGGCCGAGCTCGCCACCGAGGCCATCGCACGCCAGACCGCGCAGGTGGGCATCAACCTCACCTTTGCGCCGATGATCGACATCTCGCGGGACCCCCGCTGGGGCCGCGTCATCGAGGGTGCCGGCGAGGACGCCACTCTGGGCGCGGCGTTCGCGGCGGCCCGCGTGCGCGGCTACCGCAAGGGCGGGCTCGCGACGGCCGCCAAGCATTTCGTGGGCTACGGCGCCCCGGAAGGCGGGCGCGACTACAACGGCGCGCAGATTTCGGTGCCCGAGCTGTTCGACCGCTACCTGCCGCCTTTCCAGGCCGCCATCGACGCCGGCACGGAAACCGTCATGGCCTCCTTCAACACCGTCAACGGCGTGCCGGTGACGGCCAACCGGCGGCTGCTCACGGATGTTCTCAAGCGGCGCCTGGGCTTCGACGGCCTCGTCATGTCCGATTTCGCCGCCATCATGGAGCTCAAGAACCACGGCGTCGCGGCCAATCTCCCCGATGCGGCGCGCAAGGCGCTGCACGCGGGCATCGACTTCGACATGGAGAGCCGCGCCTACGACCGCCACCTCGAGGACGCCGTGCGTCGCGGCACGATTCCACTGGCCGAGGTGGACGATGCCGTGCGGCGCGTGTTGCGCGTCAAATACCGCATGGGGCTGTTCGCGGATTCGCCGGGCGGGGTGCGCCAGCCGCCGGCTGCCATTTCGGAGGCGGAAGTGCGCGAGCGCGCGCGCCAGGTTGCACGGGAAAGCTTCGTTCTGCTCAAGAACAGCGGCGCGACGCTGCCCCTCACCTCCGACTCCGGCACCGTGGCGCTGATCGGCGCGGCGGCCCTCTCCATCAACGACCACTCCTGGTACGGCCCGGCCAAGCTCGACAAGCCGAGGACGGAGCCGCTGCTCAGCGCTCTTCTCAGCCGCATCAGCGGACGGCAGAAGCTGCTTTTTTCCGAGGGCTTCGCGGATCCTTGCGGGCTCTCGTTCAAGGACAAGGACGACGCGATCCGCATCGCGCAGGAGGCCGACGTCGTCGTTCTCGTGCTTTCGGAGGACTGCACGGTCTCGGGCGAAGGCGTCTCGCGTGCTGGGCTCGGCTTCTCCGGCGTGCAGCAGGAGATGCTCGACGCGCTGACCGAGGTCGGAAAGCCGATCGTGCTCGTGGTCGAAACCGGACGGCCGCTGACCTTGACTGATGCCGTCGGCAAGGCGGCGGCGATCCTCATCGCCTGGCATCCCGGCACGGAGGGGCGGACGGCGCTGGCGGAGGTGCTGACCGGCGAGGTCGCGCCCTCGGGCAAGCTGCCGATGACCTTCCCGCGCTCGGTGGGGCAGATCCCGATCTCGTACGGCGATCTGCCGACCAGCCGCCCGGCCACCGGCGACCGCTACACGACGGGCTACGTGGACGAGAAGCCGACGCCGCTGTTCCCGTTCGGCCATGGGCTCAGCTACACGACGTTCGACTATTCCGGCCTGAAGCTCAGCCAGTCCCAACTCGACCGGGGCGGGCAGATCGACGTCACGGTGACGGTGAAGAACATGGGGCTGCGTGCCGGCCAGGAGGTCGTGCAGCTCTACACGCGGCAACTCGTGGCCTCGCGCTCGCGCCCGCTGCGCGAGCTCAAGGGCTTTCAGAAGATCGCGCTCGCGCCCGGCGCGCAGAAGCGGGTGACGCTCACGCTCAAGGCCCGGGATCTCGCCTACCACGACGACGACGGACACGCGGTCGTCGAGCCGGGGCCGTTCCGCGTCTACGTGGGCGGCAGCGCGGCGGCGGACCTCGAAGGCGGGTTCGAGATCGTCGAGTAGCTCAGAGCGCGTTCGCTTCAGATTGGTTGGGTTTCTGCGGTGCGAACGCGCTCTATCTCTTTGTTTGAGAGTCTGATTCACGTTCCCGGTGGACGCGTATCCGCGTCCATCTCAAACGATCAGGCTCAGCGCATCAGCCGCGCGTACTCGATCTTGGGGCACAGGTTCATGACGACCGTCAGCCCGGCCGCGCGCGCCTCGTCCGCCGCGGTTTCGTTGATCACGCCGATCTGCATCCAGACCGTCTTGAGGCCCAGGCGGTCCTTCTCCGCGATCGCCTCGCGCACGACGCCCAGCGCGGCGTCGGACCGGCGGAAGATGTCGACGACGTCGACCGGCCCGGGCACCTCCGCCAGGCTCGCGTACACCGTCTCGCCCATCAGCTCGCGCCCGGCGAGCGTGGGGTTGACGGGGATGATGCGGAAGCCGCGCGCCTGCAGGTAGGCCATGACGCCATGGCTCGGCCGGCTCGGATCGTCGGACGCGCCGACCATAGCGAACGTCCGCTGGCTCGTCAGAATGTCGGACAACGTGCTGTCACTGACGGGGGTCATGAGTTTTCAAACGGCAGCGTCACGCGGCCCTCCTTGTCGAGCGGGAAGCCGGGGTTATGCGCGACCTCCCACAGATGTCCGTCCGGATCGGCGAAATAGCCGTATGTCCCGCCCCAGAACGCGCGCCCGGACGGCTTGACGATGGTGCCGCCCGCCGCCTCGGCCTCGGCCAGCACCTCTGCGACCTCCGCCTCCGACCGCACGTTGTGGGCCAGCGCCAAACCGGAAAATCCGGCCGCGCCATCGGGCACGCCCGCATCGTCGGCGAGCGCGGCCCGGCCGAACAGCGCCAGCACGAGGCCGCCGCAATCCAAGAACGTGACCGAGGCGTTCGATGCGGACGAGGCGCGAAAACCGAGCGTCTCGTAGAACGCACGCGCCCGCGCGATGTCCGATACGCCCAGGGTTATGAACGATACGCGCGGCTCCATCGTTCCTCGTCGCTCCGGGATATGTCTCGCGTCAGATCTTTCGCGCCAGATTTCTAGCGCCAGATCGGCGGGCGCTTTTCGAGGAATGCGCAGATGCCTTCCTCCGCGTCGGCCGCCATCATGTTCTCGACCATGACGCGCGCCGCATCGTCGTAGGCTTCGGCGAGCGGCAGCTCGATCTGACGATAGAAGGCATTCTTGCCGATCGCAACGGTCGCGCGCGACTTGGCGGCGATGATGCGCGCCATGGAGAGCGCCTCGTCGCGCACCTTCTCGCGCGGCACGACGCGATTGACGAGACCGAACCTCTGGGCCTCCTCAGCGGAGAGGGCTTCGCCGAGCAGCAGCATTTCCATGGCCGCTTTGCGCGAGACATTGCGCGAGAGCGCCACCATCGGCGTCGAGCAGAAGAGGCCGATGTTGACGCCGGGGGTTGCGAACGTCGCCGTCTCGGCCGCCACGGCCAGGTCGCAGGTCGCCACGAGCTGGCAGCCCGCGGCTGTCGCGATACCCGCGACGGCGGCGATGACCGGCTTCGGGCTCGCCACGATGGCCTGCATCAGGCGGGCGCAGGCGCGCATCGTCTCCTCGTAGAACGCCCGGCCGCCGTCGGCATCCGTCCGGTGCGCAGACAGCTCCTTGAGGTCGTGGCCGGCCGAGAACGCGGGGCCGTTGGCGGCGATGACGACGACCGCCGTCGCCGAGTCGGCGGAGGCTTCCGTGATGGCGCGATCAAGCGCGGCCATCATGCGCCGCGACAGCGCGTTGCGCGATTGTGGCGTATCGAGCGTCAGCACCAGGATGTCCGGCTGCGGGCGCTCCGAGAGGACAGGATCCGAAAGGAGGGGCCCAGCGGCCGCACCTGTATCAGGCGCGGCCTCACCGGGAGAGGCGGTCATGGGTCGACGCTCACGGCGCCGGCGACTCGCCGTCCGCCGCGCTCTCGCCGGCCTCTTCCGGAATCAGCGCCTCGATCTCGTCGACGTGCTTCTTGACGACCTCGATGTTGCCGGGGTGCTTCAGCGGCTGCGCGGCGGCGATCTCCTGCGTCAGGTCGTCGACGGCCAGCTTCTTGTCCTCGGCCGGGATCGACGCGTCGGCTTTGATCTCCTCGAGCTCCTTCTTCATCTTCTCGATCGGATCGGTGAACTTGCCGCTCGAGCGGTCGAGACCGTCGAGAACCAGCGTGATGTTGGCGCCGACGTCCTCGAACTCCTCGAAGCTCGCGAAGCCGTGCTTCTTGGCGATGTCCTCGAGCTCCTTCGTCAGAGCCTCGTCCGGCGTGTCGCCGCCTTCGACGAGCTTGCTGGCGAGCGGCGCGAAGTCCTTCTGGGCGGCGATGAAGGACGTCACGAGCTTGTCGTTGAGCTCGATCTGCTTGAATTCCTGGGCCGAGAGACTGGACGCTGTGGCGAACGCCATGCCGACGCTCAAGGCCACACTCAAGCCGATACCGGCCGCCAGCGATCTCAAGCGTGAATAGAACGTGCTCATCAGGCGAAATCTCCCATTTCCGAGACGATGGTTTGAGAATCGACGATTTCCCGGCGCGTCTCCAAGGCCTCCGTCTACCGTCCAACTGGGACGGTTCTAAGAACGCAGACCTCGGCCTTCGCTCAGCATAACCCCCTGCGCCCCCGCAATCCGTCGGAGGTGCGAGTCATGGGCTACACCCCGACACCCGCAACGGCAAGAAAGTTAACGTGCGTAAAGTTCCGGAGGAAAGGCGCTATTGAAAGCGGTATATTGATACCTCTATGGTGGTATTGTTTTACCGCTTCAATTAATGCATTGATTTTATTTCGTTATATTATTTCCCTGGCTGATTGACGGGCTCTCGCCAATCACGTAGATCATCGCCTTCCCAACGGGCGCTCGCGTGCCCGCAATCTCACAACATGGGGCAGGAGCGCTTCCCGCCATGAAAACTTTCGTCGCCAAGCCGGGCGAGGTCGAGAAGAAATGGGTCGTCATCGACGCCGATGGGCTCGTTGTCGGCCGTCTCGCCACCCTGATCGCCGTGCGCCTCAAGGGCAAGCACAAGGCTATCTATACGCCGCACGTCGACTGCGGTGACAACGTCATCGTCGTCAACGCCGAGAAGGCCGTCTTCACCGGCGCCAAGCTCACGGACAAGGTCTACTACCGCCACAGCGGACACCCGGGCGGCATCAAGTCGACCACGCCGAAGCGCATCCTCGAAGGGCGTTTCCCCGAGCGCGTCATCGAGCTCGCCGTCGAGCGCATGCTCGCCCGCGGCCCGCTGCAGCGCCGCCTGATGCGCAATCTCAAGATCTACAAGGGCGCCGAGCACCCGCACGCGGCGCAGACGCCCGAGCAGCTCGACATCGCCAAGCTCAATCGCAAGAATTCGAGGGCCTGATCGCTATGGCACAGGAAGCAAAGTCCCTGGACGAACTCGGCGCCCTCAAGGGCGCCGCTCCGGCCGACGCGCCGGTGCATGTGCAGAAGCTGGACAGCCTCGGCCGCGCCTATGCCACCGGCAAGCGCAAGGATGCCGTGGCGCGCGTCTGGCTGAAGCCCGGCCGTGGCCAGATCACGGTCAACAAGAAAGACTTCAAGGCGTATTTCGCCCGTCCCGTGCTGCAGATGCTCCTGCAGCAGCCACTGGCCGCCGCGAACCGCGCCACGCAGTTCGACATCATCGTGACGGTTGCAGGCGGTGGCCTCTCGGGCCAGGCCGGCGCCGTTCGTCACGGCATCTCCAAGGCGCTCACCTATTACGAGCCGGAGCTGCGCGGCGTGCTCAAGAAGGGCGGCTTCCTGACGCGGGACAGCCGCACCGTCGAGCGCAAGAAGTACGGCCGCATGAAGGCCCGCCGCAGCTTCCAGTTCTCGAAGCGCTAAACGACCCGAATTACCTACGGAATTACGACAACGGCCCGCACCTGCGGGCCGTTGTTTTTTTCGCGGGAATGGTGTTGTTCTCTGCTGCCGAGCAGGGCGGAAAATGTCCCGTCCCCTGCCGTGGAACCGCGGAGAGGCGACCCGTCGATGTTTGAAACCCTGCTCAACGAGCTGATTGTCGAGATCGGGCATCTCACGAGCCCCACCTGGTGGCAGCAGCACTGGGTGGCCCTATTCAACATTCTCATGATCGACCTGACGCTCGCCGGCGACAACGCCATCGTGGTCGGCATGGCGGCCTCGCGCGTGCGCAAAGACATGCGCGCCAAGGTGATCTTCTGGGGCATCGCGGGCGCGGTCGTGCTGCGCATCCTCTTCTCGGGCATCGCGCAACAGATGCTGCAGGTCATCGGCCTCACGCTCGCCGGCGGCCTGCTGCTGCTGTTCGTATCCTGGAAGATGTATCGCCAGATCGTCGACGGAACCGGGCATTCCATCGACGAGGTCGAAGGCCAGCTGGCATCGAACGCCACGCCGCACAACGAAGCGAACTTCTGGTCGGCCCTCTGGACGATCATTCTCGCCGACGTCTCGATGTCGCTCGACAACGTGCTCGCGGTCGCCGGTGCCGCCGGTGAATCGACGCTGGTCCTGGTGATCGGCCTCGCCATCGCCATCGTGCTGATGGCCGTCGCCTCGACCTACATCGCCAAGCTGCTGGCGCGCTATCCGTGGATCGCCTGGGTCGGCCTCATCATCATCCTCTACGTGGCGCTCGACATGATCTATCGCGACAGCCACAAGATCGTGTGCGCCGCCTATGGCGTGGGCTGCTCGGAGACGATCTGGCAAGGCATCCTGCACCGGCTCGGGATCAGCGGATGAGCACGAAGCCGCGCGTCTTCATCGATGGCGAGGCCGGGACGACCGGCCTCGAAATCCGCGAGCGCCTCGCGTCCGACGGCGCCATCGAGGTCGTCAGCATCGACCCTCACCTGCGCAAGGACGGCGCGGCGCGCCGGGCCGTGATGGCGGAGGTCGATCTCGTCGTGCTGTGCCTGCCGGATGCCGCGGCCCTCGAGGCCGTCGCGCTTGCGGAAACGCTCGGCGACAAAGCCCCGCGCATCGTCGATGCCTCGACCGCGCATCGCGTGGCGGACGGGTGGGTCTACGGCTTCGCGGAGCTGCTGCCCTCGCAAGCGGACGCGATCCGCAACGCCCAGCGCGTCGCCAATCCCGGCTGCTATCCGACGGGGGGCATCGCCCTCGTCCGTCCGCTGGTCGAAGCCGGCCTCCTGCCCGCGGACTACCCTGTCACGGTCAACGCCGTCTCGGGGTATTCGGGCGGCGGCAAGTCCATGATCGAGGCTTACGAAGTCGCGAAATCCGCACCGCTCTTCGAGCTCTACGGGCTCGGCCTCGCGCACAAGCACGTACCGGAGCTCGCGCGCTACGGCGCGCTCACGCGGCGGCCGATCTTCGTGCCGTCGGTCGGCAACTTCCGCCAGGGCATGCTGGTCAGCGTGCCGCTCCATCTCGAAACGCTGCCGGGCAAGCCGGGAGCCGCCGACATCCACGATGCGCTGGCGCGGCATTACGCGGGCTCGAACCGCGTGCGGGTGGTGTCGCTCGCGGAGACGGACAAGCTCGGCGGGCGACTCGATGCGCTCGCGCTCAACGGCACGGATGCGCTCGAGCTTTACGTGTTCGCGAACCCGGAGCGTGGGCAGGCGGTGCTGGTGGCGCGGCTCGACAACCTCGGCAAAGGCGCGGCGGGCGCGGCGGTTCAGAACCTGCGTCTCATGGCCGGCCTCGCCTAGGGTCACGTCCCAGGAAGGGCCGCCGGCTCATCCCGAGTCCGATCCAAAAAAACGCCGCGCACTGTCTCGCGCGAAACTGCGCGCCTCGCTGGATCTGCCTATCGTGGGCCATCCTGGAGGAGGGCTCGGCCCATGTACCTTTTGTTGATCTTCATTCTGGTCGGCGGCGCCTTCGGAATCGCGGTGTACGCATCCGAGAGCCCGCGCTCGACGTGGCCGTACCAGAAGCCGCGGTCCAGCCGACGCTGAGACCGCCGCTCTCTACGCGCGACGCGCGTTTCCTTCGTATGTCGCGAGATAGAGGTGACGGACGGCGATCCCGAGCAGGATCGCCGCGCAGGCCTGGTGCGCGATTCCCAATCCGATCGGCACGGCCTCGAGCAGCGTCCAGATGCCCAGCGCCGCCTGACCGAGCACGCCTGCGAGCAGCAGCCAGGCCGAGGTGCGGAGACGCGGCGCCCTCGCCGGCGAGGCGAGCACGCGCCACGCTTCGAACGCCACGGCCGCCACCACGCTGTAGGCGATCAGGCGATGGATGAACTGCGCCATCACCGGGTTCTCGAATGGATTGTGATACCAGGGCTCGAGGGCGAACAGATCGTCCGGCACGAGCGCGCCGTTCATCGTCGGCCACGTGTTGTAGACGAGGCCACCCTTCAGGCTTGCGACGAATGCGCCGATAACGACCTGGAGAAAAATGAGCCCGATGATGATGGCGGGCAGGCGCGCGAGGCGCGTTGCGGCCTGCGCTCGGCTCTCACGGTCCGTCTTATCCCGTCCCACGCCCATGGCCAGCCAGACGAGCAGCGCCAGAATGACGAAGGCCACGGTCAGATGCAGCGCGAGCCTGTACTGGCTGACGTCGACGCGATCGACGAGGCCGGACTTCACCATGTACCAGCCGATGGCTCCCTGCAGGCCGCCCAGCGCCAGAACGCCGGCGAGCTTCGGCGCGAAGCCCGGACGCAGCGCGCCGACGTACCAGAACAGCGCGAACGGCAGCGCGAAGGCCATCCCGATGATGCGCCCGAGGAAGCGATGGCCCCACTCCCACCAGTAGATGGCCTTGAACGCGTCGAGCGACATGCCCTTGTTGACGAGGTGATACTCGGGGATCTGGCGGTACTTGTCGAACGCCTCCTGCCAGTGCGCGTCGGTCAGGGGCGGGATGGCGCCGAGGATCGGCTGCCATTCGGTGATCGAGAGGCCGGAATCGGTGAGCCGCGTGGCGCCGCCCACGGTGATCATGGCGAGCACAAGCAGAGCAACACTCCAAAGCCAGAGCCGCACGGCGCGATCCCAGGCAGCGGCATCCACGCCTGATTTCCCTGTGTTTTCGGTTCCCGCCAGCGCCATCGCTCTCTCCTCGGTTCGGCCCCCGTGTGATAGGGCCTTGCCGCCGCAGGTTCAATGCGATGATGCGGCGCTGGACGCCTCGGGACATCTCCGATTTAAGGATACGCGCACATCGCCAGCCCCCGGAGAGACATGACCGTCCGTATCCGCAAGCTCGTCGGCGCCATCCTGCTGGTGGTCTTCCTGTCGGTCTACGCACTGGCGGCGATGATGGTGGCGATCGTCATGCAGGTCAGCGCCAGCAAGATCGCGGAGCTGGCGTACTATCCGATCGCCGGGCTGCTCTGGGTGCTGCCCGCGATGTGGCTCGTCAAATGGATGCAGCGCCCGGACGGCTGATGGCGGCAGCATCGGGCCGCGCCACGCCACGGCCGGCGCCCAGGATGCGCTTGCCGACGCGGATCATCGCCTTCGCCGCATCGAACAGCAGGAACGGCACGCCGGTCATCATGACCTCGACGAAGCGCGCCTCCTGATAGTCGCCGTTGAGCGAGATGCGCGGCAGTCCGCACAGATCGGCCGACGCGCGGATCACGTTCTTGCGCGTGGTCACGCCGCTCGTGACGCCCAACGCGCGGGCGATGGCGAAGTCGCGGACGTCCGCGCTGCACGGATCGCCGTAGGGGAAGCTGAAGTGCGGGCAGGGACGGCTCAGCTCTTTCTCGATGCGCGCGATGCTGTCCACGATCTCGCGGCGCGCCTCGTCCTCGCTCAGCTTGGCCACGGCCAAGTGCCGGCAGGTGTGGGCGCCGATTGTCACCAGAGGATCCTTGGCCAGCTCGCGGATCTCGTCCCACGTCATGATGAGATCGCGGCAGAGCGCCGACGGGTCGTAGCCCGCCTGACGCGCGATCGCGTGCACGCCGGCGCGCAGCTCCGCTTCGGGGCGGGCGCGCAACGGCCAGTAGATCGCATAGAACGCGCGGTTCTTGGCTTCCGGCGTCGCCGTGTCGAACACCTCGACCTTGCCGTCGATCTCGAAGCGGACGCGGCCCAGTTTGTCGATGGCATTCTCGAGCACGTACCACCAGAGATCGCCCTTGCCGTCGGGATAGTCCGCCGGCACGTAGATCGTGAACGGCACGTTGTGCTTCTTGAAGACGGGGTAGGCGTGGTCGCGGTTGTCGCGATAGCCGTCGTCCAGCGTGAAGCATGCGAACGGGCGCGGATGCCCCGATTGCACGCGCGCGACCGCCTCGTCCAGCGAGACGATGTCGTAACCGCGCCGGCGCGCGGTCACGATCGCGGTCTCGAGGAACTCGGGCGTGATCTTGAGGATGCGGTTCGGCTCGAAAGCGCGGACGGGATCGGGCGTCACGCTGTGCAGCGTGAAGATGACGCCCTGGCCCCGCGTCCACGGCGCGATCAAGGCCGGAAGGCGCGACGCATGCAGAATGCCGAGCGCCGTCCTGAAGTTCAGCTTTGCTCTCAGTCCCATCTGCGCGTCTTTCGTATCGCCGCTCCGACCGTCAGCTCGCCCGCGCGAAGCGCTGCTTCATCGTCTTCGCTGCGGGTTTGCCGGTGCCGGCGTCCTTCGCCAGCGTGAACAGCGAGATGCCGTCGACCTCGAAGCCCAGGAACGTGCCGGGCTGGTGCGCCTTTCCGGCGGCCTTGCCGTCGGCGATCATCACGCCGCAATCGAACCGGCCCTGCATGGCCTCGAAGAGATCGCGGGCCGGCTCGTAGCGGCTCACGACGACGATGTGGTCGTAGACGTCGTCGAGCGCATCGAGCAGGAAGTTGATGTTGTCGCTGTCGAGCGCGCGCGCGTCGCCCGGCATGGGCGCGCCGGAGGGAATGAGATGCACGTCGCTGTCGCTCAGCGACAGGACGACGTCCTCGAAGCGCATCGTGCCTTCGAGCAGCTCGCTGAAGCCGGGGGCCGCGGGCTGGCCCAGGGGCGCGGCGATGCCGGTGCCAAGCGGAGCCCAGTCGACCATGATGACCGTTAGGCCCTTCGCGGCGAGGCTGCGGCAGACGTCCGCAGCCTGGCCGGCCAGCGAGGCCGTGTCGGACGTTCCGACCACGATGGTCCGCACGCCGGCGAGATTGCCTTTGCGCAGGCCCTCGATCTTCGAGGCGAGTGCGTCGGCGGTCGCGACATCGGCGGGTGCCGCGGCGAGAGGCGCAGCCGCGACGGCCGGCGCGGGCGCCGGCATCGGCGGCAGCGGCGCGGCGGCGACCTCGGGCGGGGGCGCGACAGGCGCGCGCCGGGGCGGAACGGGCGGGCCTCCGCGCGGCGGCTCGGGCAGCACCGGCACGGCCGCCTCGCGGCGGCTTTCGGCGCCTTTGCGCGGCATGCGCGACACCGGGCTTTCGCTCAGCAGTGCCTTGGTGATGACGAGGGCGAGGCCGATCAGGAACGAAGCGATCACGACCAGCAGGGCCGTCGCGCCGCGCTTGGGGAAGAAGGGCACCGTGGACGGGCGCGCGCTCGAGACGATCTGCGCCTCCACCGGAATGGTGCGCGTGTCGTCGGAGCGGACGCGGTTGGCTTCATACTGCGCGCGCAGGCGGTCGAGCTCGCCGCGCTTCGACCTGGCGTCGGCTTCGAGGCTGCGAAGCTTCGCCTCCTCCGGGCCGGCGCTCACGATGCGGGTCTTGATCTCGTTGACGCTCTTCTGGACGGCTTCCTCGCGGAGCGCGGAGACCTTCGCCTCCTTGCCGATGCCGTCCACGATCTTGGCGACCTCGCCGGCAATCTGCGACTTGAGGCCGTTGAGGTCGGCGTGGAGCTGGCGCATGCGCGGGTGGCCCGGCAACAGCGTCGCCGACAGCTCCGAGATCTGGCGCTCGACGCGCACGCGCGTCTGCACGAGGTTCTGGATCAGCGGCGACTTCTGCACGTCGGCGAGCGTCTCGGCGCTGCCGAGGTCCTGCATCTCGCGGGCCTGCTTGGCGCGTGCTTCCGCCTCGCTGCGGGCGGCCTTCACCTTCGACAGCTCGGCATTGAGCTCGGCGAGCTGCTGCTCGTTGAGGCCGGTGGCCTGCTGGCCGCCCTTGAAGATGTTGGCCTCGCCGCGGAATTTCTCGACCTCGGCCTCCGCGCGCGCGGCCTCCTGCGCCAGGTTGGCGATCTTGGGCTCGAGCGCCTTCTGCACCTCGTCGGTCTCGTTGAGGCTCTGCTGAGCGAGGTTCGTCCTATAGGTCTCGGCGACGCGGTTGGCGATCTCGGCCGCGAGGTTGGGGTCGATCGACGTGAAGCGCACGCCGATGAACCGGCTCTCCTTCGGCGAGTAGACCTCAAGACGTTCGAGGAACACGCGCAGCGCGCGGTCCTGGTCGGACTCGCCCGCGCGCGGGGCGCCGATGCCGGCCATGCGGAGCAGGCGCGACATGGCATCCGGCGAGCCGCGGGCGCTGTTGAACTCGGCAAGCTCGGTGAGCTTCATGTCGCGGATGATGGTCTCGGCCAGATCCGTGGACATGAGGGCGCGGACGTGCGTGTTGATCGCCTCCTTGTCCATGCGCACGCTGACGCTGTCCATCGTTCCGCTGCGGTTCGGATCTGCAAAGGGATTGGTCGTGCTCTTGGATTCGATCGCGAGCTGCGTCTCGGACACATAGAGCGGCGCGATCATCTTCAGCACGCCGTAGGCCACGCCGCCCAGCAGCAGCGCGATGACGGCCAGCTTGCGGAAGCTGCCGACCACAGCCTGCCAAACGGACCGGAGGTCGATGTCGTCGGAGCGCTGATGGGGTTTCGCGGGCATGACTTCTCTCGTGCGGGCTTCTGCCAGGATTCCAAGGCATAGAGCCCGCCCCTTAGAATTTCCTTAAGCTTCCCGAAAAAAGTCAGTCCCTTAGATTTTCTTAACCACCACCGCCTAACACTGGGACCGTCAGTTTCAGTCAGCGGTCTTTTCATGCGCACTCGCATTCCAGCCTTGCTCCGATTTGCGGTCCCGGCCGCCATGCTTTTCATGGCGGGATGCGCACACGACCCCGAGGCTGTCGTTGCCTCGGCGTTGGCCAATATCGGCGGCCATGTGGGCGAGACGCACGTGTTCGAAGGCGGTCCGGTCTCAACCGAACAGCAGATCACCTGGGGCGCGCCGACGGTGCATCCGGCGGGCTTCGGCGGCTCGCAGATGGTTTCCGATGCGGAGGGGCCGTATCTCCTCGATACCGGCGACCGGCTGCGCGTCTTCGTCTACGGCCAGCCGAACCTGTCGCGCGCCTACACGGTCGACCATGACGGGCGCATTACGGTGCCGCTGATCGGCAACGTGGATGCCCGCGGCCGCACCACCCGCGAGGTGCAGGACACGATCCGCCACCGTCTCGGCGCAGAATACGTGCGCGATCCGCAGGTGACCGTCGACGTCATCCAGAACCGCCCGTTCTTCATCTATGGCGAGGTCAAGACCGGCGGACAGTATCCCTACGTATCCGGCATGACGATCGAGACGGCGATCGCGATCGCGGGTGGCTTCTCGGAGCGCGCCAGCACCCGCAGCTTCCGGATCACGCGGCGCATCAACGGCTTCGTCGATCAGATCGAGGCGCCCGGCGATTATCCGGTGCTGCCCGGCGACGTCGTCTACATCAACGAGCGCTTCTTCTGAGGCCGGCGCCGTGACCGACGCGTCCCCCGCCGAGCCGCCCCTGCGCATCCTGCACGTCATGCGCGCGCCCGTGGGCGGGCTCTTCCGGCATGTCTACGATCTCGCGCAGGAGCAGGCCCAGCGCGGTCACTACGTCGGCATCGTCGCCGACAGAACCGCAGCCGACAGCCTCACCGTCTCGCGTCTCGCCGCCATTGCGCCGAAACTGAAGCTCGGCCTTTCGCTCGTGCCCATGAGCCGGCAGCCGGGCCTCGGCGACGTCAAGGCGCTGCGGTCGGTCCTCAAGATCGCACGCGCGCTCGATCTCGACGTGCTGCATGGCCACGGCGCCAAGGGCGGGGCTTATGCGCGTGGCGCGGGCGCGCGGCTCGCCTTCGCGGGCGAGCGCGTCAAGGTGTTCTACACGCCGCACGGCGGCACGTTGCACTACCGGCCGGGCTCGCTGGCGGGCCGCGTGTTCTTCGTGCTCGAGCGCCTCATGGGGCGCGCGACCGACGGTCTCATCTTCGAATCCGACTATGCGCGGCAGGCCTACGGCCGGCTGATCGGCGACAGCGGCACGCCGCGCCGCGTCATCCCGAACGGTGTCGGCCCGCAGGATTTCGATCAGGTCGCGCCCAACCCGGATGCGGCGAACTTCCTCTTCATCGGCGAACTGCGCGCGCTCAAGGGCGTGGACGTGCTGCTCGACGCCCTGGCGCGGCTCGTGCCGACCCATCCCGTACGCGCCGTCATCGTCGGCCAGGGACCGGACGGGGACGCACTCAAGGCGCAGGCGCACACGCTGGGGCTCGATGCGCATGTGACGTTTCCGGGCGCGATGCCGGCGCGCGCCGCCTTCCCGCTCGGGCATTGCCTCGTGGTGCCGTCGCGCGCCGAGAGCTTCCCCTATGTCGTCCTCGAAGCGGGCGCCGCCGGCAAGCCGCTGATCGCCACGAACGTCGGCGGCATTCCCGAGATCGTCGCCGGGACCTCGACGGAGCTGATCCCGCCGGGCTCGGTCGACGATCTCACGCGCGCGCTGGCGGCCGTGCTGTCCGATCCGGCGGCGGCATTGGCGCGGGCGGACGAGCTCAGGAGCAACATCGGCCGCAAGTTCACCGTTGCGGCGATGACGGACGCCATCCTGGCGTTCTATCGCGATCCGGCTTCTGCGGCTTCCGGGCCGCCGGCCTGACGCACGTCTTCCCCGCGTTTACGACTTGTTAACGCCCTCGCCGAGTTACCTCCGCCTGGCCTGCTGCCCGGCCGCCGTGGCATGCGGGCTGCATCCCTTGCGTCAAAGCCGGACTCTGGGTCCGGCACTGTCGCATTGTGAGCCACGTCCATGGTGTCCCCTGCCCTCCCCGAGCCCGCTCTTGCCGGATCACGGCCGGCCCCCGCGCTGCTCCGCGATCGCCTCCTCGGCGCCCGGCATTCGGCGTCCCTGTCGCCCGTCGTTCTCGCGGGCCTCGTCCGGATGGCCGATTTCGTCATCGCTGTTGCGACCGGCTTCGCCATCGCCCTCCTTTACCTCGGCGATGCGGATGTCGCGCTCGATGCGCTTTATGTCGGCGTCATCCTGCTCTGCGGCGTGAGCGCCGTTCTCGCGATCGACGCGCTCGGCCTCTATGCGTCGCGCACGCTCGCGACGTTCCATCGGCATCTGCCCCGGCTCATGCTCGGCTGGACGCTGGCGTTCGCCATCGCGGCTGCCCTCATCTTCTTCCTCAAGGCCGGCCACGACGTCTCGCGCGTCTGGCTCGCCTCGTGGTTCACCGTCGGCGCCCTGCTCCTCATGCTGGAGCGCGCGGCCGTCGGCGCCGTCGTCCGCCATCTCGTCAGCAGCGGGCAGCTCCTGCGGCGCGCCGTGGTCTACGGCACGGGCGCGCTCACCGACGACCTCATCCGCGCGATCGAAGCCGACCAGGGCACGGAAATCCGCGTGGTCGGCGTGTTCGACGACCGGTGCGAGGACCGCCTGAAGCAATCGGGCGTGCTCAGCGCGCGCCTCGGCACGCTCGACGACCTGCTCGACGTCGCCCGCTCGATGCGCGTCGATCTCGTCATCGTCGCGCTGCCGGTGGCCGGCGAGCAGCGGCTGAACGAGGTCACGACGCGCCTGTCGGTGCTGCCGGCCGACATCCGGCTCCCCGCGCAGGCGACCCAGATCCGCTTTTCGCCGCGGCTCTACTCGCACGTCGGCCCGCTCACGATGATCGACCTCTACGACCGGCCGATCGCGGACTGGGGCGCCGTGTTCAAGTGGATGTTCGACAAGGGCGTGGGACTTGCCTGCCTCGTGGCGCTCGCTCCCGTCCTGCTGCTCGTTGCGCTCGCGGTGAAGCTCGAGACGCGCGGGCCGGTGCTGTTCCGCCAGAAGCGCTACGGCTTCAACAACGAGCTGATCGAGGTGCTGAAGTTCCGCTCCATGCATGTGGAGCTCTGCGACGCCAAGGCCGACAAGCTCGTGACGAAGGACGATCCGCGCGTGACGCGCGTGGGGCGCTTCATCCGCAAGACCAGCCTCGACGAGCTGCCGCAGCTCTTCAACGTGCTCAAGGGCGATCTCTCGCTCGTGGGCCCGCGGCCGCACGCGGTGGCCGCCAAGGCGCAGGACGCGCTCTACAACGACGTCGTGGCCCGCTATTTCGCGCGTCACAAGGTGAAGCCCGGCATCACGGGCTGGGCGCAGATCTGCGGCTGGCGGGGCGAAACGGACACGCGCGAGAAGATCGAGAAGCGCGTCGAGCACGATCTCTACTACATCGAGAACTGGTCGGTGTTCTTCGACCTCTACATTCTCGCCATGACGCCGGTCGCGCTCATCAAGTCCGAGAACGCGTACTGAGCGGAGCGTCAGCGGTTGATGACCTTGGCGAGCCACCGTGGGCGCCCGGCCGCGGCCAGCTCGCCGATCTCCTCGCACGCCCAGGCATAGGCCGAGCCGAACAGCTCGCCGTGGCGATGCCAGTCCAGGAAGCTCATCGTGTCGGGCACCGGCGGCATCAGCGACAGGTCGTCCGGCTGCAGCTCGCGGTGCAGGTCGCGTCGGTTCGCCATCATCGCACGCATGAGCACGGTCACGAGGCCGGGAGCGGCCGGCAGGGCCGTGCGGCGCAGGGGGTTCAGCATGAGCTTCAGCAGCTCTCCGCGCGAGGGCAGCGCGTCGTAATCGGCATCGAAGCGATCGAGCTCGGGCGGCCTGAAGCTCACGACGACGTTCGGGCCCTGCTTCAGATCGTGCATGATCTTGATCGGTGCGTTGTCGAGCAGGCAGCCGTCCACCAGCATGTCGCCGTCGGCGGTCGTGACCGGCGGCAGCAGAACGGGGATCGAGGCGGACGCGCGGATCGCCCGCCACAGCGGACCTCGCCGGTGCACCGTCAGCGCGTAGCGGGAGAGGTTCGTCGACACGGCGAAGAACGGCAGCCACAGGTCCTCGATCTCGACGGCGCCGAACAGGCGCTTCAGCTCCGCATCGAAGACCGTGTGATCGAGCAGGCCGTAGCGCGGCAGCGTATAGCGGCGCATGGCCTTGTTGGCGACGAACATCTCGCCCACGGCCTTGTCGATCTCGACGGGCGAGGAGTCGAGCAGGAAGGCCGCCGTCAACGCAGCGCCCGCCGACGTTCCGCCCATGATGTCGAAGCCGACGCCGGCTTCCGTCAGCGCGCGATAGACGCCGGTGTGGGCGGCCGCGAGCGCGCCGCCGCCGGCCGCCACGAGGCCGACCGCGCGGCCTTCGACGAAGCGCACGAGGCGGTCCACGTCCGCCGTGCTGTCGCGCGCGACGTGGTGGTGCATGGCCATATTGCGCGGGGCGAGCCATCGCGCCGTTCCGCGCACGCGCGTCCGCGTCGGGTGCAGCAGGACGAGGCGCGTCGCGTCCGGCGTCACGAACCGGCGTGCGGCCCGCTCGCTCTCGTTCGGCTCCGGATCGGCATCGTGATGGGCGACCGCCAGCACGAGATCGGCATGGCGGATGGCCTTCTCGGACCACGGCGTCATCGCCTCGTCGGCCACGAGCAGCACATGGTCGTTGCCGCCCTCGAGCGCATTGAGGCGCGAGATGGCGGCGGGCCCGTCGAGGGAGCCGTCCTCGCTCAGCAGGTTGCGCGCGGCGGTGCCGTGCAGCACGACGCTGCGCGCGCCCTGGCGCAACGCGCGGGCGAACGCGACGACGAAATCGCCGCTCAGCGGCGAGCCGCCGGCCGGAATGATGCAGATCGTGCGCGGTCGCGGCGCGACGCGGGCTCTGCGCGCCATCGACGACGTGGCGGCGAGGCGCTCGGCCAGCACCGCGGTCAGCGTCGCCCAGATGCGCGGATGCGTTGCGACGAGCGCGTCGAAGTCGGCCCGCGTCAGCACCAGGACAAGGCTATCGCGCATGGCCGTGACCGTCGCCGTCCTTCGCCGTCCCGTCAGGAAGGCGATCTCGCCCACGGGCTGGCCGGGGCCGATCTCGCTCAGCGGCTCGTCCAGGCCCTCGCGCGTGACGGAGAGGCGGCCGGACTGGAGCACATAAAGCGCGTCCGCCTCGTCGCCCTCGCGCATCAGCGCGTCGCCGCGCCGCAACGTGCGCACGACCAGCCGGCCCGCAAGAGCCAGCCTCTCCGCGTCCGTCAAACCGGAGAACAGATCGACGTCGGGAATATCGTGCGCAAGCCCGCTGGCAGGTTTCATGGCCCTTGCTCTGATCGTGCTGCCGCCTTCCCCACTATAGGGCCGCAGCGCGAGATCCAAACGGGGCTATTTTCTTATTCCGGTTAACCGGGAAAGCGCGGTCCGGCACGGGCGGCGGCCCGCGCCAAGCCGGCCACGAACAGGCCGAGGGCGGGGAGGAACACGCTGAGGAAGGACGAGACGATGATCAGGGTCGCGAGCATACCCTGAATATGGGAACCGCCGCGGTCTGGATCACCGCGGCGGCGCAAACTTACGAAGAGTTATGTTTATGCCGCAGCGAAGGCGTCGCGGCGGTAGTCGCCGGCGGCGGCGGCCAGCGCCTCGTTCATGGCGCGAGCCATCTTGTGCGGGTTGAAGCCCCATTTTGCGTTCAGGCGCATGTTGGCCGCAACCTCGAGGGCCGTGACGAGGGCGGCCTGGCCGTGGCTCGCGATCAGCTCGCTCACGTGGCGCGAGTTGCAGGCGGCGAGGAAGCTGCGGAAGCGCAGGAGAACCGCGACCTTGCGGATGCGGGCGCGCGGGGAGATCTGCCAGAAGTCCTGCTCGACGCGGCGCAGGTCGTCGTCCGAAAGAACCACGGTCGGCAGTAGAAGACCCTGGCCGGCCGAGAGAATCTTGAGGGCAAGCGCCAGCTCGCGGGCGCCTACGGGCGGCACGTCGCTCGTATCGAGGGCGCCAGCCGGCTGTTCCGTCATCGTGCTTGTCATCGTTATCAAACCCGCTTCTCTGCTTTCTCCGAGCGGCCGAATACGGTCCAGGGGGAGCCGGAGAGGAGGATGATCTCCTTCGGGCTCAGGTGCTCGACGAGAAAGTCCACGTCGATCCCGACCAGACGTTCATCGGGGTTGCGGATGTCCGATCGCGAGAAGCGGTACTTCCGTCCATCGGCCGCGTGGATCACGCCAAAGCCGATACCCTCATGAAACTTCGTAATCTGACCTTGCATCGCACAACTCCATCTGGCGGTCGCGCCGCTTTCGCGGATCTGTGCGAGGATGCCGAAGATGGGGCGTGTGCGCTGTTCCTACCGGAACAATCCTAATATTTTCAAGATTGTGAACCGGGCCACCGGCAATTGCCAACAGAAATGGGCCGTCCTTGAGGACGGCCCACACTATGCCGCAGGGCGTTGTTGCTGCAGCGCAACAATTGTGCTCAGTCCGAGCCCTCTTCGCCCAAGTTTCCGGGGCTCAGGCCCGCCAAGGCAACCGGCCTGCGCTTGGCCGGTTTCTGGGGGCTGGCGGCCGGCGGGACCGCGTCAGTTCTGACGAAAAAAGGCGTCTACCCGCATCCCCGGCTTCAACGCCGAGGACGTCCCTTCCAATTCGATGGTGACCTCCATGACTTCCACGTCGGTCGGGCGGAGCGGGCCGCGCGGGCCGATGCGGGCGGCGCCGAGGGTCGGGGCGATCTTCGTCACCTTGCCCTCGAACTTGGCGTCCTGGCGGCTGATGCTCTTCACGTAGGCGCCCTGGTTGAGCTTGATCTTGTCGACATCACCCTCGTCCACCTCGGCCTTGACGCGGACGACCGACATATCGCCCAGTACGACCAGCGGCATGTCCGGCGAGGGCGCGACGATCTCGCCCTGCTTGGCGTTGACCTGCAGAATGGTGCCGGCGGACGGCGCGCGGATGCGCGTCTTGTCGAGGAGGGCTTCCGCCATGCGCACTTCGGCGCGGGCGGCGCTGACGGCTGACTCGGCGCGGCTCGGCGCCGGCAGGTTGGCTTTCGACTGGGCCTTCACGTAGGCGATGCGCTCGCGCTCCAGGCGGTCGTTCGAATCCTTGAGGCGGCGGCGGGCGTCGCTGACGGCGGCTTCGCTGCCCGTTCCCGTGCGCTTGGCGGAGATCGCGTAGTCGAGCTCGATGCGGGCGCCGGTCACGGCGCGCTCGGCGGAATAGATCGCGTCCTCGGCCTTGCGAACGTCCTCGCGGCCGCTCGCGAAGTCCTTCTCGCGGTCCTCGCGCAGCGCCTCGGCTTCGGTTTCGGCCGAGGCCAGCTTGGCGCGGGCCTCCGCGTCGTCGAGGCGCAGCAGCAGCTCGCCCTCCTCGACCTTGTCATCGACCTTCACAAGAACCTCCTCCACGCGGCCGAGGTAGGTCGCGCCGAGGCGGATCTCGCCGGACTTGGGCTCGACGCGTCCGGGCGCGGCCGCAATGTAGTCGCGCTGCACCAGCGGAATCGCGTCGTCGTCGGCATTCGACGATTTGTATTTGTCGTACGCGAGGTATCCGCCGGCACCGGCGAGGCCCAGCAGAAGGATCAGGTTCAATGGCTTCAACATTGCGCGTTCTTTCTTAGGCTACGACATTCTTTTTCTTGGGCGGCGGGTTGCCGCCCGGAGGAGGATGGGACTTGCCGGGCGAGCGGTCGTCGCCGACGATCCGGCCGTCCTCGATGGTGATGATGCGGTCCGCATAATGCAGCGTGCGATGGTCGTGCGTCACCGCCATCACCGCGCGCGTCGGATCCTGGGAGACCTCCTTCAGAAGCTCCATCACGGCCTTGCCGTTCTCGCTGTCGAGGGCGGCCGTCGGCTCGTCGGCGAGCACGACGGAGGGCCGGCCCGCGAGCGAGCGCGCAATCGCGACGCGCTGCTTCTCGCCGCCCGAGAGCTTCGAGGGATAGGTGTGCATGCGATGGCCGAGGCCGACCGACTTCAGTGCTTCCGCCGCCGTCTCCATCGGATCGACGGAGCGGGCATCGCGCACGTCGAGAGCCACGAGAACGTTCTCGTGGGCGGTCAGCGTCGGAAAGAGATTGTAGCTCTGGAACACGAAGCCGACATGCAGGCGGCGGATCTCGGCGAGGTCCTCGGACGACAGGCCGACCGCCTGGTGGCCGGCGAGATGAAGCTCGCCGCTGGTCGCCGTCAGAATGCAGCCGAGGATCGACAGCAGGGTCGTCTTGCCGCTGCCGGACGGACCCATCAGCAGCGTCAGCTCTCCGGGGCGCAGGTCCATGCTGACGCCCTTGAGGATGTGCAGCTCACCGGCTCCGGTGCCGATCGTTTTCACGATGTTGCGGGCTTCCAGCAGCGGACGCTGCCCCACCTGCCCTCTCGCACCCTTTGACATAGTCACGACGTCTCCAGAAACCGAAGCACGAATTCCAACACCCTGGTGTCTGCCATCCCCGTCGCCTCTTGGCTGTTCCGCCAGTCACAAGGAAACGTTTCGATGCCAGCTCACCAATCCATCACACAACTGATAATCACCGACGCTACGCACGTGAGGCGGCGGATGCAAGACACACCGAGGCCAGCCGCGAGGGCCGGCCCCGGGCCGGGCCTTACCTGTTGAACACGCCGGCGGGGTCGATCCTCGTCACCTTTCGGATGGCGGTGATCGCCGCGAAAATGCACATGCCCAGCGTCAGGGCGAACAAATACGCCGCGATCTTGGGCGTCATCACGATGGTCAATGTCGGCACGCGCACCGAGAGGCGGTAGATCGCCAGCATCGCGAGCAGCATGCCGGCCGCATAGCCCAGAACGGCGCTCAGAATCGCCTGAATGAGGATGACCGCATGGATGTAGCTCGCGGACGCGCCGAGCGCACGCAGCGTCGCGAACTCGTTCAGGTGGTCCTTCGTGCTGGCGTAGAGCGTCTGGGCGACGATGACGACGCCGACGATGGCGCCGAGCACCATGCCCGTGATGAGGGCGAGACCGGCACCCGTCGAGAACATCCAGTAGTTGATGCTGCGGCGGCGGAATTCATCGTGCGTCAGCACCTCCGCGCCTTCCATGCGATCCTGCAGCTGCGTGCGGACCGTATCGACGTTGACGCCCGGATCGACGCGCACGAGCACGTACGTCGCCTGCGAGGCGCTCGCGCCGGTCAGGCGGCGTGCGGTGGAAATCGGCGTGAAGGTGTAGGGCAGCGTGGTGAACGAGCGGATGTTCTTCGTGACCGCCGTCACCTGGATGCGCTGGTTGTTGATCTCGGCGTAGTCGCCCTTGCCGTCGATGCCGAGGTCCTTGAAGTACGAACGGTCCACGGCCACCGCGTTCGGCAGCTCCAGGTCCTCGATCTCGCCCTCGTCGATGTTCCAGGGCCGCGTGCCGCCGTTCGGCCAGTCGAGGCCGACGAGGATGAAGGACTTCTTGCCGCCCTCCGGTTTGCGCCACGACGAGAAGCTCACGATCATGTCCTCGGCGTAGGCGACGCCCGGCGTCGAGAGCGCGGCGTACTTCTCGTGACCGATCAGCAGCGAGGGATCGTCGAAGCTCTTCGTGCCGAACGGCACGATCCAGAGATCGGCATCGGACTTGTCGAGCACGGTCGCGATCTTGTTCTCCGAGCCCTTGTAGAGACCCACCTCGATGGCGACGAGCACGACGGAGAAGACGATGCCGACGAGCGTCACGATCAAGCTCATGCGGTCATGGAAGAGGTTCCGGTACGCGATCTTCGGCGCCATCTTGATGACTTTGCCGGGACCGGCCGCTGGCGAAGCCGTCTTCTTGTTGAACATAGGGTCGCTCTCCAATGCGCTCGCGCACGAGTTGTGCGCTGAACTCGATGCTTCGTCCAGACTCGGCGCGCAGATCGTTCCGGATATTTATGGCATGACCGTGTGACGTGTCAGACCGAATTTGCCGGGCCGACACGTCTTACAGGTTCGTAAGGACTACTCGCCGCAGCCGACGCTGACCGTCATGCCGACGGCCGGAACAAACTTCTTGCAGCCGTTCTCGTCCGGGGTTGTATCGGTCGCCGCCGTGACGGTCTGCGACGGTGCCGGAGCGGACGCCTGGGCCGGAGCCGAGGATTGAGCCGGAGCCGTTTCGGCAGCAGACGGCTCGGTCTGAGCCGCGGCCGCATCCGGAGTGGCATCCGCCGGGATCTGACCCTGGATCAGCGCCGAGCTGCCGCTGGTCGGCGGCGTGCTTTCGGCGGCCGTGTCCGTCGGGCTCACCGTCACGACCGTCGGCTTCGAGATTTCCACCTTCGTCGGCGCGGGCGCCTTGGCGACGCGCGCGGGCTTCTCGGCCTTCGGCCGCCGCGCCTCGATGACGGGTTTGCGTTTCACCGGCTTCTGATGGCCGGCCGCGCCGCCGCCGTGTGCGGGCGTCGCGGTGAACGTGCCGAGCGGTCCGCCGAAGTTCAGCCTCACGCCGCCGCCGGCCTGTGCGGCGGTTGCAAGCGTGGCGCTCACCATGACGGTGGCTGCAAGCGCGATGAGCTTCGATGCCATGACGACCTCCTTCGGTCCTGTCGATGCTGCGCAGATGCGCGATCTTGACCGGGATAGTGCCGTCGAAGGCGGATGCTCGCTGTTCCTGCCGTGACAAACGCGCCGTCTTTTTGCCGAGCGGCGCGCAGCAAAGAAAAAAGGCCGGCTCTCTCGCGAGAACCGGCCTTCCTCATACCGATCGCAAATCTCAGCGCTGGATCTCTTCGCAGCCGACCTCGACCGCGACGCCGATGGCGGGGACGAACTTCTTGCAGACTTCGACGTCCTTGGCGTCCGTCACCGTGTCCGAGGGCTCCGTGCTCGCATGCTCTGCGGACGCAACCGTCTTGCCGGGCTCATCTGCCGTTTCGTCGGAGGCCGCACTGTTGTTCTGGGCGTTGGCCTGGTCGACATCGACCTGCGTCAGGGCCGCCGAGCTCGAGGGTGCCGCCACGTAGGTCGACTTCTTCTTTTCCTCGGTCTTCGTTTCGGCAGGCTCCGTCTCCGTCACCGCCGCGACCTCGTCCTGCTGCTCCGAGGCTTCCGCAGCCTTGGCCTGAGCTTGCGACTGGGCCTGCGCCCTGGCGCGTGCGGCGGCCTGGGCCTGGGCTTGAGCCTGGGCTCGGGCGCGGGCCTGAGCCTTGGCGCGAGCAGCGGCCTGAGCCTTGGCGCGGGCCTGAGCCTGGGCTGCGGCCTTGGCCCGTGCGCGGGCGGCGGCTTCCTGCTGTTTCTTCGCCTGGGCGGCGTTGGCCATGGCGCCCACGGCCAGGATGCCGAGGCCGACACCCAGCGCAACACCGCGTCCACCGGCTTCGGCGGCGGGGGTGATCGCCAAGCTGGCAGCGACGGACGCTGCGACCAGGCTAAACCGGAACTTCTTGGCCATTTTCATCTCCATCGAGTTGTGGAGCGGTTCGGCGGGCGTGACGCCGTTGCTCTCATGGGCCCACATTGCCGGACGCCCGGTCGGGACGCTGTTCCAGGTGTAACAAAGGGTCGTGGAGTGAGAAAAAAGTTGTCCGCCGTAGCGATCGCCGGGGGGCCTTGCGCACGTGACCCGCAATGGGCCTTCAAGCTGGCCGATGCGACAGAACGCCCTAGGCATAGCACGAACGAAGGGCCGCGCCTACTCGAATACCGAAGGACTCGGGTCCGGTCCGCGGCCGGCCTGCCCCCCAAAAAAGGGTGCTCCCGATCCGGTCCCGCCGCCGGGAGATCAGGCGACGGTCGGAAGCGGGGTGGCGACGCGGAGGCCGAGGGCGGGCTTCTGGCCGGCCGCGCCGGTCAGGGCGGCAACCGTGCGCGAGATGAAATCGGCCGTCCGATCGAGCACGACGTGGCGCTGCCGGTCGACGGTGACCATGTGATAGCTGTCGTCCAGAACGACGAGGTCGACCGGACCGCCCAGCTCGCGTTGCAGATAAGCGGCATTGTCGAGGCCGGCGTAATCGTCCTCACGGGCGTGCATGATCAGGACCGGCTTGGTAATGGCGCCGAGGTCCTTCATGACTGCCTTGGCCAGGCGGCGGCGCTCCAGAACGGGGCCGCCGGGGGTGGAGGAGTGGCCGATCTTCTCGCCGCCCGCCGCCAGGGCGTTGGCGATGAAATCGCGGATGCGCTTGTCCTTGATGCCGACGTGGATCGGCACGGGAAAGCGGAACTGGTTGGCGAACCACTTGCTGTCGATGAGGCGCAGAACCCGCAGATACCAGGGGATCTGACGTCCGCTGAGCCACAGCGTGGGCGAATAAAGGGCGACGGCGTCGACCTTGTCGGGGTTGCGGGCGGCCAGCATCAGGCTGAGCACGGCGCCGGTCGAGAGACCGCCGACGATCACCGTCTCGCACGTCCCGGACAGGGTTTCGAGGCCGGCTTTCGCGCTCTCGTACCAGTCGTGCCAGGTCGTGGCGACGAGGTCCTGCTCGCTTCCGCCGTGACCCGCGAGCTCGGGGCAGAGCACCGTATAGCCGTTCCGCATCAGACCGTTGGCAACGTAGCGGATCTCGCTCGGGGAACCGCACAGGCCGTGGATGAGAAGAACGCCAACCCGGCCATTCTTGACTGATTTACTCGCGCTCGACTGCATGACTTGCCCCGTCGTGAACCCGCTTTCGATGACGGGCAGCCTATGTAAGCAAGTCCGATGCCGCTGTTCCGGTCGGTACAGTCGCAGCGTCAATAACGTCCGCCCGCCCCCCTCTTACCCCCGTTCCCGTGGCGAAATGCCTTGAGACACAACGGCTAACGCAAATCCCGTTGACCAGGGTCAAGCGCTGGACTAGGAGTGTCTTAGAATTATTCTAAGCAAATTCTCAGGTCGAAAATCGGCCGGCGGATGGTTTTTAGGCAAATCGGCAGCGGAGGGCTTCTATGAAAGGCAAACGTGAGGTCATCGACATTCTTAACGAGGCACTCAAGCTCGAGCTTGGGGCCGTCAACCAGTACTGGCTTCACTACCGCTTGCTGGAAAACTGGGGCTTCACCAAGCTCGCCAAGAAAGAGCGCGCCGAGTCGATCGAGGAAATGCAGCACGCGGACAAGCTCGTCCACCGCATCATCTTTCTCGATGGCCATCCGAACCTGCAGCACGTCGCCCCGCTGATGATCGGCGAGAACCTCAAAGAGGTCCTCGAGTGCGACCTCAAGGGCGAAAAGATCGCGCACGAGACGTATATCCGCGGCCGCGACATCTGCCGCGCCGCCAAGGATTACGTGACGATGGACCTGTTCCAGGAGCTCATCGAGGACGAGGAAGGCCACATCGACTTCATCGAGACGCAGCTCGACCTGATGGACAAGATCGGGGTCGCCAACTACGGCCAGCTCCAGGCCGATCCGGCCAACGAGGCCGAAGGGCACTAAGCGCCTATCCGGCCGAAGGATTTTCGGACGTCATTGTCACCCCGGCCACCGGTCCCCGATGGACCCCGAGCCGGGGTGACTGTTTTTCGGCCTCGCGGCCCCTCGCCGGCTAGCGACCGCCGCAGACTGTCGACCGTCGTCGGCGCTTGCGGCTGCGACAGCGGAGCGAGACGCCCTCGGGAACCCCTCCACCGGTCGCCGCGTTGGCAAATCGGTGAGAAAATGACGATAACAACACAACTTAGCCGAATCGCCTCGGGACGCTCCGTCCCCACCGTGCTCGTCGTGGACGACAACGCCATGCTGCGGCTGGCGCTCGCCCACGAGCTCGACATGGCGGGTTTCAGCTCCGTCGAGGCGGGCTCGGCGGACGAAGCGGAGACCATTCTCCAGGCCATGCCCGTGGACCTGATCGTGACGGATGTCGAGATGCCGGGCTCGCACGATGGGCTCGCGCTCGCGGCGTTCGTGCGCACGCACTTCCCGCGCATTCCGGTCATCGTGGTCTCCGGCAAGGCGCCGCGCGCCTCGGCCGAGCATGTGGCGGATGCCTTTTTTCCGAAGCCCTACGACATTGCGCGCCTCATTCACCGCGCCATGGACCTGCTGCGGGGACAAGGCCGCGGCAACGGCGGGACGGCGTCGGCCTGAGCGAAGAACGGCCGAACCCCGGAGGCGCCGCGGACGCCGCGCGCCTTTGCCTGTCGACGCTCAGCCCAGAACGCGGCTCAGCCCAGAACACGTCCGGCGACCGCATCCAGCTTGCGCACGAGCGAGGCGTCGCGCGCTTCCGGTGCCGTGATCAGCGCGACGTCCAACGCCCGGTCCGATCCGATGGGGCAGGCGGGATGCTCACGCGGGAAATCGCGGGCGAGCCGAGCGACGAGCCGCTGCGCCTTCTCCGTGTTCGACTTCATGACGGCGATGATGGACGCCACGTCGACATCGGCATGGTCGTCGTGCCAGCAGTCGTAATCCGTCACCATGGCGACGGTCGCGTAGCAGAGCTCGGCCTCGCGGGCGAGCTTGGCTTCCGGCATGTTCGTCATGCCGATCACGTCCATGCCCCAGCTTCGATAAAGGTTGCTCTCGGCGCGCGTCGAGAACTGCGGGCCTTCCATGACCAGATACGTGCCGCCGCGCGTGTAGGTCACGCCTTCGGCCTGCATGGCGTCCTCGAGCGCATCGACCAGCAGCGGGCTCACTGGATCGGCGACCGACACGTGCGCCACGAGCCCCGGGCCGAAAAAGCTCTTCTCGCGGGCGAAGGTGCGGTCCACGAACTGGTCGACGAGGACGAAGTGGCCCGGCGCCAGGTCCTCGCGCAGCGAGCCGCAGGCCGAGATCGACACGAGGTCCGTCACGCCGGCACGCTTCAGCGCGTCGATGTTGGCGCGATAGTTGATCGCCGACGGCGGCACGGGATGGCCGCGCCCGTGGCGGGGCAGGAAGCGGATCGGCAGACCGCCAAGCTCGGCGAAGAGAACGTCGTCGGAGGGCGCGCCCCAGGGCGTCATCACCTTTTGCCAGCGCGGGTTTTCGAGGCCGGGCAGATTGTAGAAGCCGCTGCCCCCGATGATGCCCAGAACCGATGCGGTCATTCCGTCTCTCCGTTGCCGCCGGCTCCGGATGCCTCGGAGCCGCCCTTCGTACGCCAGCGCGGCTTTCCTTCTACGACACGGCATCGGCCCTCCCCAAACGAAAAGGCCCCGGGGTGTCCGGGGCCTTTCGTTCGTTTCGCGGAGGTGCTGCGAAGCTAGTGGACCTTCGCCCAGATGCGCTTCTTGCCGACGTAGAGAAGGCCCGTCGTGATCAGCAGGTAGAGCATCACGAGCCAGCCGGTGCTCTTGCGCGTGTTCAGCGTCGGGTCGGCCGACCAGGCCAGGAACGCCGCGATGTCGCGCGCATTCTGCTCCAGCGAGCCGGTCTCGTTCTGGTACTTCACGAAGTTGTCCTTCGCGAGCGGCGGCCCCATGGCGATCTGATGGCCCGGGAAGGCGACGTTGTAGCTCATGCCTTCGGCGACCGTCACGCCGGCCGGGGCCTCGTGATAGCCGGTCAGCAGCGCGTAGATATAGTCCGCGCCGCCTTCCTGATAGCTCGTGGCGATGTCGCGCAGCATGGAGAACGGATGCGCCCACCAGGTGCCCGTGTACTCGACGTTGCGGGCCTTGGCGACCAGCGAAAGATCCGGCGGCAGCGCGCCGTTCTGCGCCGCGCGGGCCTCCTTGTCGTTCTTGAACGGACCCAGGATCGGATCGAACGCCTTGGGCTCGCGCTCGAACATCTTGCCCTCGTCGTCCGGGCCGTCGACGATCTTGTTCGGCCAGCCGTGGGCGAGCGTCTTGACCGCTTCCTCGGGGAACTCGGGGCCGCCCGGCTCGGCGAGATTGCGGAAGCGCACGCGCTTCAGGCCGTGGCAGGCCGAGCAGACGTCCTTGTAGATCTGGAACCCGCGCTGGAGCTGGTCGCGATCGTACTGGCCGGTGAAGCCGGAGAAGCTCCACGCCTGCCGCTCGATGTGAATGCCCTCGCCGGCCGCCTCGGCCACCGATGTCCAGGTCAGCAGCGCCAGCGCCGCAAGGGAGCCTTTCAGAACTCGCATCATCGAAGTCCCCCGGGTTATCGCGTCTCTGGCGCCGCGGCTGCGCCGGCTGGCACGCCGGAGCCGCTCGGCAAGACCGAGGCCGATATGGATTTTGGCAACGGTTTCGGCGTCTCGATCAGGCCGATGATCGGCATCACGAGCAGGAAGTGGGCGAAGTAGTAGGCCGTGAACACGCGCGACCAGATCACGTAGGCGCCTTCGGCCGGCTTGGCGCCGAGATAGCCGAGGCCGACCGACGAGATCACGAGCAGCCAGAAGAACCACTTGTAGATCGGGCGGTACTTGGCCGAGCGGACGCGGCTGGTGTCGAGCCAGGGCACGAACAGCAGCACCGCGATCGCCGCGAACATGGCGATGACGCCGCCGAGCTTCGAGGGGATCGCGCGCAGGATCGCGTAGAACGGCAGGAAGTACCATTCCGGCACGATGTGCGGCGGCGTCACCAGCGCGTTGGCCTCGATGTAGTTGTCGGCGTGGCCGAGGTAATCCGGCAGGAAGAACACGAACCAGGCGAAGAGCAGCAGGAACGCGAACAGGCCCACGGCGTCCTTGGCGACGGCGTACGGGAACATCGGAACCGCGTCGGCCTTCGTCTTGATGTCGAGGCCGGTCGGGTTGTTCTGGCCCGTCACGTGCAGCGCCCAGATGTGCAGCACGACGATGCCGAACAGAACGAACGGCAGCAGATAGTGCAGGGCGAAAAAGCGGTTCAGCGTCGTGCCCGAGACGGAGTAGCCGCCCCACAGCCATTCGACGATGGCGGTGCCGACGCCCGGGATGATCTCGTTCAGCGACGAGAAGAGGTTGGTGATGACCGTCACGCCCCAGAAGCTCATCTGGCCCCAGGGGAGCGCGTAGCCCATGAACGCCGTCGCCATCATCACGAGGAAGATCAGGACGCCGAGGATCCAGAGCACCTCGCGCGGCGCCTTGTAGGAGCCGTAGTAGAGGCCGCGGAAGATGTGGATGTAGACGGCGATGAAGAACATCGAGGCGCCGACCGCGTGGAAGTTGCGGAGCAGCCAGCCGTAGTTCACGTCGCGGCGGATGGCCTCGACGGAATTGAACGCCTCGGCGGCGCTCGGCTGGTAGTGCATGGCCAGCACGATGCCGGTGACGATCTGAGCCACGAGGCAGAACGTCAGAATGCCGCCGAACGTCCAGAGGTAGTTGAGATTGCGGGGCGTCGGGAAGTCGACGAACTGCCCGTGCATCATGCGCGCGACCGGCAGCCGCTCGTCCCACCACTTGGCGAACGACGACTTCGGCTCATAGCTCGACGTGTGGTCCATCGGTCCGTTCCTCAGCCGATCTTGATCTTGGTGTCAGAGACGAACTCGTAGGGCGGCACCTCGAGGTTGCGCGGCGCGGGACCTTTGCGGATGCGCCCGGAGGTATCGTAGTGCGAGCCGTGGCAGGGGCAGAACCAGCCGCCGAACTCGCCCTTGGCGTCGCCCATCGACTGGCCCTTGGGAATGCAGCCGAGATGCGTGCAGATGCCGACCAGCACGAGCCAGTTGGCCTTGCCCTCCTTGACGCGGTTGCTGTCCAGGGCGGGGGTCGCTTCCGGCAGGAGGTCGTTGCGGGCCGACGCGTCGGGCAGATCCGCCGTCGGCGTCGCCTCGGCCGACTTGATCTCGTCGGGCGTGCGGTTGCGGATGAAGATCGGCTTGCCGCGCCACATGGCCGTGATGGCCTGGCCTTCCTTGACCGGCGTCAGATCGATCTCTATCGATGCCAAGGCCTGAGCGCCGGCGTCGGGATTCATCTGGTCCACGAAGGGCCAGAGCGTGGCAGCGGCGCCGACCACCGCGAAGGCGTTACCGGCTATGACGAGAAAATCTCGGCGATTTGGCTCTTCGGCTGCGCTTGCCACGAAAACCCTCCAATAGCGGGGAGCTCAAAACCTACGACACGACTAGGGGAAACAGGCGGCGCGTTCGGCCACAGACGTCTCGAGCCCGAAGGGCTTCATGGCCGTCGCTACGGTCAGGAAAATCCGCACGCGTCAAACTATGCCGAAGCACTAACTGAGGCTTGACCCGCGCGCAAGGTTCGCGACCGTTCACGGCGCCCTCCCGCGCCTTTGACTGATCCCACACCCGCGTCGTTTTTTATTTCGGCATCTGTTCTGGCACCGTTTGCGAGACCGCTCAAGACTGGTCCTCCGCGGCGTCGCGGGTCAAAGTGGCGCAGACATCACAACACACAGGTTTTTATGCGCCTTGCTCTCTATCAGCCTGACATACCTCAGAACACGGGCACCATTCTGAGGCTCGCGGCGTGTCTCGGCGTGGCGGTGGACCTGATCGGTCCGGCGGGGTTCGACTTCTCCGACAAGGCGTTCCGCCGCGCGGGGCTCGACTATCTCGATCACGTGGAGCTGACGCGTCACGTGAGCTTCGCATCGTTCACGCAGGGGCTTGCGGCGGAGACGCCCGCGCCCCGCATCGTGCTGCTCACGACGCACGGCGCGGTCGATCACGTGGATTTCGCATTCCGGGCCGACGACGTGCTGCTGCTCGGGCGCGAAAGCGCCGGCGTGCCGGCCAGCGTTCACGAGCACGCCGACGCGCGCGTGCGCATTCCCGTGCGGCCCGGCCTGCGCTCGCTCAACATCGCCGTGGCGGCCGCGATGGCGCTCGGCGAAGCGCTCCGGCAGACGGGTGGATTTGTGGCGTGAGGTTAGCGGGCAGGAGGCATGCGGTCGCGGGCATGCAGGGCCGGACCAGCATCTCGTCGAGATGTGTCTGGACCCCGGCCGTCCATGCGGAGCATGGCTTCGCCATGACGCCGGGGTGACGTCGAAAATTGCGCAATCGGCTTGCCATAAACTCCACGTCATCCCGGCGGAGGCCGGGATCCAGAGCGTTTTCCGATCCGATAGAATCGGATCGGGCGCTCTAGATTCTTTTTTTGTCGCATTTTCTTACGACGAACCGGTATCCACTTCGTCGAAAAATGCGCCAGGCAGGGCCGAACGAGCTGCGTGGCGTCAGCCCTTGTTCAGCATCAGCGTCAGGCCGATCAGCGTCTCGCTGAAGAACTGGATCTCGACCATCTGACGCTTGTCCTTGACGATGATGTCCATGTTGGCCGACAGCGTCGTGCCTTCGGTGCCTTTCACGGTCACGCGATAGCCGCGCGGCGTGACCTCGCCCTCGAGCACGCCGTTGACGTTGTACATCACCTCGGTCCACTCGCCGGAGAGCTTGCCGGCGGAATGACGGACCGTGCTCTTGACCTCGATCTTGCCGCTGCCGGAGGCGCACCGGATCGTCTGCTTCAATTCCTCGCCCTGGCCTTCGATGAAGTAGGTGGCGCGGCATTTGACGTCTTCCGTCTTGCCGTCCTTGAAGCGCAGGCGGCCGACGCCGCCCCACCAGCCGTCGAGGTTGGCGAAGGGGCCGACCGATTGCGGCGCCGCATCGGCCGTCGGCGTCGGGCCAAGCCCTCCACACAGCATCATCGCAGCGGCCGCCGTACGAACCGTGTGGCTGCGGACCAGAGCCAGAATGCCGTTCATGCAATTCCTCTCACAGGCTGAGCGCCGATTCCCGAAACCGCACGTTGCCGGGTGACGCCGCGCTTGCAAATGGCGCAGGGCCGCAACGGCGGTACATTTCCGACTTCATGTGTCAGCAAGGCCGCAGGCGAATCAATGCGCCGGCCGGGCGATGGATCCGCCTAGAGCACGTTCGCTTTAGATTTTGACTCGGTTTCTCCGGTGCGAACGCGCTCTATCTCTTTGTTTGAGAGTCTGATTCACGCTCTCGATGGACGCGTAGCCGCGTCCACCTCAAACGATCAGGCTCTAAAGGCCGAGCTTTTTCTTCAGGATCTCGTTCACGGCGGCCGGGTTGGCCTTGCCGCCCGTGCCCTTCATGACCTGGCCGACAAACCAGCCCAGCATCGAGGGCTTGGCTTTCGCCTGCTCGACCTTGTCGGGGTTGGCGGCGATGATGTCGTCCACGGCCTTCTCGATGGCGCCCGTGTCCGTCACCTGCTTCATGCCGCGCGCCTCGACGATCTCGGCGGGATCGCCGCCTTCCGTCCAGAGGATCTCGAAGAGGTCCTTGGCGATCTTGCCGGAGATCGTGCCGGCGGAGATGAGATCGACGAGGCCGCCGAGCTGCGCGGCGGAGACCGGAGAGGCGGCGATGTCCTTGCCTTCCTTGTTCAGGCGGCCGAACAGCTCGTTGATGACCCAGTTGGCGGCCACTTTCCCGTCGCGCGGCTCCACCACGACTTTTCCATCACGCCCCCTCGCGACAGCTTCGAAGAAGTCCGCGTTGGCGCGCTCGGCGACGAGCACGGTCGCATCGTAGGCCGAGAGGCCATAGTCCTTGATGAAGCGCGCGCGCTTCTCGTCCGGCAGCTCCGGCAGATGCTGCGCGAGGCCGTCGACAAACGCCTGCTCGAGCTCGAGGGGCAGCAGGTCCGGATCGGGGAAGTAGCGATAGTCGTGTGCCTCTTCCTTCGAGCGCATCGAGCGCGTCTCACCCTTGCCGGGGTCGAACAGGCGCGTCTCCTGGTCAATGGTGCCGCCGTCCTCGATGATGTCGATCTGGCGGCGTGCCTCGACCTCGATGGCCTGGCCGATGAAGCGGATCGAGTTGACGTTCTTGATCTCGCAGCGCGTGCCGAGCTCGTCGCCGGGCTTGCGGACGGACACGTTCACGTCCGCACGAAGGTTGCCCTTCTCCATGTCGCCGTCGCAGGTGCCGAGATAGCGCAGGATCGTGCGCAGCTTCGTCACGTAGGCCTGCGCCTCCTTCGAGGAGCGCATGTCGGGCTTCGAGACGATCTCCATCAGCGCGACGCCGGAGCGGTTCAGATCGACGAACGAGTACTCCGGGCTCTGGTCGTGGATCGACTTGCCCGCGTCCTGCTCCAGATGCAGGCGCTCAATCCGCACGCGCTTCGCCTCGCCGTCGACGTCGATCTCGATCTCGCCCTCGCCGACGATCGGCTGCTTGTACTGGCTGATCTGGTAGCCCTGCGGCAGGTCCGGATAGAAGTAGTTCTTGCGGTCGAACACGCTCTTCAGGTTGATGCCGGCCTTGAGGCCGAGGCCGGTGCGGATCGCCTGGGCCACGCATTCCTCGTTGATCACGGGCAGCATGCCGGGCATGGCGGCATCGACCAGCGAGACGTGGCTGTTGGGCTCGGCGCCGAAGGCCGTGGACGAGCCCGAGAACAGCTTCGAGGCCGATGCGACCTGCGCGTGGACCTCCATGCCGATCACGACCTCCCAGTCGCCGGTCGCTCCCGCAATGAGGTTGCTCGCCGTCTTGCCGCCGCTCTTGTCTGTGCTTTGCATGTCCGTTCCTTCCGCGCGGGATTATCGCGCCCGAAACCAATATCCGGCTGCGGCCCATACGAGGCCGAATGCGAACTGCAGCGTCAGCAGCGCCGCCTCGCCGCCGATGGCGTGGATCGCGAAGATGCCGACCTGTCCGCCGATCCAGTAGGCGATGAAGCCCGCGAGCGCGGCCGCGAACGCGGCGATCGGCAGCTTCTGCCACTGGTCCGCGCTGCGGCCCATCAGAAACGCGACCGCGACCACCACCGGATTGACGGCGGCCAGCAGCACCAGCGTCAGGGGATCGAACGAATTGATGGCGATCATTCGCGCGATCCGCCGCTGCTCGCTTCCAGCTTGCGCAGCTTCTCTTCCTCGTACTGGACGAACCAGCCGATCATGTTGCGCCACTGGGCGCCGACCATCTCGATCATCTCGGCCGGCAGCCCGCGCTGGCGCGCCTGCGTCTTGACCTTGTCGATGACCTGCTGGATGCGCCAGGGGACATTCGCCTCGCTCGGATCCTTCTTGAGCTGCCAGGCGCGCTCGACGTAGGCGAAGCGCTCGGCGATGAGGTCAACGAGCGCCGCGTCGATGCGGTCGATCTCCGTGCGGACGTGGCTCATGTCCGCGCATTCCGACGGGCGCTTCGGATCCATGTCACTTGCCTCCGGATTTCTTTTTCGGCGCGGCTTTGCCTGTCTCGGCCCACCACGGCTCGCCGACCGAGAAGCGCCCGGCGGCGTCCTCGATGGCCTGGGCGGCGCGGAACAGCGTGCCCTCGTCGAAGGGCTTGCCGATGAGCTGCAGTCCGAGCGGCGTGCCCTCGGACGAGAGGCCGGCGGGCACCGAGATGCCCGGCAGACCGGCCATGTTCACGGTGACGGTGAAGATGTCCTCGAGATACATGGCGAGCGGATCGCCCGACTTCTCGCCGAACGCGAAGGCCGGCGAGGGCGTCGTCGGCGTCAGCACCACGTCGACGTCGCTCCAGGCGGTGTCGAAGTCCTGCTTGATCAACGTGCGGACCTTCTGCGCCTTCAGATAATAGGCATCGTAGTAGCCGGCCGAGAGCACGTAGGTGCCGATCAGGATGCGGCGGCGCACCTCCTTGCCGAAGCCGGCGGCGCGCGTGTTCTCGTAGGTGTCGATCACGTCCTTGCCGGGCACGCGCAGGCCGTAGCGCACGCCGTCGTAGCGGGCGAGGTTCGACGAGGCCTCGGCGGGGGCGACGATGTAATAGGCCGGCAGCGCGTACTTCGTGTGCGGCAGGCTGATGTCGTGGATCGTGGCGCCGGCCGCCTTCAGCCAGGCGATGCCCTGCGTCCAGAGCGCGTCGATCTCCTTCGACATGCCCTCGACGCGGTATTCCTTCGGCACGCCGACGCGCAGGCCCTTCACGCCTTTGGCGAGCGCCGCCTCGTAGTCCGGCACGGGCGCTTCGACGGAGGTCGAATCCTTCGGATCGTGGCTCGCCATGGTGCCCAGCATGATGGCGGCGTCGCGCACGGTCTTGGCGATCGGCCCGGCCTGGTCCAGCGAGGAGGCGAACGCGACGATGCCCCAGCGCGAGCAGCGCCCGTAGGTCGGCTTGATGCCGACGGTGCCGGTCAGCGCCGCCGGCTGGCGGATCGAGCCGCCCGTGTCGGTCGCCGTCGCCGCGAGGCAGAGGCCGGCCGCGACCGCGGCCGACGAGCCGCCGGACGAGCCGCCGGGGACGAGCTTGTCCGGCGTCGGCTGGCCGTCCTTGCCCTTGCGGCGCCAGGGCGACACGACGGGGCCGAACGCGCTCGTCTCGTTGGACGAGCCCATGGCGAACTCGTCGTTGTTGAGCTTGCCCAGCATCACGGCGCCGGCGTTCCACAGATTGGCGCCGACCGTCGATTCGTAGGTCGGCGTGAAGCCGTCGAGGATCTTCGAGCAGGCCGTCGTGCGGATGCCTTCGGTGCAGAACAGATCCTTGTTGCCGAGCGGCAGGCCTTCGAGTGCGCGGCCCTCGCCCTTCGCGAGACGCGCGTCGGCCGCCTTGGCCTGGGCGAGCGCATGCTCGGGCGTCACCAGCACGTAGGCGTTGATGGCCGGGTTCGCGGCCGCGATGGCGTCGAGGTGGGCCTGGGTCAGCTCGGTCGCGGTGAACGACTTCGATGTCAGCCCGTCGCGGGCTTCAGCCAGCGTCAGGCGCGTTAGATCCGTCACTGCGCTACATGCCTCCCTTGGCGTCGCAACGCTCATAGGTCTCGGGCTGCTCGTCGTTGGTGCCCGACACCTCGAAACGGTCCGCCGTCTCGTCCTTGAAGAAGGCGTACAGCTCCGGCGTCACCGACAGGCCTTCCGAACAGATCATGATCGCGGCCCAGGACTTGCCGGGGTCGTGCTCGAACACCTTCGTGAACTTGCAGCCGTGCTCCCAGCCATGGAAGCCCGTCTCGTCGAGAAGCTCGGGCGCCGTCTCGACATTGCGGGGCGTGCCCGCCTCGATCTTGCGCAGCTTGGCGCACTGCTCCGCCGTGGCGTACTGGCCCTTGAGGAAGCTTGCGCGCTCCTCGGCGAGGGCGCCCGAAGCGTGGGAAAGGGAAAGCGCCGCCGCGGCGGCAAAGACAGACGTATGAATCTTGAGCATCAAACCGAACGAGCCTTTTCTGCTTCAGCGCGGGCTTTGTTGATGTGATAGGTGCGCCGCGAATAATAGAGACTGACGAGACCGAACACGATCGAGAGCGGCGCGTTGACCTGCTCGGCCAGCTCGCGTGCGCGCAGCAGATACACCGGCGTCTCGCTCACGCTTTGCGGCGACAGGGAGCGGGCGCCCGTGGCCCCCTCCTCGCGCGGCACGGCGAGGACGAGAAGACCGGTTGCGATCAAGGCGACGGCCAGCAGTGCGAACAGCTTGGACATGTCGTTCTCTCCAGATCGGGACTACTCGACGACCTTCGGCACGACGAAATAGTGGTCGTCCACCACCGGCGCGTTCTTGACGACGTCGTCGGCGATCTCGCCGTCGACCACCTTGTCCTCGCGCATCTTGAGCTTCTGGGCGACGACGCGCGTCATCGGCTCGACGCCGGAGGTGTCGATCTCGCCGAGTTGCTCGACCCAGTTCAGGATGCCGGACAGCTCGCCTTCGAGGCTCTTGGCCTCGTCGGCGGTGATCTTGATGCGCGCCAGCCGCGCGATGCGGCGCACGGTATTTTCGTCAACATGCATGGGGGCCTCGTCGGAGCCTGATCGGCGGCTCGCGAAGCCGCGCTGTTCTCATAGCGGTCCCTCCGGGCGCGTGCAACTCCGGCGCGAGCGCCCCAGGGTTGCGCCGTCCCGCGCGCCGGCGGGCCCGCATCTACTTGGAATGCTTACGGTACTGGGACAGGAACGGACCGAGCACGTCGGACGCGTCGTCCGTCCAGGGCTTGAGCTTCGCGTCGGGCAGATTGCGCGCGCCGGGGATGCCGCGGAAGCGGTCGATGGCATCCATGCTCTTGGCGAACACGACGATGGTCGAGCCGGTCACGGAATAGCCGTCGTCCTCGGTCTGGTCCTCGATCGTGATGGCATGCAGGCCGGGAAGGGTCGGGATGGTGGCGGCCAGCACCTGCTCCAGGTCGAGGTAGCGGTTCGAAATGTGCAGCACGCCGGCGCCCTGCGGCTTCAGCTTCGACGCATAAATGCGGATTGCCTCGGACGTCAGCAGGTGCATCGGCACGGCGTCCGACGAGAACGCGTCGACGATCAGGAGATCGAAGGTCTCGTCGGGTTCCTTGGCGAGCGTCAGGCGCGCGTCGCCGATGACGATGTCGGCGTTGGGCTGGCAGTTCGACAGGAACGTGAAGTTGCGCGACTTGGCGATGCTGACGACGACGGGATCGATCTCGAAGAACCGCCAGTGCTCGCCGGCGGCGGAATGGCAGGCGAGCGATCCGGCGCCGAGGCCGACCACGCCAAAGTGCGGCTCGACGCGCATCGCGGCGCTCATCATGCCCGTGAGCCGCACCGCGTACGCCATGGGGCTGTGCGCGTGGTAGTAGGTGGCGGGCGTCGTGCTCGCGACCGGCTGTCCGGCAGCGTTGCGGATGCGCTGCGCGCCGTGCAGCGTCGTGCCGTGCTGGAGCACGTTGAACTGGCCGTCCCACGACTGGATGACGCGGTAGACGCCGAAGTAGCTGCGCTGCGCCTTGCCGCGATGGACGCCCGACGGCAGCATCACGACGACGAGATAGAGCCCCAGCGCCGCCACCAGCATGTGCGGCGGGAAGCGCCAGAGCGCCAATGCGACGACGGCAAAACCGGCCGCGATGCCGGCGGTCGATCCCCAGCCCGCGAAGTCGATGTCGTACTGCGAGGCGAGGGTCGGGCCCCAGGCGATCGCCGCCGCGCCGAGCGCGACGACGCCGGCCAGCATGGCCAGCGAGCGCGTGCTCTCGGAGCGCAGGTTCAAGGCGCCCGGGCGGCAGGCGAAGCTCAGGGCCAGCAGCAGCGGGTATTCGAACACCTCGGAGAAGATGCGCGGCGCGATCAGCGCGGCGAAGAGGCCGCCGAGCACGCCGCCCAGCGACATCCACATGTAGAACTCGGTCAGGTGGCGCGCGTCCGGGCGGCTCTCATAGAGCGTGCGGTGCGCGACCAAGGTCGACGTGACGAACGCGGCGATGCCGAAGCCGGCCGCATAGAACCACGTCTCCTTCTCGGTCTGGGCGAGTTGCAGCATCGCCAGGATCGTGGCGACGGCGTGCAGCGCGAGCAGCAGCTTCGGCGGAACGAGCGCACGCTCGCGGAACACGACCACGAACGTCGCGAGATAGAGCGCCAGCGGAACGACCCACACCAGCGGTGCGGAGGCGACGTCCGTCGCGATATGCGTCGTGAAGGCCGTCAGAAGCGCGGAGGGCACGAACGCGAGGCCGACCCAGGCGCCGCGGCTGCGCCAATCGGGCTCCGGGCGGACTGGCGCCGCGACATCGACGGCGGGCGTGCGGCTTTCCCCGGGGGCTCTCCGCCGGACGACGAGGAAGCAGGCGGCGAGTGCAGCGATCAGGCCGAGGAAGCCCGCGGCCCACAGCGACGCCAGCGCCTCGAGGCCGAAGACCGGCTCGAACAGGAACGGATAGCCGAGCAGCGCCAGCAGGCTGCCGAGGTTCGAGGCCGCATAAAGAAAGTAGGGATCGGCGCTGGACGGCAAGCCGGTGCGGGCGAACCACGCCTGGATGAGCGGCGCGTTGGCGGAGACCGCGACGAACGGCAGGCCGATCGCCACCGCGAACAGCCCGAGCTGCCAGAGATAGGCGTCGCCGGGCGGCGGCTCGGTCCAGCCCGCGGGAACGGCGATCGGCAGGGCCAGGAGTGCGAGCGCCGTCAGCGCGAGATGGACGTAGCCCGTGCGCCCGACCGGCAGGGTGCGCACGAGAAGATGCGCGTAGCCATACCCGACGAGCAGCGCGCCCTGGAAGAAGAGCAGCGCGACGGCCCACACGGACGGCGCGCCGCCCAGCAGCGGCAGCACCATCTTGGCGAACAACGGCTGGATCGAGAACAAGAGAACGGCCGACAGGAAGGTCGTGGCCGTGAACAGGGCGATCACGCTCGCGGACCGGCGTCCGCCGACCGCAGGCCCGTCGATCGTATCCGCGCCGATGGGGCTTGCCGTTTGCCGTTGCGTATCGTCCGTCACGCGTCCTCCTCTGTCCGGCGCCTGCGCCTCGGTCCGGCACGCTCCTCAGTCCAGTGCGCTTCGGCCGTCGGGGCTCGTTTTCGGCCGGGACCATAGACGCTTGGCCGCGCCGTGTCAGTCGGGGGCACCGCCGGCGATCCCATCGGTAGTCCGCAAGCGTTAATTCGCGCGTTTCGCCGGCGCCCGAGACGCGTATAACGCACCCATGCCTCATCCGGAGACCGAGCCCATGCCGAACGTCCCGCAACCGTCCGGTCGCGGCCTTACCGTTTCCGATCCCGAAACCTTCGTCACGATGATCGGACCGGGGCGCCTCATCGGCATCGACGCCGGCACCAAGACGTTCGGCCTCGCACTCAGCGACGTCACGCGGACGATCGGCTCGGCGCTCGAGACGATCCGGCGCACGAAATTCTCGGTCGATGCCGCGCGTCTCCTTCATCTCGCGCACGAGCACGGCGTCGTCGGGTTCGTGCTCGGCTTTCCCGCCAATCTGGACGGCAGCGAAGGACCGCGCGCGCAGGCCACGCGCGCGTTCGCGCGCAACGTCAATGCGCTCACGCCGCTTCCCATTCTTCTGTGGGACGAACGTCTAACAACGTCTGAAGCGGAGCGGCTGCTGATCGATGCGGATACGAGCCGCAAACGGCGCGCCGACGTGATCGACAAGCTTGCCGCAACGCTCATCCTGCAAGGTGCATTGGACCGGCTTCGCCGAATTGCGACGTGACCTCGTTTTCACGACGCGACGAACCGGCGCACCTTCGGTATTTTCCGCATCATTCTATTTCGGCGTGTAATGACAGTCCGCATAGCCAAAACGTGTCAAAGCAATTTTCAACGTTGTTTATCAGCTCACCGGAACTTTCAGGCGAACGCTGAATTTCTTTCGTGAAGACTGCTCGGGGTCAATTATCGCAACGCAGATCGGCACGCGTGACTACTCGTCACGCAGACAAACCGTGCGAACGATCGTCTTCATACGCCGTTGTTGAAGAAAGTGCGTCCATATGGGGTGCTGCTCGTTATAACGCTGGCTGCTGAGCAGATGCACGTGTTCGTTCATATTCATTGCGTTCGTTCAGGCGCGAATAATCAACACATTTCGCACGACCTCTGATCATCGCGTGAATTACTCATCACGAGCTTTTCAGGACGCGTGGCGCCTACTCGATGATTTCAGAATTGCGGCCAGCGGAAGGGATGGAACCAAATGAAACAAGATGCTGGAGATGATAGGATGTCGTCGGCGCTCCACCTGTTGCACAGGGCGGGACAGTGCGCCGACGAGATGTTCGCGGTCAGCGTGGGTGACGCAGGCCTCACGCCGCGTCAATTCGCCGTCATGTCGGCGATCGCAGACAGCGACGAGCCCAGCCAGACGACGCTCGTCGAGCGCACCGGCATCGATCGCTCGACCATGGCCGACATCGTGCGCAGGCTCACCGCGCGCGGCCTCGTGCAGCGCCGGCGCACGCGCCGCGACGCACGCCGCTATGCCGTGCGGCTGACGGACAAGGGCGAGAATGCCCTGCGGCTCGCCGAGCCGGCCGCGCGCAATACCGACGAAAAGATCCTGGCGGCGCTCGCGCCGACTCAGCGCGACCTGTTCCTGAAGTCGCTGTCGCGCATCGTTCTCGCGGTCGATCCCGCCGCGCTCCCGCGCAACGGGCGGTCGTAAGCTTCCCCCCGGGAAAATTCCCAGACCAAAGGGCCTGCTCGCCTGCCGCGAGCGGGCCCTTTTCCGTTGACGCTGCCGCTCGCCCGTTGCCCGCCGTGACGTCTCCCTCTAGCTTACGAGGCCCGGGGGCCACGTCATGACAATCCGCACCACCATCATCCGCTATGCCGCACTTGCGGGGGCCGTCTGTGCCACGCCCGCGCTCGCGGCGCCGGCCGCAACGCCGATGCTTGCGGGCCTCGCCCTGCCGGATGCGATCGTGGGCTATGGCCTGCCGCTCGTGGTCGGGTATCTGCTCGGCTCGATCCCGTTCGGGTTGATCCTCACGCGGCTCTCCGGTCTCGGCGACATCCGCGCCATCGGATCCGGCAACATCGGCGCGACGAACGTGCTTCGCACGGGGCGCAAGGGACTGGCGGCGCTGACCCTGCTGCTCGACGCGCTCAAAGGCACGGCGGCCGTGCTCGCCGGCTATTGGATCGGCGCCAAAGCCGGGCTCGCTACGGACGGCTCTCTGCTGGCCGGGCTCGCCGCGTTCCTGGGCCACATCTTTCCCGTCTGGCTCGGCTTTCGCGGCGGCAAAGGCGTGGCGACCTACATCGGCGTCATCGGCGGCCTGGTCTGGCCCGGCGCCGTGATCTTTTGCGGGCTCTGGCTCGCGACGGCGATCCTCACGCGCTACTCGTCGGCGTCGGCGCTGGCCGCGAGCGTCGCCACGCCCGTTATTCTGCTCGCGCTCGGACATCGCCCCGAAGGGCTGCTCGCGGCGATCATGACCGCGCTGCTCTTGTGGAAGCACGAGGCGAACATCCGGAGACTCCTGAAGGGCGAGGAGCCCAAGATCGGTGCAAAGGCGTGACCCTCCGTCGCCGCTTTTCGCGGCGGCCCCGCTTCCGGTCGCGCCCCTGGCGCCGCGCGAGCGTCTCGCGTGTCTCCGCCTGATCCGCTCGACCAACGTCGGCCCCGCGACCTTTCGCGAGCTCATCAATCACTTCGGCGGCGCGGCGGCCGCGCTGAGCGCGCTGCCCGCCATGACCCGCCGCAGCGGCAAACCGATCCGTCTCTGCTCCGAGAGCGCGGCGCAGGCGGAGCTCGATGCGGCCGCCGCCGCCGGGGCCACGCCGCTTTTCACCATCGAGCCGGGGTATCCGGCAGCGCTCGCGTCCGTCGATGCTCCGCCGCCGCTCCTCTACGTCAAAGGGCGCATCGCGCTTCTCAACCGCCCCGCCGTCGCGATCGTCGGATCGCGGCATGCGTCCGCCGCCGGCATCAAGGTCGCGCGCATGTTTGCCAGCGAGCTGGCCGCGGCCGGCCTCACCATCGTGTCCGGCCTCGCCCGGGGCATCGACGCGGCGGCGCACGAGGCGAGCCTCGCGCGCGGCACCGTGGCCGTGCTCGCGGGCGGCGCGAATGTCGTCTATCCGCCCGAGCACAAGGAGCTGCAGGCGCGCATCGGCACGGACGGATGCCTGGTCACTGAGCAGCCGCCCGGCTTCACGCCGCGCGCCATGGATTTTCCCCGGCGCAATCGCCTGATCTCGGGGCTGTCGCTCGGCGTGGTGGTGATCGAAGCCGCGCGGCGGTCCGGAACGCTCGTGACGGCACGCTTCGCCGGCGAGCAGGGGCGCGAGGTTTTCGCCGTGCCGGGTCATCCGCTCGACCCGCGCGCGGAAGGCACGAACCAGCTTCTGAAGTCCGGCGCCACGCTCGTGACTGAGCCGCAGGACGTTCTCGACGCGCTTGCGCCGCAACTGCGGCCACAGGGCCTCTCGGAGAGCGCCGCCGCCGCACCGGGCGGGCTCGCCTCTGCCGGGTCTCCGCCGCCGGATGTCCCGTGCCAGCTCGACGATGCGGCCCGCGCCCGCGTGCTCTCGGCGCTCGGACCGCATCCGGTCGACATCGACGAGCTGGCGCGCGTGACCGATCTCGGCGCGCGCGACGTGCGTGTCCTGCTGCTCGAGCTCGACCTCGCCGGAGACATCGTTCGTCACGGGCAGCAGCTCGTGTCGCGGGCGGATCGCTCCTAGAGCGCGCGACTTTTCCTAGGACGAACCAGATCCTAGGACGAACCGGAATCCGCTTTGTCGGCTCTGGCGCCCACCGGCGTCTCGCCCCGCTTTTGGACGGCTTCGTCGTACGCGAGATCAAGTAACAATGAGAGCTTCGTCAAGTTGTTCTGAAGCGCAACTTTGTTCAGCGACATGATCATTTCGGCGATATATTCGATCGTCTCCTGACGCAGCGAATATTTGCTCTCATGGGCGCCGTAATCCTGCAGCTTCATCATCGATAGACCCTCTGCCGGGATCGGCATCCCTGCTCCGTTGCGCGGTCGACGATCTTTCATCTCTGATCAATCAGCGTTCAAATTACGCCCTCCCCTCATAGGTTGCAAATTAATTTTATAGCTCGCAGAGATTGTCTCATCCCTCGCGGACGCGCGTACATCACGCCAAAATACCGGGAGAATGTCCCATTCGGGCAGGTTGGCGATAAGAAATTCCTATCGCGCATATTTGCCATTTGAATTTGCTCTTATCTCGCCGGCCCGCTAGTTAGGTTGGAAGCCCTCTAAAGAAGCCGACTTTTCGGCTATACAGCACGCGGCTGGAGTGGCCGCGCGCGCGACCCGCGGCGATGGCCCCCGTTTCCGTCGCGGGCGGCCCACCCTCTTCCGTTGCGGGCGATGCACCGTCGCCCAAAGACACGACACGAACTGTTGGAGAACAGCATGGACGCAAAGACTGACGACCAGGGTCCGGGCAAATGCCCGTTCTCGACCCGCGAACGCACGAACCGCGACTGGTGGCCGAACCAATTGCGCGTGGACCTGCTGAACCAGCATTCTTCGAAGTCCGATCCCCTCGGCCACGCGTTCAACTACCGCGAGGCGTTCAAGACGCTCGATTACGAGGCGCTGAAGAACGACCTGCGCAAGCTGATGACGGACTCGCAGGAGTGGTGGCCGGCGGACTTCGGCCATTACGGCCCGCAGTTCATCCGCATGGCGTGGCACGCGGCGGGCACCTATCGCCTCTCGGACGGCCGCGGCGGCGGCGGGCGCGGCCAGCAGCGGTTCGCTCCGCTCAACTCGTGGCCGGACAATGTCAACATCGACAAGTCGCGCCGCCTGCTCTGGCCGATCAAGCAGAAGTACGGCCAGAAGATCTCGTGGGCCGACCTCATGATCCTGACCGGCAACGTCGCGTTGGAAACGATGGGCTTCCGCACGTTCGGCTTTGCCGGCGGGCGCGAGGATACCTGGGAGCCCGACCAGGACATCAACTGGGGTGAAGAAGGCGAGTGGCTGGCGCATCGGCAGCTCGAAAAGTTTGCGACCGGCCTCGGCGCCACCGAGATGGGCCTCATCTACGTCAACCCGGAAGGCCCCAACGCGAGCGGCGATCCGCTCGAAGCGGCGGCCTTCATCCGCGAGACGTTCGCGCGCATGGCGATGAACGACGAGGAGACCGTCGCGCTCATCGCGGGCGGCCACACCTTCGGCAAGACGCACGGCGTGGGCGCCGGCACGCTTTTGGGTCCCGACCCGGAAGGCTGCGATCTCGAAGCCCAGGGCCTCGGATGGGCGAGCAGCTACGGCTCCGGCAAGGCCGGCGACACGATCACCAGCGGCATCGAGGTGACCTGGACGCAGTTGCCGACGCTGTGGACCAACCTCTTCTTCGAGAACCTCTTCAAGTACGAATGGGTGCAGACGCGCAGCCCGGGCGGCGCGATCCAGTGGGAGGCCAAGGACGCACCGGAAGACGTTCCGCTGCCGCACGATCCCACGAAGAAGCAGCGGCCGCGCATGCTGACAACCGACCTGTCGCTGCGGATCGACCCGGCCTATGAAAAGATCTCGCGCCGCTTCCACCAGAACCCGCAGGCGTTCGCGGAGGCCTTCGCGCGCGCCTGGTTCAAGCTGACCCACCGCGACCTCGGTCCGCGCTCGCGCTATCTCGGCCCCGAAGCGCCGAAGGAAGAGCTGGTGTGGCAGGATCCCGTGCCGGCCGTCACGCATCCGCTGATCGACGTCGCGGACGTCGCGGCGCTCAAGGCGAAGGTGCTGTCCTCGGGTCTCACGACCTCGGAGCTCGTCGCGACGGCCTGGGCCTCGGCCTCGACCTTCCGCGGCGGCGACAAGCGCGGCGGCGCCAACGGCGCGCGTGTCCGCCTCGAGCCGCAGAAGGACTGGGAGGTCAACAACCCCGTCCAGCTCGCGAAGGTTCTCGATACGCTCGAAGGCATCCAGGCCGAGTTCAATCAAAGCGCGACCGGCGGCAAGCGGGTGTCGCTGGCCGACCTGATCGTGCTCGCGGGCAACGCCGGTGTCGAGCAGGCGGCGAAGGCGGCCGGCCACACGGTCGCCGTTCCGTTCACGCCGGGCCGCTCGGATGCCTCGCAGGAGCAGACGGACGTCGCCTCGTTCGAGGTCATGGAGCCCGCGGCCGACGGCTTCCGCAACTACCAGCGCGCCGCGCACACGCTGCCGGGCGAGGTCGCACTGGTCGACAAGGCGCAGCTCCTGACGCTGACGGCACCCGAGATGACGGTGCTCGTCGGCGGCCTGCGCGCGATCAACATCAACTTCGACGGCTCGAACCACGGCGTTCTGACCGACAAGCCCGGCACGCTCACGAACGACTTCTTCGTCAACCTGCTCGACATGGGCACGGAGTGGAAGGCGGCGTCCGAAGCCAAGCAGGTGTTCGAAGGCCGCGACCGCAAGACGGGCAAGGTCCGCTGGACCGGCACGCGCGTCGACCTCGTGTTCGGCTCGAACTCCGTGCTGCGCGCGCTCGCGGAGGTCTACGCCAGCGCCGACGGGAAGCAGAAGTTCGTGACGGACTTCGTGGCGGCCTGGACCAAGGTCATGAACGCCGATCGCTTCGATCTCGTGGCCTGATCTCGGGCAAACCTCTCGCGCACTTCGGGCGGCGTTTCGATCGAAACGCCGCCCTTTCTGTTTCTATCGAGCGCTCCGCGACTCAGTGACCCTCGCGACACGCCGGCCGCACTCTCTCACTAAACTTGATTATTTTTGTAGACATTAAGAGTGTCCTCCGCCTTGCTGTCCGACGGGAGCATGATCGAGACCGTTGGGGGCAACGTGCGTAAGTTCACATTCACGATGGCAACGCTGGCCATGATGGCCGCGGCCGGATCGCTGCAGCACGCGAACGCGCAGGAGGCCGAGACTGCGCCGACGGCTGGGGCCGGGGCCGGCGGCGAAACGATCGAGCTTCCGGGGCTCGTCGTCGAGGCGCCCGCGAAGCGAAACGTCAAGAAAGCCAGGCTCCGCCAGAACGCGCCGCAGGGGCAGGCGGCTGCGCCGGCCCCTGCGCTCGAGCAGAAAGTCGTCGAGGGCGAGAAGGTGGTCCGCACGATGCGCGACACGACCACCAGCGTCGGCATCGTCACCGGGCAGGACATCTCGGAGCGCCAGATCCGCGACCTGGACGAGGCGGTGGGCCAAGCCGCCAACGTCGTGACGAGCGAGGATCCCAATTCCGGCTTCGCGATCCGCGGCATGAACTCGGAAGGCCAGACGGGCAATCAGCACATCTCCGCCGTGCCGCTGGTCGGCGTCGTCATCGACGGCGCGACGCAGAATTCGGACGCCGTGCGCCGCGGCGCGCGGGCGCTGTGGGACATCGAGCAGGTGGAAGTACTGCGCGGCCCGCAGTCGACGCTGCAGGGGCGCAATTCGCTCGGCGGCGCCGTCGTCGTCAAAACCAACGACCCAACCTACAAGCTCGGCGGCGTGCTCGAAGGCACGGTCGGCACCGGCGACCTCTACGGGGCGGGCTTCGTGCTGAACGCGCCGATCGTCGCCGGGCAATCCGCCTTCCGCATCTCCGGCTACACGACCGAGCGGGAGCGGGACATCTCCTACGCGGAGCCGCAAAATGCGGAGATGGGCATCGACGCCTACGATACGCTGCGCGGCAAGCTTCTGATCGAGCCCGATGCGCTCCCCGGCTTCAGCGCGCTCTTCACGGTGTCGCGCACCAAGGACGAGCCGGGCGCCTCGCTCGTCTCCGGGCCGGACTTCTTCGCGCGCGAGCTCAACTATTCGGCGGCTTTCACGGACTTCCGCGAAGGCACCGCCAACAACTACGTGTCCGATCTCTCGTACGAGTTCATGCCCGGCCTCACCGTGCGCAGCGTGACCGCGTATGCCGAGACGGAAGCCCTCATCAAAACGCCGGTCGGCGCCGCGTTCGCGCGCGACGGCGACCACACGGACGGCCGCGACTTCACGCAGGACGTGCGTCTCGAGATCGACAATCGGGGCAACGGGCTCTCGGGCGTACTGGGCCTGTTCTACGGCGAGTTCTCGCGCAACAACTTCTCGAACCAGACCGCTAACCTCGGCTACTTCTTCGGCGGGCCGGACAACTATGTCCCCTATGGCACGGGCACGATCGATGCGGAAACGCGCAGCCTCGCGGCATATGCCGACCTTCGCTATCGCTGGGACCGCTGGGCGTTCATCGCGGGCGGGCGGCTGCTGCGCGACACGGTCGAGACGGCCGAGGACACGGTCGTCCTGAACGTCAACACCTTCACCTACGACGTCAACGACACGTCCACGAAGGAAACCTTCAACGAGTTCCTCCCCAAGGTCGGCCTCACCTACGACCTTTCCGCCAACGAGACGGTCGGCCTGACGTACAACAAGGGTTATCGCACCGGATTCCAGCAGATCGTGCGGCTGCCGATCGGCGACAGGGTCTCGACCGTCGACCCCGAGTATCTGGACGCCTACGAGCTTTCCTATCGCTCGAACTGGCTGAACAAGACGCTCGAGTTCAACGCCAACGCCTTCTATTACGACTATACGGACCAGCAGGTCGTCCTGCTCGACAGCGTCTATAACGTGTCGGAATTCCTGAACGTGGGCAGCTCGCATGCCTACGGCGCGGAATTCGAGGCCCGGTGGCGGCCGTTCCGCGAGCTGCAGCTCTTTGCGAACCTCGGCCTGATCCACACCACCTACGACGACCTCGTCATCAACGGCGTCGACTACTCGGGGAACGAGTATCCGGAGGCTCCGGCCTACACGTTTGCAGTCGGCGCCATGTACCGCTCGGCCGCGGGCTGGTTCGCGGGTGCGAGCGTGCGCCACTCGGACGGCTACTTCGGCTTCGGCAACGTCGCCAACATTCCCGAGCGCACCGTCGACGGCTTCACGGTGGTGGATGCGAGCGTGGGCTGGGAGTGGGAGAACTACACGCTCACGCTGTTCGCCAAGAACCTGTTCGACGAGGAGTACCTGACCTCCGTCGACACGCGGGACAACCCGCCGCTTGCGCCGGCCTACGGCTTCATCGGCGACGAGCGCCAGATCGGCCTGACGCTCCGGGGCGCGTTCTGACAGAGCCGCTCTGACGTGCATCCGGGGACACAAGCAATCCCGGCCTTCGTCCGCGAAGGCCGGGATTTTCTATTCCGCCGCGTCCTCGGTCAGGAAGCCGCCGGACTGGCGCGCCCAGAGGCTCGCATAGAGGCCGCCCTTGCGCAGCAGCTCGATGTGCGTGCCCTGCTCGACGATGCGGCCCTGGTCCATGATGATCAGGCGGTCCATGGCGGCGATGGTGGACAGGCGGTGCGCGATGGCGATCACGGTCTTGCCCGCCATCAGCTCGGACAGGCTTTCCTGGATGGCCGCCTCGACCTCGCTGTCGAGCGCGCTCGTCGCTTCGTCCAGCACGAGGATCGGGGCGTTCTTCAACAGCACGCGCGCGATGGCGATGCGCTGGCGCTGGCCGCCCGAGAGCTTCACGCCGCGCTCGCCGACATGGGCATCGTAGCCGGTGCGGCCGTTGAGATCCTCGAGGCCGAGGATGAACTCGTGGGCGTGTGCGCGCTTGGCGGCGGCGATGGCCTCATCGCGCCCCGCCTCGGGGCGGCCATAGAGGATGTTGTCCATCACCGAGCGATGCAGCAGCGACGTGTCCTGCGTCACGAGGCCGATGTTGGCGCGCAGGCTCTCCTGCTGCACGCCCGCGATGTCCTGGCCGTCGATCAGGATGCGGCCGCCCTCGATGTCGTAGAAGCGCAGGAGGACGTTCACGAGCGTCGATTTGCCGGCGCCCGAGCGGCCGACGATGCCGACCTTCTCGCCCGGCGCGATGGTCAGCGCCACATCTTCAAGTACGCTTTTCACCTTGCCGTAATGAAAGCGCACGTTCTCGAAGCGGATCTCGCCCTTCGGCACGGCGAGCGTGCGGGTGCCCTGGCGATCCACGACCTCGTAGTCGCGCGCGATCGTCTGCATGCCTTCGTGGACGACGCCGATGTTCTCGAAGATGCCGGCGACCGTGAACAGGATCCAGCCGGACATCGCGATGATGCGGATGACGAGCGTCATGGCGACCGTGATGGCGCCCATGGACACCGCATTGATGCTCCAGAGCCAGAGCGCGAGCGCGGCGACCGACACCATCAGCGCGCCGTTCAGCGTGTAGAGCACGAACTCCATGAGCGTCAGGTTGCGGTTCGCCGCCCGGTGGCGCTCGAGGTGAACCTGCATCGCCTCGCGGGCGTAGGCTTCCTCGCGCTCGGCGTGGGCGAAGAGCTTGACGGTCAGGATGTTCGTGAAGCTGTCGACGACGCGGCCCGTGAGCCACGAGCGCGCCTCGGACGCCTCGGTCGAGAGCTTCTGGATGCGTGGCACGAACAGGCGCAGCACGACGCCATAGAGCGCGATCCAGATCAAGAGCGGCACGATCAGCCGCGCATCCGCCTCCCAGAAGATCACCAGGGCGCCCGCCACGTGCACGATCATGAACCAGATGGCGTCCACGCCCTGCACCACGGAATCGCGCAGCGACGCGCCCGTCTGCATGATGCGCGTGGAGATGCGGCCCGCGAAGTCGTTCTGGAAGAAGCCAAGCGACTGGCGCAGCACGTACGTGTGCGTCTGCCAGCGGATGCGCGTCGTCACCGACGGCGTGATCATCTGGTTCTTGACGAGGTCGTGGATGGTCGAGATGCCGGGGCGCGCGATCAGGGCCATGAAGGCCATGATCGCCAGAATCGTGCCGTTCTCGGAGAAGAATGCCTGCGGCGTGCTCGCGGCCCGCATCATGTCGACGAGGTTGCCGACGAAGGCCATCAGCATGACCTCGATCAGCGAGCCGAAGAAGCCGATGACGAGCAGGGCCGCGAACGGCTTCCACACCGGTTTGATGTAGTGCCAATAGAACGCGGCAATCGTCGCAGGCGGACGCTCTCGGGGCGCCGGGACGAAGGGGTCGACCTGGGTCTCAAACCAACGGAACATCAAGAACTTTCTCTGGCCTCACATGCGACGCGAGCCCGCAACCGTTCCGTGGCGCAAACCCCTTCTCGTTTGTTCTGGATCAAGGTAACCGTACCGATCCTTCGTGCCTAAACAATGGCCGAACAGACATTTGGGCAATCAGAACCGGGAAGGCAACCATGGCCGGCACGACGAGCGACCTCGAAGCCAAGAAATCCGTGGCGGAGGCATGGTTTCAGCAGCTCCGGGACGACATCTGCGCGAGCTACGAGCGGCTCGAGGCGGACCTGCCCGAGACGGCCCCGCTCTGCAAGGACGCGCCCGGCCGCTTCGTCCAGACGCCCTGGGAGCGGACGGACCATACGGGCGCGCCCGGCGGCGGCGGCAAGATGAGCCTCATGAAGGGCCGCGTGTTCGAAAAGGTCGGCGTACACACGTCCACCGTGTTCGGCGAGTTCGCGCCCGAGTTCCGCAAGCAGATCCCCGGGACGGACGAGGATCCGCGCTTCTGGGCGTCGGGCATCTCGCTCATCGCGCACCCGCAGAACCCGAACGTTCCCGCCGTCCACATGAACACGCGCATGGTCGTCACCAACAAATGGTGGTTCGGCGGCGGCGCCGACCTTACGCCCGTGCTCGACCGGCGCCGCAAGGAGGAGGACGCGGACAGCCTCGCGTTCCATGCCGCCATGTACGGCGCGTGCGCGCCGCACGAGGCCGTCGCCGACTACCCGAAGTTCCGCAAATGGTGCGACGACTATTTCTACCTGCCGCACCGCAAGGAGCCACGCGGCGTGGGCGGCATCTTCTACGACTACCTGACGCCCGAGGACGACAAGGGCGGATGGGATGCGGCCTTCGCGTTCACGCAGGACGTAGGACGCGCGTTCTCGCGCGTCTATCCGATGCTCGTACGCGGCAACTACACCATGCCGTGGACGGACGCCGACCGCGAGGAGCAACTCGTGCGGCGCGGCCGCTATGTGGAATACAACCTGCTCTACGACCGCGGCACCGTGTTCGGGCTCAAGACCGGCGGCAACGTCGACAGCATCCTTTCGTCGATGCCGCCCGTGGTGAAGTGGCCGTAAGGCGCGTTGTGGGCGGCTTTCCGAGAGCACGTGCCGCGTTCCGGATCTTTACGCAATTGGGATAGGTGTCTGGATCCCGGCCATCCATACGGAGCATGGCTTCGCCATGACGCCGGGATGACGTTGAGATGCTGGGAAGCTCCCGCCCCATCCATGCGGAGCACGGCTTCGCCCTTCTTTTACTTGCATGGCTTCGGCGCTCTTTTGCTTGCATGGCTTCGCCCCACTTTTGCTTGCATGGCTTCGCCATGACGGGAAGGAAAAGCCTTCGGGCATGCCGGAGCGATCGCGTTCGCAAATAGAGAAGTGCCGAAGCGGTCCTCGCCTTTTACTGGTATGGCTTGGCCATGACCCCTCTTTCTGCACTCCCGGTATCCGCCACGAGCGTGCGATCCGATTTTATCGGATCGCACGCTCGTGGTTTTTGAAGGGTCGCATTGCTTACGACGAACAGGTCTGCACTTCGTCGGAGGGTGCTCTAGCGCCGCGAGGCATACTCGCCGGCCACCTCGCGGAAGGCCTCCGCGAACTCG
>CAYLSI010000002.1:0-211301 GCA_964386545.1 uncultured Hyphomicrobium sp.
TCTCGGATCGACGGACTCTAGCTCAGATCGGGTACCCCTGCGGGGGCAAGGTCACATCGAATGATGCCGCCAAAGAGAAATGGATCCCTCTCGAAAGTGGTTGGAAATACCACTCAAGCGGATGGTGATGGCTGGCGGTGGCAAGTGAAGGTCTGTGAAAGGATGGTGCGGATACACCGCAACGTGCCTCGGCCCGGTGCGGCCCGGCCACCAACGAAAGACCTGCCCATGCGATTTGCCTCAACACGCCTGCCAGCACCGCAACGAGGTGGAGGCTGACCATGGCGGATCTGATTTACTTCTTGGCGGCTTCCGGGGCCGTTGCTTGGGGCTGCATGATTTGGAAGGGGGCTTCCTATGTCGTGCAGAGCGTCAAGCGTGTTCGCTGGGCGTTGTTCGGCTATCGCAAAAGGCCACCGCGCAGAACGGCGTAGCCAGTTTGCACGCGGCCCGTTGGCTGGCGGATTTGTGCCAGCGTCATGGAGCGCGCAAAATCCGCCGCCACGTGCCTAACACTTCTCACGGCGGACTGTGGTTAGCCGCACGGCTTTGGACACGCTCCTCCTCCGGTCGCCTCCTCCTCGGCGGCCTTAGGGCCGCCTCGTCGTCGGCGCCCGTCGTCGTCACGCGCCCCGGCATTTTGCGACGTTACGGCGTACTACTTGTATCAAGTGAAGGGCTAGTTTGACGTCATTGCGCCTACCACACTAGTCCATCCAGCTAAACCGCTTACCCGCGCGAGCCGATGATATCGCTCAGCCTCTTCTAATGAGTCCTGGTTTCCGAAAAAATCTTCCGGGCCGCCATTTCAGCTTCCTTGCGATGAGTCATGAAATTGTGGCGCCAATCACGTTCAATAGTTTCGTCCCGATACCCTTCCTTATTGTTGCAAAACGCCAAAGTTTCATCTGCCCATCTTTGAATTGCCTTCTGGGAGGAGAGCCGCTCGGATTCTTCCTCCGTGTATCGCGTGGCTTGATTTGTTATAAATGTGGTCGCCATTGCGTATAAGCATCGCTCCAGTGGAGATGGCGGTTCTTCTGAGGCGCGCGCCAGGTTCTGCCAGGACCCGAGTAAAAATCCGCTACATAGCGCTGATAATATCAGCCTTGATTTGCATTGCATCGCTTGCTTCCCTGTACGTGCTTATCCCTGCCGATTCTAACTCATCGAGGGTCAGGCTGGAGGCAAGAGTGTCAAGTTTGCCCAAAAGAACGCCAATTACAGCGGGTAGGACCATCGCTATATCTGCTGCGTGGTTTGCGATATATTTGCGACCCCATTTTTGAATTAGTTCAGGTTGGTTCTGGAAAGCTCTCGAAATAGCAACCTCAGCCTCAGCCTCAGTGAAGGTTGTCATGCCGTGCTTGCTAAGTAGGCCGCTTTTGACAATCTTGTAAGCAGCTCGTCGTTCTCTTTCAGCATCGGTCAACGGTTTGGATTTCGGTCCAGCGCCAGGTTCAATATTGGCAATGTCGATTGTTGGCGCTGATTGCAGATTAATCCCATCAAGGCTGCTTCTCAGCGCCCACATATCGTTTGGCGTTAAAGCCATTTGAGAGCCAACTTGCACAAGCAGAGAGAACGGCACTCCGACATCTTCACCGTTGTCCCTAACGATAACCCCCGGCAAAGGGTCACTCGAAATCGCGCTACCGGTTATTCTTGTCGGCACCATGTATCGCACCGCGAGGTAATAGGGTAGCGCCGAATCTGGATGGTAATCAGAGTGAAGCTCCCATATGACGCCATATACGCCATCTTGAACGACGCCAGAAAACTGGGCGTCAACGGCGGCTATGGCTGCGTCGACCGCTTCCGATGTTGCATAGTAGCCGCTTATTGTTACGGTATTTTCTGGCGTTGGCAGAGCGTAGACACTACCGCCGTTGGTGTAGATCCGAGAACCTTCCTGCAGGAATATGCGGCTTAACGCATCGGGAGGGCGGAAATTTGGTGGGCTCATCGATTCATCAATGCCGCCGTCGAAATCAAAGACGACATCAAGCTTTCCGTGCGACGAGCCGATGACGATTCCCGGCAGAACGGTAACGGATCCGCCGGTGACGAACTGTAGAATTGCGTCGCCACCGGCGGTCTTGAGAATATTGGCCGCAACCACAATGTGAAAATCATTGTTTACGAACTGCAGGTCGCCCGTCCAGATCATCACGCTGGTGCCAAGGTTCAGCAGTCCGCTAATGGTGTCAGCTCGGGCTTGGTCAATGATATCCCAGTTGTATTCCTCATCGTCGTCAATATCGGGGTCGAACAAGATCAACCCCGATTTCCCCTGTGGTGCTGCGAGGTCGGCGACCGTTCCCGTGTAGTCGAGCCGTTTCTTTCCCGAGACTTCTACATCGCTTCCGTCGCCGCCGAGAGCACCGCCGCGACCGAAGATCGTGCCTGCGAATGTCATATCGTGGTCCGCCCACGCAACGGCTTTGCCGCCATGTCCGCTCTCGATAGCCGAAACGTCGATGACCACATCGCGTGCCACTCGAACCGACGTGGAGTTGGGAAGCGAATGTTCTTCGAGAGATAACTGTTGGAGTACAGGCTTTCCGCCGCCGTAGTCGCCACCCACCAGAACTTTGCCTCCACCCGAGTGGCCAGAAGCGTCGAACAGGGTTCCAGCAAGCGTGATATCTTCACCGAGAACCTTAATGCTGCCGCCGACCTCACCCGCCTTCTTGCCGGAGGCATTGAGAGTGCCGGAAGCCGTCACCCGTTGCACGGGAGCCATAGCGGTTTTCGATGAGGCTGTTTGCGCGCCAAGGATGATTTTGCCATTTGTGCGAGCGACGGATCGGGCCTCGATAATGCCTGTGTTGTTGATGACGTTGTCAACGGCCGCACGAGCTGTTGCGGCGGTCAACGCAACAGTGCCGCCATCGGCTTGAAGCCGACCGTGATTGGCGACGAGGTCGGACACGCGTTGGCCGGTGCCCGTATCTATGACGGCGCTAGTAATTTCATCGTTGACCGCCAAGCTGACGAGGTTGTCGCCGTATAGGTCAAGCGTGAAAGCGTTGCCGCTTGCCAGACTGATCTTTCCAAGGCGGGCGGATATGGTTCCGGAGTTGCGCACGGCCGGTGCGACGAGAGCGGCGATCCCTTGGTCTGCCACGGTGATCGAGCCGAGGTTCACGATGGAGGAGCTGGGTTTACCCGGGATGTCGAAAAGATAACGCCCCGCGAGGAAGTCGTCATTACGGATATCATTCGTGGTGACAACTAGACCCGCAACGTCCACGCGAGAGTTGGGCCCAAACAGAACCCCATCCGGGTTGATGATGAGAACCCGTCCGTTAGCGGAAAGTTGGCCGAAGATTTTCGATGGGCTTTGGCTGCCCGTCACCCTGTTGAGGGTGATGGATGATGCATCCGGTTGGTGAAACTGTGTGTGTTCGTGGGGCGCAATGTCAAAGCTTTGCCAGTTGATGATTGCTTTGTCTGTTCCCTGAAAAACGTTGAGCTTGTGACCTTGATGCTCGATGGTTGCGGTGCCAGCGACAATGTCGGCGCCGGTGGGGTTGCTTGCCGCAGGAACGGGCGCGAGCAACAAGGCCGCGATGGCGGACGTTAATGCCTGAGCACTTTTGCGCGGAGCGGTATTCATGATGTGCCTCAATAACGCGCTGTTACGCTGAAGAAGCCGCGCCAATCGCGGTCATCCCCACCGTGCAACGGCTTGGCAGCTTCAAAATTCGCTTCGGAGTTGGCGGGAAGCCTGAAACGCACCCCTGCACCGAGAGATGAGGCGCTATCGGATTTATCTCCGCCAGCAGCGGGAGCTATCCGATCAACGTAACCGTAGTCGGCGAAGACATAGATTTGAGACTGAAAATAAGGATTGCTGAAGAATCCAGGTTCTGCCCGGAGTTCCAGCAGCGCGGCGAAACATCTGTCCCCTGTGAGGTGGGCGGGGTCAAACGCCCTTCCGATGCGTGAACCGCCATAGACGCATTCCTCAGATGAAAGGAGGGGATCGAAGGCGTACTGCCATTCGGCATGGCCGAAGGCCGAAACGAACGATCCCAGACCTTGCAGGCGAGATGCCGTTCCCTCCAGCTTGGTAAAATCGGCTTGGCCGTTCGCGCGTGAGGCAAGCTGGTTGTTATTGCCGCTGCTGCCCGCACCATCAATACCCTGGCTCAGGTACAGGGAAACGAGATTGATCCCAGCGAACTGGTCTGCGCGATCATAAACGAGGCCTAGCCGAAGCCCCCGGACTTGATCCCGGGTATTTGGCAAACCCAAAAGATCGGAAGACACGTCATCTGCGAACAAGGTGCCTGATAGCGTAAGGTTTTCCTCGCGTGTTCGTATAAGCGGGGAGCTTAGCGTGGCGCGGATGCCCCGGCTGTTGCCCGCGAAGCGGAGCTCTTGGAGTTCGTTGATGCCGGGTGTTCCCTCGCTGTGATAGCCCGAGAACGCCAGTTTTAGACCCTCCCCGTTTAGAACAAAGGCCGCGTCAGCGGCGAAGTAGGTCAACTCATCTGCGTTCGGCACACTGGCATATGTGACGCCGATTGACTCGTGAAGCCGGACTAGGTTGTGAGCTGCGCCTTGAAGAACATACTGAATGGGGCCGCGTCCTTTGCTGCCGCGATTATCGACAGAGGCGCTTGCGTCGATATGCTTGGTCGTTGCCTCGACCACGAGCGTAGCTGCACGGGGATTGGATTCGGACGGCCGTAGGACGGACGTAAGGTGTAGCCCCGGAAGGTCGTTCGCGAGGAGCAAGTAACGCTCGATTGTTTTAACATTCACAGGCCGTTCAGCTGTTATTGCATCGGCATAGTGGTCAAAGAAGCGGTAAGAAGCCAAATGGACCGGCCATTGAACGTGGTCGACATAGCCCTCAACGATCTCGATGCGCACGTCAGCGCCGTGTTCGTCCAGTTCCTGAGGGGGGACAACAGCCCGGGACAGCACATACCCATCGTTGCCATAGAGTGTGGTGATCCGTTGCGCCGCTGCATAAATGTCGGAGACGGAAACAGACCGTCCAGTGAAGTCAGATAGCGCCTGCGCTAGGTGGTTGCCGCTGTAAACTGTAGAGCCGACCACGGAAAATGAGCGAACGACCAAGTGCATATCTTCCGCGCCGCCGGGCGGTTCGCTTGGCTCCACAAGGATGATGCCGGTGCTTGGCCTAGAAAGAGGTTGCTCGGGCGACTCGAACCGCTTTCGAATCTGCCCGGCATCATCTCCCGGCAATACGGTTTGTGCTGCACATGGCACCGCAGATACGGCTAACGCCGCAAGAACAGATAAAAAAAACCGCATCACGCCCCCCGACATGCCAAACGATGATGGCATGCCCCACACAACGCATCAGTCAAAAAAGTAGCTAGATTTCCCCTTACCGTCCTACATCAGAGTATTGGCTGCTGGGGACGAGTCAACGATTTCTTCGATGCGCGGTAATCCGGACAAGCGGACCCATGGTGCGGTGTTCCCATCGGGATGCAGCGAGCCGCTTGCAATGACCGACCTCACCAGCTTGGTACGATGACTTGAGAAGTAATGTGTGCACGTAGGACGGCAGAGCGGCGCCAGAACGCGTTTCCCGCTGACGAGCAACCCCTCCCCCGCACTCGTGAAAGAAAGCAATCAAAGCGCCTTTAGCTGATTGCGGTAACGACAACCAACACGCACACCCTTCCAGACCTTCTTCGAAAAAATCTCTCTCGCGTGTGTTCTGAAAATTCTGAGAAGTGTTCTGTAAGACTGTTCTGGAATGTTCTGTTCTATATAGAGGGCGCGATCAATTCTGCGTAAACCCGCGACCGATTCTGCGTAATGCGGGCCTTGAAGCGCGACCAATTCTGCGTAGGGGCGCGACCGATTCTGCGTAGACGCCATGCTAAGTGATTGAATATCGGCAGGTGACTTGTCCACAGGGCGCGACCAATTCTGCGTAAGCGGACACTAGCGTTTGCGCAGCGGGGGCAGATGGAGGACGTCGAGGCCGACCGGCAACACCTCCATGCCCGCCTCAGTGAGCTTTGCAGGCAGTTTCGGGAACACATCCAAGACGTCCTTCAGGTCGCCGGCGAAACCGCGCTTAAAATCGCGTTGGCGGCCGTAGTCGCCCCCGAACTGTTCGGCCAGCGCGTTCCATGAAATCGTCAGCGGCAGCTTCAGGCGATGAAGGCGATAGTTGAACCAGAAGTACATATCCAGCTTGCGGGCGGAGCCTGCGAACGCGCGCACGGCTTCTGCGCGGATCGGCAGCGCGTGCTTGGCCAACGTCGTGTAGAAATCCATGCTGAACGTCAGCGTGGACGGCCAGAGCATCATCTGGTCTGGGCTGGTCGGGAGCCACACGTCGATGCGCGAGAACGGCATGCCTTGGTATTCCACGGCATGACGGCCGTCCCACATACCGACGCTGAGCTTGCAGGCGGCGAGCGCGTTGATCTGTTCCTTGAATGCTTGCAGCGTTCCCTTCTTGCCGCCGGTGACTGGAAAGCCCATGTCGCGGATGAAGCCGGTGAGGCTATCCGCAACTTCAATCGTTGGGCCTTTCTGGCGGATGGCTTCGGAACAGAGGTGCATCAAGAGCAACCGCGCCTTGGGGCCGAACGGCAGCGGTTGCTCGATGCGGTTCCCGGTTTTGGGATTGCGGAGTTTCCCCGCTTCCACGACGAGTGACATGCGGCCTTGCCTGCGCTCATGTTCGCGGACGGACAGCGGTTGGCGACTGTAGGGCAAGCCGCACATGGCCAGCACGGAATGAATGTGCCGCAGGTCTTCGGTGTCGGTCGAGGTATCTTCGAGTTTGCGGCGGACAAGTTCGCGGCGGCGGGCGTCACGGGGTAAGGCGGCCACGCGGTCGCGTTCCGCTTGCTCCCGCTCGCAGGCCCGAAGCTCAAACTCAAAGGTAAAGGTATTTCGGGCGGCATCCATGCGCCGCAAAAGGTCTGCATCCCTGACGAGCGGCGTGGGAAGATACAGGTCGGCCATCAGGCCACGGCACTCTTATCGTGTTTGCGGAAGAAGTCGTTGAAGGCTTCGACGCCCATATCTTGAACGGAGCATTCTTTATCCAAGCCAATTAGGTGAAGTTGGCGAAAGGCTTCGGCGCTGATCCAAACCGTGACCGCACGGCGGCCTGCCCGCGTGGCCACCTGCGGTTTTGCGCGCGTCGTAGCGGCTGCGGGTTGTGGGGCGACGGGCTGGTTGGCTTCGGTTCTGCGCTGAACTCCCATCATCGCTTCCCGCAGTTTGTTGTGGCTCACTGTCTTCACCTCCTCATTGCTTCGCGTCTTCACTTCTTCACCCCTTCATGTCTGCTTGCTGGCGTGCCAGCGTGAAGAGTTGACGGATTTCCTGGGAAGAGCGGCCGGACGGCTCGAACTCGACGACGCCTTTTCCTTCGGTCAGCGATTTGATGAAGGCGACACGGCTACCGATGCGCACCGGCAGAACCGGGAGGCCGTAGTCCGCTAGTGCTTCGGCGGCCATTTCGGTGAGGGAGCTTCCCGCCTTGCAGCCGTTCAAGACGAACACGGCCGGGCGTGTCGCCAACTTGGCGATGTTCACGGTGTCGGCGACCGCATCGAGGTCAAGACTGGATGGCTGGCACGGAATGATAAGCAGATCGGCGGCCTTGGCGGCGATAAGAGAGGCACTTTCCGACTTCGGCGCGGTGTCAATGATTGCAAGCGCAGCGCCGCCCTCGCGCGCTTGGGAAAGCAGCGTCGCAAGATTCGGTGCGTGGCCGCTGACGATAACGGGATTGTCGTTTTTGCGCAGGCGTGCCCATCGGGAGGCGCTTTGCTGCGGGTCGAGGTCGATGACGACCGTAGAAAGATTGGCGCGGGCGGCCGCGATGGCCAAATTCAAGGAAAGAGTGGTCTTACCGGAGCCGCCCTTCTGGGAGAGGAGTGCAATTGTCTTCACCCCTTCACGCTGACACAGCCGCAACGTGGAGTGAAGTCATCGCATCACGTGGGTGCCCATTTTGTGAGCACTTGCGTGCGTGATTTAAGGAGTTAGCGGTCGAAGGTGCGCGTGGGCATTGGCGGGGCCGGATAGCGGCCCACCTTCGCGTTCCAGTACGCCCATGAACGGGCATCGATGATGCCGGGAGGGGCGCTGTCGAGCGCATCCTTGATGCCGTCGAGGCCAACGTGGTCGAGCAACAGTGCCATATCCTCGTCGGTCGAATGCTTCATCGCGTAGGCGAGTAGCTCAATGGGATTGGCGAGGGCAGTCTCCGGCGGCTTAAACCAGATAATGCGCCGGGCAGCACCCAGAAAGGCAGGTGTCGCTGGGAACGGTTTCATCGAACGTCTCGTTGCCCAGCGGTTAAAGACGGGAAAGGCGATCCAGAAGTGTCGGCAAGCGCATGCGTGCAGTATCATGCTCAACGCCTGAAGGCGTAATGTAGAGATCTTTCCAAGGATTGAAGACGGCTACGCCCGCCTCCTTGAAGGGTGTTACGTCGCGGCTCACAATCACGAGGTCATGCCGCTCGGCAAGAACAGCAATGAACAGATCAGGTTGCGGAAATGTGTATCCGCGAGAACGCCCCTGCTCCACCTTCACCCGCCAATCGAACAAGGTGTGTTCGGTGATGCCCAGCACACGCTCGGCAAAGAAGGGCCGTAGGGTGTCATCGAGCCAAGTCTGGATGGTGGCCTGCAGTGCGGTGTTGGCGTGGTTTTTGGCGATGCCAAAGCGGATTTCCGCGAACGTGATTTCGCTTGTGAAAAGCATTTCGGCGGGTTGGGCATCAACGAATCTGGTGACGCGCCGTTCAGCATTTGGCTTCCTAAGTTCCGAAACGACATTGGTGTCGACCAACCATCCTCTCACAGGTCGACATCCCGCACGGGGCTATATTCGCGAGGGCGTTCAAGTTCGATGTCCGCAAGCGGGGAAGCGAGCATGATCTGGCGCAGGCTCGTGGTGGACGTAGACGCCTTGCCAGATTGGCGGCGCGGCTTCTCAGCGGTGACGGTGACAATCTGGCCGTCAGCCAAGCGCAGCCGAAGCGGCCCATGCAGCCGCGCCTCGCGCGCAATCTCCTGAAGCTGCTGCGATGACGCAACATCCGCTGAGCGGACGCGCGGCGACCCGGTGCTGGCGCCCCTCTTGAGGGGAGCGGCTTTGCGCGTTCGCGTGGGGCGGTTGACGGGCATTCTCCATACATCCTTTCCATGAATCATGACAGGGAAGGCTCCGGTTGTGAACCCTGCCCACGCACTATTCTGAGTTCGGCGCCGAAGCCGCTCGGGTCAACTCTGATGCTTTCCCATTAGCTTGCTTTCACCGCCGCCTTTTCCTCACGGCGCTTGGAAGGCTTCTTCTTCATGGCTTGGCTCAGCCGGTCGCCCACGAGCTGGGTAAGCTGGTGAACCGGCGTGTCCGTCAGGTGTGCGTATCGCTGCGTGGTGCTGACTTGGCTGTGGCCCAAGGCGCGGCCGATGATCGGCAGAGAGCCACCGGCAGCCACGCCGACGCTCGCGAACGTGTGGCGCAGGTCGTGAATGCGCACGTCGTCCAGTTTGGCGAGGGAGCGGATATAGCGCCACGGCTTTTGCAGGTTGATGAGCCGGGAGCCGAGCTTACTGCCGACGATGACGTGCGGGTTTTTCTCCATCTTCGGAATCTTCTTCAACACGGCTATGGCGGCGGCGTTGAGGGGGATGGTCTTCTGCCCGGTTTTGGAATCCGGCAGCAGCAGCGCTTGGCGCTGCAGGTCGACGTATGACCACCGCAGCGTGAGGATTTCCGAGAGGCGCGCGCCGGTGAAGATGAGCAGTTTAATTGCGGCGATGGCGTAGACATCGACGGCGCCCGCTTTCTCCACCTGCTTCAGCACTGTGCCTAGGCGCGCTAGTTCCTGCGGTTGCAAAAAGCGTTCGCGGTTGTTTTGCGGATAGTGCGGGATGCGGCGGCAGGGGTTGGTGTCGCGCTCGCGATACCCGTGTTCCTCCGCCCAATTCATCATCGTGGAGAGGACGGCCAAGGCGTGGTTGGCGGCGCGCGGCTTATCCTTCCAGCCCGCGTGCGCGGTCTCAGCCTCGGTGCGGGTGAGGGCGGCTATCTCCAGATGGCCGAAAGCAGGCTTGAGATAGAGGCGCACAATCCGCTGCTGCTCTTCGAGTGTGCGGGGTTTGTGCTTGGCGCCATGCAGCTTCATGAACTCGTCGGCCACGTCGTTGAACATAGGCCGCGTCGGCTTGGCCGCCGGGAGAGCAGGTTTATCAGCAAGGGCTGGGTTGCCCATGATCTTGATGGCTTTGCGGCGTGCGCTATCCGGTGTCCATGTGCCGCCGTCATCATCCGGGCGGCCGTGCTGTCCGATGGTCACCCACCGCTGCTGCCCGGCGACCCGCATCTTCACGAAGTAGCTGATGGCGTTTTTCTGGCGGCGCGCGCCAAAGCCCGACAGCTTAGTGTCGTGGATGATGTCGCCCGGCTGGATGGCGTTGAGGTACGAAAGCGTGACGGGGGCGGAGATGCGATTGCTCATGTGCCTTGCTGCTCCAGTGGCAAATACTGTGGGCCAGCTTTGGGGTCGAATTGGCCGTTCACTGGAGTTCAGTTTAGCTACCACCTAGCTACCACGCCAATGAAAACTGCTCGCGGAAGTTGAGTGTTGCTGATGAAGTTATGCAATAAAATCAGTATAGTTTGTGGGCGGCAATTACACCTGAAGGTAGAAACCAACAGTCTGGGGGACTGGGGGTCGGAGGTTCAAATCCTCTCGCTCCGACCAATTTACCCCATTAAAATCAATAAGTTGCCTCGTCGTCGAATTTGGGCGCTGTTCTCGAATTTGGACCCAAATGGCAACAAATGAGGGGTATCGGCGCACAGAGTCCCGAAATAGTCCCTAAATTTGATCACGGTTCATTCACGGGGATTGGCCATGATGTCTCGTGGCCACGCGGTCACGCCTTTGGCGTGCGGACCCGAGCTATCGCGGCCTGCCAGCCGCTCCATTTCCGGGCCCGAATCGTGGCGTCCATCGCGGGCGTAAAGCGACGGTCGAGCCGCCACGTCGCCGCGAATTCTTCCGGGGCCGGACAGACGCCTGCACGGTATCCCGCGAGAAAAGCAGCTCCGAGCGCTGTCGTCTCCATCCCCGTCGGACGATCCACGGGCGCGCCGAGGATGTCGGCAAGGAATTGCATGGTGACGTCGCTCGCGGCCATGCCCCCGTCGACACGCAAGACGGTTTCGACCGCCGCGGGCCAGTCGGCGCGCATGGCATCCAGCATGTCGCGGGTTTGATAGCCGACCGCCTCAAGCGCCGCCTGTGCGATCTCGGCGGATCCTGAATTGCGCGTGAGACCCACTAAGGCGCCCCGCGCCTCGGCATCCCAATAGGGTGCGCCGAGCCCTACGAACGCCGGCACCAGATAGACCTGCTCGGCCGGATCGGCCTTTTGCGCAAGAGCGTTGACCTCGGAAGCGTGGTCAATGAGATGCAGGCCGTCTCGCAGCCATTGCACGGCCGCGCCTGCAATGAAGATCGCACCTTCAAGCGCATAGCTACGCTTGCCGCCAAGCTGATAAGCGATGGTGGTCAGCAGACGATGGCGCGAGCGAACCGGCTCAGGTCCTGTGTTGAGGAGCGCAAAGCAGCCGGTGCCGTAAGTCGACTTCATCATGCCGGGCGTAAAGCAGCCCTGCCCGATTGCTGCCGCCTGCTGATCGCCCGCGACGCCGAGAATCCGCACCGCACCGCCAAACAGATCGGGCAGCGTTTCTCCAAAGTCTGCGGCACAGTCGCGGACCTCCGGCAACAACGAGGCGGGAATCGCAAACAGGCGTGCCAGCTCTTCGTCCCATTCTCCACGGACGATGTCGAACAGCAGCGTGCGTGATGCATTGGTCGCGTCCGTCGCGTGAACGCAGCCGCCCGTGAGGCGCCAGAGAAGAAACGAGTCGACCGTTCCGAAGGCAAGCCTGCCCTGGTCGGCCGCAACTCGCGCGCCGCTCGTGTTGTCGAGCAGCCAGGAGATCTTGCTCGCCGAGAAATACGGATCGAGCACGAGTCCGGTCTTTTGAGTGATCCCGCTTTCATGTCCGCCAGCGCGCAATGCAGCGCAGGTGTCAGCGGTGCGGCGATCTTGCCAGACGATCGCATTGAGGATCGGCTTACCGGTTGCGCGATCCCAGAGGATCGTGGTTTCGCGCTGGTTGGTGATGCCGATGCCTGCAATATCCTGGGCGCCGACGCCGGCCTTCGCCATCGCATCTCGCACCGTTGCAACCACCGCCGACCAGATCTCCTCCCCACAATGTTCGACCCACCCCGCGGCCGGATAGATCTGCCGCAACTCCTGCTGAGCGACCGCCACCATCTCGAGCTTCTCATTGAACACGATTGCCCGTGTCGAAGTGGTGCCTTGGTCGATTGCGATGAGGTAGGTCATATGACGTTCGGCGTCCGATTTTCGCTATAGCTGTTTGGCAAAGGCTATACAGAAACAAGCGATGGGTAGCTGTCGAGCGCTGCCTTCATCTCTTCTGCGGTTGGCGCCCCACTTGGAGATAACGACGAGGTCGGCTCATGGGGAGTTCGCGGACGGGGTCGGCGACTTCGCTCGGCTTGGCGTCAAAGGTGGGACGAGGGTTCTGGCATCCGCCGTGCCGTCTGCTTAGACTGCCGCCGCGTTCGGCTCGTGAAGGCTAATTCGGGGGGCAAGTGTCGTCTCCGTCTTTTTTGTGTTGCAGGTCTGTGCTCGTGGTCTAACGATCCTGGAGCATCCGCCGTCATTTGGCAGTCCTGGCGACTAGACCCCTTTCTGGAGCAGCATGACCACACGAGCGTCGCGCCTAGATCATATGCCGGATAGCGAACTGCTGCGTTTGCGGTTTTGCGACTTGCCGCTCCGCCTGAAAGGCTCCGTGATCGAGCAGCGGGCGCACTCCGTGTTCGACGAGCTGACCGCACGCGGCATTCGCTTCCGCCCAACCCTCTGGATTTCCGAGCAATGGTACAATCCCGACGAGGTCGTTGGATTCGCCGTTCCATTCTATCTGCTGCACCCGCGATTGATCCGCCTCGAGCGCAAGATGATGCTGGAAGCCGAAGGCGCGCCTCTGCATGAAGCGCTCAGCATCGTGCGCCATGAAACCGGACATGCCGTAGACGAAGCTTTTCAGCTTCGCAAAATGAGTGAATATCGCAAGGTGTTCGGTTCGCCAAAACGGGCGTATCCGACGGACTACGTAGCGGATTCAGATAGCCGCGATTTCGTCCAGCATCTCAACGCGTGGTACGCGCAATCGCATCCGGTCGAGGATTTTGCCGAGACGTTCGCCGTATGGCTTCGCTCCAGGAACGGCTGGCGTCGGAAGTACCGCGATTGGCCAGCCTATGAGAAATTGAGCGCCGTCGATACGTGGATGCGCGATCTCCGTAACGTCGAGCCTCAGATAAAGCCGCGGCGGATCGCGAACGAGTTGAGAGAGTCCACGCGGACGCTCGGCGAGCACTATGAGGAAAAGCGTGAGTTCTACGCAATAGACGCCGAAGACGAGTTCGACGGCTCGCTGCGGCGGATCTTCGAGGCGAACGGTTCGACGAGTCGCGGGCGTGGGCACATGTCGGCAGCGGCTCTGCTGACGGAGTACAGGACGCGCCTTCGACGGCGCACGGCGAAGCCGCTCGGCGTGCCAGCCTACGTCGTCGACCAGGTCTTGAGGCAGCTCGTGCATCGCGCGCGAATATTGAAGCTGAGACAAGCGCGTCCAAAGGCGGAAACTGTCGAGAGGGTTTCGCGTCTCGTTTCCCGCGCAACCGTCGCAATCATTCGGAACAGCCCGAGACTACCGCTATGACCGCGATCAAGAGGCCAAAGAAAAAACTGACGGTCGTTCTGCTCGCGGACGAGCGATTGTTGCCGAACGGCGATTTGACGGCGCTCAGCGGCACGGAGCGGAACCTGCGCAAAACGGAGTACGACGTCAAACAGGCCATCGAGTCGCTGGGCCATACTCTCATCCCGGTCGGGATCTCGAATGATATCTCTGCAATCACCGACGCGCTCGACGCATACAAGCCGGATATCGTTTTCAACCTTGCCGAGGAGTTCAACCACGTCGGGCACTTCGACCAGCACGTCGTGAGCTTCCTGGAAATGCTGCGTCAGCCTTACACCGGCTGCAACCCGCGCGGCCTCACGATCGCCCGCGACAAGGCCCTGACCAAGAAGATCCTCGCCTACGACGGCATGAAGGTGCCGGAGTTCGCCATCTTTCCGATGAGGCGTACCACGAAGCGCCCCAGCACTTTGGGGTTTCCTCTGTTCGTCAAGTCGCTGACCGAAGAGGGCTCGATCGGGATATCGGGCGCATCGATCGTGCGCGACGACGTCAAGCTGATGGAGCGCGTGGAGTTCATCCATCGCACCGCGACGTCGGCGGCGCTCGCTGAAGCGTACATCGAAGGCCGGGAAATCTACGTCAGCATCATGGGTAACGAGCGTGTCACCGTGCTGCCGCCCTGGGAGTTCTTCGTCGAGAACCGACCTGCGGGATCACCCTTGATCGCGACGGGCCGCGGCAAATGGGATCCAGACTATCAGGATCAGGCCGGGATCATGACAGGCCCGGCCGAGATCAGTGAAAAACTTGCAGCGAAATTGCAGAAGCTGTCGCGCGACATCTATCGGCTGCTTGGCCTCAGCGGCTATGCGCGGCTGGACTTTCGCGTCACGGATGACGAGGAGGCTTACCTTCTCGAAGCCAACCCCAATCCGCAGATCGCCTCGGACGAGGACTTCGCCAGTGCCGCTGAGGCTGCGGGCATCGAATACCCGGAATTGATCGAACGGCTCATTCGTTTCGGAATGAGCTACGATCCTGAGCGAATGATCATTTGACACATTGGCATCGACGGTCGGCTGTCGTCTGCGAAGGTATTCTTTCCCGATGAAGCGACGCGTCGCACCTGAGCCCTTTCGCTTGACAGTCCTGCGATCGCATAGTGGCAGGGGACTTTTCACTCAAGAGCGCATACCCAAGGGTTCATTCGTCATCGAATACGTTGGGCGCCCGGCCACAGCCAAGCAGATCAAGGAGAATCGCGGGAAGTACCTCTTCTGGACCAGCGATACGAGCATGATCGACGGGAACGTGCCGGAAAATACCGCACGCTTCATCAACCACTCCTGCGCGCCGAATTGCGAGATCATTATCCGCAATCGTCGAGTCTATGTCTTCGCGCTCCGCACAATCCAGCCTGGCGAAGAGCTTTCCTACGATTACGGCGAGGAATATTTCGAGATCCATCTGGCAGGAAGCTGTCGCTGCGCTAAGTGCTCCAAGTAGCCAATAGCGATGTCGCCGTCGTGGCCGCGGGTGGAGCGACGCACAACGTGGTCGATGCCCGGTCAGGGTCCGCAGCGATCGAGCGACGGAGTCTATCGGACGTCGCGGCTGTCAGACACGGAGGAGGCCCTTCACGTCTGGTCTCGGAAGCAGGTTGCGGCGCTGTCGCTGCAGGGCGAAAGGGATTGCGAATGGTCACGAAAGAGCCGTCCTTCACTTTTGGCATAGAGGAGGAGTTCCACCTCGTCGATTGCCGGACCCGCGATCTCGCCGTGGCGCCGCGGACGCTGCTTGCCGCTTTGGACCAGCACATCGGCTCGCAAGTGAGTCCTGAGTTTTTGCGCTCTCAGATCGAAATTGGCACGAGGCCGCTGAGCTGCTTCAAGGAGGCGCGGAGAGAGCTCAGCCGACTGCGCGGGATTGTCGTTGAGGTTGCCGGACAACATGGGCTGGCACCCGTGGCATCCGGAACCCATCCGTTTGCGCAACCCAGCGACATCGAGACGACCGATAAGGAACGGTACAAGGAGCTCGATCGCGAACTGGCGGGTGCGATCCGCGGCCTTGCCGCCTGCGGCATGCACGTGCACGCAGGTATCGAAGACGAAGACTTGCGGATCGACCTAATGAACCAAGTCCGCTACTTCCTGCCCCACCTGCTGACGCTATCGACGTCCTCTCCGTTTTGGCGCGGCTTCGACACGGGGCTCAAATCATATCGCGCCACGGTGTTGCGGCGTCTTCCGCGGTCCGGGCTACCGGGGCTTTTCGCCAGTTGGGCGGAATACCAGCGCACGCTCGCGGTCCTGCTTGAAGCCGGCATCATTGAGGACGGCACCAAGATTTGGTGGGATCTTCGCCCATCGGCGCGATTTCCAACCTTAGAGTTGCGCATCTGCGACGTCTGTCCACGCGTCGAGGACGCACTGACCATTGCTGCAACCTACCTTTGTATCCTGCGCATGCTCTGGCGCCGGAAGAAAAGCAATTTGAAATGGCGAACCTATCCGGTCGCCTTAATTCAGGAGAATCGCTGGCGGGCACAACGGTACGGCGTATCCGGCGAGCTGCTCGATCTCAGTATTGGAACGCTGGTGCCCTTTACCGAGCTGATCGAAGAGCTTTGCGAGCTTATTGCCGAGGACGCTGGTGCCCTCGGTTGCGAGCGCGAGGTCGCGAACTTGCGGCGAATTGCGAACGAGGGAACAAGTGCGGACCGCCAGCTCAGAACCTGGAAGCGCGCCCTGGACGACGGCTTTGGAGAACAGGAAGCGTTCCTGGCGGTCGTTGATGAGCTCGCAGCTGAGACGGCAGCCCTAGGGAAATCGTGAGGCGACCAGCCCGTGTAGTGCCCGATCGTGGGGAAGCCTCGGACATTCGGCGGAACGGTTCTCGGGCCGAGCCATCTGCCGTCGTGACGGCGACCAGTCCTCGGTGGCTAGAGTGCTTCCGGAAAAGTGGGAACCGGTCATGGCGAAGCCATGCCGATCACGCAGAGAGTCCGATAAGAAGCACGATCAAACAAAACCTTAGAGCCGTTCCGCGATTCCACCAAAATCGGAACGGCTCTAGGGGCTTAACCTTGCGCCGTTGCCCGACGTGCAAGCCAGCGGGTCCATAGGCCGAACGCAATTCCGGCCAGCGGCCAGAGCACGAGACCGGGAACCACGACCCACGGCTCGGAGGACCGAAGGAATTCATTCGTCACGAAGATGAGCCCGACCGGCAGGCCCCAGCCGATCACGCCGAAAAGCGCGGCCTGTGCGGGTCCGACGAGGGCCCACGACGTCTTGGTCGGCGGGGCGAGATCGCCCAGCCGGCGCGCGGCAAAGCTCAACGGAACGCCGACCGCCAAACCCAAGGCGAGCGCCGCCAGAAGCGGCGCATGCGTCCCGGCCGCTTGCAGGGAAGGAACGGCGTGCAAGACGGGCATGGCCGCGCACGACACCGCGGCGATCATCCAAATCGCCAGAGCCGCAAGAATGATATCTGATTTAGGGTGCATGGCCGGCCTCCTTCGTGCCGCTCGATAAAGCTGTCGTCAGAATCAACTGCACCACCAATCATCGAACGCCATGGCGGACATGACGGATCTGGCGGCCAGCGTACGGAAAGGCTCAGGGGGAATAGGAAGGGATCGCCGGTTCACGAACCACAGCTTGGTCAGATCGGTTTGCCGTTCGAGAACCAGATCGCTGAGGATCCGGCCATTTCGATGTGTCATTGCCACGCCGTGACCGGTGCATCCGATCGAATAATAGGCGCCTCCAGTGTCGAGCTTACCGAGCTGTGGCGTCGAATCCGAGGTAACCGAGAATGCGCCGCCCCAGCGGTAGTCGATCCCGATGCCTTTCAGCGCGGGGAATGTTTCTCCGATGAACTGCTCCAGATGTTTCCAGGCTTTGGGAGAAGCGTCGTTGTTCATATGGCCTGCAAAGGGCACCAGTCCCGGCCCGCCGCCAGCAAGAAGCCGCCCGTCGCGGGTTAACCGGTAGAAGTGCATGAAATTGCGGCCGTCCTCTATGCCCTCTCGCCCGGCCCAGCCTATCGCCGCTCGTTGTTCTGGGGTAAGCGGCTCGGTCGCAATGACATAGGCGAAGGCCGGGAGCTGCTTGGAGCGCAGCCCGGGCAACAGGTGCGTGTACGCATTCGTGGCGTAGACGATCTTGTCGGCAGTCACGGACCCGCCGGGCGTCACGAGGCGATACCGCCCATTCGCCCGCTCGACTTGGCGCACCGGCGTCTGCTCGAACACCTGCGCGCCGCTCGATACGGCGATCCGCTTCAATCCCTCGAGCCATTTGATGGGATTGATGAGCCCGCAACCCCGTTCCAGGCAGGCGCCGAGAAAGCCGGGCGACCTTACGCGGGACAGCACCGCGTCGCGGTCCAGCCAGTCGAACCCTTCGATGCCGAGCGAATGAAACAGCTCGATCTCATCTTTGATGCGCCCGACGTACGCGCGCGACGTAGCCACCTTCAGAAAGCCGCTCCGCTCGTAATTGCAGTCGATCGCGTGGGCTTCGATCATGTCTTCCAGCGCGGCGATGGCACCGACCATGTAGTCATGCGCCTCGCGCACGCGCTCTTTGCCGTGCAGCGTCTTCATCAGCGACGCCGACGCGCCGAACAGCGTCATGACGAAGCCGGCGTTGCGTCCACTCGCGCCGTAACCGGCCGTTTCGGCTTCAAGCACGGCGACCGTCAGACCCGGTTCCGAGCTCTTGAGATGATAGGCCGTGGAAAGTCCGGTGTAGCCGCCGCCGATGATCGCGACGTCGCAGCGCAAATCGGAACGGAGCGGGGCCGCGGGCATGCCGGGCGCGCGATGAGCCGTCCAGTAGCACCGCACGGCGGGGGATGGGTTCGCGCTCATGGCAATCCGATACCGGCTTTGTCTCACCAGGATGACCGTCGACGACACTATCGGACGGAACGCTCGATCCAAACACAGATGTGTTCAGGCGGCCGTCCGAACGGGAGATTTTCCGCTGCCCGCCACGCTTGCGAGCGTGTGCTCTATGAAAGCCTTGGCACGCTCGACAACGACGTGACGCTCCTTGTCGAGCGTGATCATATGATAGCTGTCCTCCAGCACGACCAGATCAACAACGCCCGTCATGTTCCGCTTCAGATAGGTCGCGTTGTTGAGATCGGCATGATCGTCCTGTCGGGAGTGGATGATCAGCGTCGGCTGCCGCACCTGGTTGAGCAATCGCTTGGCGGCTTTCACGAGCCAGCGATGCTCGAGCACCATCGTGGCGGGCGTTCCCGACGTGCCCAGGTCATCGGAGGCCGCGAGCGCGGTGCGCACGAACTCGCGCACCCTGGGGCACTTGATGCCCAGGGACTGTACGTCGTCAAAGTGAATGCGTTTGGCGACGAACTTGAACGGAACGAGCGCAAGCAGCCGCATGTACCATTTAATGGCCCATCCATTCACCCACAGGGTCGGCGAAAACAGCGTGACAGCCTGGACTTTGTCGGGACGGCGGGCGGCAAGGTGGATGGCGAGAATGGCGCCCACGCAAAGGCCGCCGACAATCACCGTGTCGCAAGTTTCACTGAGCTCGTCGAGCGCTTCCTCCGCGCTGCGATACCAGTCCTGCCAGCCGGCCTGCCCGATGGCCCGGCGTCGCGCGCCGTGCCCCGCGAGCAAGGGGCAATGGACCGTGTATCCGGCCTTGCTCAATCCCATGGCGACAAAGCGCATCTCGGCGGGCGTTCCGCACAATCCGTGCAGCAGAAGGACTCCGACCTTTCCGCCCTTGCTACGGTAGGCGCCGGTCTGGAGACTGGCCGCCCCGGTCCGTTGCGAGCTGATGGAAGAAATTTCGGCTGACATCGATGCACCTCCCAGCGGATATCTGAGGCGCATGCTATGTTGACGGACGGATCGGCGCTGTTCCAGGCGCAACAATAAATTCTATGCAGATCAATAATTTACGTGTTCCCTTGGAAACACGCGTCGGAGCGTGAGGATGAACAGGATGCGATCGTTGCACGCAGCGTTTCATCAGCGAAGTGCTCTCGTGACGGGCGGGGCGTCCGGGATAGGACGCGCGATCTGCGAGCGCTTGGCGGAGCTCGGAGCCCGCGTGACAATCGTGGACCTTCAAATCGAGCTGGCCGAGGACGTCGCCGCGGCGATCCGCGCGTCGGGCGGAACCGCGCGATCCGAGAAGCTCGACATCACCGACTACGCTGCGACGGAGGCCCTGTACGCGCGGATCGCCCAGCAGGACGGGCGGTTGGACTACGCCTTCAACAACGCCGGCATTTGGATGATGGGGGATGCCCAAGCCTTCCGGCTCGAAGATTGGAACCGGCTGATCGACGTCAACCTCCGCGGAACGATCCATGGCACCCTGGCCGCTTATGGTCTCATGATGCAGCAGCGATCCGGTCACATCGTCAATACGGCCTCGGTGGCCGGTCTTACCGCCGATCCCGGCTGCACGGCGTACGCCGCTACGAAGCATGCGATCGTCGGTCTGTGCAAATCGCTCCGCGTCGAAGCCGCGAGGTACGGCATCCGCGTCAGCGCGTTGTGCCCGGGGGTCGTCGAGACGCCCTTGCTGGAGGGCGGCGGCAAATTCGGCAAAGTTCTCGATGACGTGACGCCCCACAAGATGGGTGACATGTGGGCCCAGATGCGACCGATGTCGGCCAGCAAATTCGCAGAGCGTGCGCTCGAAGGAGTTGCGCGCAACAAACCTGTCATCGTCGCGCCGCTCGGGGGCAGGCTGTTCTGGTGGTGCGATCGGCTCTCGCCCTCGCTGGGCGACATGCTGGCGCGCGCCGTGTATGGGAAAAACCAACGGCTCATGGGGCTCGACTAGAGCGCGTTCCCTCCTATTGGAATACCATGAGACCTTCAGGATGGCGCATCAGGGATGCGTCTGCAGTTGCTTCAGAAAGGCAACGGCCTGCGACGCCTTCGCGGCACCGTCTCCCCGTGACCCAACTCGGACATCATCTCCGGCCGCCCACGTCGTCCGCGACTTCGGCAGTGCCGAGGACGAAGGTTGCGCGCGGCGCTGCGCACCGGCGAGGTGCCCGCGCGCAAGGAACGTCTGCCGGCCACCCGAAAGCCGTCATTGGGCTGCGTTTTGGTGGGGCGGCTTCTGTTCTTCATGATATTATGAAGCTTCGTCCGCAGGCCGGGTCGGCAAGGGTCCCACGGTCGCCGATCAAGCTGAGGGGTTCGCGTCTCCAAATCATCGGGGGCTTGGCCCCGCGTGGACAGCACGTCCGTGCTCCCTCGATCAAAAGACTTGGCCAGCCCCATGAAATGGAGCGATCCGAGTAGGTCAGGATCAGATATGGCGCCGCGAGACTTCAAGCCCGATCGATGCTTTCCGCATGACTACGCCACGGCGCGCAGCGGTTTTCTCGAGGCGGTCGAGGGGGCAGGGGGCAAAGTTGAAGCCTATGTGCACCCCGCGCTCGGCCCGTCTGGAGAAGAGTTGGCAACGGACGTCGCGCTGCTCGGCAGCCCCCAGGCCAAGAATGTCCTTGTCCTTGTGTCGGGCACGCATGGCGTCGAGGGGCTGGCGGGATCAGGGCTGCAGGTCGCTCAGGTGCACGCCGGCCTGCGCCCGCCGCCCGGCTCGGATCTGGCCATCGTTCTCGTTCACGCCCTCAACCCGTTCGGGGTCGCGTTCAAGCGCCGGGTCAATGAGGATAGCGTCGACCTGAATCGCAACTTCGCGACGTTTCCGGCCAATCTGCCGAATACGGCGTACGACGAACTCCACGATTTGCTGACCCTGCGGCCGGGGGGACTGGCTCGTGTGCGCCGGGGACTCGCATTCGCGTCCTTCGTTGCCAGAAGAGGCAAATGGGCCCTGCGGGAAGCCGTGACGCAGGGCCAGTACAATCATCCGACGGGTCTTTTCTTTGGCGGCACCAAGCCCTCCTGGTCCCGCACCACGTGGGATCGCATTCTCGCGGGGCTCGCGGGAAAGCAAAAGGTCATGGTGGTGGATTATCACACCGGCCTTGGACCGCGCGGCAGCGGACAGCTCATCAGCCAATGGGGCGCCGCGTTTGGTTCGGGCTACAGCGACGGCCGTTTAACGGTGCTGACAGATTGCTTCGAGAACGACGCGATCATCAATCCGGAGAAGAGCAAATCGGTCTCGACCGGTTTATCGGGCGACCTGCTAAGCTATACGCGCAACAGCGGCACGCATCTTTCCGCCGTTGCGCTTGAGTTCGGAACCTATCCGATGCTGCAGGTCCTCAATGCCATGATCAATGAAAACTGGGCCCATCATTCCCGGGATCCGGCCATCGAGACGTACCGCAAACAACTGGTCGAGGTCTTTTGCCCGGACGACGTCTCGTGGAAGGAGGCCGTCTACGAACGGGCGAGCGCGGTCACTCAGGCGGCGATCCGCGGCTTGTTGAAGTGAGGCAGAGGAGCGGAAGGTCGCTCGATCTGGCAAAGTTTGGGGGCGCTACCGAAGCACGAAGCCGGTGAGCCGGTTGATGCGCGGGGCATAGCGCTCGACGTCGAGCATGAGCGGGATGGACCGGCCGTTCTCGCGGTGCAGGAATGCCGGCGCGCTCTGCCGGAATCCCATCGACATGTAGAACGGCAGCAATTGCGGAATGCAGTCGATGAAGCAGTCTTTCACCTTGCTTCGCATGCCGACGTTCATCGAGGTCGCCATCAACTTGAACGAGGCCTGGCTGTAGCGGTGCGCCTTCCTGACGATAAACTTCGTGCACACGGAGGTGGCGTCGGGGTGATGCAAGGATTTCTGCATGCCGTAGAGCTCGACGAGCGGGCCGAGCGGACCTTCTCCGGCCCTGTTTAGCCGCATGGTGCCGACGGGCTCGTCACCGTGCAGCGCAATGAGTACATGGGCGAAACTGTCGAGATCGTCGGCGATGATCCGGTTTTCCACGTCTGCAAAGGGTGAAGTGCGACCCAGCTCCTCGCAGTAGACTTCATAACGGATGCGCTGGGCCTGGCGCAGCATCTGCGCGTTGCGGCAGAGGCGGACCTCGATGCTTGCCTCCTGGGGTTTTCCGGAGGCATCGGCGTGAAAGAGCAGATTGAAGCTCTGCCGTCCGTCCGCGACCTCGGCGAGTTGGCGGTAGAGGCCGGCCGCAAGGTCCGGATGATCCCGTTCGAGGGTGGCCCACACGGTGTCATCGATGACCAGCGCTTTGGTCGGCGTGCGCGCCTTGACGTTTGCGGTGGCAGGTCGTCCCGTGAGATAGCTGATCTCTCCGATGGGTGAGCCGCGCTGACGCGTCAGGATCGTGGGATCCGCCCCTTTCTTCTCGAGCGCGATCTCCACCTCGCCGTCGGTCAGCAGGTACATGCTTTTGTAGTGCAGGCCCTTGCGGCGAAGAACGTCGCCCGGCGCGAAGGACACTTCCTTGCAAAGCCCGCCGATCGTGTCCGGATCGATGAAAGTTTCCGAGTGCGACGGCTGCACGCTTTCCATCGGGAGCTCCAGACTGCGCGCGCTGAGGCGGCCGACAGAGGCTATGATCAGTTTACGGTCGGAGCAAGTTTTTCGTGATCGGCATGGTGCACAGTGCCGGCGGTTCGCCCCATGGGGCGGAACAGGCAGGGCCGCCCGACGCTTGCGCTTGGAAAGCCCCGGGATATCGTCGATACCGCCGATTTTAAGCCAGGCCTGACCTTGCGAGGGACCGGCCGGCCGTGCCGGCCGATCCCGACCGCCGTAGTCTTTCCGCGGCCCCACAGCGGCGACGCCGACATCGCGGATTTCGGCCCGGGCGTTGGTCGTGAGCCCGACATCTCGCAAGGGGCATGGCGTCAGGCTCTCGACCCTGACCGGCAGAGACATTGGGGAGGAGAGTGTCAACTCACCCTCCTCCCGCTCCGTTCTACTCCCAGCTTAGCGCGCCGCCATTCTGGTATTCGATGACGCGCGTCTCGAAGAAGTTCTTCTCCTTCTTGAGGTCCATCACCTCGCTCATCCACGGGAACGGATTCTCGGTCTCGGCGAACACCGGCGCCAATCCGAGCTGCCCGCAGCGGCGGTTAGAGATGAAACGCATGTACTGCTCGCAGAGCCGGGCATTGAGGCCCAAGAGACCCGTCGGCATCGTGTCGCGTCCGTAAGAGGCCTCCAGCTCCGCCGCGTCGTGAAGCATCTGACGCACCTCATCCTGGAACGCCTTCGTCCAGAGGTGCGGATTCTCGGCCTTGATCTGATTGATGACGTCGATGCCGAAGTTGAGGTGAATGCTCTCGTCGCGCAGGATGTACTGATACTGCTCGGCGATGCCGACCATCTTGTTGCGCCGGCCGAGCGACAGGATCTGCGCGAAGCCGGTGTAGAACCACATGCCCTCGAACACGACGTAGAAGGCGACGAGATCGCGCAGGAAGGCCTGGTCGGTCTCGGGCGTGCCGGTTTGGAAGGTCGGATCGTCGAGGTGCTTGGTATAGGCGAGCGCCCACGCGGCCTTGTCGGTGATGGAGGGCACCTCGCGATACATGTTGAAGAGCTCGCCCTCGTCGAGACCGAGGCTTTCGACGATGTACTGGAAGGTATGCGTGTGCACCGCCTCCTCGAACGCCTGACGCAAGAGATACTGCCGGCATTCGGGATTGGTGAGATGCCGGTAGATCGCGAGCACGATATTGTTCGCGACGAGGCTCTCGGACGCGGCGAAGAAACCGAGGTTGCGCTTCACCATGCGCCGCTCGTCCTCCGTCAGGCCGTCGCGCGACTTCCAGAGCGCGATGTCGGCCTGCATGGAGACTTCCGTCGGCATCCAATGGTTGTTGCAGGCCGACAGGTACTTGTCCCAGGCCCAGCCGTACTTCAGCGGCAGGAGCTGATTGACGTCGGCGCGGGCGTTGATCATGGACTTGTCGTCGACGCGCACGCGCGTACCCGCGCGGTCGATGTGACCGAGCCCCGTTCCGCTCTCGGCGGGCGGCTGAAGGGAGGGTGCGGGCGAGGGCGCAAGGCGCGGTGCGGCTGGTTCCGACCAGTCGAGCATGGGTGGTCTCCGTTATGATGCGTGTTGAGCTGTTATCGAAATGGCGAGCGTCGTGCGGCCTCAGAAGCTGCTGCGCAAACTTTCGTTGAAGACATGCGGCAGGCATGTCTGGATCCCGGCCTGCGCCGGGATGACGTTTTGATGGGGATCGCCATTCCTTCTCTCGACGTCACCCCGACGAAGGTCGGGGTCCAGACATATCTCCCTATTGCGCAACGCCTATCGGTGTGACGGCTTCCGGCTGGAGGCAAACGGTTGGCGTTACTGGCAGGCTTCGCAGGTCGGGTCGTCGATGGAGCAGGCACGCGGTACCGCCTCATGGTCGGCCGGCGCCGAAAGCAAGCCGCCGCCGGACACGGCATTGAGCTTGCCGTCCGTGCCTTTCAGCGTCGACTTCTCCACATGCGTCGCCGATTGCGAGCGCAGGTAGTAGGTCGTCTTGAGACCGCGCTCCCAGGCCAGGCGATAGAGCGCGTCGAGCTTTCGCCCGTTTGGTGCCGAGATGTAGAGGTTGAGCGACTGGGCCTGGTCGATCCACTTCTGCCGTCGCGACGCGGCATCCACCAGCCAGTGCGTGTCGATCTCGAACGCGGTGGCGTAGAGCGCTTTGAGGTCGTTCGGCACGCGGTCGATGGCGCCGAGCGATCCATCGAAGTACTTGAGGTCCGACACCATCACCTCATCCCACAGGGCGCGCGCTTTGAGGTCGTGCACGAGATGCGCGTTCACGACCGTGAAGTCGCCCGACATGTTGGATTTCACATAGAGGTTGCGGAAGGCCGGCTCGATGGACTGCGCGACGCCGCAGATGTTCGAGATGGTGGCCGTCGGCGCAATCGCCATGACGTTTGAATTGCGCATGCCCGTCGTGCGCACCCGCTCGCGCAGGCTGTCCCAGTCCAGCGTCGCCGACGTATCGATGCGAAGATCGTCGCCGCGGTCCTCGCTGAGCAAGGCAAGCGAGTCGATCGGCAGGATGCCTCGACTCCACAGCGATCCGTCGAACGAGGGATAGCGGCCGCGTTCGGCCGCGAGATCGACGGACGCCGAGATCGCGTGATAGCTGATCGCCTCCATGCTCGTATCGGCGAACGTGACGGCCGCCTCGGACGCGTAGGGGATCTTGAGCGTATGCAACGCGTCCTGGAAGCCCATCAGGCCGAGACCCACCGGCCGGTGCCGCAGGTTGGAACGCCGCGCCTCTGGGATCGTGTAGAAGTTGATGTCGATCACGTTGTCGAGCATGCGCATGGCAGTCTTGACCGTACGCGCGAGCCGCTCGTGATCGAGACCCTCGGCCGTCACGTGATTGGCGAGGTTCACGGAGCCCAGATTGCACACCGCGACCTCGTCATGCGACGTGTTGAGCGTGATCTCCGTGCAGAGGTTTGAAGAGTGCACGACACCGCAGTGCTGCTGGGGTGACCGCAAGTTGCACGGGTCCTTGAACGTGATCCACGGATGCCCGGTCTCGAACAGCAGGGTCAGCATGCGCCGCCAGAGATCGACGGCCCGCACGCGCCGCGCGATCTTCATCTCCATGCGCTCGGCCTTGGCCTCGTACTCCCGGTACTTTTCTGCGAACGCGCGGCCGTAGAGGTCGTGCAGGTCCGGCACCTCGTCGGGTGAGAAGAGCGTCCAGTGGCTGTCCTCGGCGACGCGCTGCATGAACAGGTCCGGGATCCAGTGGGCGGTGTTCATGTCATGCGTGCGGCGGCGGTCGTCGCCAGGACCGCTGTGGCCCGGAGAGACCTTCGATTTCCTCCCGAAGGCGCACCAGTCTGGGGGCTTTCCCGGACTAGTCGCCCTCGGGCTGCTGGGGATCGGGCACGGGCTTTTCGGGCCGCTCCCCTCCGGCAAACCCGCCGAGATCGTTCACGTCGTCGGCGCCTTTGGACAAATCGGATTTGCGATAGCGGTAGCCTTCGCCGTAGTCGGCCCGCGGCCCTTCGCCATAGCGGACTTTTTTCGTGGCTTTGGTCTTCGGCATGGTGTGTCCCTGTCGCCTGCGGAGCGGTCCTGGATAGGAATGCCGATGCGCCGGCGTTCGTTCCGCGCAGAGGCCGCTCAGGTCGCGCTACGAGCGCGGGGCTGGGGCAGAGCCCGGAGCGCAGCACCCGTTAGCAGCACCCGTTAACGGTAGAACAAGCCCAGCTTGCGCCCGTCGATCTCGTGGATCGGAATGTCGATGTCGAAGATCTCGCGAAGCACGCGGCTCTGCATGATGTCGGACGGGGATCCGTGCTTCACGATTTCGCCCTCGCGCATCGCCACGATGCGATCGGAATAGGTCGAGGCGAAGTTGATGTCGTGAAGGACCAGGACGAACGTCTTCCCGAGCTCGTCGGCGATTTTGCGAACGAGCTTCATCATGCCGGCCGCGTGCCGCATGTCGAGGCTGTTCAGGGGCTCGTCCATCAGCACGTAGTCCGTGTCCTGGCAGAGCACCATGGCCACGAACGCGCGCTGCCGCTGCCCGCCCGACATCTCGTCGAGGAAGCGATCGCTCAGATCTTCGAGGCCGAGATAGCGGATGGCGTCGTCGGTGCGCCTCTTGTCCTCGGCCGTCAGGCGGCCCTTCGAATGCGGGAAACGCCCGAACGCCACGAGCTCACGAACGGTGAGGCGCGCGGTGATGAGATTGTCCTGCCGCAGGATGGAGAGCCGCCGGGCAAGCACGTCGCTGGGCGCGCGCGCGATGTCGAGATCGTCGACGTGGACAGATCCGGACGTGGCGGGAAGCAGCCGGCTCAGGAGGCCCAGAAGCGTCGATTTTCCGGCGCCGTTGGGTCCGATGATGGACGTGAGGCCGCCGCGCGCGATGTCGAGCGAGACGTCGCGCACAACCGGAGTGTTGCCGTAGGTCTTCGTGAGATTGCGCGCGACGATCATCGGGAGGCGCTCCGGAGAACCATCAGAATGAAGGCGATGCCGCCGGCGAACTCGATGACGATGCTGAGCGCGGCGTTGAAGGCGAACAACCGCTCCAGCACCAGTTGGCCGCCGACGAGCAGAAGCAGGCCGGTCAGCGCCGCCAGGGGGAGCAGGACCGCGTGTTTCTCGCTGTCGCTCATGCGATAGGTGAGGCTCGCGACGAGCAGTCCGAAGAACATCGTCGGACCCACCAGCGCCGTTGAAACCGAGACCAGCGTGGCGACGATGATCAGGATCTGGAAAACGGCTCTCTTGTAGTCGACTCCGAGTGCGATCGCCGTGTCGCGGCCGAGATGGAGAACGTCGAATGTGCGCAGCTTCGGCGCGCCATAGACGGTGACGGCCAGAACGGTCAGCGCCGCGATCGCGAGCACGCGAGTGTCGACGGTGTTGAAGTTCGCGAACAGCCGATCCTGCAGAACGACGAACTCGTTCGGCGCCATGAGGCGATGCAAGAGGCTGGAGAGGCTCTGAAACAGCACGCCGAGCACGAGGCCGACGAGCACGACGAGATGCAGGCTTTGCGTGCGCCCGGAGAACAGCCAGACATAAAGGCCTGCGGAGAATCCGATCATGACCACGACCTGGCCCAGGAACATCACGGGCGGCGCGAGCGCGGCCATTCCGCGGCTTCCGATCGCGAACATGAGGCTCGTCTGGATGAGGATGTAGAGATTGTCGAGGCCCATGATCGAGGGCGTGAGGATCCGGTTCGTCGTCACGGTCTGGAAGAGGATGGTGGAGACGGAGATCGCATAGGCGACGAGCGCCAGCGCGGCGAGCTTCGTGCCGCGGAACGGCAGCACGAAGCTCCACGAGCCCTTGGCGCCCAGGGTGAGGAACCCAGCGGCCGCGAGCAGAACCAGCGCGGCCATCGCGATGAGGAGCGCGTGCGGGCGCCCGCGGGTGAGGTTAAGCGAGGCGAGCATTTTTACGCAGCAGCAGATAGAGGAACAGCGCGCTCGCGATGACGCCGAACATGGTGCCGACCGGGATCTCGTAGGGCGCGTTCAGGATGCGCCCCGCGATGTCGCACGCGAGCACGAGCGCAGCACCCACGAGCCCCACCCAGGGCAGCGTCCGGCGGACGTTGTCGCCCATCACGAGACTGACGAGGTTGGGCACGACGAGCCCGAGAAACGGGATCATGCCGACGGTCACGATCACGACGGCCGTCGTGAGGGAGACGATCGCCAGGCCGAGCGTGAGCACGCTGCGGTACTTGAGGCCGAGGTTGGTCGCGATGTTCTCGCCCAGTCCGGCGACGGTGAAGCGATCCGCGTAGACGTACGCCAGCAAGGTGAGGCCCAACGAGAGCCAGAGCAACTCGTAGCGCCCGCGCAGGATCATCGAGAAGTCGCCGTTGCTCCACGATGCGAGCGATTGCATGAGGTCGTAGCGGTACGCCAGGAAGCTCGCGGTCGCATTGATGACGCCGCCGAGAAGTATGCCGACCAGCGGCACGATGAGCGTCGATTGCAGCGGGACATGGCGCAGCATGCGCATGAAGAACGCCGTCGTCAGGAACGCGAACGTGGCGGCGGCGGCAAGGCGGGCAGGGATCGAGGCATCGGGATAGAGAAGAAGAACGATGAGGAAGCCGAGCTTGGCCGCTTCGGCGGTTCCGACGGTCGAGGGCTCCGCGAAGCGGTTGCGCACCAGCATCTGCAGAATGGATCCGGAGACCGCCATCCCCGCGCCGGCGAGGATCAGCGCGAACGTGCGGGGAAGGCGGCTTTCGATCAGGATCTGCGTGGGCTCGTCGGCCCAGCCGGAGCGCCAAAGGGTGCCGATCGAGAGGTCGCTCACGCCGACGAACACGCTCCAGACCGCCAGGCCGACGACGAGGAGAACGCCGATCGCGAACCGGGGCAGGAGATTGTCGCGCGCGCTGCTCATCTCGGGGTCGCGCCGAGCGAGTCGGCAATCTGCCGCGCATTGTCCCGCAGCGAGAGGAGACCCCCGCCGATCAGGTACCAGCGGGTGGAATCGAGGTAGACGATCCGCTTCTTCTGCCATGCGCTCGTCCGCGCAACGAGCGCGTTGTCGAGCAGTTGCGCGGCAGGCTGCCCGCCCTGTCCGATGGCCGCGTCCCGGTCGACGATGAAGAGCCAGTCCGGATTGGCGTTGAGGATCAGCTCGAAGGAGACGCCCTGGCCGTGGATGGCTTTGTCGAGCGTCGCCACCGCCGGCGTCACGCCGAAGTCGGTGTGCAGCGCCCCGAAACGGGATTGCGGCCCATAGGCGCTCAGCCGTCCGCCGGTGGCGAGAAGGATGAGGCCGCGTCCGGCGTTGCGTGAATTTTCGCGCGCCGCTCGTGCCGCCGCCTCGACCTCGCCGATGCGCGCTTCGATCTCGGCCTCCTTGCCGAAGATGCGCCCGAGCGTTCGGGCATTGCGGAAGGAGCTGGCCAGGAAGGCGTCGTCGTCCGTCGTCAGGTCGATCGTCGGCGCGATGCGCGACAGCTCTCTGTATTTCGGCGACGAGCGCGATGCGACGATGATGAGGTCCGGTGCGGCCGCGTTGATCGTCTCGTAGTCAGGCTCGAAGAGCGAGCCGATCTTGAGATATTTGTCGTCTTTGTACTTCGACAGATGCGCGGGAATATGCGTGCCGACCACGCCGGCAACCTCGACGCCGATGGCATCCAGCGTCTCGAGGCTGGCGAGATCCAGCGTGAACACTTTCCTGGGCGTCTCCGCCAGGACGGTCTCGCCCTGGGCATGCCGCACGGTGATCGGCTCGGCCCTTGAGGATTTTGCCGGCGCCGCGAGAGCGACGAGCACCGCGAGGCAAAAGACGGCTCCCTTGCCCGATATGAGGCGTCGTGCGGCGTCGTTGCGATGAGGCACGCGGGCTCCTTGTTTTGGCTCAGTATGCCGAGGCGAGTGGCGACGTTCCTGGCAGGGCGTCGGCAAATTATAAACTTGAAGCATAGAGTCACGGTTGTGGCCGAAGAGCCAATCGCGAATGTAGTAGTGCCCGTTTGGCTGTTCCCGGAAGACGGGCGACGTCCTTGTTGTCTATCAGGGCGAGCGGATTTTTCGGCCAGGGGAGGCAGGATGCACGTCGCGGAAGCTCAGGTCAGGTCGGAGCGCGCCAGCCGGTACCTCGTGCAGCTTTGCAGGCATTTCGCGCATAAAACGCCTGCGGATTACGACGAGGCGCGCGGCCAGGTCGATTTTCAGCCGGGCGTGTGCGTCATGCACGCGGCCGGCGATTGGCTGACGCTGCGCTGTGAAGCGTCGAGCGAGTCCGACCTGCACCGGGTCAAGGACATCGTGGCGGATCATCTGGTCCGGTTCGCCTGGCAGGAGGAGATCGCGGTGATCTGGACCGATGGCGCCGGGGCCCCGCAAGGGTGACGCGCTTGCGCTTGGCCTCGATAAAGCACTACAGGTTGGCCAGCAATAGTGATGACGCCCACGCTGAGCTTGCGCCCGGCCCTGACTTCGCCTCCGACCTTCGCGCCGCACCTTCGCTCATGATGACGGACACCCGATCGCTCCTGGCCCGCTTCTTTTCCTACTACCGCCCGTACAAGGCGCTCTTCGTCCTTGATTTCGGCTGTGCGGTCGTTGCCGGGCTCCTGCAATTGGGCTTTCCGCTCGCGGTCAAGTATTTCATCGACGAGCTGCTCCCCGGCCAGAACTGGGGGCTCATCCTGGCGTGCGCCGCAGCCCTGCTCGCCGTCTACGTGATGAATGCGGCGCTGATGGCGGTCGTGACGTACTGGGGCCATGCCCTCGGCGTCGGCATCGAGACCGACATGCGCGCCGAGGCGTTCGATCATCTCCAGAAGCTGTCGTTCCGCTTCTTCGACAACGCCCAGACGGGCCAACTGATTACGCACGTCACGAAGGATCTCGAGGAGGTAGGGGAGATCGCCCATCACGGCCCGGAGGACGTGTTCATCGCCGTAATGACCTTCATCGGCGCGTTCGGGCTGATGTTCGCGGTGCATTGGAAGCTGGCGATGATCAGCGCCGTCATCGTTCCCGTCATGGCGTGGCTGGTCGCGCGCTATGGATCGCGCATGACCCAGAACTGGGAGAACCTGTTTCGCCAGGTCGGAAACTTCAACACGCGCATCGGCGAAAGCGTGGGCGGCATCCGCGTCGTCAAGGCGTTCGCCAACGAGGACCATGAGCGCCGGCTGTTCGCGCGCGACAACGAGGACTACAAGAAGACCAAGCTCGATGCGTACGCCTACATGGCCGCGAGCGTGACGTTGAGCTACCTGAGCACGCGGCTGGTCCAACTCATCGTGATGGTCACGGGCGCGTGGTTCGTCATCGCCGGCGGACTGAGCTACGGCGGCCTCATCAGCTTCATCCTGCTGATCGACGTCTTCATGCGCCCCATCGACAAGATCACGTCGGTTCTGGAGAGCTACCCCAAGGGGATCGCAGGTTTTCGCCGCTACACGCGGCTGCTGGACACCGTGCCCGACATCGCCGACCGGCCGGGCGCCGTGACGGCCGGCCGTTTCACCGGCGAGATCGTCTTCAAGGACGTATCCTTCAGCTATTCGGGCGACCGCAAGATCCTCTCGGGGCTCGACCTCGCGATCGGCGCCGGAGAGACGGTGGCGCTGGTCGGGCCGTCGGGGGCGGGTAAGACGACGATCTGCTCCCTGCTGCCGCGCTTCTACGAGATCGACGGCGGGGCGATCACGATCGACGGCGTCGACATCCGCGACATGACGCAAGCGTCCCTGCGCGCCCAGATCGGTATCGTGCAGCAGGACGTGTTCCTGTTCGGCGGCTCGATCCGCGACAACATCGTCTACGGCAACCTCGACGCGACCGAGACGCAAATCGCCGAGGCCGTGCGGCGCGCCAAGCTCGACACGCTCGTCGCCGCGTTGCCGAACGGGCTCGAGACCATCGTCGGCGAGCGCGGCATCAAGCTTTCGGGCGGCCAGAAGCAGCGGGTCGCCATCGCCCGCATCTTCCTCCGAAATCCGCCCATTCTCATTCTCGACGAGGCGACGTCGGCGCTCGACACCGCAACGGAGTTCGCGATTCAGCAGTCTCTCGCCGAGCTGGCCGCGGGCCGCACGTCGCTGATCATCGCGCACCGCCTGGCGACGATCCAGCATGCGGATCGGATCGTGGTGGTCGACGAGACGGGGATCGTCGAGCAGGGGAGCCACCGCGCTCTGCTCGCCGCGCGCGGCGCCTACGCCCGCTTGCACCGGGCGCAGTTCTCCGACGTTTGACCGGCGCGGCGCGCGCGGCCGGGCCGCGCTCCTCGTTGCGAGGAGGAGGGCGTTACGGATCATAAGTGTTTGATATGGACGGCTTTCCGTAGTAATGCGTACGTGAGACGTCAACAATGTAGCAGTGGCGAAATCGGGCGGTGACATGTCGGCCGTAGCAAAGCCCCACGATAAACTGAGCGACCGGATACGAGTCCGCGGCCGCGTCATGTCGCCGTCGCTGGCGCGCGTGCTCGAATACATCGACACGCATCGCCACGAGGTCATGACGCAATCGGCCATGGAGCTCGCGGCGGCGATCGGGACGTCGGACGCGACCGTCGTGCGCGCGGTGCAGGCGGCCGGCTTTCAGGGGTTGCGGGAGCTGCGGCAAGCTTTGGCCACCGCGCTGGGATCCGGCCGCACGCCGATCGACACGCTCACGCGCACCGTCGCCTCGATCAAGGAGCGCTCGGCCAACGCCGTCGATCAGGTCTTCGCCGATCATCGGGAGACGCTGGCGGCCCTCGAGACCGACGAGACGCGCGCGCGCATCCAGGACGCCATCCAGTGTCTCGCGCCGGCCAATCGTGTGGGGGTCTTCGGTGGCGGCGCGACGGCGTTTCTCGGCCGATATCTCGCGCTCTGCCTGAACCAGATCGGTCGTCCGACGGCCGTGTTCGACGGATATATGGCGCCGCTTCCGGAGCAGCTTCTGGACATGCGCGACGTCGACGCCGTTCTCATGCTCGCGTTCGGAGGCCCGTACAAGGAGGCGATGTCGACGATCGCGGAGGCGCGGCGTGTGCGCGTTCCGATCGTCCTCATCACGAATTCCACCGAGCAGGCGCTGACCCGCCATGCAACCGTCGTCGTGCCCGTCATGTGCAGCCAGGCCGGCCGCGCCATCATCCACGGCGCGACGCTCGTGTGCCTCGAAGCCATCATTCTCGGCATGGTCACGGACGACCCGCCCAAGACGATGTTGACGCTCGAGCGGTTGGGCGCTCTGCGCCGGTCCGTCTACAGGAGGTGAGCGTGTCTATTTTGCATCGGATATGAGTTTTCAGATCCGCGCCCCACGAAATTATTTACTACTACAGTCATCAATCAAAATCTTCCCCCGCATCAGCCAGCCAGCGACGCCCCTCGGGCCGGAGCGAGCCAGCCCGCAAATTCAGGGCTGAAGCCGTCACGTTCAATGCGTGCGGCTTCAGCCCCCACTCGACACTTGGGGGATGATTTTATGCGTCACGTCTGCAGGAGCGGGTCTCGATCTGCCGGACTATTCATCAGCGCCGCGGTCTCATGCGGGGTGGGCGGGCATGCCGTCCTCGCGCAGGAGAAGGCCGCCGAGCCTGCCGAGCTTCCGCCGCTCGAGGTGACGGCGAAGCAAGCCAAAAAGAAAAAGCCGTCGGTCGCCAAGGCGGTCCAGCCGCCGCCGGTGAGCACGCCGCTCGAGGTCGAGCCGGCGCCCGCGCAGAAGGAGGTCCCGACCACCGTTTCCGGCGAGCCGAGGATCGGGACGAACACCACCGACATCACCGCGCAGGATCTTGCGCGCATCAACGCCACCGACGTCCAGGACGTGTTCTCGGGCCAGCCCGGCATCCTCGTCGGTAGCTCGGTGCCGATGTCGCAGAAGGTCTACGTCAACGGCATCGAGGAAACGAACCTCGCCGTGACGGTGGACGGCGCGAGCCAGAACAACAAGGTGTTCCACCACAGCGCCAACAACTTCATCGATCCGAGCCTGCTCAAGGCCGTGCGCGTGGATGCGGGCGTCGCTCCTGCGGACGCGGGCTTTGGCGCGCTCGCCGGCGCCATCGCCTACGAGACGAAGGACGTCGGAGACCTTCTGGACCGCGACGGGCTCGGCGGGTTTTCCAGGAACCAGTTCAACACCAACGGCAACGTCTTCACGAACAATATCGCCGCTTACGGCATGTCGAACGGCTTCGAGATCCTGGGGTCCTTCAATATCGGCAAGGGCGACGAGTTCGAGGCGGGCGACGGCAGCTTCGTGCCGGGCACGGAGACCGATTTCTGGAGCGGCCTCGGCAAGCTCGCCTATCAAGCGCCGAGCGGCGACCGGTTCGAGATCAGCCACGACCGCATCAGCGACGACGCCCTGCGGCCCTACCGCGCCAATTTCCTGTACGCCACGGGGCTCGAGCCTGTCGTCGTGAACTACGACATCGACCGGCAGACGACGGTCTTCAACTATAGTGACGCCACGCCCCAGGGCTGGTGGGATCCGTGGGTCGTGATCGCGCACAGCAAGACCAGCGTCGACAAGCCGTTCGTTCACCCGCGCCGCGGCTTCGTCACGCCGATCTTCGGCGACGCCGAATCCTTCAACGGCAAGGCCGAGAACAAGTTCTCGTTCAGCGGCGGCAGCGTCGTCGCGGGCGTCGATTTCGTCAATAGCGAGACCGCCATTGCATTCGATACGGAATTCTATCGCGAGAAGAGCGCGGTCGTGGGCGGCTATGCGCAAGCCCGGCTCGAGCCGGTCGAGGGAACGCGCGTCTCCTTCGGCGGCCGCACCGACCATCAGCGGTTCACTGGCATCGACCAGACGAAGTGGGACGACAGCGGGCTCAGCGGAAACATCTCCGCCGAGCAGGACCTGTTCGGCCGCTTCCTGACGCTGAAGGCCGGGTACTCCCATGTGTGGGCAGGCGTGCTGCTGGAGGAGGCCTATCAGGTCGACGTCATGACCTACGGCAACCTCGACGCCGCCGTGTCGGACAACTACACGGCCGGGCTCGTGGCGCGCTACGACGGCTGGACGTTCGACGGCACGATCTTCCGCACCGAGATCGAGGATGCGCGCATCAAGGCCATCCTGCGCAATGTCGAGACGGAAGGTTACGAGCTCGGCGTGCGCTACGATTGGCGCTCGGGCTTCCTGCGCGTCGCCTACGCCAACATCGACACGTCGATCGACGGAAAACCCGCGGACGCCTACAACGGCTATTATCTCACCACGCCGATCGGCGAGCGCATCACCATCACCGGCGTGCACACCTTCGTCGGCACCGGCGTCACCATCGGCGCGGATGCCGTCATCGCGCCGTCCTACGACCGCGTGCTGCCCGGCAGCGATCCGTTCCCGAGCTATCAGCTCTTCAACGCCTTCATCGAGTACAAGCCGACGCTGCCGTTCGACCTGACCTTGCGGGCTGACGTCCGCAATATCTTCGACGAGATGTATTCGGATCGCGCGAGCTACGGACAGGAATGGATCAACGATCCGCTCGATCCGACCTTTCCGCTTTACGAGCCGGGCCGCTCGTTCCTGCTCACGGCGACGTCCAAGTTCTGATCGAAACGAAAACCGGCGAGGCTGTCATGCCTCGCCGTTTTTTTTCCTTCGGATCCGCGCGTCTGACGTCCGCGCGTCCCACTTCCACGAGTATTTGAGCGTACCGAGCACGGTGCGCCCGGCTTCCGCCGTCACCACCGCTCCACCGCAGGCCTCGCCTCGACTTCGAAGCTCCAGGCGCTCTTGTCCTGGCGGCAGAGATGGAGCGCCGTCTCCGCGATGGCAGCCGGGTCGATCAGCGCGGCGAGGGGCGCCGGACCGGTCTGGCCGGGGACGGCGATCTTGCCGTCCACCACGATCAGCGCGACGTGGATGCCGTGCGGCCAGAATGACCGCGCCAGCGACTCCGCGAGACTGCGTTGCGCCGCCTTGGCCGCGGCAAAGGCCGCCGTCTTCGCAGCCCCGCGGCGAGAGGCCGTGGCGCCGATGAGGACGATGTTGCCGGATCCCGCCTCCCGCATCTGCGGCACGACGTCCTTCGCGCAAAGGAAGGCGCCGTAGGCGTTCACGCGCCACGAGCTTTCGAAGTCCGCCACGCTCGTCTCGTCGAAATCCTTGAAGATGCCGGATCCCGCGTTGAACAGCAGCGTATCGATGTGTCCCATCTCGGCACGAATGCGTTGAAACGCCTCCGTGACGGAGGACGGGTCGCCGACGTCGCAGACATATCCGCGCGCGCCGGGCGCGTACGTTTCCAAAGCGGCAAGCGTGCTCGGCTGCCGCGCGAGGCCCGCGATGGCGTAGCCGGCCTGGCTGAAGCGCGCGGCCAGCGCGGCCCCGTTTCCGGGACCGACACCAGCAACAACGGCAACGGGTTTCGACTGCGCCATGGCTTCCATCCGATGAAGACCGCCTACGCGGCTTTAGCATCTTTCACGCCGTAGCGCTGGGCCGGCTTGGCGTTGCCGAACTTCTTGGAGAGCTCGCGGCGGTCGGCTTCCCAGCGGGTCCACGCGTCCGCTTCGTGCAGTCCGGGGATCGTCACCAGCTCGCCGCTGTCGAGACCGGCCAGCGCGGCATCGACACAATCCTCGGCCGACATCGTGATGGGCGCGGTCTTCTGCGCGGCATAGCCGGCCACATCCCAGAACTCGGTGGCCGTGGCGCCGGGAAGAACGGTTTGAATGCGGACGCCCTTGTCGGCGAGGTCCTTCTGGAGCGAATGGCCGAAGCTGATGACGTAAGCTTTGGAAGCGCTGTAGACGCCATTCAGCATCTCGGCGGCAATCCCGACCACCGACGCGATGTTGATGATGGTGCCCGCGCCGCGTGCCACGAACGCGGGCGCAGCGGCGTAGGTCAGGCGCGTCAGCGCGGTGATGTTGAGTGCGATCATGTCGTCGACTGCGTCGACGTCCGCCTGCAGGATCGAGGCGACCGAGCCGATGCCGGCGTTGTTGACGAGCATCGTGATGGACGTGTCGTCCCGCAGCAGGGCTTCGACCTTGGCCAGGCTCGCCGCGTCGTTGAGGTCGGCCGGGAGAACGCGGACGTTGCGCCCCGTCTCGCTTTCGATGCGCGCCGCGACCGCCGCGAGCCGCTCCGCGTTGCGGGCCACCAGGATCAGATCGTAGCCGCGCTTGGCGAGCCGGTCGGCATAGACGGCCCCGATCCCGGCCGATGCGCCCGTGACGACCGCGACGCCTTTCGATGTGCTGCTCATGGGATGTCCTCCTTGGATGGGTTGAGCGAGGACGGATATACGCTTGTTAGGGAATGTCTGAAATGTCATATATGCGTAAATTTCGGACACGGAAAGCCCTTCCATGCGGCGCATCACGTTCATCGTCTATCCCGGCAACTCCGTCATCGCCCTTGCGGCGCTTTCGGTCTTCGAGACGGCCAATATGGTCGCGGGCGAGACGCCCTATGAGTTCCGCTTCGTGTCCGAGAAAGGCGGCGCGGTGCGCACGTCGTTGGGAATGCGCCTTCAGACCGAGCGGTTCGGCGACGAGGCGGGCGACATCCTCTTGATCGGCGGCGGCGCGACGTCGCGCGAGCCTCCGCGGCCGGCCGTGATCGACTTCGTCCGCACGGCGGCCCGTACGCACCGGCGCGTCGCCGCGATCTGCACCGGCGCCTTCGTCCTGGCGGAAGCGGGCCTTCTGGATGGGCGCCGGGCGACGACCCATTGGATGCACGCGCGCGAGCTTCAGAAGCGGTTTCCGAAGGCGAGGATTGATGAGGATCGGATCTTCATCAACGACGGGCCGATCTGGACGTCGGCCGGCATGAGCGCCGGCATCGATCTCGCGCTGGCGCTGATCGAGGAGGATCTCGGCGGCGAGGTGGCCAAATCGGTTGCCCGCAAGCTGGTCCTCTATCATCGCCGCGGCGGCGGGCAATCGCAGTTTTCGACGCTTCTCGAGCTCGCGCCGAAGTCCGACCGCATCCAGACGGCGCTCGCCTATGCGCGCGAGAACCTTCACACGCCGCTCTCGGTGCCGCAGCTGGCCGAGGCCGCGCATTTGAGCCCGCGGCAGTTCAGCCGTGCGTTTCGCGCGGAAACAGGTCAGTCGCCTGCAAAGGCTATTGAAAAGCTCCGCGTGGAAGCGGCCCGCGCGCTGATGGAGCAAAGCCGGCATCCGATCGACGTCGTGGCGCGCCAGACGGGCTTCAGCGACAGGGACCAGATGCGCCGGGCCTTTCTGCGGGCCTTCGGTCAGCCGCCGCAAGCCTTGCGGCGCAGCGCGCGCAACGGCGCGGACGCATAGGATCGGCTTCGCGTGATCTCGGCAGAAGTTTAGTCGCGGCCGTCCGTTGCGTCGGGCACGGGCAGATGCTGCCGCAGGCCCGGTGCGAAGTCGATCGCATCGACCGCGGCCCGGGACCGCTGAGCCTCGAAATCCGCTCGGCTCACGAGACGCGGGCCCTCGACGAGGCGCACGCCTCGGCTGACCGGCCGCGGCGGGAGCCGCAACATCACGAGCTCGCGGGCGAGCGAGGGCGAAACCGCGAGCTGCGGCCGCGGAACCAGAACGTCGCCCACGGCGACCGTTTCTCCCATATCGTCCTCGCCGCCCGCCGCTCTCTCGTTGCTGTCGCGGCTGTCGAAGCGCTCCTGAGCCGCGGCGAGCGCGAGATCGACGGTCTCGAACTTGCCGAGGTAGCCCGGGACCTTGGCGTACACGCGATTGCGCGCATAGCGCGCCTCGGCCTTCGTCGGAGACTGCAGGACGCTGATGACGAGCGCCGCCACGCCCTGCTTGGCGAAGCCGAGCTTGCCGGCGGCCGCACGCGAGACGTCGAGCTTGCGCTTGCCGCTGTAGGGGCCAGCGTTCGTGATCCGCAGCACGGACGCGTCGCCCGTCTTGGGATTGTAGGCGAGAATGACCGTGCCGTCCGGCAGCAGCGGACTTGCGGCGTTGTCGGGCAGATCGGGGCGGAAGACGGCGCCCGAGCTCGTCAATCCGCACGGATTGAGGCGGTCGAGCCGGCAGCTATCGTAGTAGGAAGCCAGAACATGGCCGCGCCAGCCGACGAGCGTATCGGTCTGCGCCAGCGTCCCGACGCGATGGCAGTACCCGTGGAAGCAGTAGCGCGAGCCCGGCGACTTGGCATGCGCCGGCGGCACGGCCGCGGCGCTCGCGACGAGGGCCGCGCCGGCAACGGCCAAAGCCGGCAGCGCCAGCCGCCACCCGAGCGTGCGCCGCCACTCGAGAGTGAGACGCGAAGCTGCAGCACGCAGCGGAGAATTGTCCCGGGGCATGAGGCGGACCCGATTCGCTGAGTTCAATGGTCTGACTTGCAAGCCAACAGTGGCAAATGTTTGAAGTGGCGACTGTTCGAGCGGGGTTTGGCTGCAAGGTCGATCGTGATTATGCGCCCGGAGCGTTAAGCTCCTCTTGTCGAGAGCGTTAAGCACCTGTTGCGGCCCGTCCGTCACGGGCCGCGCGCAACGAAGCGACCCATCAGCGGCGATCCGTTTCGGACTGCGCCACTGCCTCCGTCGGATACCACCACATCGCGAAGCTGCCGGCCGAAGCCAGCGCCACGACGACCCCGAGCACGATCGGATGCGCAAAGCCGCTTGCGAGCCAGGTGATCAGGACGGATCCCCACGCCATCGAGACGGCGAATAGCTTGACCTCGCGGCGGATCGTGCGCCGCTCCTCGAACCGATGCGCCTCCGCGAGCGCCTGCCGCAAAATCGGGATGCGCGTCAGCCCCCTCATGAGCCAGGGGCTCGATCGCGCGAAGGCCCAGAGCGCGACCAGCAGAAACGGAGTCGTCGGCAGGCCCGGCAGCATGGCGCCGGCGATGGCGAGAACGGTCGCCAAGCAGCCGATGAGAATGTAGCCGATCCGAAGCAACGACGATCACCGTGAAATCTTGCGCGGGACGACGCGACGGCGGGACGACACGACGCGCGCCCGCCGAGCTGGCAAGCAAAGAGCGTAGCTCGGCACCCGGAAACTTGAAACAAAGAATCATGAATATACGCGGGTTTGCACCGGCTTACGCATGCAGCGACGTCTGTCCAGACGTCTGGACAGACCGCGGCCGCCCCTGCCATATCGGACGGGCGGCTGTGCATCGAAAGCGTGTCCGCCCCGCATAATATTCTGCCCAAAGAGGGATGCATGTGGCCGCAGGTCTACGATCCGTTCGGCAACATGGTGGTGTCGACGGCGGTGGCCGCCATACCGGTCGTCGTGCTGCTCGGCGGCATCGCAATTTTCGAGATCCGGGCGCATCTCGCCGCGTTGCTGGGTCTCGCGGCGGCGCTGCTCGTGGCCGTCGTCGCCTACGGCATGCCCCCGCAGATGGCCGGCCTCGCCGCCGTCTACGGCGCGGCCTTTGGCCTGCTGCCAATCGGCTGGATCATCCTCAACGTCATTTTCCTCTATCAGCTCACGAGCGAGAAGGGCGAGTTCGCCGTGCTGCAGCGGTCGATCAGCGCGATCAGCGACGACCGGCGGCTGCAGCTTCTCTTCATCGCGTTCTGCCTCGGCGCGTTTTTCGAGGGCGCCGCCGGCTTCGGCACGCCCGTCGCGGTGACGGCCGCCATGCTGATCGGTCTGGGCTTCACGCCGCTCGCCGCCTCGGGCCTCTCGCTGATCGCGAATACGGCGCCGGTCGCGTTCGGCGCGCTCGGCACGCCGGTGATCGCGCTCGCGGCCGTGACGGGCCTCGATCTCCACGAGCTGTCCGGCATGATCGGCCGGCAGCTTCCGTTCTTCTCGGTGCTCGTGCCGTTCTGGCTCGTCTGGGCGTTCGTCGGCTTCCGCAAGATGATGGAGGTCTGGCCGCCGGTCCTGGTCGCGGGCGTCACGTTCGCCGTTCCGCAGTATCTCGTCTCGAACTTCCACGGACCCTGGCTTGTCGACATCGTGGCGGCTCTCGTCTCGATGGCGTCGCTCGCGCTGTTCCTGCGTGTCTGGAAGCCGGCGGAGCCAATGACGGCGGTGGCCGACACGCCCGCGCATACGCCGGCCTCCGCGCCGCAGCCGGTGCTTGCGCCCGCATCGCGTTCGGCGGTGCGCCGCGCCTGGACGCCGTGGATCGTGCTGTCGGTCTTCGTCTTCCTGTGGGGCATCCCGCAGGTGCGGGCCGCGCTCGACGGCGTCTGGACCTTGAAGGTCCCCGTGGCCGGCCTCGACGGGCAGGTGCAGAAAATGCCGCCCGTGGTCGCCGCGCCGCACGTCGAAGCCGCCGTCTACAACTTGAACCTGCTGTCGGCGACCGGCACTGGCATCCTGGTCGCGGCGATCGTCGCCGGCCTCTACCTCGGCTACCGGCCCGCGAGCCTTCTCGGCATGTACGGCCGCACCATTTGGCTGGTGCGGTATTCGCTGATCACGATCGCCTGCATGCTCGCGATCGGCTTCGTCACGCGCTACTCGGGAACGGACGCCACGCTCGGGTTGGCGCTGGCCAACACGGGATGGCTCTATCCCCTGTTCGGCACGCTGATCGGCTGGCTCGGCGTGGCGCTCACCGGATCGGATACGGCATCGAACGTGCTCTTCGGCGGATTGCAGCGCGTGACGGCCGAGCAGCTCGGGCTCAATCCGGTCCTCATGGCGGCCGCCAACAGCTCGGGCGGCGTCATGGGCAAGATGATCGACGCCCAGTCCATCGTCGTCGCGTCGACGGCGACGCGCTGGTACGGCCACGAGGGATCCATCCTGCGCTTCGTGTTTTTCCATTCCGTGGCGCTGGCCGTGATGGTCGGCCTGCTGGTGATGGGCCAGGCCTATCTGTGGCCGTTCACGCTCTTGGCGCCGTAACGCGAGAGCAGGCTCCCGCGCGGCGCCGCGCTCGGAACCATCTCACAGCACGTACGTTTTTTCAGGCAGAACCTGAAGAAACGGAGAGATCACATGGCGGATCGCAAAGTCATAACCCCCACGGAAGCGCGTCAGGGCACGCCGCAGAAGATGAACTACCGCGTCCTCAGCCGCTCTTTGATGATTGCCGCCGTCGCGGCGATCGTTCTCTATGTTGTTTTCTATATGATGACCCCGGCCTGATTTGAGCGCACAGCCCGAGCCGGCTTCAACCCGCACCGACTTCAAAATGGGTTGAGCCCAGACTATTCGAGTCCAGAAATCGCGTGCGTTCGGCCCTTGAACCCGTCATAGCTTTGCGCCTGAAAAGCGGGGAGCGGGGCGGTGGACGGAGTTGAGATCGGGCTGCGCGCGGTCGGCGCGTTCTATGCGTTCGCAGGGTACATCGCCACGCGCTCGGCCCTGATGTCGTCGTTCCTCGACGGAGCCATCGCCGCCATCGGCGGCAGCACGCCCAACCGGGCCGAGCAGGCGCGGACTTCCTGGCTGCTCGTCTCCGCCCTTCTCGTCTTCGCGGGCGGCGTCGCGCTGATCGGCCTTCTGGATGTGGCCGCATGGCTCTTCGGTCTGTCGGCGCTGGGCCAGGCCGCCTACCTCGGTTTCGTGGCTCCCCGCTATTTCGATCGCGACGACCCGCCCGATCCCGTCGGCCGGCGCCAGACGACGAACGCCTCCGTGATCTATCTGGCGGCGACGGCGTTCGTCGTGTGGGCGCTGCTGAGAGGCAAGCTCGTCGGATGGAGCGAGGCGAACCCGGGCGTTCTGGCCGTCGTCGCGGCCGCCATTCTCCTGCACGTCGGCCATACGCTCTGGACGTGGTCGAAAGGACCCTCGACCAAGCCGATTTATGGCGCGAGCGCGCCGACCCGCGACGCGGCCGACTCGCACGCCATCAAGGTCATGGCCGACTATCACACGCACCCGCTCTGGGGGCTGGACGAGGATGCCTACGGCGACATCGCGCCGGAAGCGCTGAACCTGTCGCCTGAGCTGACGCGCGATCTCAACGCCTGGGCGGAGGCCTACACCGCATCCCTGAACGACGACGATCCGGCGCAGAGCCATTGGTCGGACGATGAGCACGCCGCGCACGCGGCCGAGGCGCGCCCGCTCGCCATTCGGCTCGCGCGCGAACGGCCCGACCGCATGATCTACGTGCTGGAGGGAGACATCGGCGTTGTGGAGGTGAAGCCGGACGAAGAGCTGCCCGGCTCACCCGGTGGCGCCAAAGCCTGACGCCATCATAGCCTGACGAGCGATCGGCCCCGTTAGAGTGCTTCCGGAAAAGTGGGAACCGGTTTTCCGATAAGAAGCACGACAAAGCAAAAAATTAGAGCCGTTCCCCGATTCCACCAAAATCGGAACGGCTCTAGGACGCGCGGGCACCCGGCAGCGTGGACTCGCCTTTTGCGGACGTCACCGCCGCTTCGAGGTGCGCGACGAGCCCGTCCTCGAGGCCGAGCGTCGCCGCGAGGTAGCGCAGGTACGCCTGCTCGGCCGGCGTATCCGCCTCGATGGCGATGGCGGAGGCGAGATAGATCTCGCTGCGCACCTCCGGCGTGGCCGAGGCCGCCGCGAACTGCTGCGGCGACCACGGCTGCGCGATCTCGCGGTCCAGGAACTGCTGCTCCTCGGCGTTGATGCCCGCATCCGCGAGCCGGCCGACGATGCGCTGGCGCTCGGTCTCGTCGATGAGCCCGTCGGAGAGCGCGGCCGCGATCATCGCGCGCAGGAGGAGAAGGGCATGCTCGTTGGCGGGCGGCGCCCCGGGGATCGTCGCGCCGGTGCGGGCGGCCTGCAGGAATTCGGCGGCGCGCGTGCCGATCAGGGGCTTGCCGTCGCGATAGTTCGTGTACGCCTTGTAAGCCAATCCGCCGAGCGCGGCCGCCGCGCCGAGCTTCAGCGCATCGCCGGCGATCTCGCGCCCGCCCTTGGAGCCGAGGACCATGGTGGCGAGGGCACCTGCCGCCGCACCGCCGAGGATGCCGCCGCCCTGGCCGCGCAGAAACTCCTTCGCCTGCGCGACGAGATCTCCGCCGCCGGCCGCGCCGCCCTGACCGGCGGCTCCGTAGGGAGCATGGGTCTGGGGCACGGAAACGCCCGTCGGCCGCTCGGCCGCGCTCCCCATGACCAGATCAAGCAGCTTCGAAGCATCAATCATCGCGGTCTCCGCAGGTGTGAGAATGAGGAGTGAAAACGTCGCTCCGTAGATGGGGTCGGCGCGGCAAAGCTCAAGGTGCGGCCTGCGCGACGCCGCACCCGGCGTCACGGGAGGGCGATTAACGTTGCGGTCTCAAGACGATCACCGCTTGTGTCCCGCCCCCAACGCGGGCTTTATGCAGGTCCCACCCGACACTGTTTTCACGCCACGAGACCGCGCGATGCGACCCCCCAATGCGATCGACTTTTGGCGCGGCGTCGCACTCGTCATGATCTTCGTCAACCATGTCCCGGGCATGGATTACTCGATCCTGACCATGCGGAACTATGCGATCGCGGACGCGGCGGACCTGTTCGTCTTCCTTGCCGGCTGCTCGCTCGCCTACGTGGCCAACGGCCAGGGCGGCGCCAAGCCGTTGAAGCAGGTCGTCGCCCGGCTGCTGTTTCGCGCGTTCGACATCTGGCAGGCGCAGATCGTGACGATCTCGGTGGCGGTCGCGCTGCTTGCCGCCAGCGCCATCGCGTTCAGCGATCCGCTGTTTCTCGAATGGCATGGCGCCGGGCCGATCTTCGTCGATACCGCGCGCGCGTCCGTCGGCCTCGTGCTGCTCACCTACCAGATCGGCTATTTCAACATCCTGCCGCTCTACGTCGTGCTGATGCTGATCGCGACGGCGTTCGTGGCGATCTCGCGCGTGTCGCTGATTCTGGCGCTTTTCGCTTCCCTCGCGCTCTATGCGGTGACGCTGACGTACGAGCTGCAACTGCCGAGCTGGCCCGCGCACGGCGCGTGGTTCTTCAACCCGCTCGCCTGGCAATTGCTGATCGTGGTCGGCTACCTGTCGATGAAGGTGCTGCGCGAGGCGCCGCACAGCGACGTGATCATGCGCAAGGCCTGGCCGTTCGCCGCCGCCTTGACGGCCTTCGTGACGGTGCTCGTGTGGATCGACTATCGGCCGGATCCGATGGCCGTGCCGGCGCCGCGCTATTTCTTCCTGTTCGATAAGGCTTATCTGTCGCCGGCGCGAATTATCAACATGGTTGCGATCGCGATTGCCTTCTATCCGGCGTTTCCGGTAATTCTGCGCATGATGGGTCCCGTCGCGCGCTATTGCAGCAGTCTCGGGCGCAACTCGCTGGCCGTCTTCTGCGTGGCCTCGTTGCTTGCGCTCACCGGGCAGATCGTCCGGTACGTTGGGGAGCCGACCCTGCTGCTCGATACGGCGATCGTGATCACGGGGTTGGTCCTGTTGAGGGGAACAGCATGGATTGCCGATTCTCGGCCGCATGCGGCCTAGCAACTGTGCTCGCCGTCGCGATGGTCGCGAGCACGCCGCCGCGCGCGGCCGAACCGAAGCCGCAGCCCGCCGCCGTGCCGCTGGCAGGCCCCGCGCAAGCCGCACGACCCGCGCTGCCGCGCCTCAAGGTGCGCGCCGATGCGCCGCGCCGCTCCGTCGAATGCAATGTGAAGAGCCCGGCCTACGAAGGACGCGCCCCGCTGCGCGCCGTCCGCCGCGCCTTGCTGCAGAAGCGCGCCGTCCGCGTCATCGCGCTGGGCTCGTCCTCCACCGTGGGCGTCGGCGCGTCGTCGCCGCTCGCGTCCTATCCGGTGCGGCTCGAGAACGATCTGGAAGGCGTCATCGACGGCCTCGCCGTCGAGATGTTCCCGCGCGGCATCTCGGGGGAGGTCGCGCAGGGCGCGGCGGAACGGCTGAAGGCCGAGGTCGCGTCCGTGAAACCGGATCTCGTCGTCTGGCAGGTCGGCACCAACGATGCCGTCGCGCGAATCGATCGCGAGGACTTCGGCGCGCAGCTTCGCGAGACGCTGGCCTGGCTCAAGTCGCACGAGATCGACGTCGTCCTGATCGACCCGCAATACGTCGAGCGCCTGGCGAAGGACGAGCGCTACATGAGCATCGTCAACGAGATCGCCACGGTGGCGAGCGAGATGCGCGTGCTGCTCGTGAACCGTTACGACGCCATGGCCGACCTCGCCCGCCAGCATCCGGGATCATCGTACCTGGCGTCCGACCGGTTCCATCTGAATGATCTGGGGTATCGCTGCATGGCCGAATATGCGGCGCGCGCGATCGTGTCGGGCATCCTGCAAGCCGACGCCGAGAGCGCGCCTACACACTAAGAAAAAATCTGCGACGAGAATCTGCGGTCCCAAAAACGAAGAGACCGCCGTTTCAGCGGCGGTCTCGGATTGTGTCGGGATTGTTGATCAGGCGCTCTGGACGATTACCATGATGATCACGGCAGAAGCCACAAGAAACAGGTCAAAGAGTTTGAGTCCGGTCGGCATCGTCACGATGATCTCCTGAGATCTCCTGATCGGGTCCTCGCGCGCCCGTTATGCGACGGGCTTGAGCGCGAGCGCGTAGGTGCTGAGGTCCTCGTCGTTGTCAGCGGACGGGGGCGTGACAGGCACGGCCAGAGGACCGGGATCGTCCGGGTTGCTCAGTGCGAGCACGCGGACATGCGCAAAGCCTTGCGAATAGGCCGCCGGCAGGCGCAGGGACTCGGCATCGGCGATAACGTCGGCCATGGTGTCCTCCGTGAGGCTCAGGGTTAATTGCAAGGTGTGTCAGGGCAGGCTGTTAAGCACCAACCTGCGGTGTTTGTTCCCGGCCGGCAATTGGCTTGAGTACGTAGAAGGAGACCATAGGGAGTATTACGTATCACTAGATCGCTGAAATCATTGAATAATGCAGAATGAGCGTCCATAAGATGCGCGAGCTTTGGGGTGGAATGACCGGGTCGGGAATGATCATCGAGCCTCGTCTCCAGCGCCGCCTGCTTCTCGGGGTCCTGTTTCTGGTGGTTTACGTCGCGCTCGATTACGTGAGCTACGTGAAGCCCTACCGCGGCCTCGGAATCACGCCGTGGAATCCCCCGCCCGGACTGGCCATCGCGGTCGTCTTCCTGGGCGGCTGGTTCTTCGTGCCGTTCGTGCTGGTTGCGCCGGTGCTCGCGGACGCCATCGTGCGCAGCTCCGCGCTCGGCTTCTGGCTCGAGTTCGGCCTGTCGCTCGCCGTGGGAACGACCTATGCGGCGGCCGGCCTTGCCCTTCAGCGCATCGTCACGTTCGATCCGCGGTTCCGCCTCGTGCGCGATGCCATCACACTGATCGGCATCGGCTCCGCCGCCGCGCTCGTCGCCGCCGCGGCTTACGTGGTGATTCTGCTCTCCGCCGGCGCGATCTTCCAGAACGAGGTGGTCGTCGTCGCCTGGCGCGCCGCCATCGGCGACGTCATCGGCATTCTCGTCATCGCGCCGCTCGTGCTGTTGATCTTCAGGTATCGCCCGTGGCCCCGGCTCGAGCCGCTCGTCGTCGCCCAGTTCGCCGCGCTCGCCGCCTCGCTCGCCATCGTGTTCGGCTATCAGGACGCGACCGCGTTTCAGCTCTTCTACCTGCTGTTCCTGCCCTTGCTCTGGATCGCGCTGAGCTACGGCCCGCCGGGCTCCGCCGTGGGATTGCTGCTCATCCAGGTGGGCCTGATCATCGGCGCGGAGATCCGCTTCGGCCCCGATCCGGGCCTCGGCGCGCTGCAGGTGCTGATGACTGCGCTCACGATTACGGGTTTGATCGTCGGCACCATCGTGGCGGAGCGCGAGGATGCGGCCGCGCGCCTGCGCGATCAGCAGGCCGCCATCAATCGCGCGTTGCGCATTCGCTCGGCCGGCGAGGTGGCCGCCACCATCGCCCATGAGATCAACCAGCCGCTGACGGCGCTCACCACGTACGCCGGCATCGCGTCGAAAGCCATGCAGGACGGCCGGTTGGATCTGCTTGCCCGCGCCGTCGACAAGATTCGCAGCGAAAGCGCGCGCGCCAACAGCGTGCTGCAGGGAATCCGCGAGCTGTTGCGCCAGGGCACGCTGACGAAGCGGCCCGTCGACCTTACGCGAAAGCTCGAGGAGCTCGACGTGCTGCTCTCCGAGGACCTGGAGAAGAAGGGAATCCGCCTGATCATCGGCATCACGCCGGATTTTCCGATCATCAAAGCGGATGGCATTCAATTGCAGCAGGCGATACACAACTTGATCGTCAACAGCGCAGAGGCCATTCTGCCGACCGGCCGGGGAGGCGTGATCAAAGTCTCCATTACACTTCCGGCCTACAACGAGGCGGCGATCGAAGTGCAGGACGACGGGCCGGGTTTTCCGCCCGGGTTCGACGTCGGCGAGCCGGCGCCCTTCACAACGACCAAGCCGGAAGGTTCCGGCTTGGGGCTTGCGGTCGCGCGTTCCATTTCAGAAGCGCATGGTGGAAGTCTGACGATTGCGACATCGCCGCGCGGCGCGCGCGTGTTGATCAGGCTGCCGATCGAAAGGGAGGACGATGAGCAAGACAGTGAGCGTGATTGACGACGAGGCGTCGGTCCGCGACGCCGTCGCGATGCTGCTCGAAACGCACGGAATGGCGGTCTCCTGCTACGAAGGCGCGGCCGAGTTTCTCGCCGCGCCGTTCGCCCCGGGCTGTATCGTGAGCGATGTGCGCATGCCGGATATTTCGGGCCTCGATCTTCTGCGCCAGCTTCAGACCGCCGGCGATCCGCGCCCGCTTCTGCTGATGACCGGCCACGGCGACGTCGAGCTCGCCGTCCAGGCGATCAAGCTCGGCGCGTTCGATTTCGTCGAGAAGCCCTTCACGAACGAGCGTCTCGTCACGAGCGTGGAGCAGGCGCTGGTCGCCTCCGAAAGCTCGATGAAATCGCGGCTCGAGCTCGATGATATGCGGGCGAAGTTCCTGTCGCTGTCCGACCGCCAGCGCGACACCATGCAGCTCCTGGTGCAGGGCCTCTCGAACAAGGAGATCGGCCAGAAGCTCGGCATCAGTCCTCGCACGGTCGAAATTCATCGCACCTGGGTCATGACCAAGATGTCGGCGCGCTCCATCGCGGATCTCGTGCGTATGAGCATGGCGCTCGGCCTGGAATAGCACCGAGCGCGGGTCTCTCTACTGACGTAATCGCCGCGCGTGAACGGTTTCGATTTGCGGGTCGAGCGCATCGGTTGAATCAGTCTAGATAACGCGGGCAGGCAGCAGGGAGGTTTTCGATGATGAAGCGCGTATCGCTCGGGCTGACGGCGGCCGGTTTCGGATTCGCCATGAGCCTCACGTCCGCTTCAGCCGATCAGACGGGCTTCGCGTCGATGCACAATCAGGCCCGCGTCGGCGGCAAGATGTGCATGACCGATCACTATCACTACGGCAGCGGCGACGGCGCAACGAAGGCCGCCGCGCAGCGCGCCGCCATCGGCTCGTGGCAGAGCTTTACGGATTTCGAGTACGGGAGCGACTGGGCGCGCTTCAGCAAGGCCGTCGGCAAGCGCGTGAGCTGCTCGCAGTCGGGCAGCGGCTACAGTTGCCAGGTCGAAGGCCGGCCCTGCCGCTAGAGCATTTTCTGATCTGACGGGACCTAGAGCGTTTTTCGATCCGATAGAATCGGATCGGACGCTCTAGATTCTTGTTTCGTCGCATTTTCTTACGACGAACCGGTATCCACTTCGTCGGAAAATGCTCTAGCCGCCGCGGCGGAGAATCTTGCCTGGATTGAGGATCCCCTTGGGATCGAGCGCGGCTTTGATCTTGTGCATGAGGTCGATCTCGACCGCGCTCTTGACGCGGCTGAGCTCGTCCACCTTGAGCTTGCCGATGCCGTGCTCGGCGGAGATCGATCCGCCGAGCGAGACGACAATGTCGTGCACGGCGCGCGACATGCTCTCCCACAGCGCGAGGTAGGCGGCCCGGTCCATGCCGGCGGGCTGCGAGACGTTGTAGTGCACGTTGCCGTCACCGAAATGGCCGAACGGAACGGGCCGCGCGCCCGGGCACACCGTCTCCACCGCGCCCGCCGCGCGCGTGAGGAATTCGGGCAACGCCGCGACCGGCACCGAGATGTCGTGCTTGATCGAGCCGCCTTCGCCCTTCTGGGCTTCGGACGCGGCCTCGCGCAGCTTCCAAAGCTCGGCCGCTTGAGACAGCGACCCGGCGATGACGGCATCGGAGGCGAGCTCGGACGAGACCGCATCGGTCAGCAGGCTTTCGAGCGCCGACGACGCGCTGCCCGGCGTCGCCCCCGAGATCTCGATCAGCACGTACCACGGCGCCGCCGTCGCGAGCGGCATGCGCGTGCCGGGGATGTGCCGGATCACGAACGAGAGAATATCGGCGCACATGAACTCGAATGCCGTCATCGTGCTGCCGGCGCGCTGCTGGGCGAGCTGGAAGAACGGCAGCAGGGCGGCGAGATCCGGCACCGCGACGAGCGCGACACCGCGCTCGCAGGGCTCCGGGAAGAGCCGCAACGTCGCGGCCGTCACGATGCCGAGCGTGCCCTCCGAGCCGACGAAGAGGTCGCGCAGGTCGTAGCCGGTGTTGTCCTTCTTCAAGGCGCGCAGGCCGTGCCAGACCGTGCCGTCCGCCAGCACGACCTCGAGGCCGCTGACGAGCTGGCGCATCGAGCCGTAGGCGAGCACCGCGACGCCGCCCGCGTTGGTGGCGATGTTGCCGCCGATCGTGGCGCTGCCCTCGGAGGCGAGACTGAGCGGAAAGAGACGCCCCGCGGCGCGCGCCGCCTCCTGCGCGCCCTGCAGCGTCACGCCCGCTTCGGCCGTCATCGTCTCCCCCGCCGCGTCAACGGACCGGATGCGCGAGAGCCGCTTGAGCGACAGCAGGATTTCGCATCCCGCATGCGGAATTTGCCCGCCCACGAGCCCCGTGTTGCCGCCTTGCGGCACGATGCCGAGTCCCAAGGCGTGGGCGAGCGCGACGACGCGTGAAACTTCTTCGGTGGTTGCTGGCTTTAAGACGAGCGGCGTGCGCCCCACATAGAGATCGCGCCACTCGCGCAGATAAGGCGCCTGCGCCTCCGGCGCGGTCAGCGCGTGCTCCGCACCCACGATCTCGGCGAAGCGCGCGATCGTCGCCGCGTCGAGGTCGGCGGCAGGCTCGGCCGGAGAAGGCGTGCGAGGAGACGGCATGGGCGCGTTCGAATTCCAGGAGACGAGAAAGCACATCTGCAGGATGTGTCTCGTCCCATATCAGGCTTTGCTAGGATGACGCAAAGAACGCGGTTAAGGACGATGATCAAGGCAGGAGCTGGCGCAACTCTGATGGTGGTTCTGGCGGTGGCACAGGCGTCAGTGTCGGCGCCCGGGCTCTTCGGCGGATCGGAAGCCGTCGCCGCGCAACCCACGTACAGCCCGGCCCCGCTCCGCACGCCGCCGGGAGCCGCCGCCCGCACGCCGATGGTGCGGCCGGTGCCGCCCGCGCGCGTCATGCCGAAGCCTCGCCTGGCCCCCAACCCGTCGACGGCTCCGGGCGGGGACACGGGAGTTATCCGCCGCGGCACCAGCTCCAACTGTCTGGCCCGCTGCGGCTCCCAGTGTCAGCTCGTGTCGTGCTCGGGAATGAACGTCTCGCAGTGCGCGTCCGTGCGGCAGCAATGCCGGAGCAATTGCCGGTCACGCTGCTGAACGTCCGGGATTGCCTTCAGGACTGACCCGGCCGCGGCGCCGCCGCCCGGCGCAGGCGATCGTTGATGGCCTCGCCCAGGCCGTGTGACGGGATCGGCATGACGGCGATGGTCACGACGTCCGGCCGGTCGAGATCGCGCAGCGCCGCGAAGAGATTGGCGGCCGCTTCGGCGAGGTCTCCGCGCGGGCTGAGGTTGAACGAGGGCCCGTCCGCGGGAGGCGCGTCCGGCCCGAACGCGAGCAGCGCCTCCTGCGGCCCGGCATGCGTTGCATCGAGTCGCAACGCCGCGTTCGGCGCATAGTGGCTCGTGAGCTGCCCCGGCGCCGTCGGATGGATGTCGTCCGTTTCGGGGCCCGCGCCGAGCGTCGATCCCAGCACGGCTTCGAGCGCCTCGCGCGGCACCGCGCCCGCGCGCAGCAGGACGGCCCGCGCCTCGTCGCGCACGTCGACGATCGTGCTTTCGAGGCCGTGCGCCGGAGCCCCCCCGTCGAGGATCAGCGCCGGCCGCTCGCCGAGATCGTCGGCCACGTGCTGGGCGCGCGTGGGGCTCACGCGGCCGCTGCGGTTGGCCGAAGGCGCTGCCAGCGGCCGCCCCGCCGCCGCGAGCACCTGCCGCGCGATCCGGTGCGCCGGCACGCGGAGCGCGAGGCTCGGCAGACCCGCCGAGACGAGATCCGAAATCCCCGACTGCGGACGGCGCATCAGAACGAGCGTCAGCGGCCCCGGCCAGAACGCCTCCGCCAACCGCCGCGCGGTGGGGCCGAGCACGGCGATGGTCTCGGCGGTGGCGAGATCCGGCACGTGCACGATGAGCGGATTGAACTGCGGCCGCCCCTTCGCCTCGAAAATGCCGGCGACGGCGCGTCCGTTGGTGGCGTCCGCGCCGAGGCCGTAAACGGTCTCCGTCGGGAAAGCCACGAGCCCGCCCGCGCGCAGCAGGCGGCCTGCTTCTTCGATGGCGGCGGGATTGGCGGCTTTGACGGCCATGGGATAAGAGACTTTCGCTGTGCGGGACGTCCTGGGCGGAACGGGGCGAGGACGCAGAGGAAAGGGCTGATCCGTTGCGCCGTCCGGCCTTCCGCCCGATGATCCCAACGCGCGATCCGACTTGAGTCGCCGCACGCCGGAAAGGACAAGGCCATGAGCTACGAGGCTCCAGTAGACGACATCCTGCTCGCGCTCAAGACGGCGGCGAATTTTCCCGGCGAGGCGGATGAGCGCGGCCTGGACGAGGACACTCTGCGTGCCATCCTGGCGGAAGCCGGCAAGTTCGCCGCCGAGGAGCTCGCGCCCCTGAACAAGGCCGGAGACCGCACTCCGGCCCGCTGGGTCAACGGCAAGGTCGTCGCCTCGCCCGGCTGGAAGGAGGCCTACGCCGCCTTCCGCGACGCCGGCTGGAGCGCGCTGCCGTGTCCGGAGGAGTTCGGCGGCCAGGCGCTGCCCGAAACGGTCGCCATGGCGGTCTGCGAGATGTGGAACTCCGCCAATCTCTCGTTCGGCCTCTGCCCGCTGCTGACCCAGGGCGCCATCGACGCGCTGCACGCAGGCGGCTCGGAGGAACTGAAGCGGATCTACCTGCCGCGCATGATCAGCGGCGACTGGACCGGCACCATGAACCTGACCGAGCCGCACGCGGGCTCGGACTTGAGCGTGATCAAGACGCGCGCCGAGCGCCAGGCCGACGGCACCTATCGCATCTTCGGCACCAAGATCTTCATCACCTACGGCGACCACGACCTGACGGACAACATCGTCCACCTCGTGCTGGCGCGCCTTCCGGATGCGCCGGCCGGCACGCGCGGCATTTCGCTGTTCCTCGTGCCGAAGCGCCTCGTCAATGCGGACGGCTCGCTCGGCGCCGCCAACGACGTCGTCTGCGCCGGCCTCGAGCACAAGCTCGGCATCCACGGCAGCCCGACGGCCGTCATGAAGTTTGGCGAGAACGATGGCGCCATCGGCTATCTCGTGGGCGAGGAGAACCGCGGCCTCAACACCATGTTCATCATGATGAATGCCGCGCGTCTCGCCGTCGGCATCCAGGGCGTGGGAGTGGCCGAGCGCGCGACCCAGCTCGCCGCCGCCTACGCGGGCGAGCGCCGCCAGGGCAAGGCGCTGGGGATAAAGTCGGCCGATATGGTGCCGATCGCCGTTCATCCGGACGTGCGCCGCAACCTGATGACCATGCGCGCGCTGACGCGCGCCGCCCGCGCCATCTGCTACCGGACGGCCGCGGAGATGGACGTCGCCCGCCACGGCGCCACGGACGAAACCCGCAGCGCGGCCGCCGATCGCGCCGCCCTGTTCACGCCGGTGGCGAAGGCGTTCTCGACCGACATCGGCTGCGAGGTGGCGTCCATCGGCGTGCAGGTCCACGGCGGCATGGGCTTCATCGAGGAGACGGGCGCAGCGCAGCACTACCGCGACGCGCGCATCCTGCCGATCTACGAAGGCACCAACGGCATCCAGGCCATCGACCTCGTCACGCGCAAGCTGCCGCTTGGCGGCGGACGCGTCGTCAGGATCGCGATCGCCGAGTTCGCGGCCGGAGCCGAGCAGGTCAAGGCGAGCGGCCGCAACGATCTCGGCCGCACCGGCGCGCGTCTTGCGGAGGCGGTGGAGGCGCTCGACGAAGCGACGGGCTGGATGCTGGCGACGCTCGAACGCGCCCCCAACCTCGCGCTCGCCGGAGCGACGCCCTATCTGCGCCTGTTCGGCGTGGTCGCGGGCGGGCATTTCCTCGCCCAAAGCGCGCTCGCCGCGTCGGACCGCGGGTCGGAACACGTTGCGCTGGCGCGCTTCTTCGCGGAAAATATTTCGGTGACCGCCGCGGGGCTGGCGGCCGCGGTGACGGCCGGCGGCGAGTCCGTCGTCGGCGATGCGCCGGAGGCCGTTTCGGCCTGAAGGCGCGGACTGGGACAGCGAACGAGGGCGGGCGAATGCGGCTCAAGGGCTGGGCGGCAGCTCTGGCGATCGGGATCGCGATTGCGGGATCGGCGCTGGCGACCTCGGCCGGGGCCGGCTGGCTCTCTCGCATCGCCCGCGAGGCCGCCGAAACGGGCGGCAGCGTCGGCAGTGCGGGCAGCAAGATCGCGCCCCTCGGCATCGGCGCGCTCGACAACGCGGCCTCCGTCGTCGCGGGCCTGCCGAAGCTGTCGAAGTCGGCCGCGCTCGCCGCGCACGTCACGCCGGAAGGACACTGGAAATTCGCCAACCGCGAAGGCCAGCTCTTCACCGCCGCCACGCCCGACGAGTTGGCCCGCGTGCGCACCGCGCTCGCGCCGGAGTCGGCACCGGGCGAAAATCTCGCGCTGTATCTCAGCGAGGAGACGGTCTTCAGAAGTCGGACGGCGCTGAAGGAGCTGCCGGCCGACGCAGATCTCCACATCGTTGTTGGCAAGGAGAGCTACAAGCTGCGCCGCGGCGCCGACGTCATGGATCTCACCGCCGAGATCCGCCCGAACCTCTCGGTGGAGATCACGGGGCCTGCGCTCTTCAACGAGGCGGTCTATCGCCTCTCGCGTCCGCTCAACCGCTCGAACATGCGCGTGCTCGCGCTCGAGCCGGGTGGGCCGCAACGGCTGTCCTCGGTGCCGCGTTTCGATCCCGCCACCAAGGCCGCCCTCGTCGATCAGATCGATCCGACCACGCTGCCGCAGGCGCTCTCCGGCCTCAAGGGCCAGACCGCGATCGTCTCCGGTCGCGTCGAGAACGGCACGCTGCGGTTCCGCCCGTCGAAAGGCTCCGAGCAGAGCCTCGACATCGCGCGCCTCGTCAAGGCCGCCGAGGAGGCGGACGTCAACCTCGTCGTCATCGGCGCGGACGCGGCGCACCAGCCGGGCGGGCGCAACTGGTTCTGGCAGCGCGTCGCCGTTGCCGGGCTGGACGACGCCTTGAAGCGCGCGACGTTCGGAGACTTCCTGACCGCGCTGGGCGACGGCGCCACCGAGCTCGTGATCAAAACGGCGCCCAGCACCCACGGCCGCGTGGTGCTTTCGGCCGTCCCGAAGCCCGCCTCATCCGTCCCGCTGAGCGACACGCTCACCTCCTGGATCGGCGAGATGACCGGCCATGTGGCGATGCGCAGCCTCGAGGTCTTCGCCCGCGACGCCGAGCAGGAGAGGGAGCTCGAAGCCCGCTTCGTGCCCGGCATCCCGTCCCTGCTCCAAATCTACTACGTGGGCGCCATCGTCGCCGGGTTGCTCGGCTGGCCGGTGTCCGCCGCGTGGTGGCGGCGCCTGTGGCCGCGCGAGGAGCGCAGCGAGTATTCGGGACGCGTCGGCTACGTCGCCGCCCGCGTCGTCCGCGCCCTCGCGTTTACCTTGCTCTTCCTGCCGGTCGTCGGGTTTCCGGCGGTGCTCTGGTCGGGCGCCCTGAGCGCGTGGGCCACCATCACGGCCCCGTTCAAGGCCATCGGCCGCCTCGTCAAACGGGCGCGCGCATAAAGCATCCGTCGTAGGAAACGCGACCGCCAAAAAACCTGAGCGTCTATTGACTGGCCACAACAAGCTTCTCGGCTATCATGCGTATAAAACGACAGAAACTCGAGGAAGCGACCGAGGCCCGGCCCTATGGCGACTTTGCTGATCACCCATCCGTCCTTCGTCGCGCATGACACCGGCCCCGGCCATCCGGAGCGCCCGGACCGCATGCGCGCCATCGACAAAGTGCTGGCCCACGAAAGCTATAGCGCCCTGAAGCGCGCCGAAGCCCCGCTCCGCCTCGACACGGAGGAGGAGATCCGCCGCGTGCACCCGGCCGAGTTCGTGGGGCGCATCAAGGGTGCGGCCGAGCTCGTGAAGAAGCGCGGCGCGAGCATCCATATCGACGGCGATACCGTCATGTCGCCGGGCAGCCACGAGGCGGCCCTGCGTGCCGTCGGTGCCGGGCTCGATGCGGTGGACGAGGTGATGGCGGGCCGCGTCGCCAACGCCTTCTGCCAGGTCCGCCCGCCGGGCCACCATGCCGAGGCGGACCGCGCCATGGGCTTCTGCTTTTTCTCGAACGCCGCCATCGCGGCGCACTATGCGCGCGCCCGCCACGGCGCCGAGCGCATCGCCGTCATCGATTTCGACGTCCACCACGGCAACGGCACGCAGGACATCTTCTGGTCCGACAAGGATCTGTTTTACGGCTCGACGCATCAGATGCCGCTCTTTCCGGGCACCGGCGAGCTGTCGGAAACCGGCGTCGGCAACATCTGGAACGCGCCGCTGCGCTCGGGCGACGGCGGCGAGACGTTCCGCGACGCCTTCACGAGCCGCATCCTGGGGCCGCTGCACAATTTCGGCCCGGACCTGATCGTGATCTCTGCCGGCTTCGACGCCCACAAGCGCGATCCGCTCGGCGGCCTGCAGCTGGTGGAAGCGGATTTCATCTGGGCGACCGAGCAGGTGGGCAAGGCGGCCGAGCGCCACTGCAAGGGCCGCATCGTGTCGATGCTGGAAGGCGGCTACGACCTCGACGCGCTGGCGAAATCGGTTGCCGTGCACGTCCGCACGCTCATGGATCTTGGAAGCTAAAGCTCTGAAAAATTTCGAAGAATGAGTTCGTGCGCCCGGCGGGTGCAGGCTCTAGATTCGGCCCAGCAGAATCACGAGGCCAGGACGGAATGAGCAAGGTGCCGACCAAGAACCACGCCGACATCAAGGAGCTGTCGTTCGAGCGCGCGCTGAAGGAGCTGGAAACCATCGTCAGCCGGCTCGAGCGCGGCGACGTGGAGCTCGAGGAGTCGATCTCGATCTACGAGCGCGGCGAGGCGCTGCGCGAGCATTGCGACCGCCTCTTGAAGCAGGCCGAGGCGCGCGTCGAAAAACTAACGGTCGGCGGCAACGGCGTGCCGCGCGGGCTCGAGCCGCTGGATCCGGAGTGAGAGAGCCCGGCAAGCCCATCCGCGCAAGGTTTAATTTGTGGGCACGGGGAGCCTGAGATAATCTCCTGAGTGAGCATTCCCATCCCGGTCGTGCGAGCTGGAGTTTCCATGTCCCCCCGTCGCACTGTTTTCGGTTTGCTCGTTGGCCTCTTTCTGTTTCCCGTCCTGCCAGCTCCGATCCTCGCGCCCACGCCCGCCTACGCGGGCTCCGGCGATGCCGCCTACGACCGCGAGAAGGCGGCCTTCGACAGTGCCAAGGAGCTGGGCACGTCGGACGCGTGGAACGCGTTTCTGACCACGTATCCGTCCGGCTTTCACGCGGACCTCGCGCGCGCCTACCTGAAGAAGCTGGAGCAGCCGCCGGCCGCGCCGGATGGCCCCCAAGCGGGTCCCTCCACGTCCGGCCCGTCGGAGACACCCGTCGTTCCCTCGTCCGCGCGGGCCGGTGAGCGCGCCTGCTCGGAGCAGCGCGACTTGCGCTCAGAGCATTCGAGAGAGCCGACGAAGATCACGTTCATCAACAAATCCGGCATGTATCGCGCGTTCCTCTGGATCGGCTTCGACGGCACGCAGCAGAGCTATGGCGGCGTCAATCCGGGTGAGCAGATCACGTTCGACACCTTCAGGACGCACCCGTGGATGGTCGCGACGGGCCCTGGCGATTGCCTGCAGATCTTCATGCCGGCCGCCGAGCCGTCCATCGTCGAGCTGCACCGCCTTCCGGCCGACGACGGCAAGCCGTTGCCGCCCGTCGAGAGGAAGGCCGAAAAGAAGGTCGAGAAGAAGCCGCTCGTTTGCGCGAAGAACTACAAGCTGCGCAACGGCGCATGCGTGCTCCTGCAGAATTGCGGCAAGAACGCCTACCGCAGCCCCGAGGGCGACTGCTACTGCAACAAGGGCTACAAGATGCAGAAGGGCAAGTGCGTCTGGCCACACGACAAGCAGGGCTTCGAGGTCGCCCCCTGGAAGAAATCCGGCTGCAAGACTTGGCAGGCCCAATGCAGCCAGGGCAACGGCAAGGCGTGCACGAAGTACGAGGAAACCTGCCAGGTGAACTAAGGCGGGGCTTTCGACGGGTGGCCAAGCGCTGAGCGCATTCGCCCTGTTGAACCTTTCTGCCGCATCTCCCGAGGGATCGGCCGGCATTCCCGGCCCTTCATCCGCCGCACGTTCGGCGCTAGAGTGCTTGAAATTGCGGCGTGCCCCGAAGTCGGGCAGGGCCGCCCGGGCCATAGTCCCGGCGAAGTTGGAAGGATGACGACCCGCGTGAGCACGACCCCGCTCCTCGACACCATCAAGACGCCGGAGGATCTACGCCGCCGCCCCGAGTCCGATCTCCGTCAGATCGCGGACGAGCTGAGGCGTGAGACGATCGAAGCCGTGTCCGTCACCGGCGGTCATCTCGGCGCGGGCCTCGGCGTGGTCGAGCTGACGACGGCGCTGCATTGGGTGTTCGACACGCCGCGCGACCGGCTGATCTGGGACGTCGGCCATCAGTCCTATCCGCACAAGATCCTGACCGGGCGGCGCGACCGCATCCGCACGCTGCGCCAGGGCGGCGGCCTCTCCGGCTTCACCAAGCGCGCCGAAAGCGAATACGACCCGTTCGGCGCGGCCCATTCGTCCACGTCGATCTCCGCCGGCCTCGGCATGGCGGTCGCGCGCGATCTGCAGGGCGGCCAGAACAACGTGATCTGCGTCATCGGCGACGGCGCCATGAGCGCGGGCATGGCCTACGAGGCCATGAACAACGCCGGCGCGCGCGACGAGCGCCTGATCGTTATCCTGAACGACAACGACATGTCGATCGCGCCGCCCACCGGCGCGTTCTCGTCCTACCTCGCGCGCGTCACGTCGAGCGGCACGTACCTGCAGCTCCGCGACTTCGCCAAGCAGCTCGCCAAGCGCCTGCCGAAAAGCTGGGAGCGCCGCGCCGCGCGCATGGAGGAATACACGCGCCACCTCTGGCAGGGCGGCATGTGGTTCGAGGAGCTGGGGTTCTATTACGTCGGCCCCATCGACGGCCACGACCTCGATCAGCTTCTGCCCGTGCTGAAGAACGTGCGCGACGCCAAGCAGGGCCCGGTCCTGGTTCACGTCGTCACCAAGAAAGGCAAGGGCTACGCGCCCGCGGAAGCGTCCGACGACAAGTATCACGGCGTCGCGCGCTTCAACGTCGTCACCGGCGCGCAGGTGAAGCCGAAGCAGAACGCGCCGACCTATACGCGCGTGTTCGCCGACAGCCTGATCGCCGAGGCGCGCAAGGACAAGCGCATCGTCGCCATCACGGCCGCCATGCCGGACGGCACCGGCCTCGACCTGTTCGGCCGCGAGTTTCCGGATCGCACGTTCGACGTCGGCATTGCCGAGCAGCATGCCGTGACGTTCGCCGCCGGCCTCGCGACGGAAGGCCTGAAGCCGTTCTGCGCGCTCTATTCCACGTTCCTGCAGCGCGCCTACGACCAGGTCGTGCACGACGTCGCGATCCAGCGGCTGCCCGTGCGCTTCGCCATCGACCGCGCCGGCCTCGTCGGCGCCGACGGCCCGACGCATGCCGGCTCGTTCGACCTCGCCTATCTCGGATGCCTGCCGGATTTCGTCATCATGGCCGCCGCCGATGAGGCCGAGCTCGTGCACATGGTGGCGACCGCCGCCGTGATCGACGACCGCCCGAGCGCGTTCCGCTATCCGCGCGGCGAGGGCACCGGCGTCGAATGCCCGTCCGAGGGTACGGCGCTGGAGATCGGCAAAGGCCGCATCCTGCGCGAAGGCACGGCCGTTGCCATTCTCTCGCTCGGCACGCGGCTCGCGGAGGCGCTGAAGGCGGCCGATCAGCTCGCCGCCATGGGGCTCTCGACCACGGTGGCGGATGCGCGCTTCATGAAGCCCTTGGACCGCGATCTGATCGGCCGCCTCGCCAAGGAGCACGAGGTGCTGATCACGGTCGAGGAAGGCTCCGTCGGCGGCTTCGGCAGCCATGTGCTGCAGGAGCTCGCGAGCGCGGGTCTGCTGGATCGCGGCCTCAAGGTGCGGCCCATGGTGCTGCCGGACACGTTCATCGATCACGATGCGCCCGCCCGCATGTACGAGGCGGCGGGCCTCGCCGCGCAGGGCATCGTCGGCACGGCCCTGGCAGCGCTGGGCCGCAACGCCCTGGCCAGCCGCGCCTGAGCGCGGCTGAGCCTTCCCACGCAGCGCAGTCATGCGGCGCGGTCAGCGCTCGATCTGGGGCCGAGCGTCGAGATAGCCGGGGTGATAGAAGAGGATGAGGTCCGTCTCCTGGCGCTCGATCAGCGCATTGCCGCGCGAGACGTCGATGACCTTGCACTTGAGCCGGTTCTGATGGTCCGTGAAGAAGAGCGCGCGATAGCCGGCCTCGAACAGCCGCTCGGCAATATCCCGCCGCCGCACGCCGAAGCGCAGCTTCTTGTCCTTGTGCAGTTCGAGAAGGAGAAACGGCCGGTCGCGTTTCAGCGTTTCCCTGGCGCCTTCTAGGACGCGCCCTTCATAGCCGTCGACGTCGATCTTGATGATGTCGGGCCGCGCGCCCTGCGATGCGCAGAAATGGTCGAGGCTGGTCATCAGCACCTTGGCGCTCGCGAAATCGCGATTGAAGCCGCCGCGCACGTTGAACTTCAGCCAGCGCCAGCGCTCGCGATAATCCCGCGCCTGCGGCGGGGTCTCGAACAGGATGGAGCTGGCGTAGTAGATGTCGTTCTCGCCCTTGTGCGTGTCGGTCAGTCCGATCAGGTGCGAATGGACCTGCGCGCCGAACGTATCCCCCGCCACGCAGGCCCTGAGGCGTTCCAGCCGGTCGGGCCGCATTTCGAAGGCATGCACGGTGACGTCGCACGACAGGCTTGAGGCGGCGATCCGCGAGAAATAGCCGATCCCGGCGCCGATATCGAAAAACGTGGCGGTGCGGAAGCGATCGATCAGATAGCTCAGAACGAGCGTCGTCGTTTCCTCGTAGATGCGCAGGCTGTTGTGGGGCGTGAGCGGGTTGTCCGACGAGAAGCGGATCGGCTGATGGCCGGGGATGAGAAGCTCCCGGTCGCCGCCGTTCAGCGCGATCGCGAGCCGCGCGTTGATCAAATGACTGGTGATCTCGGCTTGCAGCGCGGCGGGGCTGATGACGCCGGAGGCGAGATCGAGGGTCGCCGCCGCGATCGGCTCCGCGGAGTCCGTCTGCGTGTGAGCCGCTCCAAAGCGAAGGCGATCGACAATGCTCATAGGCCACTTCAACTTCAGACGATTTTCGACACGTGCGTCGCCCCCTCGGCCCCGACCCCGCACGCGGGCACGGATCCCTCGCCGAAACGTTTAGAACCCAACCAGCACATTGAGCAGCATATCGGTGAACGATCGTAACGAGCCTGTAGCGTTTAGACAACGTTCGTGCCCAAATTACTCTGAAAGCCCAGGTCGCATAAAAGAAATCTGTCCCACAGCGGAATAAGTTGGGGAGCCGCCCCTGCGGCTGCACAGGCCGCCGCCATACGCCCCGAGAATCAAGTACGGCCTCACGGTCGATCGGAGGCGTCATGCCGGGTGAGCCGGCCGCAGCGCGAGGCCGGCATTGGGCCGGACACGGACGTTTCGCATTTTGCAGGCCGCGAGGGCGGGTCGGGAATATTTTTTGATGTCTTCTGATGCGATCGACGGCCACTACCGGCCCGATATCGATGGCTTGCGGGCGGTGGCGATCATCGCCGTCGTGCTGCATCATTTCCATGTGCCGCTGTTCGAGGGCGGCTTCGTCGGCGTCGACGTCTTCTTCGTCATCTCGGGCTACCTGATCACCCGGATCATTCTCGCCGGTCTCCGCGGCGGCGGCTTCAGCTTCGCGCGCTTCTACGAGCGGCGCGCCCGGCGGCTTCTGCCGACGCTCTCCATCGTGCTGGCCGCGACCTTCCTCGCCGCGTTCGTCGTCATGACGCCGCAAGACCTCGAGGAACTCAGCAAGAGCATGGTCTATACGCTGCTCTTCGCGGCGAACCTCTATTTCGCGGATCAGGGCGGATACTTCAGCCCGGCGCTCGAAGCCGCCCCGCTCCTGCACACGTGGTCGCTCGCGGTCGAGGAGCAGTTCTATCTGCTGTGGCCCGCGGTGCTGCTCCTCGCGGCGCGCTTCGGCCATGGCGTCCTGCGCGCCGCCACGCTGGCGCTTCTGGTCGCCTCGTTCGCGGCGAGCGTTTGGGTTCTCGGCGAAAAGCCCATCGCGGCGTTCTTCTATCCTCACACGCGTGTCTGGGAGCTGCTGGCCGGATGCGTGCTGGCCCTGGGTGTGCCGCAAGGCGGGCCGCGGGTGCGGGCTGTGGCCGGCCTCGGCGGCCTTGCCATGATCCTGCTGGCCATCGGGGTCTACGACGCGGAGACGCCCTTCCCCGGCGCGGCGGCGATCGTGCCGGTGCTCGGTGCCGCGCTCGTCATCTGGTCGGGCGCGGGCTCACCGGCCCAGGCGCCGGTGAGCCGCCTCCTCGCCTGGCGGCCGATGGTCTTCGTCGGTCTCGTCTCTTACGCATGGTACCTCTGGCATTGGCCGATGCTCGTGCTCTACCGCTACGTCGCCGAGCGCGAGGTCACGCCGCTCGAGACGACCGCGCTCATCGCCTCCTCGTTCGCGCTGGCCGTTTTGTCGTGGCGCTATCTCGAGCAGCCCGTTCGTCACGGGCTCTGGTGGAAGCCGCGCGGCTTCGCGCTCGGGTCCGGCGCCGCGGTCGCCGCCGTCCTGCTCGCCACCGCCGGAGCCGGATATGCAAGTCATGGCTTCATCCAGCGCCATCCCGGCGCCGTGCAGGATCTGGCGCGCGCAAAGCTCATGCGGACGGGCGACGAGCCGTCCTGTCCACGCGCCACCGCCAAGGACATTGCGGAGGGGCGTGTCTGCACGATTTGGGACGCAGGCGACGCGCAGCGCACGATCCTCCTCTGGGGCGACAGTCACGCGAGCGTGCTGCGCAATCTCGTGCGCGATCTCGCCCGGCGCGCCAACGCCGGCGTGGTGCTGATCACGACGCCGGCCTGCCCGCCGCTGATCGGCGTGGGTCGCTACCGCGCCAAAGCGGGGCGCGAGGCCTGCGAGGACGTGAACAACGCCGTCGCAAAGCTCCTGCAGCGGCGTCAGTTCAGCGACGTCATCCTGGCCGCGCGCTGGAACTACTATGCGCTCGGCGCGGGCGGGGAGGAGGCGCCGCAGGGCGAGCGGCACTACATCCGCGATGCGATGTCGGGCGAAGCCTCGCTCGATGAGAACCGGGCCGCGCTCGCGCGCAACCTCATGCCCACCGTCGCGGCCGTGCGCGCGTCCGGCGCGCGGCCCTGGCTGGTGATGGAGGCGCCCTATGTAGGCTACGACGTGCCGAACCGGCTCGCCCGGTCGCTGATCCGCGGCGAGCGGGACGACGCGCTTTATGGCCCCGACAGCGCCGACGAGGGAAAACGGGCCGCGTTCATGCAAAAGCTGGTGGTCGGGCTTCCGGCCCAGATCATCGAGCCGGCCCAGATCATCGAGCCGGCCAAGAGGCTTTGCGCCGGCGCGCGCTGTCTCGCGGCCGAGCGATCGCGCGCGCTCTACTTCGACGACAATCACCTCTCGCTTGCGGGCGCGGCCTATCTCGAGCCGCTGTTTGCCGGGCTGTTCGAGCCCGCGCCGCAATGAGAGCGCGCGCTCTAGGGAAGCGCCAGCGCATCCATGGAAACGGCGCGATAGCCGATCTCCGCACCGTCCTCGGCCGGCACGCCGATCGCGTCGCTGTAGAGGATGCCCTCGTCGAAGAAGTAGGTGATGGTCGTGTGGTAAAGGCCGATCTCAGCGTGCTCCTCCGTACGCAGCACCGAGCGCGTGGTGGTGAGGAGACTATGGATCTCGCCGCCGATGATCGCCCGCTGCAGGTCGCGGTCGTCGAGGATGCTCTGCAGCACCCCGCACGCGATCGGAGCCAGGTCGTGGCCGACGTAGTTTGCGATCGACGGCCGCTTCGCGAGCGCGCGGCCTGACACGCCGATCAACTGCAGCCGGTCGGTGCGCGTCAGCGCGCGGGCGGCCGGGCAATGCGTGACCGAGGCCGTGAGGCTGCGCAGCAGCGAGCCGGATGGCTCCCATCCCATGTCGCGCAGGCGCTTCTGCTGGGCGACGCTCGGGCGATCCTCGCCGCGCTCCCACCGCGAGATGGTGCGCTGCGCCACGCCGAAGACTTCCGCCATGCGCGCCTGGCTGAGGCCATGCCGCAGCCGGAACTGATGCACGAGGGTTTGCCAATTCTCGCTTGCGGTCATCCCTGCATAGACCCCGTTAGACGTTGATCGCACGCAGAGGTCTTCCTACAGATTGATGACGGCTGCAATCGGGCGCGCGCCAAAAGCGGGCGAGCGCGGAAGGCTGGGGGGTGCCCGGACGAACGGCACTCGGAGGCTGCAAGCGCTGGGCGTCGCCCGATCGGCGCCGTGGCGTAAGCGGGGACGAGCCATCGGCGGCCACAGGCCGTCGATGGCTCTTTACTCGATGGCGACCATCACGGCCCCGGCGCACATGGCGGCCAACGCCGCCGCAGCCGGCACGCCGTAGCGCCCGCCCGCTGTCCGCATTTCCGGGGACAGCCGAAGATAGACATCCCGCGCCAGCGGCCGGACATGCCGGCGCAACTCCGCCACCCCGCGTCCGACATGGGTGAGCGGCAACGCGTAGTCGTTGATCGCGACGCCGGTGCCCGTGCGGGTCCATTGCAGCTTGTAGTCGTCGGCGGGAGCGAGCAGATCGTAGCGCGCGAACCCACGCGTGAAGCACCAAGCGATGGTGCGCAGCATCTGCTCCTGGCCGGGGCTGAAGCTGCTCAGCGCCGGATCGAACGCGCCGAGGTAGGAGAGATACGACCCGCGGTCCTCGAAACCGATTTCCACCGCCGCGGGCACGCCGCCCGCCGCGAGCACCGAGACGATGGCCGCGCCCGACGCGACGGTCGAGCGCAGCAGCCCCTCCCAGGGGCCGGCATCGAACACCGGGCTCGACGCGCCACGCTGGGCGAGCCACTGCCGCTTCCAGCCGAGGGCCAGCTCGAAGGCCGGCAACGCATCCGCGCCGCGCAGGATCGAAAACGAGACCGCTCCCCGCTGGCTTTCGAGCTTCTGCTTGCGCTGGCGCCGGTTGCGCCGCGTCGCGCCCGAGAACGAGGCGTCATAGGCGTCGAACGTGCGGTAGCCGTCGAGGTCGATGAAGAGCGCCCGCTCGTGCGCGTTCTGCGGGTGCCCGTAGTAGGAGAGGGCGTCGTAGAGCCCGCCGTCCTCGCGCACCTTGCGGAAAATGAGGACGTCGAGGCCGTGCCGGGAGAGAGCCTGACAGAGGCGTGGCATCTGGGCGGGAGAAAGGGGCAGGCCGATCGTGTCGGCATATTGCGCGAGCGGCGCAACCAGCGGCACCGCCGTCCGCACACCGATCATGCGCTCGCGCCGCAGCGGCAGCAGCGTGACGGGAACGCCGTCGCGCAGGACCGCCGCAACCATCGGCTCGCCGCCGGCCCGCATGTCCATCGCGGCTGCTTCGCGCACGAGGGCGAACTGCTCGAACGCCCCGGCGCCACCGCCGCGCGCGGCAACGTCCGCCCAAACCGGCTCGAGCGCCAGCACCGGCTCGTAGCCGGAAACGATCTGGACCTCGCACATGGACGAGCCGCACCCCGCACTGCATCTGGATGCACAACTATCGGCCATGAAGCGTTGGCATCGGGTTAAGTGCAGGGGTTAATCGAGGCTCGCGACGTTTCCCTCCGGACGGACCCCGAGCAGCGGCGCGATGCGGCCGATGACGCGCCCGGCGGTGGGCGCCGCATTGCGGCCGGCCAGCACCTCGCCCGCCGATTCCTCGTTGCCGTTCGGCTCGAAAATCAGGATCAGAACCAGATACTTGGGCGCGTCCATGGGGAAGGCGGCGAGGAACGACGACACCACGGACTTGGCGCGATAGCCGCCCTTGCCGGGCATTTCAGCCGTGCCCGTCTTGCCGCCGACCCGGAAGCCCGGAACGTCCGCGCGCCGCCCCGTGCCGCCGCGCTCGGCCACGTTGCGGCGCAGGAGAACGCGCATGGCCTGGCTCGTTGCCGGGCTGATCAACGGCTTTCCGGGCTCGTCGGCGAGTTTGCGCCCCGCGAGATAGGTCGGCGTGACGGGCTTGCCGCCGTTGAGGATCGCCGCCGTCGCCGCCGCGAACTGGATCGGCGCGACGGCGATGCCATGGCCGTAGGATACGGTGATCTGCTCGACGCGCCCGAACTTGGGCGGAAGCTGCGGCGCGGCCACGGGCCCTGCCTCGGTTCTGAGGTCGCGCATCAGGCCGAGCGACTCGAGGAACGCCTTCTGCCGTTCCGGCCCCTCGCCGAGCGCCAGGAGCCCCGCGCCCACGTTCGACGAATGCAGGAACACTTCCGACACCGTGAGCGGCCGCCCGGCCGCGTGCACGTCCTTGATCGTGAAGCGCCCGGCCGTCAGCGGCTGCGTCACGTCGATGATCGTGTCGGGCTGCACCTTGCCGCCGTCGAGCGCCATCGCGACCGTCTGGATCTTGAAGATCGACCCGAGCTCGAACGTCGATCCCTGGATCTTGTCGAGCCGCGCCGGATCCAGGATCTCGTTCGGCCGCGAAGGATCGACCGACGGCAGCGATGACGTGGCCAGCATCTCGCCGGTGTTGATGTCCATGACGAGACCGGCCGCGCCCTTGGCCTCGTAGCGCGTCATGGCCGAGGTCAACTCGTCCTCCAGCGCGTGCTGCACGCCGAGATCGAGCGTGAGCCGCACGGGCATGCCGGAGCTGGCGGCGGTGCCGTGCGCGGCCTCGACGCCGCCGATGTCGTCGATGGCGCGCTCGATCCCGCCGACGCCGCGGTTGTCGAGATTGACGGAGCCGATCACGTGGCCGGCGAGGCGCTCCAGCGGATAGGCGCGCCTCAGCTCGGTGCGGAAATCGAGGCCGGGCAGGCCGAGGTCGTGGATCTGCTGCGCGAGGCGCGGCGCAAGCCCGCGCCTGAGCCACACGAAGCGCCGGTTGCGGTCGGAGAGAATGCGCCGGAGCTCCGCGGGGTCGAGATCCCCCAGCACGCCCGAGAGCCGTTCGGCCACGTCGTCGACGCCGCGCACGAGCGCCGGGTCGGCGAACAGCGACGGCATCTCGATGTCGGTGGCGATCAGGCGTCCCGCGCGGTCGACGATGTCCGGACGCACGAAGCTTTTCGAGATCGTCTCGGTCAGCGCGCCGACGACCTCGGGCCGCGGTGTGGCCGCGAGCCGCACGAGCTGCACCGCAACGCTCGTGAACAGAAGGCCGATGGCGACGATGACGAGGCGGGTGCGGGGTTTGACGACAGCCGGGCGGTTCGCGTCGGGCCGGTGAGCGGCCTCGGCCGGCCGCGCCCGCCGTTTTCGCCAGATCGCCCTAGGGTTCGCGCCGGCCATGTCGTCCTCTGCTGCCCTCAGCGGGCACTGGCTCCCGTTTGAATGCCCGAAAGGGACTCGACGATCTGGCCTTCGGCCACCGGCGCGAGCCCTTGCGCGCGGGCCAGCGGCTCGATTCGGGACGGCCGCGCAAGGTGCGCACGCTCCGCCTTGAGCACGGCGATGTCCGAGCGCGCCTTGTCGGCCTGCCGCTGCTGGTGGGCGACGCGCGCTTCGAGCTGTTTGGTCTCATAGGAGAGGCCGTAGAGCAGGAAGGCGCTCGAAATGGCGAGGAACGCGGCAGAGACGGTGACAGGATGCATACAACTCTCCCCCACGGAGACGCCGCCGCCAGGCCCGGGATCAGACGGCCCAGGCGGGCGCGTCCGTCCGGATCCCGACGCGCAGGCGCGCTGATCGCGCCCTGGGATTGGCGTCCGTTTCCGATTTGTTAGGTGTAAATCCGCGAGTGTTAACAATTCGGAAACTTGGGGCGGCCGTGGGCGCCGAAGGGGCCGGGGCATAGCGCGAGCCGCCCTCCGTCTTGCCGGACCGCTCCTTGAAGAAGCGTTTGACGATCCGGTCCTCGAGCGAGTGGAAGGTGACGACGAGCAGCCGCCCGCCGGGCTTCAGCAGCCGCTCGGCCGCTTCGAGCGCGCGTTCGAGCTCGCCGAGCTCGTCGTTGACGTGGATGCGGAGCGCCTGGAACGTGCGCGTCGCCGGATGCTTCTCGTCGCCGCGCGCGCGTCCGAGCACCCGCTCGGTGAGGTCTGCGAGCTGCTTCGTCGTCAGGATCGGCTGGTCGGCGCGCGCTTTGACGATGGCGCGCGCGATCGCCCGCGAGCGGCGCTCCTCGCCGAGCTCGAACAGAATGTTGGCGAGATCCTCCTCGTCGGCCGTGTTGACGACGTCGGCGGCCGAGGGGCCGGACTGCGACATGCGCATGTCGAGCGGACCGTCGCGCAGGAACGAGAACCCGCGCTCGGGTTCGTCGAGCTGCATGGACGAGACGCCGATGTCGAGCACGATGCCGTCGACGCTCGCGCATCCCGCGTCCGCGGCGGCCTCTTCCATGTCGCTGAAGGTAGTGGGAACGAGCGTGAGGCGGCCGGGAAACGCGGCGACGAGCGCCTGTCCGCTGGCGAAGGCCGTGGGATCGCGCTCGATCGCGATCAGCCGGCAATCGGCCGCTTCGAGAATGGCGCGGGAGTAGCCGCCCGCGCCGAACGTGCCGTCAATGTAGGTTTCGCCCGCGGCCGGCCGAAGCTGCTCCAGCACATCCGAAAGCAGCACGGGAATGTGCGCCGCACTTCCCGACGCACGCGGACCTGTCACAATCGAATCCGATGTGCGGCAGCACGTGCCCATTCAGCGATAATGGCGTGCACGATGGACGGATCGACGTGATCAGATCGGGTGGGCATCATCTGGCGAGCATAACTTTCCGCTTGCCGCCGGATGTGCTCAGGAACCTCTTGCTCTAGCGATTGTTCGAGCGAGGCATCGGGTCGAGGGACTGGCCGCCCCATCTCCGTCGCCTTGACCTTCCACTCATGGATAGCGCCCTCAACATTATCGAGGGCTTCTTTTGCAGTGCCGCCATCGGACATGCAACCCGGCAAGTCCGGCACGAGAGCGATCCACCCTCCACCATCGTCTTGGCTTAGCGGCCGCAGAACGACAGGATATTCCGGCTTAATGCTCATCGAGTTTGTCCTTCACCTCATCTACGAAGGCCACGAAACTCCGAATATATACGGGCTTGATCGGCCGGCGAGCAGGTAATGTGAGGATGCCGCGGACGCGCTCGTGAGAGATTTTGTAGTGGCTACCGCTTGATGGCTCGTCGAGAGCAATGCCAAAAGCTTCACACACGATCTTCACATCGGAGATTTGCCAATCAGCGCGAGGATTGTTGCGCATATCCTCCAGGCGCTTCTGAGCTCGGCTCATGACGTGACGGATGACGTCAGTTGAGACGAGTTCCGAAAGCAGCACGGGAATGTGCGCCCGCACGTCCCGGTTCACCGGAATCTGGCCGGTGCCCCGGGGCGTCATTCCCGTGCCCTTTCGTCGTCACCGCCGCTGCGGTGAGCGCTCCCCGCGCCGAAAAGTTTTCGATGCTCCTGGGCTTTTTCGCGAGCGCGCGAGCGCCGCTCCTCGAAAGCTTGAGGGGCCCACATTTGAAACTTGTCGCCAAGGCCCACAAATGTGACCTGATCTGAAAGACCGGCATGGCGGCGAAGCGTTTCAGGAAGGACGATGCGTCCGTCCCCGTCGATCGAGAGAACCTGGACGTCGCCGTAGAGTGCGACAGAGAGCTCGTCTCGCTCGTCCGAATAGTCCGGCAGGCCTGCGAGAAGCCCATCGATTTTTTTCGCAAGTCTTTCGCCGCCCGCATCGAGCGCAGGAGCATCGATCGAGGGGTAGCAATAGATTCCGCCGACGCTGTAGCCGTCGCGTTCGAGCACGGCGCGGAAAGGCGCGGGAATGGAGACGCGTCCCTTGGCGTCGATCTTGTTGGTGAACGTCGAGACAAAGCGGTCCATCCCCTGTTCGAGCCTCGCTTCTCCAACGCCACAGAGTGCTTCCGGAAACGGGGCCGCGGTGGTGCGGCGAGAAGCACGAACGAAAAACGGAACGCTTGCCGAAAAATCGAAAGTCTTTCGCCGGTTGCCCGGCCGCCGGGCTGGGCCGTGGCGGTCGCTCGTGCTTCGGCCCTCTCTCGAAGCCAGCGCCACGACCACGGGCCCGTGCCCGGTGCGGTCGGGCTTATATGGGATGACATGGTTCGGTATGGGCGTCAATGGATCGTTAAGGATTTACGAGGGCGATGCTGGGCGATCGGTGGGATCGGACCGCCGAATTTCGCAAGTATCCGTCGGGCTTCGCCTCAACGCGGGCGTATCTCGGGCGCAGAGTGGGCCCACGAGACGGAGAGCGGCGTGATCGAGGGCAGGCGGGTGAGCCAGCGGACGGCGGAACGACGTGGGCTGGCAGGCGCGCTCGCGGCCCTGTCCGTCATGGCGGCGGCCCTTGGCGGGCTGACCCCGGCGCGTGCTGGCATGGGACCGGCCGCCGAGGCGAGCGCCATGCCGTCTGCCGGCCACCGGATCACGCTCAGCCAGGGGAAGGACCGCCCCGCCGTGAGCCTCTACTACGAGGAGCACGGATCGGGCCCGCCGCTCCTCCTGCTGCACGGCCTCGGCGAAAGCGTCTTCACGTGGACCGACGTGCTGCCGGCGCTCGCGGCGCGCCACCGCGTCATCGCGCTCGACCTCAAAGGCTTCGGCCGCTCCGACAAGCCCGACGATGGCGCCTATGCCGCCGAGGATCAGGCCGCGCTCGTCGCCCGCTTCCTGATCGAGCGGGACATGGAGGGTGTGACGGTCATCGGCCATTCGTTCGGCGGCACGGTCGCGCTGCGCACGGCCCTGGCGGACGGGATCCGCGGCACGCGCCGCATCAGCCGCATCGCCGTCATCGGCGCGCCCGCGCTTCCGCGCGCCGCCGCCCGCCGCTTCGAGCTGGTGCGGCTGCCGCTGGTGCCCGATGCGCTGGCTTCCGTGCTGCCGGCCGACGCGATGGCGCGCCTGCTGCTGCGCGAGGCCATGGGCGGCAAGGCCGAGGTCAGCGACGCGCTGGTCGAGGGCTACGCCGCCCCGTACCGCGAGGCGGGCGCCATGCAGGCGTTCCTCGCGACCGCACGCACCATTGTCGCCGAGGACGGCCAGCGCGACATCGCCAAGCGCTATCGCAAGCTCGACACGCCGGTGCTGGTCGTCTGGTGCCGCAACGACCCCATCGTGCCGCTGAAGGCGGGCCGCAGGCTCGTCGCGGCCCTGCCGCGCGCCAAGCTCTCGCTCATGCAGGGCTGCCACCACCTGCCGCAGCACGAAAAGCCCGCGGAGCTGGCCAAGCTGATCGGAACGTTTGCCGCGACCGGGCGCTTTCCCTGAAACCCTTGAGGGCGCTGGCGAGATGAATTAAGCCCAGACCTCGAAGCCAACTCAGGGACGTTTTTTGAATGAGCGACATCCGGTGTATCTGCGCGATCGGCTTGAGCGGCCAGCTCGGCCTGGGCGGCCAGTTGCCATGGGAAGGCGACCCGCGCCCCGAGTTCCGCGCCGATGTCGAGCGCTTCTTCGAGATCACGCGCGGGCACGTGCTGCTCGCAGGCCCCAAGACCATCGCGTCCGTGCCGGAGTTCGCTTACGCCGAGCGCACGATCCGCGCCATCCGCTCGCACGAGCGCCCCGAGGACGTGCTCGCCCAGTATAACGATCGCGTCGTGTTCATCGGCGGCGGCCCGCCCGTGTGGGACGTGTACGCGCCCTACATCATGCACTGGGACGTCACGCGCCTGCCCTACGATGGCCCGGCCGACCGCTGGTTCGATCCCAAATGGCTGCTGACCGGCAAAGGCCGCCCGCTCTGAACGAAGCGTCCCTCGAGCGGGCCGAAGCCCGCTCCCGAATTGCGCTATCGATTCCTGCCGAGCTTCGAGGTCATGCCTAGAGGCACAACCAGGCGCCCAGGCAGGTCTTGGGTTCTGACACTTTGCACGCCATCTGCGAGGCGCGGCACGTCGTTGTCACGGCGCCGTCTTCGCACTTCAGGTGGACCGGGCCTTTGCCCTCGCGGCCCTGCCCGTAAATGGTATTCTTGAGACCGTTCTTGGCAAAGAGCTCCGCGATCGCGTGGGTCGGAGCTTCCCCGACCGTTCCGACTTTGACGCAGTCGGCGCGAACCGCCGTCGAAAGCGCGAAGACCACCGCCGTGACAGCTAAGCCGAGTTTCAACGAACGCATGTGCCCCTCCGAAGAAAGATCGATCCACGTCTGAGACCTAATTGAGCGCGCGGCGCTCGACAACGGACTCGGTCGAACGAGAGCTACGTTTCCCGTAAGGATCCCGAAAGCGTGCCGCAATTGTCACGCATCAGCGCTCCACGCGACCCGCGGCGCGAAGTCCGGGCCTCTGTCCTCGACCCTGGCCGTTCCGGGGCAATGACTTCCATTCCGCGTGAGCAGAAAAAACGCCGCCCCTTCGCGTGAAGGAGCAGCGCTTTCCGTTTCGCATTGAGCGCGATGCTCAAGTCGGCTCGCGGAGCGAGGCCTCAATCATCGTCGTCGCACTCGATCTTCTCTTTGTAGTGGCCGCGCTTCCACTTGCGCTCCACCTTGCAGTTCGCGCCATACGCGGGTGGCTCGTCCGCGAAATAATAGCCGTACGGGATGTACACTTCGTAGGCCGGTGCGCGATGGGGATAGCTTTGGGCGGCGCGGTAGTCTCCGCGCCACTGGCGATGCTCGTAGTAATCGCCGTCGTAATAGTCGTCGTCGTACCAGTCGCGTGCGAGCGCGGGAGAGGCCGCTGTCGTCAGCAACGCCAGAATTGTCGCGAGGCGTTTCATGTGACGCTACTCCAGGGTTGAACCGCCGTTGCCGTCATCAAAGAACCGGACGCGGGCCCTGTCAAATCAACACGGGAGGTATGGTGCACGGGAGCCGACCCGCCCCAACGCGGGGCAATTTAGGCTCCCGTGCGGCATTACATCAGGAGATCAGCGGCGCGGACCTTTGCACTTGATCTTCTCGTAGTAGTCGCCGTCCTTTTCCCACTCGCGCTCGATTTTGCACGGGCCGTCGCGGAATTCTTCCTTCACGTCGCGTCCCATCGGGCCGTAGTGCGCGCTGATGCGGTCATAGATGCCGGGTCCGGGCCCCGGCGCGCCGCGCGGCGGAGGCGGCTCCGAGAAGCTGTCATCGCGTGCCATGAGAGGCGTGGCCGTCAGAACGAAAACCGCCGCCAAAGGCAGGATCGCTTTCATGAAAAATCACTCCTTCTTGCTTGACCCCGACTGGGGGGTAACGCCTCATACCCGAAATGGTTGAGCCTGAGGCAATGGAAGAATTTCCAATCTAAAACAAGCTCATGGCGAGACCATGATGAGAAGCGGTTCCAATCGCCGCAGGCCAGGAGTTCCCGGGAGAAATTGCCAGCCGGCCTGTAAGCCGGGTTCTGTCGCGAACGGCCATTCATCTGGGACGCCCATTGCTGAGCGCCTCGAGCAACCAACCCGGGTGACGGGCGTGAAGACGCGCCTTCGTGCCGGGTTTCCCCGCACGCGGCCACCCCTATTTGGTCTTGCTCCGGGTGGGGTTTGCCGTGCCGCTCCTGTTGCCAGTCGCGCGGTGCGCTCTTACCGCACCGTTTCACCCTTACCGCACCGGGCCGAAACCCGGCGGGCGGTTTGTTTTCTGTGGCACTTTCCCTGGGGTCGCCCCCGGCGGCTGTTAGCCGTCACCCTGTCCTCATGGAGCCCGGACTTTCCTCCACCGCCGCAGGTGATGAACCCGGGCGGCAGCGGCCGTCCAGCCGGCTGACAGGGGGACATAAGGCCCCACGCTGCCCCGCCGTCAATAGGCGATCGGGCGGCGCGGGAAATTTCCGTCGTTGGCGCGCCGGCTCAAGTGGTCGGCTGCCAGCGCTGGCGGCGCTGCGCGAGCTCGACCGCCGCGCGCGTGAGGCCGTGAATACGCTTGGCGCGCAGCGTGCGCTTGACGGGCTTGTTGCGGTGGACGAGCACCGTCCCGTTGCCATGCTCGTTTTGTTGCGCCAGCGCGCCCTCGGTCGAGACGGAAGCTGCAGGCCCTCCGCCCATGCGCTGACCGATGACGATGAGCCGCGCCACGCGCTCGGCCGCGTTCTGCAGGTACTCGCGCGACTTCATGATCGCGACTTCGAGCGACATCGGATTGGCCGTCGCGTTGCCGAGGCCGTCGATGCCGTGCTGGAACACGCCGTTGGCGTCGTCCGAGAGGCCGCCGCCGATCGCGACCACCGGCACGCCATGGCGGCGCGCGCATTGGGCGACGCCGGCCGGCGTCTTGCCGAAGGCCGTCTGGAAGTCGACGCGGCCTTCGCCGGTGATGGCGAGCGCGGCGCCCTTCATATGCTCGTCGAGCTGGGTCGCGGCGACGACAAGCTCCACGCCGCGCTTGATGACGGCATTCGTGAAGGCGAGCACGCCCGCACCGAGGCCCCCGCCGGCACCGGCGCCGGGCGTGGCGACGACATCGCGGCCGACGTCGCGTTTGATGAGCGCGGCATAGTGCGCGAGGTTCTTGTCGAGCTGCTGCACCATCTCGGCGGTCGCGCCCTTCTGCGGACCGTAGACGGCGGAGGCGCCCGTGTCGCCCGTCAGCGGGTTCGTCACGTCGGAGGCGATGCTGATCTTGACGCGGGCGAGGCCCGGATTGACCTGGCTGACGTCGATGGCCTGCACCTGGTCGAGCTGTCCGCCGCCCAGCGGCTCCGTGATCGGCGCGCCGTCGGCGCCGATGAAGCGCACGCCGAGCGCCTGCGCGAAGCCCGCGCCGCCGTCGTTGGTGGCCGAGCCGCCGAGGCCGACGATGATCTCCTCGATGCCACGATGGATCGCGTCCGCCACGAGCTCGCCCGTGCCGTAGGTGCTGGCCCGCAGGGGATCGCGCTCGCCGCGCGGAACGAGCGGCAGGCCCGAAGCCTCGGCCATCTCGATCACCGCCGTCTTGCCGTCGCCGAGAAGACCGTAGGAGGCGAGCACCTTCTGCCCGAGCGGTCCCGAGACCGCGCATTTGATGATCCGCCCGCCGGTGGCGTCGACGAGCGACTGAACCGTGCCTTCGCCGCCGTCCGCCATCGGGACCTTGACGTACTCGGCATCCGGCCAGACGCGTCGGAGACCCGCCTCCAGCTCCGTCGCCACTTCCAGCGACGTCAGGCTTTCCTTGAAGGAATCCGGAGCGATAACGATCTTCATGGGCAGCTCCCCTCGTGCAGTCTTGTCGTCACGCCCTTCACTTTGCATGCGGGGGCTTGCCGTCACAATGCAACAAATCTCGCCCGCGAGGCCAGCTTCGCCAGCCGCGACAGATGTGCGTGTCGAAAAGGAGAGAAGGGCACGGGATCGGGTCGCTGCGGTGTCAAATCAGGTGTCAGGATTAATCAGGCAATACGGTCGTCTTTGAGACGGCCAACCGGCAGTTGAAGGCGCAACAGCGTATCGAGCGTCGAGCGATCGAGCCGCCCGTCCGTACAGGCCGGCCGGAAGTGGAGCTGAAAGGCGCGCACGACGATCCGCAGGTCCGGGTCGAAAGGTCCTTTGAGATCAACTTTGTATCCATAAGCCGCGAGCAGCGCGCGCACGCGCCCGACATCCGCGTGAGAGGACTCGGGCGCAAGGCCCGCATCGGCCGGATCGAACCGGGCCGGCGTCACCCAATGCCCGATGCCCTGCGCGGCGAGCCACGCCCAATCGAACTTTTCGCCCGGGTCGATCTTGCGCCCGGGCGCCACGTCGGAATGGGCGAGGAAGCGCTCCGGTGCGATGCCGTGCCGCTGCGCCAGATCCCGGCAGAGCGCCGCCACCGCGCGCATCTGCGCGGCCGGGAAGTCGGGATAGCCGTGCATGTGGCCCGGATTCTGGATCTCGATTCCGATCGAGGCGGAGTTGATGTCCGTCTCGCCGTGCCAGGAGGAGGCGCCCGCGTGCCAGGCACGCTTGTCCTCCGCCACCATCTGCGTGATGCGCCCCGCTTCGTCGACCACGTAGTGGCACGACACCTTGCAGTCCGGCCGCGAGAGAACCTCGATCGCCCGCTCGACGGAGAGCAGCCCCGTGTAATGGAGAATGACGATCGTCGGCGTGAAGCCCGCGCGCCGCGGCTCGATGTTCGGCGACGGATGGAGGTCCGCGACGAGCGCGCTGTCGGGTCGCGTCAAAAGATTGGCGCTCACGCGCTTTCTCCCACGGGACGGCGGCCGGACGTGATCGCCTCGTAAGCGGCGTTGATGGCGGCGATCTTGATGGTCGCCGCCTTGATCAGCGGCGGCTGGGCGCCGCTCGCGATCAGGCGATCGGGGTGGAAGCGTTGCACGAGCTCGAGGTAGCGCTTGCGCACGTCGGCTTGCGAAGCCGAGGGCGGCACGCCGAGCACGTCGTAAGGATCGTCGAGGTCGCGCACGAACGGCGCCTTGATGCGGCGGAACTCGTCGCAGGAGATGGCGAACGCCTTGCCGACCGTGCGCAGGAACTCCTCCTCCGCCGGGTGCATGACGCCGTCGGCGCAGGCGATCATGAGCAGGCATTCGAGCACGCTGACCTTGAGCGCCTTGTCGTCCTTGAGCATGCGCGCCACGCTCTCCGCGTAGTGCTCGAAGCCGGCGGTGTCCTGGCTCGCGAGATTGTAGAGGCGGCGGATGCGCGGCAGGTCCTCGGGCGACGGCTCGAAGAAGCGCTCGAACGTCTGGCATTCGACCTTGACGGCCACGCCGTCGGCCTTCGCCATCTTCGCCGCGAGCGCGATGATGGCGGCGGAGAACGCGAACGTCTCCTGCACCGGACGCGGGCGGATCAGCCGGGCGAGCCCCGGCCACCAGCGGCCGAGCGCATCGGCGAGCCAGGCCCGCGCGCCGCGGTCCCGCTCCTGCTCGAAGACGTGAGGTAGGCTGTCGAGAGGCATGAGGAACCCATACCCGCTTCCGGCCCGCGGATGAAGGGCATGGACTAAATTTCATGTTCGCCGGTTGACCTTGGCTGATGGCGCCGATAGCCACGCTGATCGAGCATTTGGGGCACGGAATGGGCGGCGCACGGAAAGCCTGGCAATTCTGGATCGATCGCGGCGGCACGTTCACGGACATCGTCGCCGCCCGGCCGGACGGGCGCCTCGAAGCGCTGAAGCTGCTGTCGAGCGCACCGCTGCTCTACCGGGACGCCGCGACGGAAGGGATCCGCCGGTTCCTCGGGCTCGAGCCGGGAGCACGGATCCCGGCGGATCTCATCGCCTCCGTCCGGATCGGCACGACGGTGGCGACCAACGCGCTGCTCGAGCGCAAGGGCGCGCCGACGGTCCTCGTGATTACGGCCGGGCTCGAGGACCAGCTCGAAATCGGAACGCAGGCGCGCCCCGACATCTTTGCCCGCCGCGTCGTCAAGCCGGACATGCTCTATCGCCGCGTGCTCGGCGCCGCCGAGCGCGTGCGCGCCGATGGCACGGTCGAGGCGCCGCTCGACGAGGCCGCACTGGCGGACGGGCTCGCCGCCGCGCGCCGCGCCGGCTGCACGAGCGCCGCCATCGTGCTGATGCACGCCTACGCCTATCCGGAGCACGAGAGGCGCGCCGCCGCGCTGGCGCGAGACGCGGGCTTCGAGCAGGTCTCCGTCAGCCACGAGATCGCGCCGCTGATCAAGATCGTGCCGCGCGGCGACACCACGGTCGCCGACGCCTATCTCTCGCCGGTGTTGAAAGCCTACACGGACGAGGTCGCATCCGCCTTTGCGGGCGAGCTGGCGGCGCGGCTGCTGTTCATGGCCTCGTCGGGCGGACTGAAGTCGCGCGCGACGTTCTCCGGCCGCGACGCCATCCTCTCCGGTCCCGCGGGCGGCGTCGTCGGCGCGGTCGAAACCGCGCGCCGCGCCGGCTTCGACCGCGTGATCGGGTTCGACATGGGCGGAACTTCGACCGACGTGTCGCACGCCGAAGGCGGTCGTCTCGAACGCACGTTTGAAACCGAGGTCGCGGGCGTGCGCCTGCGCGTGCCGATGCTGCTCGTGCATACGGTGGCCGCGGGCGGCGGCTCGATCCTGAAGTTCGAGGCCGGCCGCTTCCAGGTCGGCCCCGAGAGCGCAGGCTCCCATCCGGGTCCGCTCTGCTACGGCCTCGGCGGGCCGCTGACCGTGACGGACGCCAACGTGATGCTGGGCAAGCTCGCCCCGTCGCTGCTGCCGGCCGTGTTCGGCCCGAAGGGCGATGCCCCGATCGACGCAGACGGCGTGCGCGCAGGCTTCGCGGACCTGGCGGCGGCGATCGGCGACGGCCGCGCGCCGGAGGAGGTGGCGGACGGCTTCATCCGCATCGCCGTCGAGAACATGGCGCAGGCCGTGAAGAAGATCTCGGTCGAGCGCGGCCACGATCTCACGCGCTACGTGCTGAACGGCTTCGGCTCCGCGGCGGGACAGCATGCCTGCCTGATGGCCGAGACGCTCGGCATGCGCCAGGTGCTGATCCATCCGTTCTCGGGGCTGCTGTCGGCGTTCGGCATCGGCCTGTCGTCGATCCGCGCGAGCCGCGAGCGGACGCTCGATGTCGCGCTCGATGCCGAAGGGCTGTCCGCTGCGCGCGCGCTGTCGGCCGGGCTGGCGGAGGAGACGGCCGAGGAGCTCGCAGGCCAGGGAGCGCATCGTGAGACGATCCGCACGGGCATTCAGCTCCATCTGCGCTATGAGGCGACGGACGTGGCGCTCCCGGTGCGGGTTGAAGCGTCGTCTGACGCTCTCGACGCCGACGCCTTGAGAGACGCGTTCGAAGTGGCCCACGGGCAGCGCTTCGGGTTCGTCTCGCGCGAGAAGGCGGTGCGCATCGCCATGGTCGAGGTCGAGAGCGAAAGCGCGGCGGACGCCGGGCCGCGCGAAACGCCCGCGCCGTTGCAGGGCGATCCGGCCGGAGCGGCAGGCCGCACGCGCTTCTTCTCGCAAGGCGCCTGGCACGAAGCGGACATCTGGCAGCGCGACAGGCTTGCCACGGGACAGGTCATCGAAGGCCCGGCCATCGTCACCGAGGCCAACCAGACGGTCGTCGTCGAGCCCGGCTGGTCCGCCGAGATGACGCCCCATCGCGACCTCGTGCTCACGCACACGGGCGTGAAGGCGCGACAGCAGGTCGGCGACGCCGTCGATCCGGTCCTGCTGGAAGTGTTCGGCAACCTGTTCATGGGCGTCGCCGAGCAGATGGGCGAAGCGCTGCGCGCCACGGCCCAGTCTGTGAACATCAAGGAGCGCCTGGACTTCTCCTGCGCGATCTTCGACGACAAAGGCCAGCTCGTCGCCAACGCCCCGCACGTGCCGGTGCATCTCGGCAGCATGGAAAGCGCCGTTGAGAGCGTTATCCGCCGGCGCGGCGAAACCTTCGCGCCGGGCGACGTCGACATGCTGAACGCCCCCTATGCGGGCGGCACGCACCTGCCGGACATCACCGTCGTGACGCCGGTGTTCGTCGACGGCGGCGCGCGCCCGGCGTTCTACGTCGCGAGCCGCGGCCATCACGCCGACATCGGCGGCACCGCGCCCGGCTCCATGAGCCCCGATGCGACGACCATCGAGGAAGAGGGCGTGTACATCGACTGCCTGCCGCTCGTGCGCGACGGCCGTTTCCTGGAAACCGAGACCTGGGACCTGCTGACGACGGCGCGCCATCCGGCCCGCAATCCCGCGCAGAACATCGCCGACCTCAAGGCGCAGGTCGCCGCCAACGCCCGCGGGCGCGCCGAGCTGATCCGGCTGGCCGGCGAGTTCGGCGTCGAGGGCGTCGCCCGTTTCATGGCGCACGTGCAGGACAATGCGGAAGCGCAGGTGCGCGACCTCATCGGCCGGCTCGACGGCGGCCGCTTCCGCGCCGAGACCGATGGCGGCTGGGCGATCGAGGTGGCCGTCACCATCGACAAGGCGCGCCGCACGGCGACGGTGGACTTCACCGGGACGTCCCCGCAGCAGCCCTCCAACTTCAACGCGCCAGAGCCGGTCGTCCGCGCCGCCGTGCTTTACGTCTTTCGCGTCTTGCTCGATGCGCCGATCCCGCTCAATGCCGGTTGCCTGCGTCCCATCGAGATCGTCGTGCCGGAGGGATCGATGCTGAAGCCGTCCTATCCGGCGGCGGTCGTCGCCGGCAACGTCGAGACGAGCCAGGTGATCACCAATGCGCTCTTCGCCGCGCTCGGCGCCATGGGCTCGGCCCAGGGCACGATGAACAACCTGACGTTCGGCAACGCGCGCGTGCAGTACTATGAGACGCTGTGCTCGGGGAGCCCGGCTGGCTTCGACCGCGATGGCCACGGCTTCGACGGCACGGCGGCCGTCCACGTCCACATGACCAACACGCGCCTCACGGATCCCGAGATCCTGGAAACGCGCTATCCGGTGATGCTGGAGACGTTCGCGATCCGGCGCGGCTCGGGCGGAGGGGGACGCTGGCGCAGCGGCGACGGAACGGCGCGCGTGATCCGCGCGCTGGAGCCCTTGCGGTGTGCGATCCTGTCCGGCTTCCGCAGGGTTCGCCCCTTCGGCCTCGCTGGCGGCGAGCCGGGCGAAGCGGGTCGCAACGCCGTGCGTCGCGCGGACGGACGCGTCGAGGAGCTGGCGGGCTGCGCGAGCGTGGCGCTGGAGCCGGGCGACGCCATCGTCATCGAGACGCCGACCGGCGGCGGCGTTGGCCAGGCGTAGCGCTGCGCTACGGAACCGGGTCCGTGCGCTGCGCCGGGTCGTAGTGATGCAGCAGCCGGTAGTCGTCCCAGCCGTTTGCGCCCTGGCACATCACCATCGCCGCCTTTTTGATCGACGGACCCAGCGACGCGTCCTCGAGGAGAGAAGCCGTTAAAGCGCTCCAAAGCCCCTTCGCGTTGTCGGTCGCGAACATGAAGTTGATGTGGTCGACGCAACCCTTGTCGATGATCGCGAAGCAGCGCACCAGCGACTTGTCCTCGGCGAGCTTGTGGCACGCGGAGCGGACGGCCGCGAGATCGAGCCCGGGAGCGCGGTCGGTGTGGATCTGAATGCAGAAGTCGGTCATGGGGCGCCTCGCACTCAGTTGGATGTGGCGCCGGGACGGACGACCCAGAGATAGACGGAGCGGCCGTTGACCTTCTCCGTGCGGTCGGGCTCCCAGTCGCCCATCGCGAACCCGTACGAGACGATGCGCGTGCCGGGCTTGAGCGCCTGCAGCCGCGGCCGAAGCTTCATGTTGATCGAGTGGCTGAGAAAGAGCGTGATCACGCTTGCACTGCTAAGCTCGGTGTCGAACAGGTTCTGCTCGCGAAACTCCACCTTGTCGGCCACGTTCTCGGCGGCAGCGCTTTCGCGCGATTGTTTGACGAGATCCGCATCGAGATCGACGCCGAGCGCCGTGATGCCGTAGTCCTTCGCGGCCGTGATGGGAATGCGGCCATCGCCCGAGCCGAGGTCGATCAGCCGATCGTCCGGCCGGATCTCGGCCATTTCGAGCATCTTCGCGACGGCGGGCTGCGGAGTCGGAAAAAAGACGACGTCGCGCGCGCGGGCCTCGACCGCCGCGGCAAGAGCGGCGAGCGCGCCCGCGATCCCGTAGGCGAGCTTCACCGGCAGCGGCGAAGGAAGGATCATGGTCAAGGGACGTGGTCCTTGTCGTTGCGCGTTTCTCGTCAGGGTCGGAGCGGCCGAGGTGAAATGTGGTAACGTGGCGAAACCCGGAAACATCGCCCCTGTCAGAGGTTTGTTCTTTCGCGGCTCAGAGATCTGTACCCCTTGCCCTCGGCCGCAGGAATAGAGAACATAATGGGACGAATGACGAGTCGTGACGTTGGGCTCGCGGCGGCGAAAGAGTGATCCATGGCGGCGATCGCATCCCGGCGAATGAGTTGGGCGCTGGTGGCTCTGGCTTCGAGCATCGGCGCGGCGTGGGCCGTCGAGGACATCACGGAGAACGTGTCTCCCGACGCGGACTTCACGGTCCGCGAGATTGCCCAGCAGCTCTTCAAGGCCAAGCCTGGCGAGCGTCTGGACTATGCGGGCCGTGACCTCACGTATCTCGATCTTTCGGGTCTCGATTTCAAGCAGGCGCGCCTCGCGCGCACCGACCTTTACGGCGTTGATTTCACGGGCGCGAACCTGCAGGGCGCGGATGTGTCGGAGGCGCGCCTCGATCGCGCGGTGCTGATCCGAACGGATCTCTCCGGCGCCAATCTCGCCGGCGCGTCGATCTTCCGGCCCACCGTCTTTTCCGATCTGCACAACAGCGCGTCGGATGCGCCGCGGTTCGCGGGCGCCGATCTCACCGGCGTGCGCGTTCAGGCCGACCTCTCGGGGTCGGATTTTCGCGGCGCCAATCTCACGCGCGCGAACTTCAGCCCGCTCGAGCAGCGCCCCGGACAGGGGACGCTCGTGACGCTGGCGCGCAACGTTCTGAAGTCCTGCGATTTCGCCGGCGCCACGTTGCGCGGCGCGGATCTGACGCGCGCGGTGCTCACGTTCTCGAGCATGTCGGGCGCGGACCTTACCGGCGCCAAGCTGATCGAAGCCGACCTGTCGAAGGTGGACTTCTCGGGTGCGGACTTGTCGGATGCGGACGTGACGGGCGCCGATTTCGACGGCGCGCGCCTCACCGGCGTCAAGGGCCTCGACACCGCGAAGGGGCTCGACCGGGCGGTCAATCTGGACAAAGCGCTCCGCTGAGCACGGGGTTATGAGTTCACGGCCTCGGCGAGCGCCGCCGGGATAGGCTCCACCGCCGCAGCCACGTGATGAAGCGGCAGATGGACCGTGAAGCGCGCGCCCCCTTCGGGCGAGCTGGAGACGAGGATATCGCCGCCATGCGCCCGTGCGATCCGGCGCGCCTCGCCGTAAGGGCGGAGGGCGGCGTCTGCGTCGGCATCGTCCGGTCCGGCCGCGGCGCGCGCCGTAAAAATGCGCTCGCGATGCGGGCGCGCCACCCCGGGGCCATCGTCGTCCACGTGGATCGCCGCGAGCGTGGTGCCGTGGTCCATGCGCACGACGGCGCGGGCGCCGTTGCGCAAGGCATTGGCGATCAGGATGTCGAAGAGCGTCGCGATATCGCCGCGCGCGCCGATCGTATGAACGGGCGCCCGCATCGTGACGAGGGTCGTGCGTCCGTGCGTCTTTACGCAGCGGGCGAGCAGGGCGTCGAGCTCGATCGGCTCCGCGTTGTGCGGCTTCTTGATCGCGGCCCGGGCGACGGCTGCATCGAGCTGCCGGACGAGATCGTCGGTCGCGTCGTCGGTGGAGAGTGTGCGCGCGTCGGGCGCCTTGGGACGGAGCCGCATCCGGCGGTACGCGTCCCAGGCGAGCATGGCGCCCATCATCGCCAGCGCGCCGGCCCAGAACCGCGCCTTCGAATGAACCTCGTAGCCCATCAGGAACGCGATCGCGACGAGGGCCGCGACGACGGAAGCGACGGCGATCAGGGGGAAATGCGGAACCCCGCGAAGCGCGGGCATTGTCGTGACCTCCACGGACCGCAGGATGCCGGTCCGAGGCACCAAATTATCGTTCTGATCATTACAAATGATTACCAATCCGCCTGGGGGAAAAGAGCGCGACGGCGCTGCAACCCGGGCGGCGAAACTGGGCCGGCGAACGGCCGGCCCAGTCGAAGTTTCGTGGACGTCGCCTCAGCCCTGCGGAGGGGCCGGCGACGGGCCTTCGCCCTCGGGCGGGCTGGCCGGACGGGACTTGCGCTCGGCCATGAACTGGTCGAACTCGGCCCGGTCCTTGGCGAGCCGCAGGCGCTCGAGGAAGGAGCGGAACTCGCGCTGCTCGTCCTCGAGCCGCTTCAGCGTTTCTTCGCGATAGTCGTCGAACGCGCGATTGCCGGACGAGCCGCCCCAGCCGTCCTGGCCCCGATGCCAGCGGCCGCGCATGTTCGAGCTGCATTTCATGCCGCGCGCCCAGTCCCGGCCCCAGTCTCGACCCCACCCGTGTCCCATGCGTCCGCTCCATAGAAGAAAAGCCAGGACCGCGAGTCCCAGCGGCCAGAAGATGATGAAACCCGCGACCATCAGCGCGATCCACGCGGGCCGACCGATGTCGTCGAGCTTTAGAACCATGTCGTGCATTGGCGTGGTCCTTCGATGTGAATGTTTATCACATTTACATATGTGGGCGGGTTCGGCGCGCCGTCAAGAGGAGGCCGTCGTTTTCTCGCGACTCCCGCCCGCGAACCGCTGGCCGGGCCGGCGACGGAATTGTCGGCCCCTGTTTCCCAGGGAACTGAAGGTCCCCAGGGCCTCGCGCTCTATGTCGGATTTGAACGAATGCGGTTCAACCCGGGGCGGGCTCCACATAGGGAGCCTGGCCCCACACAGGGAGCGTCATCATGCGCCGAGCAGCAGTTCATTCCCTCGCACGCATCGCAATCCTCGCCACGGGTCTCGGCGTCGCCGGCCACGCCATGGCGGGCATGAACCAGGATCTCGCCGACTGCACCGCGGCCGATCGCAAGGCGAGCGCCGACGCCTGCACTCGCGTGATCGACAGCGGACGTCTGCCGCGCGCGCAGTTCTACATCGGCTACTTCAACCGCGGCTGGTCGAACTTCAACGCCGGAAAGCTCGACAAGGCGCTTTCCGATTTCGACAGGTCCATCTCCTACAACCCGGGCTATGCGGACACGTACTTCAGCCGCGCCGTCGTCCAGCACGAGCGCGGCGCGCGCGATCAATCGCTTGCCGATCTCGACCGCTACAAGGAGAAGCGCGGCGAGGCGCCGGAAGCCTACCTGAACCGGGCGCAGGTCTTCCGCGCCCGGGGCGAGCTGGACCAGGCCTTTTCCGAGCTGCAGCGATCGGCGGCGCTGGATCCGGGCGAGGTGAGAACCATGGCGTTGCGGGCGCTGGTGCTGGCCGAGCTCGGCGAGCAGGAGCCCGCGCGCCTGGAGGCCGAGAAGGCGGTCACGGCGAAGCCGGATGCGGCCATGGCCTATTACGCACGCGCGTTCGTGGCGCGGCGCGCGAAGGACCTCGACGCCGCCGCGCGCGATACTGACAAGGCGATCTCGCTTAAGCAGAAATATCCGCAGGCCCATGTCCTCAAGGGCGAAATCCTCGAAGAGAAAGGCGATGCGCCGGCTGCGCTCGCGAGCTACCGCCGTGCGCTGGAGGTGACGTCCAAGTCGATCGACGCGAGAACGGCCCAGCAGACGGCGCGCGACAGGATCGCGGCCCTCGACGGCGACAAGACCGCGTCCCCGCCGCCGGAGAAGGTGGCCGCGACCGCACCGGCAAAGCCGGCCGCACCCAAGCGCCCGACCGAATGCCGCCGCTTCATCCCCTCGGCGGAAACGACCATCGCGTTCGAATGTCCGGAGTGACGGGCGGGAGTCGTCAGGCGGCCGCCGTATCGCGGTCGGTCTCTGCCTCGGCCTCGGCCTTGGTTTCGGTCTGGACCTCAGTGCCGAGCTCGGGCCGCTGCGCGAGCAGCGCGGTGATGTCCAGCGCCGAGACCGGCGGCGACAACAGATAGCCTTGAAGGTCGCTGCAGCCGATCGCCACCAGGAAGTCGCGCTGGTCCTCGGTCTCGACGCCTTCGGCCGTCACGGCCACGCCCACCGTCTGCGCCATCGTGACGATGGCCTGGACGATCGAGCACGATTCCGGCGAGTGCTCGAGGTGGCGGACGAACGAGCGGTCGATCTTGATGCGGTCGACGTCGACGTTCATGAGCACGCTGAGCGAGGAATAGCCCGTGCCGAAGTCGTCGAGCGCGATGCGGACGCCCGCGGCCCGCAATGTCGCGAGCGAGGCGTTCGACATGCCGTGCTCGTCGAGCAGCGTGCTTTCCGTGATCTCGATTTCGAGCCGGTCCGGTGCGAGGTCCGTCTCCGAAAGAACGCTGAGAACGTGCTGCGCGAAGCCCGGCTGGCGGAGCTGGATGGCCGACACGTTGACGGCCACGACCGGCAGGTCCCAGGTCGCGGCGGTGCGGCACGCTTGCGCGAGCACGAAGGCGCCGAGCTTGTTCACGAGGCCGCATTCCTCGGCCAGCGTCACGAACGTGGTCGGCGGCACCATGCCGAGCGTGGGGTGATGCCAGCGCACCAGCGCTTCGACGCCGGAAATCGTGAGCGTTTCGACCGAGAAGAGCGGCTGATAGACGACGCTGAGGCCGGCCCCGGTATCGAGCGCGCGGCGCAGGTCCTGTTCGAGCGCATGCCGCTGGCCCGCTTGCTCGATCATCTCGCCGGTGAAGAACTGTGCGCGCAATCCTCCGTCGCGCTTGGCCTGATAGAGGGCGAAGTCCGCCTTGCGCGCGAGGTCGGAGCGATCGAACGCGCACGGCGGCGCGAGAGCCACGCCGATGCTGATTCCGATTTCCACCTGATTGCCGAGAATGTCGAACGGCTTCGAGATGCGGTCGATGATCGTCTGCGTGAGCGCCTCGATCTCTGAGACGGAGCCCGCATGATGCGCGACGATCGCGAACTCGTCGCCGCCCATGCGCGCGACGATGTCGCCGGGCCGGAGGACGCTGCTCAGGAACACCGCCACCTCGCGGATCAGCGCATCGCCGGCCGCATGGCCCAGCGTGTCGTTGACCTGCTTGAAGCGATCGAGGTCCAGGAACATCAGCGCCAGCGGGTCGCCGCCGCCGTCGCCGAGTTTCGCGAGCGCCGTTTCGAGGTGGTCGTTGAAGAGCGAGCGGTTGGGCAGATGCGTCAGCGGATCGTGGAACGCCAGGTGCTTGGCGTGCGCCTCGCTAGTCGCTAGCGCCGTATAGGCCCTGTTCAGCCGCAGGATGAGGAAGGCGACGGCACAGCCCACGCAGCCCATGCCGGCGATGACGATGGGCAGCATTTCCGTGAGAAGGCTCGTTCCGGGGAGCTTGGGCGACCAGATGAAGTAGCCGAGCGTCTGTCCGGCGGTGCTCTTCAACGGATAGGATTGCTCGCTGGCGTGCCGGGTGTCGATCTTCGCATAGCGAATGCCGTCGAGCAGGTAGGAGGCGCCGAGGTCGTCGAGAAAGCCGCCATCGAGGAAACGGACGCTCGCGATCAGGCTTTCGGTGCCGCGCGCCTGCTGAACGGATTTCGTATGCGGCACGAGCGGCATGACGCTGATGATCGCGGGTCGCTCCTCGACGAGGCTGGTGTCCTGAATGCGAGGGATGCGCGAGGCGCCTTGCTCGAAGCGCTCGAGCGCGCCCTCCGCGATGGCCCGACGCAGCCGGACGACGAGCGTGCTGATTTCCGCGTCGGGAATATCGCCGGTGGCCGCCGTCGTCTTGCCGTCGGCCATCGTGTAGGTGACACGGTTGTTCTTGTCGATGATGTAGACGCGATCGTGCTTGAAATAGTCGTACATCCAGACGCCGAGGTTGTCGGCGACCCAGGCGAGGTTGAACGTGCTGCCGGTATTGGTGACCGCCTCGTCCCAGAGCGCGACGCTCTCCTGATCGTACGGAATGCGCTGCTCGCTCTTGGTGAGGGCATAGGCCACGGTTTGGGCGAGCCGCGATTTGTACGCCTCGTCGCTGCGTCCGGCGGAGAGGAACGCGAAGCTCGTGACGAGCAAGGCCGCCGCCCCGAGCGTGAGGACGCAGGCGAGGATCAGCCGCCGCAACGATTGCTGGGCGGTAGCGGCCGAGCTCAACGCTGGTCCGGACGAACGGCTGGTTTTGCGCGTGGGCGAAAGCAAGGAAAGCAACACGAGATCGGTGCCTGTGTCCGGAAATGCCGCGATGCTCCACCATGCGCATCTAAGCTTAAGAAAGACCGCGGTCGGATGGTAAAAGCCGGCTAAATTTCCGCTCCCGCCTGGGACGGCAAGGGCAGGAATCCTCCAAAAGCGCCAGAAGACGGGACCTTCGGACGGCGCTTGCGCGGAGACGCCGGAAGCGGGAAAATGTCCTGATCAGGAGGAGACAATGACCAATCGAGTTCGCCGGGAGGCCCGACCCGGATTGCGCCGTGCGCTTTCGGCGACGTGTCTCGCGTTCGCGATCCTTATCGCGGCGGCCGCGTCCGATGCCGGCGCCAAGCAGCCCAAGATGGCCGAGCTCTGGAACGGCAGCGAGATCGACTGGAAGGAGGTGGGGCCGGGCATCCAGGAGTCCACGCGCACCGGCAAGACGGTCGTCATGCTGTTTCACGCCTCCTGGTGCGCGTCCTGCAAGCGCTACCGCCAGGTCTGGAAAGATCCCGCCGTGGTCGCGGCGTCCCGCAAGCTCGTGATGATCCTCGTCGACGTGGATTCCGAGCCCACCGCCAACGGCGCCTTTTCTCCGGACGGCACCTATGTGCCGCGCACGATTTTCTATTCGCCCGAGGGCGACGTCATGACGGATCTGCGCGGAAAGGACCCGGAATATCCTCATACGATCAATCTCGACGACCCGGCCGAGCTGCGCACCCTGATGCAGAAGGCGGCCGGCATGGCGCCGAAGGAGCCCGCCCCGAAGGACGACAGGCGCGCCGCGAACGACGCGGTGCCCCCGCAACCGCGCGCCCATCGATGAGCCGGGAGACGCGAAGGACGGCGTCCCCTCGCTCTGCGGTGCTAGCCGCGCGCTCCGGAAACCCGCGTCCACCCCGTCCGCCCATGAGGGCGCGGTGGCGCCGCAGCTATGGTTGTCTTGCGGCGCGCGCCGTAGGATAGGGCAGTATTCGAGCGGCGAGGGGCGGATCGCATGGATCTCGGTCAGAAGATCTTCATCTACTGCGAGCGGGGGCAGGATCCTTCGTTTTGGGCCGAGCCGCTGAACGCGATCTCCAACGCCGCTTTCATCGTGGCGGCGCTCATTGCCACGCGCGACTATGTTGCCCTGGAGCCGGAGCGGCGGCGCGTCTCCGCGCTGCTGCTGATCGCGTTGACGTATGTGATCGGCGTCGGCAGCTTCCTGTTTCACACCTACGCCACGCGCTGGGCGCAACTCGCCGACGTCATTCCGATCGGCTTGTTCATGCTCGCCTATCTCGGCGTCCTGCTCCGCCGTCTCGTGCGCGTGAATTGGCTGCTGGTTGCGGCCGGCCTCATCCTGTTCGTCGCCGCGTTCCGCTATGCGGGAACGATCCAGTGCCCGCAGGGCTTGCTGCCGATCACGGCGCGGAGCGGCGCACGCTGCCTCAACGGCACGGTCGCCTATTTGCCGGCCTTCCTCACGCTGGCGCTCGCCACGGCGGGGCTGGCCGTCATGCGCCATCCCGCCTGGAAGACGCTGGCCTTGGCCGCCGTCGTGTTCTTCGCGTCGATGACCTTCCGCACGCTCGACCTCGAGCTCTGCGAGCTGACGGCCTACGGCGGCCACCTGCGCGGCACGCACTTCCTGTGGCACACGTTGAACGCGGTGACGCTGTACCTGCTGCTGCGCGCCGTGATCCGCCACGGACCCCGGCCTGCGCCGCCGCTCGAAGCCGCAGCGACGGCATGAGGGGACCCGGTCTTGAGTCCCGCTCCTTCAGCGGGCATAAAGGCCACCGCCCGCCGGAGCGGCGCGATGGCCAGCCGCGGACGTGGTGGAATCGGTAGACACACAGGACTTAAAATCCTGAGACGGCAACGTCGTGTGGGTTCGAGTCCCACCGTCCGCACCATTGGCATCAACGCATTAGGATTTATACGCTCGGCGTTTCGGGCTCAGATTTCCAATGAGCGTTTCCGATTAGCGACGCCTTTTAGGGCTGCCGTTAGACCGCTTGTGCTTCTGCTTTGACGTTTCAGTTCCCGCGGAAAATCCCGAACTAAAAAATACGTCGATCGACGCCATGACGCGCCTGTCACGGTTGCGGGCGTACTGTTGCTTGCGGTTTCCCGGGTGACTGCAGAGCGCGCGCACCTCGGCTTATTCTCAAGCGCATTGCAATCATGGAGAACAGCCATGTCGCTTGTAAAAATCCTTTGTGCGACCGCGATCGCAGCGTCCCTGCTCTCATTCACAACGCCTGGTGTCGCTGATCCGGGGTTGCTCAAGATCTACCAGCGCAATCTCGCTCACCAAAAGCTGCCGAAAACAAAAGCGGCCCTTCCGGCAAAAGATTTCAACGGATCGACGATTGAGGACAGCAAAAGACACCGCAAGAAAATGCTGGGCGCGGTCGGAAGATTTATGGATGCGCAGCGGCAGAAGGTCCGGGACCCGCAATTCTGAGTGAAACCGGCAGGGGTACTGACAAGGAACAAGGGCGGCGCCAGATTGAGCGCTTGAGCGCCGCCCGTCGTTGTGCGCATCGCCAGGACCTCGCGCCGTGGCTCGTGGTGCTCACCGTCCGGGCCAATGAAATCAAGGTGTTGCAAGCTGGAGTCCTTCCGGCGTGGACGGCGCCCGCACGCGCCGGCAGTTCCCGCAACGCTCTGCGGTCGGCCATGCGCGGCGAGGGATGGACGCTCCCGTAGGGTTGCGTAGAATGAGCGTTCGCTGAGCCGGGCCGCTTGCGGGACGCGGCTCGTCACGATGTCCGACGCATCCCGAAGCGCCGCAGGTCTTCCCGAAATCAGAGATGAGCAAGAAGTCTGTCCGCCAGCGGGAAATCGTGTCCTTGCTCTCCGACCAGCCGACGTTGCGGGTGAGCGAGCTCGCCGAGGCGCTCAGCGTCACCACCGAGACCATCCGCCGTGATCTCGATGAGATGACGGACAAAGGCGTGATCAGCCGCACCTACGGCGGCGCCATCTTGCGCAAGGCGGCAGAGCCCTCGGTTGCGCAGCGCCATACGCTGCTGATCGAGGAGCGGATGCGGATCGCGAAGACCGCGTGCCAGACCTGCGACGACGCGCGCGTCTTCATGCTGGGCTCCGGCGCGACCACGCTGCATGTGGCGCGGCGCATGGCGCTCGTCATGCAGAAGGTGACCGTCATCACCCATTCGTTCGCCATCGCCACGGCGTTGGCCACGAACCCGACCATCACGGTGTTGATGACGCCGGGCACCTATCACGCGGGCGAGGGCGCGACCTACGGCACGCAAACCCTGCGCTTTCTCGAGCAATACAACGCGCAATGGGTCATTCTCGGCGCCAGCGGCCTGGCGCCGGAAGGCGCGAGCGATGCGTTGATCGAGATGGCGGACGTCTACGCGACGATGATCGAGCGCGCCAATCGCCGCATGATCGTCGCCGACAGCTCCAAGTTCGATCAGATGTTCACCGCGCGCTACGCGAGCTGGAGCCAGATCGACCTGCTCGTGTCCGACGAGAGGCCGACGAGCGCGCTGCTGAAGGCGATGCAGACCGCCGAGGTCGAGGTCAAGGTCGCGGAGGCCGAATAGAAGGCTCCCTATTCGCGCCCCATCTATTCACGTCCCCTGGCGGCTTGCGGAGCGCCCTCACGCGGTCGCGGACAACGTCTCCGCAAGGCGATCGACGAAGATGTCGGCCTCCTCCTCCGAGAGCGACAGCGGCGGGCGGACCTTCAGCGTATTGCCGAAGCGCCCCGCCGCGCCGATCAGCACGCCGCGGTCCTTGAGACCGTTGATGACGGCCGTGGCGAGCGCGGGATCCGGCTGGTCCGGCTTCCCCCGCCCGCAGAGGTCGATGCCGAGAAAGAGCCCCGCGCCCCGCACGTCGCCGATGCGGTCGTCGCGCGCGGCCAAGTCGCGAAGGCGCGCCGTGATGTGGTGGCCTTGCTTGCGGGCATTCTCCTGAAGCTGCTCCTCGGCGATGACGTCGAGCACGGCGAGGCCCGCCGCGGCGGCCACGGGATTGCCGCCGAACGTGTTGAAGTAGCCGGTGTCCTCGCAGAAGCGCGCGAGCAGCTCCGGGCGCGTCACGAGGCCGGCCATCGGGAAGCCGTTGCCCATGGGCTTGCCCATCGTCACCACGTCCGGCATCACGCCGTGGCGCTGAAAGCCCCAGAACGCGTCGCCCGTGCGGGCGAACCCCGGCTGCACCTCGTCGGCGATGTAGAGACCGCCCGCGTCGTGCACGGCCGCGATGGCCTTGCCGAGGAAGCCCGGCGGATCCGCATGGATGCCGTCGCTCGAAAAGATCGAATCGCAGATGAAGGCCGCGAGCTTGTGGCCCCGCCGCTCGAGTTCGGCGATGGCCTGCGCGATGTCGGCGGCGAAGGCGTCCTCGATGGACGAGCTCTGCCATTTGTGGGCGGGAGCGGGCACCGTGACGACGTGATCGGGAAGCGCGCGCCGCTTCAAGGCCGAGGGCGAGATCTCCGAGATGATGGACGTGTTGCCGTGATAGGCGTTCTCGCTGACGATGATGCCCGTGCCGCCGGACGTCGCCGCGGCGATCCGGATCGCCAGATCGTTGGCTTCGCTGCCGCTGCACGACAGCACGACGTTGCTCAATGCGGTGGGAAACTTCGCCTTGAGCGCTTCGAGATAGCGGTCGACGACGCTGTTGAGATAGCGCGTGTTGATGTTGAGGCGCGCGATCTGGTCGGATACGGCCGCGACGACGCGCGGATGCGTATGACCGACCGAGGGCACGTTGTTGTAGAAATCGAGATAGCGCTTACCGTCGGCGGCCGTCATCCACGAGCCGCTGGCAGACACCATTTCGAGCGGCTCGCGATAGAACAGCACCGCCGCGGCGCCGACGTTGGCGATGCGCCGCGTGAGCAGCGGATTGGACGCGCCCGTGTCGACGTTGGCGTCGAACGCGTTCATGTCGAGAATCTGGCGCGCGGTCGGCTGCATTTTTTTGAGGTTCTTCTGGGCCATGATCGGCGCGCACCTATCGCTCGAGTTTCGAAAGAAACGCGTCCGCCAGCGCAACGGTGCCCTGCGTGAACGGAGCTCCGAGCGCCTGTGCGGTCGGGGTCTCCGCATGGCTCGCCACCCAGGCGGTCAGCAGGAAGCGGCGCAGGAACACGAACGTGGGAATGGCGGCGACGTCGGCCTCTGACAGCGGCGCGACCGAGCGATAGCCGTCGACCCAGGAGTCCTGCAGCTCGGCGACGATCGGGTCGTGCTCGAAGAAGCTCACCGCGGCGGCGAAGTCGTAGACGAACCAACTGAACCCGCAGTCGTCGAAGTCGATGATGCCGAGTCGGTCGCCGTCCACCAGCAGGTTGGCCAGCCGCAGGTCCGCGTGCACGAGGCCGAAGCGCTCCGGGCCTTCGCCGAACGCGGCGAGAAACGTTTCGAGCGCGCGGCTCGCCCGCTCGAGCACGGCCTGGCCGGCGGCGTCGAGCCCGATGGCCTCGCGCCAGTCGCCCCACAGCGGAGCCGCCCCGAGCATGGATCGATAGTTCCAGGTCTTGCGACGGAAGCCGGCGGGCCGGCGCCAGGCCTGGGCATGGCGGTGGAGCCGGGCGCTGATGGCGCCGAGCTCGCGGAAGGCGGGCACGATGCCGTCGCTCGTCGACGGCTCGGCTCCGCTCATGAACTCGAAACCGACGACATGGCGGGCATCGCCGGCGGCGTGCATGCATCCGATGTAGCTGCCGTCCGTGCGGAGCAAAGGTTTTGGAGTTGCAACAATTCCCTGACGGCGCAGATCCAGGATCCACTCGAGCTCGGACGCGATCTCGTCGCGGTCGTGATAGCCGGGCCGGTGGACGCGCAGGATGATCGCGCGCCCCGTCGCCGGATCGTGCGCCTTGAAGGTCGCATTTTCCGAGATATTCAAGGTGGTTATTTCAGCGTTTGGTGAGAGACCCCACCCCTCGGAAAGCTGCGTGAGACCCTGGCGCAGCTCTTCGACGAACCCGTCCTCGTAAAGCCCAGTCATGGATTGCGCCCCGTTTGCCAGCTCGTGGTCGAGTTTAAGAAAAGTTCTGCGTTATGCAACATTATGCTTGCGTTCTACAATATTTCCCGTTGATCCTCAGTCGATCCGGTGTGACGCGACACGCGCGCAGCGGATCCATAACGGGTCGCAAAAACACGGGCCCAAAACAATTCTAGGGGAAGAACCGACCGACCTTCGCAGGGAGAGGCTGATGGAGCTTACGCGTCGTGATTTGACAAAGTACCTGGGAGCGGCCGCGGGACTGGCCGCGTTCGGCTCCACGCGATCGGCGTTCGCCGCGCGCGACAAGGAGATGAACATTCTGTGTTGGGAAGGCTACAACACGGACAACGTGCTCGGCCCCTTCCGCAAGGCCTACCCCGGCGTCACGACCCGCGCCGAAAGCGGCACGTCCGACCCCGACATGATCAACAAGCTGCGCGCGGGCGAGCTCAAGGTCTGGGACCTGATCAACGTCAACCAGCCGTGGGCGCGCCAGCAGCTCTTTCCCGAGAATCTGATCAAGCCGCTCAACAAGGAGCGCTTCCTTCCCTACTTCGCGAAGATGTCGCCGGAGTTCTCGGCACCCTATCCGCTGGCGTTCGCCGACAGCGGCGAGCTGATCGGCATGCCGCAGCGCTACGGGCCGTTCAGCTTCGTCGTCAATACCGACAAGATCAGCCGCAAGACCGCAGAGGATCAGGGCTGGTCGATCTTCCTCGATCCGGCGATGAAAGGGCGCTTCGGCGTTCTGACCTACGACAACTGGAACGTGATCCACCTGTGCCTCACCGCGGGCGTCAATCCGTTCAAGGCGGTGGATGAGGCCGGCGTCGCCAAGTTCACGGAAACGACAAAGACGGTCTTCGCCGGCGCCAAGATGCTGAGCGACGACCTCGTCGCCATGAACACCGCGCTGATCAACGGCGAGATCGACGCCTACTTCACCGGCGGCACCTATACCGCGAGCCCGGCGCGCTTCGACGGCGCGGCCAGCATTCGCGGCATCACGCCCAATAGCGGCCCCGTGGACGGAAAAGGCGGCGTGGTGTGGGTGGAGCTGACCTCGGTGGTCAACAACCCCGACGTGAGCCCGCTGGCGGAAGACTTCCTCGAGTTCGTGCAGAAGGGCGAGATCGCCAAGGCCGTGAGCTTCGCGGAAGGCACCTACAATCCGGTCAGCCAGATGGGCGATCCGGAGGTGTTCAAGCTGTGGAACAGCACGGAGCTGGACGCGATCCAGTGGGACAGCTTGCCGGACGAGCTCGCGCGCTCGGCTGATTTCTCGGTGGTGCCGGACTACGACGCGCTTCTCAAGATCTACACGGCGGCGAAGCGTCGATGAGCGGCGTGGTTCCGATGCGCGCTCCCGTCGGCAAGGCGGACCTCTCCCGTCCCGCAGACGTCTCCGGATCCACGCCCATGACCTCGAACGCCTCGCCGATCCTTCGTGTCGTCGATCTCAAGAAGACGTTCGGCGGCTTCACGGCGCTCGATTCGGTGAACCTCACGGTGGACGATGGCGAGTTTCTCGCCATCGTCGGGCCTTCGGGCAGCGGAAAGACGACCCTGATCCGCCTGCTCGTGGGAATGGAGGAGCAGACCAGCGGCGAGATCTGGCTGCGTGACCGGCGCATCGATGACGTGCCCGCCAACCGGCGCCCGACGTGCATGGTGTTCCAGTCGCTGGCGCTGTTTCCGCATCGCTCGGTGGGCGAGAACATCGAGTTCCCGCTCAAGATCCGGGCCGTCGATCCGGCCCAACGGCGGGCGCGGGCGCTGGAGCTGCTCGATCTCGTGCGCTTGCCGCAGTCCTATTACGACAAGCGCATCCAGCAGTGCTCGGGCGGCGAGCGCCAGCGCGTGGCGCTCGCTCGCGCGCTCGCGTTCGATCCCGAGATCCTGTTCTTCGACGAGCCGCTGTCGGCGCTCGATTTCCGCCTGCGCAAGATGCTCGAGAAGGAGCTGAAGGATCTCCACCAGAGAACCGGAAAGACCTTCATCTACATCACGCACAGCCTCGAGGAGGCGATGGTGATGTCGGACCGCATCGCGATCATGAGGTCGGGCCGGTTCGAGCAGCTCGGGCCGGCGGACGAGATCTACGCGAGACCCAAGAGCCGCTTCGTCGCCGAGTTCATGGGCGAGGTGAACCTGTTTCCCGCCAAGCCCGGCGGCGGCACGATCGCCTTCGAGCATGTCTCCGTCGATCCGGCCGCCGCCGCCCGGCGCGGCTTGAACGCCGGTTTCAAGGGCGAGCTGATGGCGCGCCCCGAAAGCGTGCGCTTGCTCGCCGCCGGAGAAACGGCCGACGTGACGGCCGCGGGCGTCATCGAATCCGAATACCTGCTCGGCTCGCGCGTGCAGTATCTCGTCCGCCTCGACAGCGGCTACAAGATGACGGTCGAGCTGCCGCGCGACAGCCGCGGCGTCTGGAAGCCTGGAGCGAAAAGCGTCGTCGGCTTCGATCTCGACCGGGCGCATCTGATCCCGGAGGGCTAGCGTGGAGCGGATCAACCAGCGCCTCGGCCTCTTGAGTGCGCTTCCCGTCAGTGTCTTCCTGGCGGCGAGCTTCCTGGCGCCGCTGTGCGTCGTGGCCGCCTTCTCGGTCATGCCGCAGAAGGTCTTCTCGCTGGCCAACCTGCCGGACTTCTCGTCCTACGCGATCATGGTGACGGAGGGATATTGGGAATCCCTCCTGGTCTCGCTCGCCATGGCGCTGGCGGCGACGCTGATCCTGTTCGTGATCTGCTGGCCCCTAGCCTTCGCCATGGCCAAGGTGTTCGGCCGCTTCACGCTGGTGCTGACCATCGGCGTGGTCATGACGCTGTTCGTCTCCGAGAACATCCGCCTGTTCGGCTGGGTGCTGACGCTGATGAAAGGCGGCCTGGTCGAAGGCTATTGGCGAAGCTGGACCGGCCAGTCCTTCGACGGCATGCTCTACAACGTGCCCGTGATCGTCTTCGGTCTCGTCTACGTCTATCTGCCGTTCATGCTGTTTCCGCTCGCGCAGGGCATCGCCATGGTGCCGGACGACGCGCGCCAGGCCGCCTTCGATCTTGGCGCCAGCCGCTGGCAGATTTTCCGCGAGGTCGAGCTGCCGCTCGCCGCGCCCGGCATCGTCGTCGGCTGCCTCATCACCTTCGTGCTGACCGCCGGCGCCATCGCGGAATCGAAGCTGCTCGGCGGCCGCGCCGTCATCGTGATCTCGGACGAGATCGAGCGCGCTTTCACCTACGGCCAGAACTGGCCGCTGGGCTCGGCGCTCGCGGTGACGCTGATCGCGGTGGTGGGCAGCCTCGCCATCTTCGGCGTCGCCCGCATCGACCTCGACGCCATCATGGGGAGGAAGCGCTGATGAACCCCTCCAAGGCGGGCCGGATCGGCCTCTACCTCTACGGCGTCCTGATCCTGGCGTTTCTCTACCTGCCGCTGGTCGCCGTCGGCTTCGCCTCGGTATCGATGGCCCGCTACCTGTCGTTCCCGATCCGCCAGTACACGACGCAGTGGTATGGCCAGGCGCTCGCGAGCGACACGGTTTCGGACCTCTTGTGGATCTCGCTCCAGGTCGCCACCATTGTCACCGTGATCTCGATGGTGCTCGGCTTCTTCGGCGCGCTCGCGTTCGCGCGCTACCAGTGGCGCTACCGCTCGCTCTACCAGAAGCTGATCCTGCTGCCGATCTTCTTTCCGCAATCGGTGCTGGGGCTCGCGCTCCTGATCTGGTTCAACGCCATCGGCCTCACACCGACGTGGCACACGGCGATCATCGCCCACCTCGTGTGGATCGCCCCGATCGCGACGCTGATCATCGCCATCCGCGCCTACAGCTTCGATCCGTCGCTGGAGGAGGCCGCGCGCGACATGGGCTGCACGACCTGGCAGATCCTGCGCGAGGTCACGATCCCGCTGCTGATGCCGGGCGTGGTGGCCGCGGGGCTGTTCTCGTTCCTCTTGAGCTGGGGCAACTTTCCGCTGTCGCTGTTCACCACCGGCGCCGACCTGACGCTGCCCGAATGGCTCTATGCCAAGATGGTGTCCGGCTATTCGCCGCTGGTGCCGGCGGTCGGCATGCTGTCGGTGGCGGCGTCGATCGTTCTTGTCGCCATCGCGCTGGCGGCGCCGTCGCTGATCGGCCGTATGGCGCGCAAATCTTCGAACTGAAACGGGAGACTCGAGAATGCTGACGTCAATTGCCGGACAGAGCGTCATCGTAACCGGCGGCTCGAAAGGGATCGGAAAGGGCATCGCCAGGGTTTTCGCCGCGCAAGGCGCGAACGTCGTGGTTGCCGCGCGCGGCTTGGCCGACGCGGAAGCCACCGTGGAGCAGATCCGCGCCGCCGGCGGCACCGCCATCGCGCACGCCGCCGACGTATCCGATTGGGCGAGCGTGCAGGGCCTCGTCGCCAAGACGGTGGAGACGTTCGGCACGGTGGACATTCTCTGCGCCAATGCCGGCGCCTTCCCGCAGAAGAAGATCATCGAGCTCACGCCCGACGATTGGGATCAGGTGCTGAGCACGAACCTGAAGAGCACGTTCCTGTGCGTGAAAGCCTGCATCCCGGCCTTCGAGAAGGCGGGCAAGGGGCGCGTCGTCGTCACCTCGTCGATCACCGGCCCGATCACCGGCTATCCCGGCTGGTCGCACTACGGCGCCTCGAAGGCCGGCCAGCTCGGCTTCCTGAGGACGGCGGCAATGGAGCTCGCGCGCTACAACACCACCATCAACGCCGTGCTTCCGGGCAACATCATCACCGAAGGCCTGCAGGATCTCGGCCAGAGCTATCTCGACGGCATGGCCAAGGCGATTCCGCTGAAGCGCCTGGGCAAGGTCGAGGACATCGGCTACGCGGCCCTGTTCCTTGCCTCGCAGGAGGCGGCGTACATCACGGGCCAGACCATCGTCGTCGACGGCGGGCAGATCCTGCCCGAGTCCGCCGAGGCGATTGACAGCATCTAGCTTCGACTTCGTAGTGGGCTCCGGAGCCGCCCGTCGGCCCCGGAGCATTGTCGCGAGGGCGCAAGCGCATGAGCAGCAGGTCATGAGCAGCAGATATTGGGACGTCTACGAGGCGTGGCGCGCCGATCCCGAGGGGTTTTGGGCCGAGGCGGCTGAGGCCGTCGATTGGTTCAAGCCCGCGGACCGCGTCTTCGACGGGGCGAGTGGCATTTACGGCCGCTGGTTCGTCGGCGCCGAATGCAACGCCGCCTACAACTGTCTCGATCGTCATGTGGCGGCCGGGCGCGGCCAGCAGCCGGCGATCCTCTACGACAGCCCGGTCACCGGCGCCAAGCGCACGGTCACCTATGCCGAGCTGCTCGACGAGGTCGAAACGTTCGCGGCGGCGTTGCGGCGGCTCGGCGTCGGCAAGGGCGACCGCGTGGCGATCTACATGCCGATGGTGCCGGAGGTGGCCGTCGCGATGCTGGCGACCGCGCGGCTCGGCGCGATCCATTCGGTCGTGTTCGGCGGATTTGCCGCCAACGAGCTGGCGGTCCGGCTCGACGAAGCCAAGCCCAAGGTCGTCGTCTCGGCGTCCTGCGGCGTCGAGCCCAAGCACGTCGTCAAATACAAGCCGCTGCTGGACGCGGCCATCGCGGCGGCGACGCACAAGCCGGCCCACTGCATCATCCTGCAGAGGCCGATGGAGCAGGCCACGCTCGTCGCCGGCCGCGATCTCGAGTGGAGCGCCCTCATGGCCGAGGTCCGCGCCGCGGGCGAGCGCGCCGAATGCGTACCGGTGGCGGCGACCGATCCCCTCTACATCCTCTACACGTCTGGCAGCACCGGCCGGCCGAAGGGCGTCGTGCGCGACACCGGCGGCTACATGGTGGCGCTGACCTGGACCATGAAGAACCTTTACGGCATCGCGCCGGGCGAGGTGTTCTGGTCGGCGTCCGACGTCGGCTGGGTCGTCGGCCATTCGTACATCATCTATGGGCCGCTGCTCTACGGCGCCACGACGATCATCTATGAAGGCAAGCCCGTCGGCACGCCGGATGCCGGCGCGTTCTGGCGCGTCGTCTCGGAGTACGGCGTGGCGGCGTTCTTCACGGCGCCGACGGCCTTGCGCGCGATCAAGAAGGAAGACCCGAACGGCAGCCTGATCACCAACTACGATCTCGCGAGCCTGCGCACGCTGTTCCTCGCCGGCGAGCGCGCCGATCCCGATACGGTGCGCTGGGCCGAGCAGGCGCTCGACCGTCCCGTCATCGACCACTGGTGGCAGACCGAGACGGGCTGGGCCATCACCGGCAATCCGGTGGGGCTCGGCGTGCTGCCGGTCAAGGCGGGCTCCTCGACCGTGCCGATGCCCGGCTACGACATCCATATCGTCGACAAGGACGGCCACGACGTCGAGAACGGCAAGCTCGGCAACATCGTCGTGAAGCTGCCGCTGCCGCCGGGATGCCTGCCGACGCTGTGGAACGCCGACGACCGCTTCGGCCCGAGCTACACCGACGCGTTCCCCGGCTACTACGCGACGGCCGACGCCGGCTATCGCGATGCGGACGGCTATCTCTTCATCATGGGCCGCACCGACGACATCATCAACGTCGCCGGGCATCGCCTTTCCACGGGCGCGATGGAGGAGGTGCTCTCCTCGCACAAGGACGTGGCCGAGTGCGCGGTGATCGGCGCGGCCGATGCGCTCAAGGGCGAGCTGCCGGTCGGCTTCATCGTGCTCAAGGCGGGCGTCGCGCGCGATCCGAAGGAGATCGAGCGCGAGGTCGTGGCACTGGTGCGCGAGCGCATCGGGCCGGTGGCGGCGTTCAAGACGGCCTACGTCGTGGCGCGGCTGCCGAAGACGCGGTCGGGCAAGATCCTCCGCGGCACGATCAAGCAGATCGCCGAGGGGGCGGACTACAAGGTGCCGCCCACCATCGACGACCCGGCAATCCTGGGCGAGATCGGCGCCGTTCTCTCCGCGCGTCCCCTCGCAGGGTGATCGGGCGTTACGGCGTGAGACCCTCGAGCCAGTCGCTGACGGTGATGGCCGCGTCTTGCCACGATGGGTCGAGCATGATGGCGTGCGACAGCTCGGGCAGGATCACGGCCGGCGTGCCGTACCAGGCCGCGGTCTGCCGGATGTCCCATTCGCTGATGAACCAGTCGCGCCCGCCGCCGAGCACGAGCACGGGGCAATCCCTGAGTCCCATGGTTCCGAGAGCGTAGGGACCCATCACGTCGAGAATGGCGCGCGCGCTCTCGTTCGAGAAACGGCGGGAGAGCCGGGCGAAGGCCTCGGCCGAGATCCGATTGTCGAACAGCCCGTCGCGCAGGATCTCGGGGTCCGCGTCGGCGACGCCCGAATACATGATCCTGGACAGCTCGGACCACAGGCGCGGACGCCGCCAGAACATCGTCTGGCTCGGCACGAGCATGCCGGTCGGCGGAATGGATGCGAGCAGCGCCACGCCGGCGAAGCGCGCGCCGGACGACAGCGCGCTTTGAACGACGGCGCCGCCCAGCGAGTGCGCCACCACCGCCACCGGCCGGCCGATGCGGTCGACCGCCGCGGCGAGGTCGGCCACGTAGTCGGCGACGCTCACGTTGGAGAGGGGGCCGTCGAGGCCGCTGCCGCCGTGTCCGCGAAAGCTCAGGGCGTGCACGGTGTAGCCGCGCTCGGCCAGGAACGGCATGACATGGGGCTGCCACACCCAGGCCGCGCAATAGCTGCCGTGCACGAGAAGCACGTCCAAGGCGCGGGGCGCGCCCCGGCCGGGCTCACGAAGGATCTCAAGCTGCATCGAAGTACCGAAGGCCGCGAAACGGCGAGCCTCGGAAGTGCGGCGCCTCTCCGCCAGTGGTCACACTGACGCGTCGAGACGGACGACGCGTGGAGCCTAACGACGCGTGGAGCCTGACGACGCGTCCAGACTGATGGCGGGTGGGGCAAGCCCTCGTCCGGCGTCGAAGGAGACGGGCGGCCGCGAGAAACGGAACTCGGCCGGCCTCCCGATGGATCCTCGGGCGCCGAGGATCGCACGTCGGAAGCCGGCCGGCACCTCAGGCCGCGCGGGCCTTCGGCTTGGGGCGTCCGAATTGGGCCAGTGCGGCCCGCTCGGCATCGCGCGGAGCCGAGAAGATCTTGCCGTCCAGCGGGAAGAAGCGGGGTGACGAGGCATGGAAGCGGAACGATGTCTCGCTTTCCAGCCGCACTACGATCCCGGCGGTCTCGTCGGCAACTTCGATGACATAGGCGTCTGACATGGGCAGTCCTTTCCCGTTCGTCGGCGGGTTCAACTCGCAAGGTGGGGAATGAGTTTCACGCGGGCCGCGAAGGCCCGCTCGTCGCCATCAACAGCAGCGACACGCCGTAACGGACGGGCAGCAGGAGCGCAGGACAGGGAGCGTGAGCAGGGAAGCGGGGAGCGTCATGGATGTCTCCTTAGCGTTTGGTGTCGCGGCGCAAGTCAAACTCGAAATCACCGCGGCGAGGCCGATCGCTCGCCCCGTCATGAAGCCGCCATCGACGGCTGAAAGCAAATAACAAGACCTGCAAAGCTTAGGACCTGCCGAGGGAACAGCGGCGAGGGGGAGATCATGGAACCAATCGGCCCCGCAAGGGGTTTCCGAACGGCTGGAAATTGTCCAAAAGCCCGATGCGGCCCCGGGGGGGCAGACATTTGGACCAGATTCCCGACCTGTGGTAAAAGACGCGTAACCCATTGAAGGATAAGCGATCTAAAGCTGAGGATCGCGGCCCTGTCATTGAGGCATGACGACGTTGGCCCTTGGCGTCGCGAAGGCTCCGAGGGCCACTTGAGGATGGCACGGCACGGAATGGAACGTTCCTTCTCTATGCGCCCGCCGTGGCCCGTGTCGTTCCTGCTCGCCTTGCTCATCATCGCATTGGCCGTCCCCCTGCTGGCGTTCCTCGGCATGGAGGCCTCGCGGCTCGCCTCCTCGGAGCGGGCGCGACTATTCGGCGAGGTGCGCAGCGTCGCCGAGCGCATCGCCGCCGACGTCGATCAGACGGTCAACGGCTACATCGCCATTCTGGAGACGCTGGCGACGTCGCCCGCCCTCGCCGAGGATGACTTCGCGACCGTCTACCGCCAGGCCCAGGCGGCGCTGAACTCGCGCGGCCTCTATGCGTTTCTGCGCGACCTCGACGGCCAGCAGCTCTTCAACACGCGCCTGCCCTTCGGCGCCGAGCTTCCGAAGACGAAGGGCTTCGACGCCCAGCTCATGCACCTGACGCGTCCGCACGTGTCCGATGTGGTGATCGGCTCGGTGGCCAAGCGTCCGGTGATGGCCGCGAGCGTGCCGGTTCTGCGCAACGGCAAGATGCGCTACATCCTCTCCCTGTCGCTCGAGCCCGCCCTGATGAAGGAGCTGCTCGACCGCCAGAAGCTGCCGGCCGAATGGCGCGCGACGATCGCCGACGGCTCCGGCTTCATGATCGCGCGCACCCGGCTGCACGAGGAGAACGTCGGCAAGAAGATCAGCTCGATCGAGAGCGTTGCGACCACCAACGGCGACGTGACGAGCACCGACCTCGAAGGCCGCACCGTGAAATGGGGCACGGCCCCGTCGCGCGCGGCCAAGTGGACGGTGTACGTGTCCGTTCCCTCGGATACCGTGGAAACCGCCGCGCGCGCGGCCCTGCTCAACTACATCCTGATCGTCGCCGTGTTCACCTGCGTCGGCATCGCCGGCGCCGTCGGCGTCGCGCGCATCATCTCGATCCCGCTCAATCAGGCGGAGAAGGCAGCCCGCGCACTGGGCGAGGGCCGCGCCGTGACGTTCGAGCCGACGCTGGTCACGGAGGCCAACGCGGTCGGCGATGCGCTCGTCGAAGCCGCGACAAGGCGCGAGCAGGCGGAGCAGCAGATCATGCTGCTGATGCGCGAGGTCAACCACCGCTCGAAGAACATGCTCGCCGTCGTCCAGGCCATCGCGCGCCAGATGCCGGCGCGCGATCCGAAGCAGTTCGTGCGCCAGTTCTCGGACCGCATCGTCGGCCTTGCGGCGAGCCAGGATCTCTTGATCGAAAGCAACTGGCAGGGCGTGGGCGTCGCCGACCTCGTGCGCTCGCAGCTCGCCCTGTTCCGCGAGCTGATCGGCACGCGCATCGAGATCCACGGGCCGCCGGTGCGGCTGCAGCCTCCCGCGGCCCAGGCCATCGGCATGGCGCTGCACGAGCTGGCGACGAACGCGAGCAAGTATGGCGCCCTGTCGGACGAGAACGGCCGCGTGAAAGTCACGTGGAGCCTCGCCGGCCGGGGCGACGAGAAGGAGTTCCTGCTGTCGTGGACGGAGCGCGACGGCCCCCGGGTGTCGCAGCCCGAGCGGCGCGGCTTCGGCTACACGATCATGGTTGCGATGGTCGAGAAATCGCTCGATGCGCAGGTCGACGTGAGTTACGAGCCGGACGGCCTCGTCTGGAAGGTCCGGGCGCCCGCGCGCTGCACGTACGAAAGCCTGGAGACCGCCGGGCGCGGGGCGAAACGCGGCGCATCGACGAACGCTGGAGCCTGAGGCCGCCGCGAACGCGTCGAAGTGCGCTTCCGAGCCCGGTCGTTAAAACCCGCTCGTTATTTGCAGATCGTCTTCAGCCCGTCGCGCCCATGCCGGGCGAGGTCGACGTGGAAATGGTCGTGATGGGCGCGGTCGTGATTGGGACCGAGCACGGTCGTGAACTGCTGGCACGCCCCGCGATGCACGGTGCGCAGAAAGCCCTGTTCGTCCGGATCGCCGTTCCAGCCGCGCTTGAGCGTGATCTTGCGGCCGTTCGCCAGCGTGAAGGCCGAAACGTCGAGCGCGTTGGCGTAGCCGTGCTCGGAGAGCTTCGCGCCCGAGACGTGGTTCATCGGCCGGCAGGAGTAGGACGCCGCGACCGAAATCTCGACGACGTCCGAGCCGAAATAGTAGCGCGCCGCGGGCGCCACGGACTCGCGCATCCAGCGCTCGACCTGGGGGATCATCGGACAGCGGAGAAGGGCGGCCGGCTTGAGCTTGACGCGCCCGTCGTTGACGGCGGTGAGCTCGAACGGGCGCTCGGTGCCGCAGACGCTGGGACCGCCGAGCGCGGATCGGCTTTTGAGGAACGTGGTGTGGGCGAGCACGCCGGAGACGAGGCACGCGTTCTCTTCCTTCGCCCGCCAAGGCTCATACTTGGCGACGAACTCCGGACCCGAGCTGCAACCGGAAAACAGTGCCGTCAGAACGACAGGCAAAGCGAGAACGCGACTGAGACGCATGACCCTGGAACAGTACGCCGCCTATGGATAACGAACGGTGAATGCCCCATCCTCCCGATACGTCATATCCCATGCTTTTCGGGCTGTTTGCGGTCGGCTCTGGGGCGGGCGGACGGCCCAACAGCGGCAATTTGCGGACCGTGCGGCCGGGACTTATCCACAGGAACGATGCGGGACGCAGCGAATCCGTGGTCGGCCTTTTGGGGTGTCTGCTACAATGCAGCCAGCCCAAGTGTGAGATGCTGACTGGGGATCAGCAAAAGGCAATCCCTCCCTCTCAGAGGATTGTTGGTTCCCGGGTACGGGCACTGTGTGCGTCAGGCGTCCCACAAATCGTACGATTCGTGCGTCGAGGCCCCGGCCCGTAGATTGCTTTGCTCGCTCGGCATCCCCCACGATGTTCCCTCGACGGGCAACGGCAATCGCGCCGGGGCCTTGTGATTCTGGAGCGGTGTGATTCTGGAGCTGTGTAGCTCGGATCGCGTGAGTCCCGGGCGTGTGCTTCCAAGGCCTGAGATTCCAGCTAGGACATCGCGCCAGGCGCCTGCCGGTTCCCGGCTCTTCCCTCCTCGACCCACGACCCGGCGCGATCAGAGTGCGTGGCGCTTCAGGAACTCGAACGTCGCGGCCTTGAAGCTGCGGTCGCCCACGGCCTTCATGTGCTCGCGCCCCGCGATGACGAACGCCTCCGCGCCCGGAATGAGCGCCGCCAGCGGCTCGGCCGCTCCGCCCACCACGTCGTGCTCGCCGACGGCCACCAGCACCGGGGCTTTGAGGCTGCCGACCGCCTCCGCCGTGATCGGCGCGCGCGCCGAGCGGATGCACGCGGCCAGCGCCTTGAGGTCGCTCTTCGTCTGCTCGGCGAAGACGCGGAACGTCCGCGCCGCCTGGTTCTTCACGTCGTCGATGCTCGGCGCCTCGAGCGCGTGCGCGATGGGGCCGGTGCCCGCCATGCCGCGCACCATGTTGTAGCCGAGGCCGCCGAACGTCAGGCTCTGGATGCGGCTGGGATGCGCGAGCGCCAGGAACGCCGCGATGCGCGCGCCCATCGAGTAGCCGATGATATGCGCCCGCGGAATGTCGAGATGGTCGAGCAGGCGGCGGGCGTCCTCCGCCATCAGCGGCGCGCCGTAGTCGTCGAGGCCATAGAGCTTCTCGCTCCGGCCGTGCCCGCGGTTGTCGAGCGCGATGACGCGGTAGCCGTCCGCCGCGAGGTCGTCCACCCAGCCGGTCGCGACCCAGTTGGCGGCAATGTTCGAGGCGAAGCCGTGGATCAGGAGCACGGGCGATCCCCCGATCGCGCCATGCACGTCGATATAGGCGATCTCGACGCCGTCCGAGGAGAACGTCAGGTACTCGGGCGTCTTGAACATGAAGGGCTCCTCGAAGTGGGTGTCGTGCCGAGTTAGCAGGCGCGCGCCGCACCGGCAAATTCCGGGTGCATCCGGGCGGCGCGTGCCGCCAGCGGCATCTTCGCAACATCAACTGGTTAACACGGGTTCCCCTAGGAATCGCCGCGGCGCGCCGCTATGGTCCGGAAAGAGCAAACGACGCGGGGTCACGGGGACCATGGCCAAAAGTTCAACGCCGCATTTCGCGAACGATCTCGGCGCCGAGAAGATCTTTGTCGGCGTCAAGGAGCTGCAGTGCATGGGCGCCCGTGCGCCCTTCGACCATCCGCACGTGTTCCTCGACATGGGCGCGGACAGCCAGATCCTCTGTCCCTACTGCTCGACGCTCTATGTCCACGATCCCCGCCTGACGGAAGACGAAAGCGATCCGCGCGATTGCCTGGTGTCTCTGGCGGGCCCGGCCGCAGCCTGAGCCGGAAGGCGGCTCAGTCTCATGTCCTCCGCCGCGCCCGAGCTTGCCGCTGAACGGGTTCTGATCGCGGGCGGCGGAATTGGCGGTTTGGCGACGGCGCTCGCGCTCGCGAAACAGCGCATCCCGTCCGTGGTCCTCGAGCGGCGTCTCATCTTCGGCGAGGACGGCGCCGGCATCCAGATCGGCCCCAACGGCACGCGCATCCTGGAACGGCTCGGCGCGGCGGCGCATTTGCGCGCTCGCGCCATCACGCCCAACGCGCTCCGCATTCTCGACGCCGCCAAGGCCCGCGAGATCGCGACGTTTCCGCTGGGGCGCTGGATCGCCGAGCGGCATGGCGCGCCCTATTGGGTGGTCCACCGCCGCGATCTGCACGTCGCGCTTCTGACGGCCGCCGAGCGCGAGCCGCTGATCACGTTGCGCATGGGGTTTGAGGCCGCGACGGTCGAGGACGAGCGCGGCGCCGTCCGCATCACGTCCGAAGACGGGGCGGAAACGGTGCAGGGCCGCGCCGCCGTCGTCGCCGACGGGGCCTGGTCGAGCCTGCGCCTGCGCGCATTCGGCGGCGGGCTCGCGGATTTCACCGGCAAGACCGCCGCGCGCACCGTGATTCCCATCGACGCCATGCCGGAAGCCCTGCACCGCCAGGAGGTGCATCTCTGGCTCGGCGCGAACGTCCATGTCGTGCACTATCCGGTCAGCGCCGGCCACGCCGTGGCGCTCGTCGCCATCTTCGACGACGCGCGCATCGCCAACGACTGGAGCACTCTCCGTAATCGCGAATGGATGATGCGGCGCGCGCAAGGCTTTGCGCCGCTCCTGCGCGATCTGCTGGCGCGTCCCGACGAATGGCGGAGCTGGCCCCTGCTCGCGCTGAAAAAGCAGCCCCCCTTCGCCTCCGGCCGCAAGGCGCTGCTCGGCGATGCCGCCCATCCGATTCTGCCGTTTCTCGCGCAGGGCGGCGTGATGGCGTTGGAGGATGCCGTCGTGCTGGCGGACGAGCTGGCCCAGTCGCCCGACGATCCGGCCGCCGCCTTCCGGGCCTACGAGACCGCGCGGCGTGCGCGCGTGCGCCGGGTCGCTGCCGCCTCGCGCGCGAACGGGCGCATCTATCACCTTGCGGGACCCTTGGCGGCCGCCCGCAACTTTGCTCTGGCCCACGTGCCCGGCGAGCGCTTCATGAGGCGCTTCGATTGGCTGTACGGTTGGCGTCCGCCGGCGTGAGCCCGTGCGCGCCGGCCCTCAGAGCGAGTTGACGAACGCGAGCAGCGCGGCGCGCTCTTCGGGCGAGAGCGCGGCATAGGCGTCGCGCGCGGCCTGCGCTTCGCCGCCGTGCCAGAGGATCGCCTCCTCGACATTGCGCGCGCGCCCGTCGTGCAGAAGGAACGTGTGGCCGCTCACGACCTGCGTGAGGCCCACGCCCCAGAGCGGCGCCGTGCGCCATTCCTGTCCCGTGGCGTCGCCCTCGGGCCGCCCATCCGCCAGACCCTCGCCCATGTCGTGCAGCAGGAAGTCGCTGTAGGGCCAGATCCGCTGCTCGCTGAGGTGGGGCTGGCCCTCGGCCTTGCCGGTCTTGAACGACGGCATGTGGCAGCCGGCGCAACCCGAGGCCTGGAACAGCGCCTTGCCTTCGAGAACGGCCGGGTCGCTCGCGCCGCGCCGGGCCGGCACGGCGAGATTCTGCGAATAGAACGTCACGAGGTCCAGGAGATCGCGCCCCAGCTCGAAGCCGCCGCTGCGCTCCGAGTTTCCGTTCGGCGCATCGAGGCAGGCTTTCTGCGCTCCCGTGCAGTCGCCCGCCGGCGTCGGCATGAGCGGGTTCGAGAGGCCGATGTCGCCCGCCGCCGCGGTCGCGCTCTGGTCGAGGATCGTGGGCTCGCCCGCCTTCCAGCCGAAGCGCCCCAGCATCACGCGGTTCTGCGAGAGCGACCAGACATCGTTCGTGCGCCCCGAGATGCCGTCCTTGTTCGCGTCGTCCGGATCGGCGTTGGCGCGGATATCCGCCTCGGGAATGGCCTCGACCAGGCCGAGGCCGATCATCGGCGGCGCGATGCGCGGCGACATCATCACCTTGGGATGGAGCGGACCATAGCCGAGGTTGACGATGGAATAGGTCGGCTTGCGCAGCGTGACGACCTGGCCGCCCGCGAGCGTCACCGGCACATCGGAGTAGGTGATGTGCATGTGCCCTTCGCCGGCATGCCCCTGGATGCCGATGTTCTGAAGCTGCCCGCCGTAGACGGGATCGGGAATGGTCAGCGCCCGCCGCTCGGCGATGAGCGTCTTCTCGGCCTCCGTCTCGGGCGGAATGGAGAGCCGGAGAAACAGCGAGACTGCCGTCTCCTCCGGCCAGTTCGCGAGCGGCGGACGCCCGCGGCCGTCCTTGAGATGGCAGTTCTGGCAGCCGCGCGCATTGTAGAGCGGGCCGAGTCCGTCCGAGGCCTGCGTCGACGACGGCGCCGCCACCCACAGCTTGCGGAAGATCGCGTTGCCGACCGAGAAGCGCGACTGCCCCTCGAAGCTGATGTCGTTCGAGAAATGCGAGAACGCGTCGCGGTCCAGCACGCTCTTGCGCGACGTGGCGTTGCCGCCGGGCAGATCCTCGCCGGGCTCGAGCGTCGCGGGCGCGACCGCCGTGGAGGCCGCCTGCGCGAGCATCGCCGCGGCACCCGCCAGCAGCGGAACGGCTGCGGCGAACGCGAGGGACAAGAGAAGGGGACGCTCGAAAAGAGCCATCACACGCTCCGAAGCAGGCGGCGAGGACGGGCTCGTCGCGAAGGAAACCGCCCCTCCTTATCACGCGGAGCCGCAGCGCGAACGCGGACGATTCGTCCGCAAGGTCGCAGACCTGCCGCCGGCCCCGTCAATTAATCGCCGCCGCCCACCTTGTCCGGAGCGTCGAGGCTGTCGGAGCCTTCGAACTTGATGTCCTTGAGGTTGAGGACCGCGATGGCGCGCTCGAGCTCCTTGGCCTGGGCGATCAGGGCGTCGATGCCGGCCTGGACCGTCGCGTTGCCCTCGGCGTTGTCGAGGCCGATCATCTGGTCGTAGGCTTCGACCGTCTTCGCCCGCTCGGCGAGCGCATCCATCTTCTGCATCGTCGCGTCGAGCGCCGCGCGCACGCGGGTGTCGATGTCCGGCGCCTTGTCCTTCACGAGATCCGAAAGGCTCGGGCCCGACACGACGCTGCCGTCCGTGCGCGTATAGCTGCCGAGATAGACGTTGCGGATGCCGATGACGTCGCCGCGATGCGAGTTGTGCGTGTTGTCCGAGAAGCAGTCGTGCTCCTCCTCGGGATCGTGAATGATGAGGCCGAGCTTCATGCGCTCGCCCGCGAGCTCCCCGTAGGAGAGGCTGCCGAGCCCCGTGAACGCGGCCGTCAGCCCGCCCTTGTCGTCCTGGAGCACGAACTTGCGCGCATCGCCCTCCTTGCCCCACTGGGCGGTCATCCAGGCGAGGTCCTCGATCAGCAGGTCCGTCACGGTGGTGAGATAGGCCGCGCGCCGGTCGCAGTTGCCGTGCGTGCACGCCTTGAGGTCGTAGTCGGTGGCGGGGCGCTGGCCGGCTCCCGCTTCCGTGCCGTTCAGGTCCTGGCCCCACAGCAGGAATTCGATCGCGTGGTAGCCGGTCGCGACGTTCGCTTCGACGCCGCCGGCCTCGTGCAGGTCCTCGCGCAGCAGCTTCGGCGTGATCGTCGATGCATCGACCGTTTTGCCGGCCACCTTGAGCGTCTGATTCGCGATCACGTTGGCCGCGTAGAACTCGTTTTCCGGATTATCCCCACCGTAGGCGTCCGATACGTAGTCGATCAGGCCCTCGTCCAGCGGCCAGGAATTGACGCGCCCTTCCCAGGCATCGACGATCGGATTGCCGAACCGGAACGCCTCCGTCTGCATGTAGGGCACGCGGGCCGCGATCCACGCCTGGCGGGCGGCGGCCAGCGTCTCCTCGCTCGGCGCCTTCAGCAGGGCCTCGATCGCCGTCTTCAGCGCCTTGGCCGCGGTGAGGCTATCCCCATACGCTGCCTCGGCAATATTCGAATAGTTGACGAGCACGTCCTTGGCGGCGGGAGCCTCGGCGCGGGCGCCGGGCGAGACGAGGGCGAGCAGGCTCGCGGCGAGCGTGGCAGCCGACAGGCGGCGGAACATGGCAACTCCTGGTGGTTGGCAGCGACCGCCGAAGCGTCTAGACTTATTGACGCAGGCAGTCAACAATGCGGGCCGCGACGGCATCGGGGTCTCGCGTTCGTACAATTAGCGTTGGCATGCCCAGCAGTTTGGAATTAATCTAGATTTAATCTGACGACGACGCTAAGTATGGGGCTAGGCCCTGCAGACGGACATAGAGCTGGATAGAAAATGCGCCTAAGCAAAACCACCAACTATGCCATCCGTATCTTGCTCGATTGTGCCGTGGCGGACCCACACCTCGTGAAGGTGGCGGAGATCTCGGAACGCCGCGACATCACGCTGCAGAACACCTTCAAGATCGTGCATCTGCTCTCGCGCGCCGGGTTTATCAAGGCCACGCGCGGCCGTCATGGCGGCGTCAAGCTTGCGCGCCCTGCGGCGGAGATCCGGATCGGCGACGTCGTGCGCGCCATGGAGCTTCTCAATCTCGAGATCGAGAAGGAGGAGAGCGCGCAGACTCAGGCCCAGGGCCAGCTCGCCGCGCTCGACCAGCTCTTCGACAACGCGCTCGATGCCTTCATCAGCGTGCTCGACGAGCACACGCTCGAGCAGATGATCAAGGTCCAGCGCAAGGAAAAGCCGGCTCAGCCCCGCCGCACCAAGGCCGCGATGGCGGGAGGCAACACCGCCCGCCGCAGCGCGTTGGCGGTCGCGGAGCGCCGCTGAGCGGCAATCCATACTTTGGAATTCTTCAAAAGAAAGTTTTGAAGGATTCCAATCGTCTACCGCGCATTTGCGCCCTATTGACTCCTGTCGAGGAAACGGGTTGCTTACATCCATGGCGCACACGTGTGCGCAGGGTTTGATTTCATCCTTTTCGGGGCCTTGAACCCCGACAATAGGAAGGCACCGTCGATGGGTTTCGTTGTCCACCCTCAGTGGGTGAAGCACGCTTCGCGTGCGGATTCAGCAGCGGCGAACGCTGCGCTCCAAGCTCCTCGTCATTCGCGTCGCGGTCTTGCGCACGTTGCGTGGGAGGCCTGTCATGCGGCGCGCTAATCTCGGCATTCACCCTGGCGCAATCCAGACCCTCCACACGCTCTCGGGCGCGCGGGGCGCGGAGCGCCTGATCGGTCTGGGCTTCCGCTACTGGGTCTCGGGCTACAAGTCCGGCGACATCGACCGCTGGGAAGATGCGTGGCGGATCTATTCGCAGGCGCTGGGCCCGAACGCCGCACGCACCGCCGTGTCCGAGCTTTCGGCCTGGGTTCGCGCCGTCAGCGCCGCCGCCCGCCGCGAGATCGAGGTCGCCTCCGGTGACTGCGCGGGTTTCTGCCGCGACGAGAGCCTGGCGCTGTCGATGATCGCTGCCTGCCAGCACAACACGTGCCCGGCCATGCGGGCCTGCGCGTTCGCGCTGATCGAAAGCTCGCTGATCGACGAGGTCGTCCATCACGCGGAGAGCTTCGCGGTGACGATGCGCGGCCTCGATCAGGTGCTGTCGCCGGGTCTGATCGTCAATGCCGCCGCGTACGCGCCATCGGCTCAGATGGCAGCGCGTCAATAGGGCGGCAGGAAGCAAACCGATGATTGTCTGTTCCTGCCAGAAAGTGTCTGATTTCGACATCGAGCTCGCCTTGCTCGACATTCTGAATCAGCCGGAAGCGCCCATTCCGACGCCGGGCGTCGTCTACCGCTACATGCAGAAGCGGATGATGTGCTGCGGCTGCGCGCCCCTCGCCGTCGATGTCATCTACGCCAAGCTCGAGGATCTCGAGCGCCGCGGGTTGATCTGCCCCTATCGCAGCCTGTCGACGCGCGAGCGCCTGACGCGCATGCAGCGTCGCTTCGGCCGCGAGCTGAGCGAGGCCGAGTTCCTGGAAACCTGCGAATAGGTATGGCTGGCCCTCCGTCTTCGGCGGAGGGCGCCCCATTTCGCATGCCCCCCCTTTCGCGCACGGCAAGAGCGGCCTAGAAATCGGCCCGGTCCCGGCCCGAGGAGCATCAGCGTGAAGCGAAACTGGCTAGTGAGAACGGCGCTCGCCGCCGCGGCCGGCTGGGTCCTCTTGAGCGCGAGCGTCGCCGCCCAGGCTCTCCCTGTCCGCAAAAGCCACGCGACGATGGTGCTCGATGCCATCGACAAGTTCGTCGTTCCCCACGTCGAGGCGTTGAAGGCGAGCACGGCGCGCCTGGCGTCGTCCGTCGGCGCCGTCTGCGAATTGGGCGCGACCGACGCAGCGCGCAGAGCCGCACGCGATGCCTATGCCGAGACCGTGCGCGCGTGGGCGGGGCTCGACTTCGTCCGCTTCGGGCCGATCACGCGCGCGCATCGGCTGGAGCGCATCCTGTTCTGGCCCGACCCGCGCGCGACCACGTCGCGCCAGTTGGCGGCCATCCTCGCGGCCAGGAAGCCGGAGCTTCTGACGCCGGGCGCCCTGGCGAAGCAGAGCGTCGCCGTGCAGGGCCTGACCGCGCTCGAAATCCTGCTCTATGATGACAAGGCTCCGCTCGGCACCGGCACTGACGACGCGAGTGCCTATCGCTGCGGTTTCGCGCGCGCCATCGCGGAGAACCTGTCCGCGATCGCGGCCGATCTCAGCGCCGAATGGGCCGGCCAGACCGGCTTCCGCTTCAAGATGATCGCCACCGGCTCCGACAACCCCCTCTACAAGGACTCGTCCGAAACCGCCCGCGATGTCGTCAAGGCGATCGCCACCGGGCTCGAGCTCTGCCGCGACCGCTTCCTCTTGCCGGAGCTGACGGCGCTCGCCGCCACGCCGCCGAAGCGGCCGCGTCTGCCGTTCGACAAGGCCGACCTGATGGGCACCTACCTGACGGCGTCCCTGGTATCCCTGCACGAGCTGTTCGACGTCACCGGGCTCGCGGCGTTTCTTCCGGCCGACAAGCCCTGGATGGCGGAGTTCCTGCCGAAGTCCTGGAAGAGCCTCGAGCAGGATTCCGCCAGGCTCGATTCGCTGCGCCTCACTGCCCGCGGATCGGAGGAGCATCTGCACGCGCTGAGGAAGATGCGGTTCGATCTCGGCGGCATCCGCTCGATCATCGTGCGCGAGCTGGCGCCGAATGCCGAGATCGACATGGGGTTCAACGAGCTCGATGGCGATTGACCGGCGTCATCTGCTGAGAGGTTCGCTCGCCGTGCTGGCGATGCCGCGCGGATTTCTGGGCAACGACGCCCGCGCCGCCGCCGAGACCGGCCCCGTGTTCCTCTCGGCCGCGCGCTTCCCGGGGAATTCCTACGGCGTCGTCGTGTTCGGCGAGGACGGCCGCATTCTGCGCCAGATCCCGATCAGGGAGCGCGGCCACGACATCGCCGTCGATCCCGTGTTCCGCCGCGCCGTCGTGTTCGCCCGCCGGCCCGGGTTCTACGCGCTGGCCTTCGACATCGACGGCCGCGGCGAGCCGGTCGCCTTCGCGCCCGCCTCCGAGCGCCATTTCTACGGCCACGGCGTCTTCTCGCGCGACGGCCGCGTGCTCTACGCGACGGAGCATGACGTCGCGACGGGCGAGGGCGTCATCGGCGCCTATGACGCGACCGGCGGCTGGCGGCGCATCGGCGAGTTTCCGTCCTACGGCGTGGGCCCGCATGAGGCGATCGTGCTCTCCGACGGCAAGACGATGGCGGTCGCCAACGGCGGCTTCGGCAACGACCCGTCGACGGGCCGCGAAAGCATCGGCATCGGCGTGATGGAGCCGAACATTGCCTTTGTCGACCTCGCCTCCGGCGCGCTGAAGGCGCGCCACGGCCTCCCCGACGACATCAACCAGCTCTCGCTCCGCCATCTCGTCGAGACGCCGCGCGGCGACATCTGGTTCGGCGCTCAATGGCAAGGCGATCTGGAGGAAAGCCCGCCCTTGATCGGCTCATTGGGCCTCGACCGGCCGGTCCGCCTGCTCGATCCCGATCAGTCGTCCGGCCTCGCGCTCCGGGGCTACGTCGGCGCCGTCGCCCTGAGCGCCGACGGGCGCTTCCTGGCCGCGACGGCACCGCGCGCGGACCGCGTCGTCTATGTCGATACCGAGACGGGCAGGCTCGCCCGCGAGATCGTCATCGACGACAGCAGCGGCATCACGCCGGCCGGCCCCGCGGACTTCGCCATGAGCACCGGCAAGGGCTTGATCCGCATCGGCCACGGCGGCGAGGCGGACGACGCCATCCTGAAATTCGACCGCACCGAGTTCGACAATCACCTGCGCCGCGTTTGACGCCGCGCCCGCCCGACCTTAGAAGCGTCCAGGTGCTCCGCTGCGGCCGGGACAGCATGCTTCTATCCGACCTTGTGAAAGACCTCGACATCGCTGGGCCTCCCGGAGGCGTGGAGGCGATCGACGTGACGCGCCTGACGGCCGATAGCCGCCAGGCCGGGCCCGGCGCGCTCTTCGCTGCGCTCGCGGGCACGAAGGCCGACGGCGCGCGCTTCATCGCGGATGCGGCCGCCAAGGGCGCCGTCGCCGTTGTGACTTCCATGCACACCGCCGTGCCGGAGGGCCTCGCCATTCCGGTCTTGCGCGCGCCCGAGCCGCGCCGCGCGCTGGCCCTTCTGGCGGCACGCTTCTATGGCGCGCAGCCCGAGACCGTCGTCGCCGTGACGGGCACCAGCGGCAAGACCTCCGTCGCCGAGTTCACGCGCCAGCTCTTTGCCGCCGCGGGGCGCCGTGCCGCCTCGCTCGGCACCATCGGCCTCGTCAAGCCGGACGGCGCCGTCTACGGCTCGCTGACCACGCCCGATCCCGTCACCCTGCACGCGACGCTCGCCGGGCTCGCGAGCGAGGGCATCACGCACCTGGCGTTTGAAGCCTCCTCGCACGGCCTCGATCAGTATCGCCTCGACGGCGTTCGCATCGCGGCGGCCGCATTCACGAACCTGGGCCGCGACCACCTCGACTATCACCCGACGACGGACGCCTATCTCGCCGCCAAGCTGCGGCTGTTCGAGGAATTGCTGCCGCCGGGCGCCCCCGCCGTGATCAACATGGACGGCGCCCGCGCTGAGGATGTCGCCGCCGCCGCGCGGCGGCGCGGTCTCGCTGTGATCGGCGTCGGCAAGGCCGGCGACGCGGTGAAGCTCGCGCACCTCGACCGCGACGGCTTTGCCCAACGCATGACCATCGAGCACGCCGGCCGCGCTTATGACGTGCGCCTGCCGTTGATCGGCACGTATCAGACAGAGAATGCGCTCGTCGCCGTCGGCCTCGCGCTCGCCGCGGGCGAGGACCCGGCGGTCATCATCCCGGCTATCGAGACGCTGAGCGGCGTCAAGGGCCGCCTCGAGATCGTGGGCGAGAGGAACGGCGCGCTCGCGGTGGTCGACTACGCGCACAAGCCTGAAGCGCTGGAGGCGGCGCTCGACGGCGTGCGCCCGTTCGTGACGGGCAAGCTGATCAGCGTGTTCGGCTGCGGCGGCGACCGCGATCGCGGCAAGCGCCCGATCATGGGCGCGATCTCGGCCGCGCGCGCCGATCTCACCATCGTCACCGACGACAACCCGCGCACGGAGGATCCGGCCGCCATCCGCGCCGAGATCCTCGCCGGCGCGCCGGGCGCACGCGAGATCGGCAATCGGGCCGAGGCGATCCAGGCGGCGGTGCGCCTGATGCAACCGGGCGACGTCGTTCTGGTCGCCGGAAAAGGTCACGAAACGGGCCAGATCGTGGGCCAGACCGTCCTGCCGTTCTCGGATCATGAGTGCCTCAGTGCAGCGTTGCGCGAGGCCTGACGCGAAGCTCCCCGCTTGCGTGATCCGGAGGCAGCCTGGCCGCCGTTCGATCCAGAAGATGCTCGATCCAGACGATGTACGATCCGGAAGATGTGTGATCCGGCAGAGGTCCTGAAGGAATTTCGAAAGATGTCGTCACCCCTTTGGTCCTTCGACGAGCTGGTGCGGGCGTGCGGTGGGCGCCCGGAGCGCGAGACCGGCGCGCCCATCACGGGCCTCTCCATCGATACGCGCACGCTCGAGCCGGGCGACCTCTTCGTTGCGCTCAAGGACCAGCGCGACGGCCACGCCTTCGTCACGCAGGCGTTCAAGGCGGGCGCGGCGGCGGCGCTGGTGGCGGACGGCTACGAGCCTCATCCCGACGACGGCCCGCTGATCCGCGTGCGTGACACGCTCGCGGGCCTCGAAGCCATCGGCCGGGTGGCGCGTGCGCGCTTGAGCGGCGACGCGCGCGTCATCGCCGTCACCGGCAGCGCGGGCAAGACGGGCACGAAGGAGATGCTGCGCGCCGGCCTTGCGCGCCTCGCACCCACGCACGCGGCGGACAAGTCGTTCAACAACCACTGGGGCGTGCCGCTGACGCTCGCGCGCATGCCGGCCGCCACGCGCTACGGCGTGTTCGAGATCGGCATGAACCACGCGGGCGAGATCACGCCGCTGACGCGCATGGTGCGCCCGCACGTCGCCATCGTGACGACCGTGGAAGCCGTGCACCTCGCGCAGTTCCCGAGCGTGGAAGCGATCGCGGACGCCAAGGGCGAGATCTTCCTCGGTCTCGAGCCGGGCGGCGCGGCGATCATCAATCGCGACAATCCCCATTTCGAGCGGCTGCGCGGCCATGCGGAAGCGGCCGGCGCGCGCGTGGTGACGTTCGGCCAGGACGCGCGTGCCGACGTGCGCCCGAAAATGCTGGAGCTGGCCGCCGACGGCACGTCCATCGAGCTCGATCTCGGCGGCCGCACGGTGCGCTACCGCGTGGCGGTGCCTGGCACGCACATCGCGCTCAACTCGCTGGCCGTCGCGGCCGCGTTTCAGGAGGTCGGCGCCGACGTCGAGCAGGCGCTGGCCGTTCTGGCGGACCTCGCGCCCCCGCCGGGCCGCGGCGTGCGCAGCGAGCTTCCCTACGGGGACGGGCGCATCCTGCTCATCGACGAGACATACAACGCAAATCCGGCGTCGATGCGCGCCGCGCTCGCGGTGCTCGGCACCGTTCCCCGCGCCCAACATCCTCGAAGGATTGCGGTTCTGGGCGACATGCTGGAGCTTGGGCCGGACGAAAAGCAGCATCATCTGGCGCTGAAGCCCGCCATCGACGCGGCCGGCGCCGATTTGGTCTTTGCCTGCGGACCCAATATGGAGCATTTGTTCGCAGCCCTCGAGCCCGGGAGGCAGGGGGGCTGGGCGGAGCGTTCCGACGGTCTCGTGGCGCCGCTGCTGGCGGCGCTGAAGCCGGGCGACGCGCTGATGATCAAGGGATCGAACGGCAGCCGCATGGGGCCGCTGGCGGACACCTTGAGACGGCATCTGACGGCCTAGCGGGCTTCGGGGACGTCGGAATCGGTTTCTCGACGAGAGCACGACGAGACGAAAGGCCCGAGCGGGTCGAAGACGGGAGTGGCGGGTCGCGGGACCCGGGGCGAGGGGAAGGGAAGACATGCTGTACCAGCTCGTGAGCTTCAGCGACCAGATCGGCATCCTCAACGTCTTCCGCTACATCACCTTCCGCACGGGCGGCGCCATTTTTACCGCGCTCCTGTTCGTCATGCTCTTCGGCCCCGGCATCATCGATCTCCTGCGCGTCAAGCAGGGCAAGGGCCAACCCATCCGCGAGGATGGCCCCAAGTCGCACTTCTCGAAGAAGGGCACGCCGACCATGGGCGGCCTGATGATCCTGGCCAGCGTGACGGTCGCGACGCTGCTGTGGTCGGATCTCTCGAATGCCTACGTGTGGGTCGTGCTGCTCGTCACGCTCGCCTACGGCGGCATCGGCTTCTACGACGATTATCTCAAGGTCACGAAGCAGCACGCGAGCGGCTTTGGCGGACGCGCGCGCCTCGGCCTCGAGCTGATCGTCGCGGCCTTCGCCGCCTACGTCATCATGACGTTGTCGACGCCGGAGCTGTCGGGCACGCTAGCGCTGCCGTTCTTCAAGACGGCGCTGATCCAGCTCGGCTGGATGTTCATCATCGTCGGTGCGGTCGTCATCGTCGGTGCGGGCAACGCGGTCAACCTGACCGACGGCCTCGACGGTCTCGCCATCGTGCCGGTCATGATCGCGGCCGCCACCTTCGGCCTCATCGCCTATCTGATCGGCAACGTGAAGTTCGCGACGTACCTGCAGATCCATCACGTCGCCGGCACGGGCGAATTGGCCGTCATCTGCGGCGCGCTGATTGGCGCGGGTCTCGGCTTCCTGTGGTTCAATGCTCCGCCCGCCATGATCTTCATGGGCGACACGGGCTCGCTCGCGCTCGGCGGCGCGCTCGGCGCCATCGCGGTCGCGACCAAGCACGAGGTCGTGCTCGCCATCGTCGGCGGCCTGTTCGTGCTTGAAACGCTGTCGGTGATCATCCAGGTCACGTCGTTCAAGCTCACCGGCAAGCGCGTGTTCCGCATGGCCCCGCTCCATCACCACTACGAGCAGAAGGGCTGGCAGGAGAGCACGGTCGTCGTGCGCTTCTGGATCATCTCGGTGATCCTCGCGCTGGTCGGCCTCGCCACCCTGAAGCTGCGCTGACCTGGGCAGATCGCATGGGTGAAGAAATGCGCGCCGATGCGGAGCTGAAATCCCCTCTCCCCTCGGGGAGAGGGACAGGGTGAGGGAGCTTCCACGATTCAACCGTTCGCAAAAGGGCAGTAGCCTGATCCCATGATTCGCGTGACGACCTTCAAGGATCGCACCGTCGCCGTCTTCGGACTGGGCGCCTCGGGCCTCGCCACCGTGCGCGCGCTGGAAGCCGGTGGCGCGCGCGTCGCCGCTTGGGACGACAGCGAAGCGGGCCGCAAGGCCGCCGCCGACGGCGGCGCGACGCTGGTCGATCTCGCGGCGGCGGACTGGTCCGCCTTCGCCGCGCTGATCCTCGCGCCCGGCGTGCCGCTGACGCATCCCGAGCCGCACTGGACCGTCCAAAAAGCCCACGCCGCCGGCATCGAGGTGATCGGCGACGTCGAGCTCTTCTTCCGCGCACGCGCGGCAACAGTGCCGGACGCACCCGTCATCGCCATCACCGGCACCAACGGCAAGTCGACCACGACGGCGCTGATCGCCCACATCCTGCGCGAGCTGGGCCACGACGTGCAGCTCGGCGGCAACATCGGCCGCGCCGTGCTGACGCTGGAGCCGCCCGCGAGGAACCGCATCCATGTTCTGGAGCTGTCGAGTTTCCAGATCGACCTCGCACCGAGCGCGCGCCCGACCGTCGCCCTGCTGCTCAACATCACGCCCGACCATATCGACCGCCACGGCACCGTGGAGCACTACGCGGAGGTGAAGCGGCGGCTTGTCGAGAAGGCGCAAGCGACGGCCGTCATCGGCATCGACGACGACTGGTGCGCGGCGATCGCGGACGATCTCGCCGCGCTCGCCGCGCCGCGTGTCGTGCGCATCTCCGTGCGCGAGGCGTTGGCCGAAGGCGTCTATTCGCTCGACGGAACGGTGCATGTGCGCCATGCCCGCCACGAGCAGGCCGAGCCGATTTCGCTGGACGGCATCGCCACGCTGCGCGGCCGCCACAACCGGCAGAACGCGTCCGCCGCCGTCGCCGCCGTGGAAGCATTGCTCGGGGGCCGCCCCGTCGGGCTGGAGCAGGCGATCCGCACCTTCGCGGGCCTGCCGCATCGCCTCGAGATCGCCGGACGCTTGGGGCCGGTCGAGTTCATCAACGACAGCAAGGCCACCAACGCCGACAGCACGGAGAAGGCGCTCGCCTCGTTCGAGCGCAACATCTACTGGATCCTCGGCGGCAAGCCGAAGGCGGGCGGCATCACGACGCTCGCACCGTACTTCCCGCGCATCGCCAAGGCCTATCTGATCGGGGAAGCGACGGAGGAGTTCGCCGAGACGCTGGGTTTCGACGTGCCGTTCGAGCGATGCGGCACGCTGGAGGTGGCGACCTATCGCGCCGGCCACGCCGCCATCGACGAAGGCGCGGCCGGCAGCACCGTGCTGCTCTCGCCCGCCTGCGCGTCCTACGACCAGTTCAAGAACTTCGAGGTGCGCGGCGACGCCTTCAAGGCGCTCGTGGCGGGCCTGATCGCCGAGCGGGGCGGACGATGAAGTTCTCGCGCGCCGACAAGAGCCGGCTCGCGGAATGGTGGTTCACGGTGGACCACGTGCTGCTCTATGCGATCCTGGTCATCATCGCCGCCGGCGTGGTGCTCTCGCTGGCCGCGAGCCCCGCGGTCGCGCTCAAGAAGGGCCTCGCGCAGTATTATTTCGTCGAGCGCCACGTCGTCTTCTCGCTCGCCGGCATCGTCGTCATCCTGGCGGTCTCGCTCTTCGATCCGGCGACGATCCGGCGCTTGGCGCTGCTCGTCCTGGCCGTTTCGCTCGTGGGCCTCGTCGCCGTTTTCTTCGTCGGCGAGGAGATCAACGGCGCACGGCGCTGGCTCTCGATCGAGGGACACTCGCTGCAGCCCTCCGAATTCGCCAAGCCCGCGTTCGTCGTCGTCTCCGCCTGGCTGCTCGCCGAAGCGCGCCGCCGCCCGGATATGCCGGCCCTGCCCCTCGCCATCGCGCTGTTCGCGGTCTTCGCCGGACTTCTCGTCGTCCAGCCCGACGTCGGCCAGACCATGCTCGCGACCATCGTGTGGACGTCGATGCTGTTCGTCTCCGGCCTCGCGCTCACCGGCGCCGCCCTGCTCGTGATCGCGGGTGCGGCCGGCCTCTACGGCGCCTACCTCTATTTCCCGCACGTCGCTTATCGCATCGATCGCTTCTTCAGCCCCCAGCCGAGCGAGTTCAGCCAGAGCGAGCGCGCGCTCCGCTCCTTCATCGAGGGCGGCTTCCTCGGCCGCGGCCCCGGCGAGGGCACCATCAAGACGTCGCTCCCCGATGCGCACACGGACTATATCTTCGCCGTCGTCGGCGAGGAGTTCGGCGTGCTGGCCTGCCTCGCGCTCGTCGCATTGTTCGCGTTCGTCGTCGTGCGCGCGCTGCGCCACGCCGAGAGCGAGCCCGATGCGGCGACGCGCTTGGGGATCGTCGGGCTCGCGCTGATTTTCGGCTTCCAGGCGTTGATCAACATGGGCGTGAACGTCGGGCTTTTGCCCGCCAAGGGCATGACGCTGCCGTTCCTCTCGGCGGGCGGTTCGTCCACCTTGGCCATCTCGCTGACCCTCGGTATGTTGCTCGCGCTCACGCGCCGCCGGCCCGATGCGGAGCGGCTGAGAAAGTCCCGCCTGGCGCCGGGCACGGCGCTGAAGCCCTGAACACCGGCCGCGCACGCACGAGTTTCGAGGATTGAAGGGTTCCCATGATCGACGAGATTGGCCCGTGACGCGTCCCATCCTGCTGGCGGCCGGCGGAACCGGCGGACACCTGTTTCCGGCATACGCGCTGGCCGAGGAGCTGGGGCGGCGCGGCTATCCCGTGGACCTCATGACGGACATGCGCGGCGACCGCTACGGAACCGGTTTCCCCGCGCGCGCCATCTATCAGGTGCCGTCCGCGACGCCCGGCAACAAACGCAATCCCATCGCGCTCGCCAGAACCGGCTTCACGCTGCTCCGGGGCATCCGCAAGGCGCACAAGCTCCTGCGCGCCGAAAAGCCCGCCGCCGTCGTCGGCTTCGGCGGCTATCCGACCATCCCTCCGCTCGTGGCGGCGCGCATGCTGGGCGTCCCGGCGATCATTCACGAGCAGAACGCCGTGCTCGGCCGCGCCAACCGCTCGCTGGCGCGCCATGCGGCCGCCATCGCGACATCGTTCCGCAAGACGCGGTTTCTGGACGGCCCGCTGGCCGCCAAGGCGCACTTCACCGGCAACCCGGTGCGCGACGTCGTGATCAAGGCGGCCGCCACGCCTTACCCAGAAACCACGGACGGCGGCCCGCTCAAGCTGCTGGTGTTCGGCGGCAGCCAGGGCGCCCGCTTCTTCTCGGAAGCCGTGCCGCCGGCGCTCGCAACCCTGCCGCAGGCCATGCGCCAGCGCCTGAAAGTCGTGCAGCAGGCCCGCGAGGAGGACGTCTCCGCCGTCACGGCGGCTCTTTCGGCGGCCGGGATCGAGGCCGAGATCGCAACGTTTTTCAAGAACTTGCCGCAGGTCATGGCGGAGAGCAACCTCGTCATCGCCCGCGCCGGCGCGTCCTCCGTCGCCGAGCTCGCGGTGATTGGACGCCCGTCAATTCTCGTACCTTTGCCGCATTCTCTCGACAGTGATCAGCTTGCGAACGCGGGGAGCCTTGCCGAATCGGGGGGCAGTTGGTGTATCGAGCAGAAGAACCTGACGCCGCAGCGCCTCGCGTCGGAGCTGGCGCGGCTGTTCGATCGGCCCGAAACGATGGCCGTTGCGGCCGCCAAGGCCAAGGGCGAGGGCAACGCCGATGCGGTCCGCCACCTGGCGGATCTCGTTGAGGATGTTGTCTTGAAGCACCACGCCTGACCCGCCGAACGTCGTAGCGTTGTCTAAACGTCACACCTGCCGGACGCCCAAGCGGCGTTAGAGTGCTTCCGGAAAAGTGGGAACCGGTTTTCCGATAAGAAGCACGACTGAACCAAAGAGTGCTTCCGGAAAAGTGGGAACCGGTTTTCCGATCAGAAGCACGACTGAACCAAAGAACTGGGGCGTTTCCGGAAACGCTCCAGTCTTGAGCGAGGCAACGAGGGACCACCACGCATGCAGATGCCCCGCGACATCGGGCCGTTTCACATCATCGGTATTGGCGGCATCGGCATGAGCGCCATCGCCGAGATCCTCGTGGCGAAGGGCTATAGCGTCCAGGGCAGCGACCAGAAGGATTCGGCCAACGTCCGCCGCCTGCGCGCCAAGGGCGTGCGCGTGTTCGTCGGCCACGACGCCGTGAACCTCGTCGGCGCCCGCCAGGTCGTGATCTCGACGGCGGTGAAGCAGACCAATCCGGAGCTCGAAGCCGCCCGCGCCAAGGGCCTGCCCATCATCCGCCGCGCGGAGATGCTGGCCGAGCTGATGCGCCTCTACGCCACGGTCTCCGTCACCGGCACGCACGGCAAGACGACGACCACGTCGCTGATCAGCACGATCTTCGAGACCGCCCGCCTCGATCCGACCGTGATCACCGGCGGCATCATCAACGCCTGGGGCTCGAACGCGCGTCTCGGCAACGGCCCCTGGATGATCGTCGAGGCCGACGAGAGCGACGGCACCTTCACGCGCCTGCCGACCGAGATCGGCGTCGTGACGAACATCGACCCGGAGCATCTCGACTACTTCGGCTCCGTCGAGGCGATGCACCGCGAGTACGAAGCCTTCTTCCGCAACATCCCCTTCTACGGTCTCGCCGTGACGTGCATCGACCATCCGGTCGCGCGCGAGATGGTCGAGCGCCTGAACCTGCGCCGCGACGGCCGCCGCCTCCTGACCTACGGCACGCGACCCGAAGCCGATCTCGTGCTGCGCTCCGTGCGCGCCGATGGCCACGCCACGATCATCGACGCCGACCTCGGCCATCGCGTGAAGGGCGGCGCGCGCGCACTGCGCGGCTGGACGCTGCCGATGCCGGGCCAGCACAACGCGTTGAACGCGCTCGCCGCGATCGCCGTCGCCTCCGAGGCGGATCTGCCCGACGACGTGATCCGCGCGGGCCTCGCCGCCTTCTCGGGCGTGAAGCGCCGCTTCCAGCTCACCGGCACGTGGAACGGCGTGCAGATCTTCGACGACTACGGCCACCACCCGGCCGAGATCGCCGCCGTGCTCGAAGCGGCGCGCGCCGGCGCCCGCGGCCGCGTCATCGCCGTGGTCGAGCCGCACCGCTACACGCGCGTGCGCGATCTCTTTCGCGAGTTCTCCGCCTGCTTCAAGCATGCCGACAGCGTGATCGTCGCCCCGCTCTACAGCGCCGGCGAGCAGCCGATCGACGGCATCGACCCGGTTTCGCTCGCCGAAGGCATTCGCGCCACCGGCCATCCGGCCGTCGCCACGATCGACGATCCGCGCGACTTGATCGGCCTGATCCGCCGCCACGGCCGCGCCGGCGACATGGTGATCGTGCTCGGCGCCGGCACCTCGACCGAGTGGGCGCACGGTCTGCCGGACTGGCTGGCGGCGGCAGAGCCGCGCCGCGCCGGGAGCGCGGTGTAGCCCCGTCATGGCCTTTCCCGACATCACGGCTGATCTCAAGGCGCGCATGCCGGAGTTGCGCGGCCGCCTGGCCGCGAACTTTTCGCTCGCGGACATCACCTGGTTCCGCGCCGGCGGCCCGGCACAGGTGTTCTTCTCGCCGCAGGACGAGGCGGACCTCGCCTACTTCCTGAAGAACAAGCCGGAAGGGCTGCCGGTCTTCGTGATCGGCCTCGGCTCGAACCTTCTCGTGCGCGACGGCGGCGTCGAAGGCGTCGTCATTCGCCTGGGACGCGGCTTCGCGGACATCAGGGCGGAGCCCGGCCACCGCCTGCGCGTCGGCACCGTCGTGCCGGACGTGAAGGTTGCCCGCGCCGCCGCCGAGGCCGGCATCGCGGGCCTCGCGTTCTATCGCGGCATCCCGGGCTCCATCGGCGGCGCGCTGCGCATGAACGCGGGCGCCCACGGCAGCGAGACCAAGGACGTGCTGATCGAGGCGCGCGCCGTCGATCCCGCCGGCAACATCCATGTGCTCTCGCTGGCCGACATGGGCTTCACCTATCGCCACAGCGGCGTGCCGCACGACTGGATCTTCACCGAAGCTCTGTTCCAGGGCACGCCGGGCGAGACGGCCGCCATCCTGCGCGCCATGGACGAGGTCGCCGAGTACCGCGAGAAGCACCAGCCCATCAAGGAGCGCACGGGCGGCTCGACGTTCAAGAATCCCGCCGGCCACAGCGCCTGGAAGCTGATCGACGACGCCGGCTGCCGCGGCTTCCGCGTCGGCGGCGCCATGGTGTCGGAGAAGCACTGCAACTTCCTCATCAACGACCGCAACGCCAGCGGCGAGGACATCGAGCGCCTCGGCGAGACCGTGCGTGCGCGCGTGAAGGCGACGTCGGGCGTCACGCTCGATTGGGAGATCATCCGCCTCGGCCGTCCCGCGGACGGCAAGCCGGTGGGCGAGGCGCTCGCGGAGACGACGACCTGATGACGAAGCTGGGCACGCCGCCGCCGCGCACGTTCGAGCATGTGGCCGTTCTGATGGGCGGGCTCTCCGCCGAGCGCAGCGTCAGCCTGCGGTCGGGCGCGGCCGTGGCCGAAGCGCTCCTGGGCGAAGGCTACCGCGTCACGACGGTGGACGTCGGGCGCGACATCGCGGCCCGCCTGGCCGAGCTTCGCCCCGACGTGTGCTTCAACGCGCTGCACGGCCGCTTCGGCGAGGATGGCTGCATCCAGGGCATCCTGGAGACGATGGCACTCCCCTATACGCACTCGGGCGTGCTGGCCTCCGCGCTCGCCATGCACAAGGAGAACGCCAAGATCGTCATGCGCGCCGCCGGCGTGCCCGTGGCGGAGGCGCGCCTCGTGACGCGCAGCGAGGCCGCCGCCGGCCACGCCCTGCCGCCGCCCTACGTGGTGAAGCCCGTCGATGAGGGCTCGAGCGTCGGCGTGCTGATCGTGCACGACGGATCGAACGACTGGTCCCGGAAGATCCTGGCGGGCGGCCCGGCCGAGCAGGTCGTGATGATCGAGCGTTTCATCGCCGGGCGCGAGCTCACCTGCGCCGTCATCGGCGACTTCGCGACGGACGTGATCGAGATCGTCCCCCAGAAGGGCCTCGCGTTCTACGATTTCGAGGCCAAATACGCGCCGGGCGGCTCGAAGCACGAGCTTCCGGCCAATATTTTACCGGATGTTTACCAGTTGATCCGGAAATACACGCTGGCGGCCCATGCATCGCTCGGCTGCCGCGGCGTGTCGCGCGCGGATTTCCGCTTCGACGATACGCCGGGCGGAACGGGCGAGCTGATCTGCCTGGAAGTCAATACGCAGCCCGGCATGACCGGAACATCGCTGGTGCCGGAGCTTGCGGCCTACGCGGGATGGACATTCGGCCAGCTCACAAGATGGATCGTCGAGGACGCGAGGTGTTTGAGGTAGGGCAGAGCTGGATGATCCGACGGCAGGCGCGCAACGCGGACCTGTCATCGCCGCCTCGCACCCTCCCCGAAGACGCGCCCGACACCGTCGATACCGCGCCGCGCGGCCCCTATCAGGTCGCGTCCCCTTTCGATGACGCGCCCGCCGCCGATGAAGCGGCCGCACCGAAGCCGAAAAACCGCCTGCGCTTCCTGGCCTGCGCGCTCTTGCTCGGTCTGGCTCTGGGAGCCGCCGAGGAAACGCTGCGCCGCGCGGGCTATGCGCCGGACGTCGAGAGCTGGGCGCGCGCGGCGGGCTTCGGCGTCGACCAGGTTTCCCTCAAGGGCCACACCTACAGCTTCGACCGCGACATCTTCGATGCGCTGGACCTCGCCAACGTCCGCACGTTCGCCGCGCTCGACACGGCGGCCGTCAAGGCGCGCATCGAGCGCCTGCCGTGGATCGACACGGCCGAGCTGACGCGCGTCTATCCCGGCCGCCTCGACATCCGCGTGACCGAGCGCACGCCGTACGCCGTCTGGAAACGCGCGGATCGCAATTACCTGATCGACAAGACCGGCCGCGTGCTGGCCGCCGTCGACGGCGAAACGCTGCCGCGCCTGCCGCGCTTCGTGGGCGAAGGTGCGGCCACCATCGCGGCCGAGTTCATGGAGGCGCTGGCGCACTATCCGGATCTCGCCGGCGCGTTCGCGGAGGCCGAGCGCGTCTCCGAGCGGCGCTGGCGGCTCAAGCTCGCCAACGCCGCGACCATCGAATTGCCGGCGGACGGCGAGGTCGGCGCGCTGGAGGAGATCGCGCGCGACGAAGGCCTGAAGCGCGTGGTCGCGCAAGGCAACATCACGCTCGATTTCCGCGGGCCCGGCCATCTGGCCGCGCGACCGGCGGACGCCGCGGCCGCCCCGGCGGTCGCCGCGCCCGGCGCAGGCTCGTGAGGAGCCGCCCATGATCAAGGACAAAGCCCGACGCAGAAACGGCCGCAAGCACATCGCCGGTGTCCTCGACATCGGCACGAGCAAAGTGGCGTGCCTGATCGCGGCCGTCGAGTCCGAGACCGCGCCGGCCGGCGAGGGCGTGCGCGTGCTCGGCGTCGGCCTGCAGCGCGCCGAGGGCGTCAAGAGCGGCGTGATCATCGACCTCGACCGCGCCGAGCAGGCCGCCCGCGCCGCCGTCGCCCAGGCCGAGCGCATGGCGGGCGTCGAGCTGGCGGAGGTGCATGTCTCGGTCTCGTGCGGGCGCCTGAAGTCGCACAACTTTTCCGCCAAAGCCGAGGTGCCGACCGGGTTCGTGACCGATGGCGACCTCGACCGCGTGCTGTCGGCCGGCCAGGCTTACGTGGAGCAGGGCGGTCGCGCGGTCGTGCATTTGAACGAGGTCGCCGTCCGGCTCGACGGCGCCCCCGGCGCGCGCGACCCGCGCAACATGGCCGCCCGCGAGATCGCGCTCGATCTGCACGCCGTCACGGCCGACGAAGCCCCGCTCCGCAATCTCCTGATGGTCGTCGGCCGCTGCTATCTCGAAGCCGCGAGCTGCGTGCCCGCGCCGTTCGCGAGCGCGCTTGCGGCCACCACCCAGGACGAGCGCCGGCTCGGCGTCACCGCCATCGACATCGGCGCCGGCACGACCACGCTCGCCATGTTCGCCGAGGACCGGTTCCTGCATGCCTGCGCGGCCCCGTTCGGCGGCGCGCAGATCACCTTCGACATCGCCCGCGCCTTGCATACGCCCCTTGCGGAAGCCGAGCGAATCAAAGCGCTTTATGGCACAGTGCACTGTGCTCCATCCGACGAGCACGACGTCTTTTCGTATCCGGCGGCCGGAGAGGATCGCGAGGCGACGCACCAGATCACGAAGGCCGAGCTGGCCGAGGTCGTTCGGCCCCGCGTAAGGGCCATCGCCGATCATATCCGCCAGCGCCTTGAGGCGTGCGAGTTGACGGCCTATGCCGGCCGCAGCCTGGTGCTGACGGGCGGAACGAGCGCGCTTACGGGATTGGCGGACTTCATGGCCGCCGAGTTGGGGCGTCCGGTCCGCGTCGCCGGCCCGCAGGCGATCTCCGGGCTTCCGCCCGCGCTCGGCAGTGCAGCGTTCTCGACCGTGGTCGGATTGCTGCTGTCGGATCGTCCCGAGTATGCGGGGCGCAAGGTGTTGGGGCCGTCGAGCGGCGGCGCCGGGAGTTATTTGAAGCGTGTCGGCATGTGGTTGCGTGAAGGATTCTAGGTAGGCGAAGCGCATCATCCGTCGGAGTGAAGCGGCGCCGAGCTCTAGAGCATTTTCCGACGAAGTGGACGCCGGTTCGTCGTAAGAAAATGCGACAAAACAAGAATCTAGAGCGTTTTCCGATCCGACGGAATTCGGATCGGAAAACGCTCTAGGAGATTGGCCGGGGAGCCGCGCAGCGGACACCTCCCTCGCGTGAAACGGGGGCAAGATGAGCAGCTCAAGTCGGCGAACCGACTATTCGGATCTGAAGCCGAAGCTGACCGTGATCGGCGTCGGCGGCGCGGGCTGTAACGCCATCAACAACATGATCGCGACCGGCCTCGTCGGGGTCGACTTCATCGTCGCGAACACGGACGCCCAGGCGCTCGCCGCCTCGAGCGCGGACCACCGCATTCAGCTCGGCACGCAGTTGACCGAGGGCCTCGGCGCCGGATCGCGCCCCGAGATCGGCGAGGCGGCGGCCGAGGAGGCCATCGAGGACATCAAGACCCAGATCAAGGGCTCGCACATGGTCTTCATCGCCGCCGGCATGGGCGGCGGCACGGGGACGGGTGCGGCCTCCGTCATCGCGCGCGTGGCGCGCGAGATGGAGATCCTGACCGTCGGCGTCGTGACGAAGCCGTTCCTGTTCGAAGGCGCGCGCCGCATGCGGATCGCCGAAGCGGGCGTCGCGGAGCTGCGCAACTGCGTCGACACGCTGATCGTCATCCCGAACCAGAACCTCTTCCGCATCGCGAGCGAGAAGACGACCTTCGCCGAAGCCTTCGTCATGGCCGATCAGGTGCTCTATTCGGGCGTCGCCTGCATCGTCGACCTGATCCTCAAGGAAGGCCTGATCAACCTCGACTTCGCCGACGTGCGCACGGTCATGAGCGGCATGGGCACGGCGATGATGGGTACGGGCGAAGCCTCGGGCGAGCGCCGCGCCACCATCGCCGCCGAGGAGGCGATCTCCAATCCGCTGCTCGACGACGTCTCGCTGCGCGGCGCCAAGGGGCTGCTGCTTTCGATCACGGGCGGCGTCGATCTTTCGCTGTATGAGGTCGACGAGGCGGCGAGCCGCGTCCGCCAGGAGGTCGACCCGGAAGCGAACATCATCGTCGGCGCCACCTACGACCAGGCCATGGGCGACAAGATCCGCGTGTCGATCGTGGCGTCCGGCATGAGCCGCGTCGGCGAGCCCGAGCGTGCTCCGCCTGCACCCGCCGAGGATTGGGTGCGCGTGCCGGCGCGCGGGGCCGCGCCTGCCGCACCCGCGGCGCCTGCCCATCGCCCGCCGCCGCTTCCGGGCGAGGCGGCCGCCTTCGAGCGGTCGCGTGACGCGCGCGGCGGCGCCTATGATCTGCAGCAGCGGCTGACCGAGGCACTCCAGCAGCCGGCAGCACCGTTCGCCGGCCACCGCGCCGCGCCGCCGCCGGCCGCCGAGCCCCATCGCCGGGCGGGCGAATCCTGGCGCGGTCCCGGCAACGTCCGAATCGAGGACACCCCGCCGCAGCTCCCGGCCGCCGCGACGCCGCCGCCCCTGCCGCACGGGTATGCGCAGGACGCGGGGCATGCCGGCCAGTTCGATCCGCAACCGCCGGCCGAGGTGCGCCGCCAGCGCTTCTGGCCCGAAAGCGGCGACCGCGGCGCCCCGTCTCAGGCCCCCCAGCAGCACCCGGGTCACCCCGCGCCGTACGCCGAGGCCGAGCCGCGCCGCCGCATCGGTCTTTTCGAGCGACTCACGGGGCGCATGCGCCCGGCCGCTGATTCGTATGCCGGAACGCCCGCGCGCGCCGAAGCCTACCCGGCTTCGCCCCGCGCCAACCCCGCCGAGGCGCAGGGGTACGACGCGCACGCGCCTTATCACGCGCCCGGAGCCTCCAACGGAGGCGACGGGCAAGATGTTGAATTGCCTGTATTTTTCAGGGAACGTCGGAAGTAATTTGCGTGCGAGCGGCGCGCTGTTTCAGCCCGCCCGCCAATGTGTCGTGGAGCGTAACACACGGTAAGAAACCGTGATTTGTACCACAGCAGGACGCGGACTATCGTTTCTTAACGACGAACTGTTCGGCTTCAATTTCGTTCCACCGACCTGCACGGGACTGGCCTTCAAGAGCAAGCCCAGCGGGATATGACGGGGATCTAAGGGTGGCGGAATTCGGACATCGGTCGGGGGTGACAAGCCGTCGAAAAGCACGGTTTGTCGAGGAAGCCATCGAGGGACGGCGCAGCATGTCGAATCGATTTATTGGCGCGCGACAGACGACGATTGCTCGGGACATCAAGGTCAACGGCACGGGGGTGCATAGCGGAGCGCCGGTTTCGGTCATTCTGCATCCGGCAGCGGCCGATACCGGGCTCCGTTTCGTCGTCACCAAGCGCGGCCGGGTCACCGCCGAAATCCCTGCAAAAGTCTGTAACGTCAAGAATCTCACGCTCTGCACGGTCATTGGTAACGAGGACGGCGTCACCGTCTCCACCGTCGAGCACCTCCTCGCCGCCCTTCGCGGCCTGCAGATCGACAACTGCATCATCGAGATCGACAGCAAAGAAGTTCCGATCATGGACGGCAGCTCGGCGCCGTTCGTTGAGGCGATCGACGAAGTCGGCATCCGCGAGCTGTCCGCCCCGCGCCGCTTCATCAAGGTTCTGAAGACGGTTCGTGTCGAGGAAAACGGCTGCTGGGGCGAGATCGCGCCGCACTCCGGCTTCCACATGGACGTCGAGATCGATTTCCCGTCGCCCGTCATCGGCAAGCAGCGCCTGGCCTTCGAGATGACGCCCGGCGTCTTCCGCAACGAGCTGGCCAACGCCCGCACCTTCGGCTTCATGAGCGACGTCGAGCGCCTCTGGAAGGCCGGTCTGGCCCTTGGCGCCAACCTCACGAACACGGTCGCCATCGGCGACGATCGCGTGATGAACCGCGAAGGCCTCCGCGATCCCAAGGAATTCGTCCGCCACAAGATGCTGGACGCCGTCGGCGACTTGAGCCTTTCGGGTCATCCGCTCCTCGGCGCCTATCGCTCCGTGAAAGGCGGTCATCGCCTGAACTCGCTCGTACTCCAGAAGCTGCTGGAGGACACCTCCGCCTGGACGATCGTGCAGGCTCCGCGTGTGCGCGACGCCCGTCCCGTGGTGTTCGAGCGCTCGGCTGTCGCCGTCGCCGGCGAGTAGGCTTTTCACCAAACCGGATTCGCACGCTGGCGTGCGCGATGTCGTGGGGCCGCTGCCGGCGACCTCGCAAGGAGCAGTCTCGCAAGCGTTTGTATTCGCGACGAAATTATCGGGATCGCTGCATCGCCGGCCGGCGTGGGCCTCACATCAACCACATTGTGAAGCTATCCTCGAAACATCCGGTGCGCAGAGGCTGCCGTCGCTTCAGGCACGCAACAAAGTGTGCTAGGCAATCGCGAGAGGCTGAAGCGGCAAGACGGTTTACGGGCGCGTGAGCTGAGGCTCGATCGTCTGGGGGAGTAAGGGTAGGGAATGCGCAAGGCGCCGAAATTGGCAGCGGTCATGACGTGCTGCGCGATCAGCGTCGCGGCAGCCCTCGGCGGATGTGCCTCCTCGTCCGACACCGCCATCCTGAACACCGATCCGCCCGAGAAGATGTACGCCGACGCGGACAGCCTGATGAACCGCGGCAAGTTCGACGACGCCGCGCGCAAGTTCGAGGATCTGGACCGCTCGCATCCCTATTCGGCCGAAGCGCGCCGCGCCATCGTGCTCGCCGCCTACGCCTACTACAAGGCCGGCAAGACGCCGGAGGCCATCGCCTCGGCCGAGCGCTACACGGTCATGCACCCGGGCACGAAGGACGCCCCGCTCGCCCACCACATCATCGCCTCCGCCTACTTCGACGACATGAAGACGGCCGACCGCGACCAGACCGCGACTCGCAAGGCGCTCGAGCAGCTCAAGATCCTGCGCTCGCGCTATCCGGACAGCACCTACGCGCGCGACGCGGAGAATCGCATCCGCATCGCCGAGGACAATCTCGCCGCCTCCGAGATGGAGACCGGTCGCTACTATCAGAAGGATCGCAACTTCGTCGCCGCCATCAACCGGTTCAAGACGGTCGTGACCGAGTATCAGACGACCCGGCACGTGGAGGAGGCGCTGATGCGCCTCGCGGAGTGCTACATGGCGCTCGGCGTCGTCAACGAAGCGCAGACCGCGGTGGCCGTGCTGGGCCACAACTTCCCCGAGTCGAAATGGTATCAGCGCGCCCATGCGCTGCTGAAATCCGAGGGCTTGGCGCCGGCGGAGAGCAACGACTCCTGGATCACCAAGGCGTGGAAGGCCGTCCCCAAGCTCTCGCTCGGCGGGCCGAGCTGAGCCTGCGTATTTTTTCATGACGCTCGTGGCCATGCCGTATTTTCCGGCCCGCATTTTCCGCTATGAACGCGCATGGCCAAGTCGAAGCGCTCCACCCCACCTCTTGCCGTCGATGATCTGACGCCCGCGGACGCCGCCGCCGAGCTCGAGCGCTTGGCGGCCGAGATCGCCCGTCACGATCAGCTCTACTACCAGAACGACGAGCCCGAGATTTCGGACGCCGACTACGACGCGCTGCGCCGCCGCAACGAGGCCATCGAAGCGCGCTTCCCCGATCTCGTGCGCGCGGACAGCCCCTCGCGCCGGGTCGGCGCCCCCGCCTCGGAAACGTTCGCCAAGGTGCGCCACCGCGTGCCGATGCTCTCGCTCGGCAACGCTTTCGCCGACGAGGACGTGACGGACTTCGCCGTGCGCGTGCGCCGCTTTCTGTCGCTTGCCGCGGAGGACGAGCTGGCCATCACCGCGGAGCCCAAGATCGACGGGCTTTCGATTTCGCTGCGCTACGAGCGCGGCGTGCTGGTCGAGGCGGCCACGCGCGGCGACGGCGCGGAAGGCGAGAACGTCACGGCCAACGTGAAAACCATCCGCGAGATCCCGGCGCGCCTCAAGGGCGGCCACGTTCCGGCGGTGGCCGAGATCCGCGGCGAGATCTACATGGGGCATGCGGACTTCGCGGCGCTGAACGAAGCCCAGGCGGCGGCCGGCGGAAAGGTGTTCGCCAACCCGCGCAATGCCGCGGCGGGCTCCCTTCGCCAGCTCGATTCCGCCATCACCGCCGCCCGCCCGCTCCGCTTCTTCGCCTATGGCTGGGGCGAGATGTCGGACCTGCCGGCGGACACGCAGAAAGGCATGGTCGAGGCGTTCGCCAAGTGGGGCCTGCCGGTCAATGAGTTGATGCGCGTGTGCACGAGCGCGGACGCGCTGCTCGCCTTCTATCGCGAGATCGCCGAGCGCCGCGCCTCGCTCGGCTACGACATCGACGGCGTCGTCTACAAGGTGAACCGCCTCGATTTCCAGGATCGTCTCGGCTTCGTTTCGCGCTCGCCCCGCTGGGCCATCGCGCACAAGTTTCCGGCCGAGCAGGCGACGACAGTTCTGCGCGATATCGAGATCCAGGTCGGCCGCACGGGTTCTCTGACGCCCGTCGCCAAGCTCGAGCCCGTGACCGTCGGCGGCGTCGTCGTGTCGAACGCGACGCTGCACAACGAGGACGAGATCGCGCGCAAGGATGTCCGCGCCGGCGACACGGTCGTCGTGCAGCGCGCGGGCGACGTCATTCCGCAGATCGTGCGCGTCGTCATCGAGAAGCGTCCGCCCGGCGCCACGCCGTACGAGTTCCCGAAAACCTGTCCGGTGTGCGGCAGCAAGGCGGTGCGCGAGGCCGACAACGATCCCGCCGCGGGCGGCGTCGTGCGCCGGTGCACGGGCGGCCTGATCTGTCCCGCGCAAGCCAAGGAGCGCCTGAAGCATTTCGTGTCGCGGCTGGCGTTCGACATCGAGGGCTTGGGCGAGGAGAAGATCGAGCTGTTCTTCGAGGAAGGGCTGATCCGCCGTCCCGCCGACATCTTCACGCTCGAAGCGCGCGACAAGGCGAGCGCCAATCCGCTGGCCGAGCGCAAGGGCTTCGGGGCCAAGTCGGTCGAGAAGCTGTTCCGCGCCATCGAGGCCCGCAGCCGCATCGGCCTCGAACGCTTCATTTTCGCGCTCGGCATCCGCCACGTCGGCGAGACGACCGCCAAGGATCTCGCCCGCGCCTACCAGACCATCGACGCGTTCCGCGCGGCCGTCGAGGCCGCCGTGCAGGGCGGCAAGGAGAGCGAGGCCTACAACGACATCGACGCCATCGAGGGCATCGGCACGACGGTGGTGGACGCGCTCGTCGACTTCCTGTCCGAGCCGCATAACGTCGAGGCGCTCGATGATCTGCTGGCCCATGTCACCGTCGAGCCCTATGTGCGGGCCCAGGCGGTCGCCTCGCCCGTCACCGGCAAGACGGTCGTCTTCACCGGCAAGCTCGAACGGCTCGGGCGCAGCGAGGCCAAGGCCCAGGCCGAGCGCTTGGGCGCGAAGGTCTCGGGCTCCGTCTCCGCCAAGACCGACTACGTCATCGCCGGCGCCGATGCCGGCTCGAAGCTCACGAATGCGCAGAAGCTCGGCGTCACGGTGCTGACCGAGGACGAGTGGATTGCCCTGATCAAGGGCTGATCCGACGCCGAGCGGCGGAGAAGCCGTCGCTCCTCCGCCGTTCGCAAGCTGCTGTGTCGTCGTTCGTCGCGAGACATGCGACCCGCACGAGAACCTGCTTCAGCGCTTGTAGTACTTGTCCATGTAGTGCTGCCAGCCGCGCTTGCCGCCGCCGGTGCTCACGGTGTCGCCCTTGGCGATGTAGTTGTTCTTGCGCACGCGCGCGATGGTGTCGGGCGCATATTCGGACGCGATGTCGAGACCCCGGTCCCGATCGTTCTCATACCACTCGCGCTTCTTCTGGTTCTGCGCGGCCGCGGCCTTCTTGGCCTTGGCAGCCTTGGCGGCTTGCGCCTGCTGGATCTGCTTCTTGCTCGCAGCATCCGCATGACCCGCGCCGGCGCTCGTTACGCCGATCACCAGGCCGAGAATGAGAAGTGAGGATTTCCAAGACATGACCGCGCCCCTTTCGCTTTCTCTCTGTTGAAGCATGACTGTCGTTCCGGCACGGAGTGAAAGAAATTCGCGCCTGAGTACGGCCGAGGCGGAGCCCTTCGCGCTCTGCTCGATCAACCGATCCGCGCACACATTGGCCCAACGCGGAAACGCCCGCTGTTCCGGCCGGAACAGCGGGCGTCGCCACTGAAGATTTTCAACTAGCCTGTTGAATTGGCGGCCTAATTTGTCCAGCCATTGTAAGGCCAGACGTTGCGGACGTCGACATTGTACGACGGCAGCCGGCGGGGCGTGGGCGCGGCCTTGGCCTTGGGAACGCTGCGGCTGCCCTTTCCGGCGGACTTGCGTCGGCCGGCCCGCTCCGCGGGCTCCGGATTCTTGGCCCGAGCTTTGGCCTCATCGTCGTCGTCCGGCTTCTCGTCCGAGACGGCGGAGGCGGCAGCCGGGGGCTCCCGATCCGCGGCGGGCGCCCGCGTCGCCGAGGTTTCGATATCCTCGGTGCGGGATGTCGCGGCTTGCTGAGCCGACGGCTCGGCCGGTGAGGACGGCGCAGCGGTCTCAGCTTTGGACGCGGCGTCCGTTCGGGAAGCCTCCGCTTTGGAATCTTCAGCCTTCGACGCCTGGGCCGCCGCTTCGGCCGCGGCAAGCTTTTTAGCGGTTTCCGCCGCCGCGGCGGCCTGCACCGCGAGCTTCTCCTCGCTGACGCGGCGGCTCTCGACGGCCTCGTCCAGCGCAGCCTTCTGGCGCTGGAGTTCGCCGCGCAGCGAGGCCAACTCCGCCTCGGCCGTCTGCCGGGCCTTTTCTGCGCTTTCGCGCGCCGCCTGGGCGGATTGGCGCTCGGCGTCGGCCGCTTTGCGCGCCGCATCCGTCGCAGCGATCGTGTCGGCCGCGGACTGCTTCGAGCCCTCGGCCGTCTTGGCGCGGGCGCGCTCCGCTTCGAGGTCCTTGCCGAGCTTTCCGAGCGCGTCCTCGGCCTTGCGCTTCTCGGCACGCACCTTCACGAGCTCGACGTAAGCCTGCTCGGCGCGTGCGGCGGCCTGTTGGCCGGCGGCGAGCGCGATCTGCTGCGTGACGTTGGTGCGGATGTCGTCGGCGAAGACCCAGCCGAGCGTGCCGAGGCCCGCAAAGAGCGCGACCAATCCCATCAGCCATTTGCGCGAGCGCGGCGCGGGCGCGGGCTCCTCGCTGCTGGGCGCCGGCTCGGCGTCGGGACGCGTCAGCGTCAGGCCCTTGCCGGGGCTGTAGGTGCCGAAATTCCAGATGTGCCCTTCGGGGTCGCGACACGAATAGCCGCGCCGGCCGAGCCCGTCGCTCTTGAGCTCGAGGACGATCTCGGCGCCGGCCTCCTGCGCGCGCGCATAGTGCGTATCGGCGTCGTCGATGACGAGATAGCAGCTCTGCGTGCCGATGCCGCCGACCTCGTCGGGCTGGCGCATGAGCTTGTCGAGGTCGGTGTCGCGCACCGCCCCCATCATGATCAGGCCGCCGCGATAGCTCATCTGCCCATAGATCACGGCGCCGTCGCTGTCGCTGACGGCGATCTGCTTTTCGAAGTCGAAGGCCTGCTCGAGCCACGTCATCGCCTCCGCGAGGTCGCGGTAGCGCATGAGCGGCATGAGATTTGGAGCGGGCAGGGGGCTGCTCGCGGTCATGAGACGCTCCGAAAAATACGGTGGCCGGATGTCGTCGGCGCCAGTACGCGCTGCGCACGACGAGATTTCTTGCGCCGGTCGTGCAGCGCTGGGCCGCGCACGCACCGAATCAGACGTGATAAATCATAGTAGAAATTCGGCCTGACGCGTTGAAGAAAATGGAAAAAACGTAATCATTGACGCGAAGGGATTGAGCCGACTCCGTTTTTTTTGGCGTTGGGCGATCCACCCTGCAACATCTGCCGCCGGCGTTTCGGCCGGGCTGCAGGGTCCGGGAGGCGATGCAACTCAGATCGGCTGCGTCGCAGCGTCGAGCCAGTCGCGCGTCGCCGCATCGACCTCGGGTCCGATCGTGCGCGCGACCTCCGCGTGATAGGCGTCGAGCCAGGCGATCTCCTCGGCGCTCAGGAGGTCCTTGTCGACCAGCCGCCGGTCGATCGGCACGAGCGTCAGCGTCTCGAAGCCCAGGACCTCGCGGTCGCCGCCCGCCGGCTTCTGCGGTTCCGTCACCAGCACGAGATTCTCGATGCGGATGCCGTATGCGCCTTCCTTGTAGTAGCCCGGCTCGTTGGAGATGATCATGCCCGGCTCCAGCACCGCCATGCCGGCCCGCGAGATCGACTGCGGCCCCTCGTGGACGGAAAGGTAGCTGCCGACGCCGTGCCCCGTGCCGTGGTCGTAGTCGAGCCCGTGCTGCCAGAGCGCGCGCCGCGCGAACGGATCGAGGTCGATGCCGCGCGTGCCCTTGGGGAAGCGCGCCGTCGCGATGGCGATATGCCCCTTGAGAACGAGCGTGAAGCGCGCGCGCATCTCGGCCGAAGGCGGGCCGATGGCGACCGTGCGCGTGATGTCGGTCGTGCCTTCGAGGTACTGCGCGCCGGAATCGAGCAGGAACAGTTCGCCCGGCCCGAGGCGCCGGTTGGTGGCATCCGTCACGCGATAGTGCACGATCGCGCCATGCGCGCCGCTGCCGGAGATCGTGTCGAAGGAGATCTCCTTCAGCGACTGCGTGGCGGCGCGCTGCGCCTCGAGCGCGCGGACGGCGGCGATCTCGTCGATGGCCTCCCCGGCGGCGACCGCGCGATCGAGCCAGGCGAGGAAGCGCACGACCGCCGCGCCGTCGCGCACATGGGCGATGCGCGCGCCCTTGATTTCGGTCGCGTTCTTGATCGCCTTGAGCGCAACGCAGGGGTCGGTGCCGCGCACGGCGCTCTTGCCGAGGGCGCGCGCGAACCATGAGGCCGCGCGGTCATAGTCGAGGCGCACCCGCTTGCCCGCGGTCTTGAGCGCGCGGATGCGCGTCGTGAGTGCATCCGGCGCCGAGATCCTCGCGACGCCGTCGAGGTGCGCGATCGTCTCGCGCGGCAGCCGCGCGCGCTGGATGAAGAGCTCGGGTTTGCCTGTCTGAGGGACGATCGCGAACGCCAGCACGACTGGGTTGTGCGCGACGTCCTGCCCGCGGATGTTGAGAAGCCAGCAGACCGAATCCGTCGAGGTGAGGACGACCGCATCCTGTCCGGCCGCCTTCAGCGCCTTTTGCAGGCTCGCGATCTTGGCGTCCGACGCCTGGCCCGCGTATTTGAGCGGGTGCGGCTGCACCGGCCCGTCGGGCGGCGCCGGGCGCGCCTGTCCCCAGACGACGTCGATGAGATTGCGGCGCATCGGCTTCAAGACGAGCCCGGCCGGTTTCACCTGATCGCCGAGCCACGCGACGAACGACACCGAATGCAGCCACGGATCGAAGCCGATCACGTCGCCCGCTTTGAGCTTCTCCTTGAGCCACGGCACCAGCGCCGAGGACGCGATGCCGGGCAGATCGAACAGCCCGCCGCCGCATTCCGCCCGCGCCTGCACGGTGTAGCGCCCATCGACGAACAGCCCGGCATGACGGCGCGTGATCGCGGTGAGCCCCGCGCTTCCCGAGAAGCCCGTGAGCCAGCGCAGCCGCTCGGAGCAGGGCGCCACATATTCGCCCTGGAACTCGTCGCCCCGTGGTAGCAGCACGGCCTGCAGCTTGTCGTCGGCCATCAGGCTGCGCAGACGCTTCACGCGTTCGGGAACGTCCTCGGAGTCGATCGGCGCGGAAAACGTTTGGAACATCGTGCGGAGACCTTCCTTGTGCGGCGGCGTCAGGGCCCTTTCCGGAGCAGAAGCGTCGACCAGCCATCGTAGCGCTGGTGGCCGAGGAGCGCGAAGCCCTGCGCCCGGTAAGCGGCGATGACGCGCGGCGCCTCACGGTTGAGAATGCCGGACAGCATGAGATGGCCCCGGCGCGCGAGCGCGCGGCGGATGTCCGGAGAAAGCGCGATCAGCGGCCCGGCCAGAATGTTGGCGATGATGAAGTCGTAAGGGGCGGCCGCGCGGATGACGGGCGCCGAGACGCCGGGTCCGACCACGAACGAGATGCGCGCGCCGGTCCGGTTCACCCCTGCGTTCTCGCGCGCGACGACGACGGACTGGGGGTCGATGTCCACGCCGTGCAGGCGCGCCTTCGGCCACGCCCGCGCCGCGGCGATGGCGAGGATCCCCGAGCCGCAGCCGAGATCCAGGATGCGGCGGAAGCGATGGCGATGGCTCAGCCGGTCGAGGCCCATGAGGCACCCGAAGGTGGTGGCGTGATGCGCCGTGCCGAAGGCTTCGCCTGCCTCGATCAGGATGGCGTTCGGCCCTTGCGGCACGCGCGCGCGGTCGTGGCTGCCGTGCACGATGAAGCGATGCGCCGCGACCGGCGGCAGCGCGGCTTGCGAGAGCGCCACCCAGTTGAGGTCGGGGATCTCGGCCGCGTGGAACGGCGGCAGCTCGCGGTCGAGCAGTTGCGAGATCTCGGCCTGCAGCGCGGCGGGCTCCCATGGGTCGGAGAAATAAGCTTCGATGCGCCAATGCGGATCGCCGCCGTCGGCGGGCTTTTCCTCGAAGACCGTGAGCGCGTCCGGCGGCGGCTCGAGCAGGTCCTGCAGCGCGCCGGCGATCTGCATGGCGAGGTCGCGGGTGTCGGTCTCGGCGAAAATCTTGTGTGGCAGCATGAACGGATCGCGGTCGGAAAGGGCCAGGCTCGGCCGTGCGCCGGTATGGCGCGCCGGGGCTTATAACACAAGCCGGAAGGGCTAGGCTTTGAACTCATTATGGATCGTGCATTGATGAGCCAAAGGCAGCCAAGGGCTAGGAAAAGCGCGCAGCTCGATGCTGTCGCATCGGGCAAGCGTTTTGACGACGCCATTGGCTGCCTTTGGCTCACCCCGCAGGGGCGCGGTCCTTTTTCGCCGCCGGTTCATGCCGGAAGCATGCGTCCAGCATGACGCAAAACCTTGCAAACCGTGGAGGTTTGCGGCGGTCTTGCTCCTGCCGGCAGCGCAAACGTCCTCGCGTCAATGCGCGATCCATAATGAGTTCACAGCCTAGATCTGGGGATCGGGCGCCGGGATGTTGGGGTCGTCCAGCACGGTGCCGTCGTTGGCCACGGTGCGGTCGACCTCGGTGCCTTCCTCGTCGGCCTCCATGAGGTCCGGGATGTTGTCGAGGAACACGTCCCACTTGGCGTCCAGATGCGAGGCGGCCGCCGCCGGTCCCAGCGTCCGCAGCGTGCCGTCCGCCTCCTCCGTCACGATCCCGTCGGCGATGAGGCGGCTCAGCGCGTCCTCGAGGTCGAAATCCACGTGCACGCCGAAGCTCGCGGTCAGGTACTGCTCGATGGCGGCGTCGATCGCCGGCAGGTCCGAATGCTTGCAGTGCTCTTTGGCGAGCACGCTGTAGAGCAGGATCTCCTCCTTGATATCCTCCTCGGCCGCGCGGTCCGCGAGCTTGATCAGAACGCCGCGGTTGTCGGCCATGGAGTGGAAATAGAGGTTCTGCGCCATCACGACCATGTAGCGCTGGCGCTGGTTCAGGAAGTTCATGCCCTGCCGGAACGCGATGCCGCCGAGGCCGAGCACGGCGCCCGCCGCGGCAAGCGGATTGGTGGCCGCGAAGGCGATCTTGCCGGCCGCGCCGGCTACCCCCATGCCGAGGCCGCCGCTGGCCGTGAGGCCGAGCCGCAGCTTGTCCATCAGCCGGAACTTCACGCGCGTGTTCGGGAACACCATCTCGACGTCGCTGCGCGGGATGTTCTTGAACAGCTTGAGATAGATGTTCGTTTCCTTGACCTCGGCGGGAACCAGCGCACGCAGGTTGCGGACATGCTTCTCCGCTTCCTTGCGCGGCAGGCGCAGCTCTTTCATCACCTCGATGACGCGCGTCTCGAAGGACTTGAGCTTGAAGAGCAGGAACAGGCGCTGGAAGATCGGCACGTCGAACTCTTCCTGGCGCATGAAGCGGCGCAGGCTGCGCCGCTGGTCGCGCCTGTTCGAGGCGCCGCGGTAGTAGATCAGGATCTCCTCGAACGCCGTGAAGTCGACATGCAAGTCGAGCCCGTAGTGGGATTCCTTGGTGAGGATCAGCTCCACGTCGGTCGGGTCGATCCGCACATAGTTGGCCTGCTTCAGGATGGATTCGATGTCACGCACCACGCGCTTCTGCATGTGCAGGCGCTCGTCCGCCGTGAAGGAGCGCGTGATCAGGAGATCGCTGTCGGGACTGAAGGCCTCGTACGCCTGTAGCAGATGGCCGAGCGCGGCGCTGTGCTGCTGGCGGCGCCAGTATTCGAGATAGCGGAAGAAGCGCCGGGCGGCGTGGGCCTGGCCCTTGGGCCACGCGTGGCGGTGCGTCAGGCGGTCGAGCAGCGCGAAGGTCGTGACGGGGATGAAGCGCTCGCGCTTGCGCATGGCGTCGGGCGCCACGATGTCGGGCACAGGCACGGCGGGTCCGGCAGGCGTCGCGCCGTCGGCCGGCACGCCGCTCAGCGGCATCGCAACATCCTGCACCATCCCCTCGTCCTCCCCTTCAACGGCACGCGAGAAAGCATTCGGCGACCGGGCCGGCCGCCCCGCGACGGCGGTCCGGCAGGCCGGCAGAATTGTTACGTGCTCACATTCTCGCGGTCCAGACCCGCGCCCAGCGGGGTTAATGCGGGCGGGGCCCATAAGCCTCGGAAAAACACCGAGGTCTTGCATTTTAGCGGACGGCTGAAGCAGCATTTTGACGAGCCACCGTGGCCGGGCGGGCGCGGTTGCGGTTCAGGGCCGGAGAGCGGCGTCACGCCCGGTGATAGGGGTGGCCGGCCAGGATGGTCACCGCGCGGTAGATCTGCTCGACGAGTACGATGCGCGCGAGCCCGTGCGGAAGCGTCATGAGACCGAGCGACAATTTGAGGTCGGCCCGTTCGAGCGCGGCCGGGCCGTGGCCGTCGGCGCCGCCGATCAGGAAGGCGACCGTGCGGCGGCCCTCGTCGCGCCGCGCGCCGAGCCAGCGCGCAAAGGCTTCGCTGGTCATCGTCTTTCCGGTTTCGTCCAGCGCGACGACGAGGTCGGCTTCGCCCGCCGCCCCGGTGAGGCGCGCCGCTTCATCCGCCTGCCGTTGCCGGGCACTGGCCTGCCGCGCCTCGGGAAATTCGGAAAGCGCGAGCGGTCCGAGCGCCACGGCGCGCCCGGTCTCGTCGACTCGCTTGGAGTAGCGCAGATAGAGCTCGCGCTCCGGCCCATCCTTGAGGCGGCCGATGGCGATGATGGAAAGACGCATCGCACCTCGCCGCGGCGCCCGTCCCGTCTGCCTCGTCCTCAGGACCGCGAGACAAACAACGCGCGCCGCTCAGCAGCAGCCCCGGTCGGCGGAGCGTTCGAAAGACAACAAACCAACCTGCGTTCCGCGGCCGTGAGCGGCCGGAACGAAAGGCCGTGCGGCGCGAACGGGTTTCGCGCCGGCATGCCTGAGACCTAGTGCGGCGTCTGCTCGCCCGGACGCGAGGCCGACCACATCTTCTCGAGATTGTAGAAGTCGCGGACCTCGGGACGGAACACGTGCACCAGGATGTCTCCGGCGTCGATCAGCACCCAGTCGCAGGTCTGCAGACCCTCGACGCGGACATTTTCATATCCGACATCCTTGAGGTGCTTGCGGAGCTGCTCGGCGATGGCGCCCACGTGCCGGTCGGAGCGACCGGTGGCGATCACCATGAAGTCGCCGATGGACGACTTGCCGTTGAGATCGATGGAGACGAGGTTCTCGGCCTTGGCGTCATCGAGCCAGCCGAGCACCTTTTGGATCAGCGGTTCCGAGTCGGCATGCTCGCGCGCGATCTCGGCGGGAGGCGCACCCTTCCGGGCGCCCTCAATGGCGGTTCGCATCTTTTTGGAAATGTCCTTTCCCTTCGATCACCAGTGGCCATCCTTGTTGAGGCCGATTGGCAAAGGCGGTTGGATCTGACCGGCCAACCCGCGTCACATCCGGCCGGGAGTCGATCCGCCACCGATCCCGCGTGAATGCTGGACCGGCAAGGAGAAAGATAGCTGTCCGACCGTCCCCCAGCAATAGAAACCCGTGCAGAGTGTCGCACCCCCGCGCACACAACCATACGACAAGGTAAGCGACTGGTTCTCTTGTCACTTCTCAAGCCGAGCGGCGGGTGGCGCGAATGCGGCTCGACGACTCGTGAGAAAGCCGGACACCGAGGTACGCCCATGCCGGCGGCCGTCGGCCGGGCAAACGGGCGGCGTCCCGATCGTCGAGTCGTGCGCGCGCGAGCGCCCGCGCCGCGGGCGAGGCCAGCGCCTTGAGCCGCCAGCCGGGGCGGTCCGCGACAACGAACGGCACGGTCGCCGCGATGCGGCGCCATTGCGCCCAGCGGTGGAAGCCGGCGAGGTTGTCCCCGCCCATGATCCAGACGAACCGCACGCCGGGATAGCGCCGCCGCAGGAACTGCAGCGTCACGACGGTGGCGGCGCTGCCGAGGGCGGCCTCGAACCCCGTCACCTTGATCCGCGGGGTGTCGGCCAGCGCCCGCGCGGCGGCGATGCGTTCGGCGAGAGGCGCGAGATCCGCGTGGCTCTTGAGCGGATTGCCGGGCGAAACCAGCCACCAGACCTGGTCGAGCGCCAGCCGCTTCATGACGGCCTCGGAAATGGCCACGTGTGTCCGGTGCGGCGGGTTGAACGATCCGCCGAGCAGCCCGATGCGCTGGCCCCGCGTGGCGAGGGGAAGCTGCGCGGCGAGCGAGCCGAAGCTTTTCGAGATCAGACGAACGGACATCGCACCTTGAGGTCTGGCGGAGACGGCGGTCGGCGCCAGCCGTCCCGCCGCGCGCTCTATTCGAGGCGCGTAAAGACCAGCCGGCTCCGGATGATATAGAGCACGACGAAGCAGATGAGCACCGCGATCGTCTTGGAGAGCACCGGGCTTTTGCCGAGAACGTGAACGCCGAGGCCGGTCACCGCCGCCGTCAGCACGAGGCCGAGCAGGCCCGTCGCGAAGAACTGCATGAACAGCCGCCGCTCGCCCTTGTGGCTGCCGTCCTCGCCGAACACGAACAGCCGCGAGAGCTGATAGTTCACGGCGAGGGCGACCACGTAGGCCACGATGCTGGCCGTCACCGGCAGCCCCGTCGTGCGCGTCAGCGGCACGAAGATCGCGTAGTCCAGCGCCAGCGTCGCCAGGTTGACCCCCGTATAGCGCAGAAGCCGCCGCAGCCGATGGATCCGGTCGGCCCGCGCGGCCGCGCGCAGATCGAGGCCCTCCTGATGCAGGGCTGCATCATCGTTCACCGTGTTCACAGATGGACCTCCGGGTCGCCGTCCCGATCCTTGATACCTAGGGTAAACTACGTCAGTATTCCAGAGTCGTTTCAAGATGCGGTGACTTTTCCAATCAGCCAGATCTGCAAGGAGCCCTGGAGTGAGCCTTGGTTCGGAGCCTGCCGGGGGCGCCCGGACTGATCGTGCTCGCACCGTCACCTCGCCCGCGGCGCAGCCGTTGGCAAGAGCCGAAGCGTCCGAAGCCATTAAAGCGCTGAAGGCGCGAGACAATTGGACAAATTGGCTTCACCTCGCCCAGGTCTACGCGGTGATCGCCATCACGATCGCGCTGGCGATCTCGGCCAGTAGCTGGATTGCCGCCCAAGGTCTGGGCTGGGAATGGGGTGTCGCCGTCAACGTCGTGGCGATCCTCGTGCTCGGGGCCGCCCAGCACCAGTTCGGCGGCGCCATCCACGAGGGCACGCACTTCCTTCTCTTCAAGGACCGCCGCTTGAACGAGCTCGCGTCCGACTGGCTGGCGGCCTTTCCGATCTACACGTCCACCTACCAGTTCCGCATCCACCACCTCGCGCACCATCAGTTCGTCAACGACCCCGAGCGCGATCCGGACATCGCCCAGCTCAAGGAGAGCGGCCACTGGCTCGACTTTCCGGTCCCGCCCATCGAGCTCTTGTGGAGCTTCGTCAAAGCCCTTTCGCCGTTGCGGCTCGCCGCCTTCACGCTGATCCGCGCGAAATACTCGGCCGTCGGCTTCGAGGGCCATGCCTATGTCGATCCGAACGACCAAGGCTCCAAGTGGCCGCTGCGCGTCGGCGTGCTCTATGGCGTCGGCGCGCCGATCGTCACGGGCGAGCTGATCCGCCATGCCCATCCCGACGCGGCGATCGTGTTTCTCGCGGCCGCCACGGTGGGGGCCATCGTCTACCTTCTGATGATGCCCGAGACGGCCTTCATCCAGACGCGCCTCGCCCCCGTCATCTCCCATCGCACGACGATGATCAGCCGCGTCGTCTACTTCGCGATTCTCTACGGCGCACTGACCTTCGTGTCCGTCATGGGCTGGGCGCCGGCGTGGCACTACTTCGTGCTCTACTGGGCGCTGCCGCTCTTCACGTCGTTCCCGCTCTTCATGATGCTGCGCCAGTGGGTGCAGCACGGCAACGCCGACCGCGGGCGCTTCACGAACACGCGCGTGTTTCTGACTGGCCCGATCGTGCGCTACGCGGTCTTCCCCTGGGGCATGGACTACCACCTGCCGCATCATCTCATGGCATCGGTGCCGCACTACAACCTGCGCCGGTTGCACGAGCTGATGCTGACCGATCCCGAATACCGCGAGAAGGGCGTCGTGCTGCAGGGCTTCTTCGCCTCGTCCGACGAAGGCCCGTCCGCGCTCGCCGCGCTGGGACCCGCGCACGCCCCGCATGCGCGCGAAAACGCCTACGTCGACAACGCGGCCCTCGAGTACGCCGAGCTGCGCGACGCGGCCGGCATCGCCCACGAGGCCGCCCAGTCCCAGCAGGCGACTTGACGGCCAAGCGATGGGACGACGCCCCCGCGAGGACGGCGCGCCGTCTTGGTTACCGTTTCGTAACTGCTGATCGTGAATCCTGCGAACAGAGAACAACGAGAAACCGCGAGCCGCTTCGCACGAGCGGACTCGCGCACGGGGACAGCACATGAGCGGCCGGCAGGATGTCGAGGTACTGATCGTCGAGGACCGCCAGGTGATGCTCAAGATTCTCCATCGCCTGCTCGTCCAGCTCGGCTTCACGCGCATCGACGGCGCCGCCAACGGCATCGAGGCGATGACGAAGCTATCCGAGAAGCGCTACGACCTCATTCTGTCCGACTGGAACATGGACGGCATGAGCGGCTTCGAGCTTCTGAAGAACGTGCGCGCCAAGCCCGAGATGGTCGACACGCCGTTCGTTCTGATCACCGCGGAATCGAAGCCCGAGAACATCCTCGCCGCCAAGGCCGCCGGCGCGACCGGCTATCTCGTGAAGCCCTTCAAGCTCGACATGCTGGAGCGCACGCTCGACCACGTCATGGCCCGCACCGGCTTCGTGTCGCTGACGGCCGCCTGATCGTCCCTCCGGCAGCGATCAGACGACCCTGACCTGAAAGCGCGGGATCGCCGAGCAATCGTAGCCGCCTTCGTTATAGGGCACGTTTGGCGGCTGGACCTGGCCGCGATTGTCCATCGTCCGGGTCTCGATCAGGTGCTCGCCGGGAAGGAGATCCAGGGCGAGCTCGAACCGCCGCCAGGTATAGGGATTGATCTGCGGATCGAGCAGCGGCACCTCTTGCCAACCGCCGCCATTGACCCGCACGTCGACGCGCCGAACACCGCATTCCGGGGCCCAGGCGTAGCCTCGGATCGTTCGGCGTCCTGCCGCGAGCATAGGTGGCTCGCCGCGCTCCAGCGGATAGTTGGACGGCATGCGCGGCTGCTTGTTCAAGGTCAGCGGCAGCGCGATCATCGACCGCATCGTATGCCACGTCACGGGAATGCCGATGACGTTCTCTGGCGTGACGAAGCGGAACTCGTCCTCGGGCGCGGGCTTGGGAGCCGGATAATGAGGCCCGACCATCGAGTGCCCGATCGTGTTGAGGCGAACCCAGAAATCGTGGCTCGCGATCTTGATCTCGGTCAGCCATTTGGTCGACGCCCCTCCGCACCAGCCCGGCACCAGCGCGCGGACCGGCGCGCCATGGTCGGCGGCAAGCGGCTTTCCGTTCATCTTGAAGGCGAGGCCGATGTCGTCGCTGCGGCTGAGGATGTCGGCGACCGGCATCGGCCGTCCGGTGTCGGATTCGCTGTTGGACGTCTTGCCGTCCACGCCGGACCAGAACAGGCACGCCTTGGCGTTGGGCTTCAGGCCGACGAGATCGAAGATATGGCTCATCGGGACGTATTGCCATTCGGCCATCCCGACGCCGCCAAGACCCCAGCCGTTGCCGGAGACCTTCTGCGGCTTTTCGAGCATGCTCTGCTGCTCCCAGAACAATGTCCGGCCGTTGCCGGCGCACTGCATCACGGCGATGATCGATCGGGACGGCATCTTGAGCAGATCCTCGTAGCCGATCTCGATCGGCCGCTCGACCGCGTCGCCGTGGATCTTGAGCCGCCAGAACCTCGGATCGACGCGCTTGTCGATCTCGGCGCGGGGCGTGGCGTATTCGTTGCGGATGTAGAACTGCTCGACCGGCGTGATGTAGGTATCGAAATTCCACCAGGCTCCGCCCTGGTTGGTGGCATTGAGATCGGTCAGGAGACCGACGTCCTTGACGAAGGACGGATGAAAGCGGGACGGCCCAGGCGCGAGCGACTCACCGATCCTCAGGCGCTCGGACGTGGCGGGCGGGTCGGCCTTGGCAAGGCGCGGCGCCCCTGTGGCGACGGCTGCGCCGAGCGCCGTTGCGCCGATGAAGAACCGGCGTCGGCCGGGGTCGGCAGGCGCGTCGGAGTTCCAGGCGCCGTCGTAGCGAAATTGATCCATGAGCCTGAGACCTCCATGTCGTAAGGGCGCATTTGTTCCGACAACGCCAAGCGGTCGACGAGCAGGACCATGGCCCGTCGATCTCCGACGCCTCCATTTCCCACGCGCCGGGCCCAAGAGCGGCAGACGCCCCTCAGGTCCAAACGCGAACAGCCTGTCGTGAAGAAGCGGAAGCTCGATAACGCCCTGTAGGTCCCACTACAGATGACCGGCCCACACGGGGCACGACGTCGGGGACGAGCCTGCTCGATAGGCAGGTTATCAAGGCAACTGATCGTGTCAATCAGCCGTCGCTGACCGATGGAGCGAGATGCTCCGCCGCCATCGGTCACGAGAAGCAATCATGTTTTCTGAGGTGTCGAAACCGAAATACGTTCGGTTTTGGACAGCGACTCGACGGCAATGAATGAAAATTCCCGCATGACGTCACACGCGGGACAGCGTCGGCGACAATCGCTCTTCATAGTCCAGCACGTTCTCGGAGCGAATGAGGGGAACGGCTTCTTGTCTCTCCCTGGGCTCGCGTGACCTTGGCAACGACAGGCGACGAGCCTGTGTTGCAGATCATGGAGGGGTGTCATGGAAGAAGGCGTTTTGAAATTTATTGTGCTGTCGCTCGCATTGAGCGTGATAGCGGGCGCCTTCTGGTGGTGGGTGCTCTGGCGCATCGCCAAGCTGAAGCCGGTCGCGGAATCCAATGTTGCGCGTCGGGCTTTCAAGGGATTGGGCCTGTTCATGGGGATCGGCACGCCGGTCATCGCGATGGTCGGCGTGGGGCTCTTCCTTGTTCTTTGATCCTCCGAATGACGCCCCCTTTTGTTTCCGACCGACGATCTGCGCGATCCTTTGCGTTCAGCCGCCAGCCGAATTTTTTGAAAAATGAGAGGATGTCATTATGGACTTGAAATTTGTTCTCTTATTCGTGGGAGTGTGCGCGTTATGGGGCGGGTTTTGGTGGTGGGTGCTCTGGAGCATCGCCAGGACGAAGTCGATGCAAGACTCCCATCTTGGGCGTCGCGTCCTCAAGGGGCTGGGCCTTGTCGTAGGGCTCGGCTTGCCGATGATGGCACTCCTCGGCGCTGCGCTGCACTACTCGATGTGACTTGGTACGTGGCGAGGCTTGGTGCTGCGTGTGATTTGGCCTGCTGGCCCTGAGCGGACGAAGGCGCTTGCGCTGGATGCCGTGGCCCGGCCCCCTACGCCGGCCGCGTCTGGCCGGTGCCGCGCACTACGTACTTGAAGCTCGTGAGCTGCTCGACGCCGACCGGCCCGCGCGCATGCAGCTTGCCCGTCGCGATGCCGATCTCGGCGCCGAACCCGAACTCGCCGCCGTCCGCGAACTGCGTCGAGGCGTTCCAGAGCACGATGGCGCTGTCCACCTCGGATAAGAAACGCTGCGCCGTCGGCTCGTCCGCGGTGATGATCGCGTCGGTATGCTGCGAGCCGTAGCGCGCGATATGCGCGATGGCGTCCTCCACGCCGTCCACGGCTTTGACCGCGATGATCGCGTCGAGAAACTCGTGGCCGTAGTCTTCGGGCGTCGCCGCCTTGACGCGCGCGTCGGCGGCTTGCGCTTCCGCATCGCCGCGCACTTCCGCGCCCGCCGCAATCAGCGCGCCGATCAGATCCGGCAGCGCGTTCGCAGGCGCACCGCGGTCCACGAGCAGGCATTCCGTCGCTCCGCAGACGCCCGTCCGGCGCATCTTCGCGTTGACGACGACGTCGCGCGCCATCGCGAGATCGGCCTTGGCGTCGACGTACGTATGGCAGATGCCTTCGAGATGCGCGAACACGGGCACGCGCGCCTCGTCCTGCACGCGCTGGACGAGGCCCTTGCCGCCGCGCGGAACGATGACGTCGATAGTCCCGCCGAGTCCGGCGAGCATGTGGCCCACCGCATCGCGGTCCGTCGTCTCGACGTACTGGATCGCCGCCGGCGGCAGTCCCGCCGCGGCGATGCCTTCGGCGAGGCACGCATGGATGGCGAGGCTCGAATGGTGGCTGTCGGAGCCGCCGCGCAGGATGGCGGCATTGCCGGATTTGAGGCTCAACGCGCCCGCGTCCGCTGTCACGTTCGGGCGGCTTTCGTAGATGATGCCGATGACGCCGATGGGCACGCGCACGCGCTGGATGTTGAGCCCGTTCGGCCGCGTCCAGTCCGCGAGCACGGCCCCGACCGGATCGGCGAGTGCGGCCACGTCCTCGAGGCCGACGGCGATCGCTTCGATGCGCTTGTCGTTGAGGACGAGGCGGTCGACGAAGGACGCCGCCCGGCCCGCCTCGCGCGCGGCAGCCACATCGCGGGCGTTCGCGTCGAGGATCTTCTGCCGGTCGCGCCGCAGGGCCTCGGCGGCATTCTTCAGCGCCGCATCCTTCTGCGCGCGCGGCGCCAGCGCCAGCACGTGCGCTGCCTCGCGGGCCGCCTGGCCCACCGCGCGCATCAGCGCGCCCGTGCTGCCGTCGATGTCGGTTGCCTTTTGCATGGCTCGATACTTCGTGTCGTTCGGGGCCGAGGTCAATGCCGCTATTTGCGGTGAAGCGCCATATCGTTGCGGTGCACGAGCTCCGGGCCGCCCTCGTAGCCGAGGATTTCGGCGATTTCCGCCGACTTGTGCCCGAAGATACGCGCCGCGTCCGCGCTTCCGTACGAGGAGAGGCCGCGGCCGAGCTCGCGCCCGTCGGCGGCGCGGATCGTAACCGCATCGCCCCGCTCGAACTCGCCGTCGACGCGCCGCACGCCGGCCGCCAGCAGGCTCTTGCCGGCCAGCAGCGCCGTCTCCGCGCCCGCATCGATATGCAGCGTGCCGCGCGGCGTGAGCTGCCCCGAGATCCACCGCTTGCGTGCCGTCACCGGGTCCTGCTTGGCGAGGAACCACGTCACCTTCGAGCCCTCGGAGATCGCGCGCAGCGGATGCAGGATCTTTCCCGTCGTGATCACCATGTGGGTGCCCGCAGCCGTCGCGATGCGTCCCGCCTCGATCTTCGTCTTCATGCCGCCCTTGGAGAGCTCGGTGCCGGCGTCGCCCGCCATCGCCTCGATCTCGGGCGTGATCTCCGTGACGAGGGGAATGTGCTCGGCGTCCGCGCTCGAATTCGGCGGCGCCGTATAGAGCCCGTCGATGTCGGACAGCAGCACCAGGCAATCCGCCGACACCATGCCGGCGACGCGCGCCGAAAGCCGGTCGTTGTCGCCGTACTTGATCTCGGCAGTCGCCACCGTGTCGTTCTCGTTGACGACGGGGATCGCTTTCAGCGCCAGCAGCGTCTCGATGGTGTGGCGGGCGTTGAGGTAGCGGCGCCGTTCCTCCGTGTCGCCGATCGTGAGCAGGATCTGCGCGACCGTGAGGCCCGATTTGGCGGCGAGCTCCTGGTAGGCGTGCGCAAGCCCGATCTGCCCGACGGCGGCGGCGGCCTGCGACTGCTCGAGCTCGAGCGGCCCTTTCGGCAAGCCGAGCTTGTGGCGGCCGAGCGCGATGGAGCCCGACGAGACGAGCACGACGTCCTTGCCCTGCCGCGCCAGCTCCGCCACGTCCGCGACGAGGGACGCGAGCCATTCGGTCTTGAGCGTGCCCGTATCGCGGTCGGCCAGCAGCGCCGAGCCGATTTTCACGACGATACGGCGCGCATTCGTCCATTCGGGACGGGCACGGAGGGATGCGGCGGTGGCGGCAGACTGGGGCATGGGCGTGTGGAGAGGAAAGCGCGGGTTTCGAAAACGTCGCGCTTCCTAGCACATTGCCGCCGCCCGAAGCGAGCCGCGCGACGCCCGCCCGCCGTGCGGCCGGAGTTCGCGGTCCGAGTGCGCGCTCCGAAGGCGCAGCGTTAATTGGCGGTCTTGTCGCCCGCCTGCAGCGCCTCGGCCAGGATGTCCGCGGCCGGAACGCCGAGCTTGTTGTTCTTGGACAGCCATTCGCCGGCGGCCTTCATGTTGGCGGCGGGATCGGCCGCGTCCTTGTCGGCGACGCGGGCCAGGAAGAATCCGGCGCCGGTGCGGGCGGCCGCCCACTTGGAGCCGTCCCAGGAGACGAAGCGCACGATCTGGCTCGCCTGCGGCGTGTCGCCCTGCTTGATTACGAGGGCGCCGATGTCAGACCCCCAGGCGAACGTGGCGCAGGCACCCTCCCACGTCATGAACTCGGCCGAGGGCGCGGGATCCGTGGGCGACTTGCCCGGCTCGCTCAAGGCGATGTTGCCGCCGACCCAGCGGGCCGAGACGTTGGTGCCGGAGCAGGACTTGAAGTTGAGCTTGTTGTCCTCGTAGGCCAGCGTCTTGGCGGCGAGCGGCGAGGCGAGGCCAAGGAGCGCGGCGGCGAAAACCAGGGGGCGGACGGACATGAGCGGTTCTCCCGGAGAACATGTTGTCGGATGCGCCGGTTCTGGCACTGCGCGGAGGCGGCGAAAAGGCCGCAAATCCATACGGCGATTGACGTTTTTGTGAGGCGCACCGCGCGCGGGAAGAGTGTGCAGATTGACCGTGAATGTTTTCCAGGCGTCAGCATCCGCTGCTCGGCCGCGTCGGGAAAAATCGCCATCGGGCCGGGTACGTAAAGCCACGTAGCGAAGGCGGTCGAAATGAGTCCGACCTTCACAAAGCTCTTTATCCGGACGGCTTAACCCGCGTCCGCGCCCCCGGAAATGCGAGGTGCGATAGGTCTCTGATTTTACTTGGAAATATTAGTGTTTTTAAGTCTATCGCGTATAGCCGCAAGATAAACGAAGCAGTATGATGCGTGCGTTGCTTCTGTCGCACCAAGCAACGTCACGCACATCGCAAACCCCAAAAAATGGAGTTCTCATGAACCTCCAAGAGCAGAGATTTGCCTGCTTGCGGATGGCAATGGAGCTCGGCTGCAAGGCCGACACCGTTGTCCAGCTCGCAAGGGAAATGAGTGAGTTCATCGAGGGCGTTCCGGCGGCGGCTGCGCCTGCCCGGGAAGCCCCTGTCGACACGATCGCCGCGTGCGGAACGGCCCTCTCGGAGCCCGTTCTGGCGGTCGCAGCCGAGGCCGAGCCGGAGACGGCCGAAGCCGCCGCGGCGGAGGAGCCGGCTGCCGAGGAGGCCGCCGCGAGCGAGAACACGAGTGAGGACGCACCGGCCGCCGAGGCGGAGGCCGCTGCGGAGACAGAGGCCCCTGCTGAAGAAGCCGCTGCCGAAGCACCGGCCGAGGAGACCCCCGTAGAAGCCGCAGCCGAGGAGCCTGCGGCCGAAGTCGTTGCCGAACCCGAGATGGCCGAGGCTGTGGCGGAAGCCGCCGCCGAAGAACCGGCCGCGGACGCCGTCGCTGAGGAGACTGTTGCCGAGGAAGTCGTCGCCGAAGCGTCAGCCGCTGAGGAGGCACCCGCCGTCGAAGCCGCCGCCGAAGAACCGGCCGCGGACGCCGTCGCTGAGGAGACTGTTGCCGAGGAAGTCGTCGCCGAAGCGTCAGCCGCTGAGGAGGCACCCGCCGTCGAAGCCGCCGCCGAAGAACCGGCCGCGGACGCCGTCGCTGAGGAGACTGTTGCCGAGGAAGTCGTCGCCGAAGCGTCAGCCGCTGAGGAAGCACCTGCCGTCGAAGCCGCCGCCGAAGAACCGGCTGCGGACGCCGCTACTGAAGAGACTGTCGCCGAAGCTGCCGCCGCGGAAGAAGCACCTGCTGCCGAGGCTGCACCTGAAGCGGAAGCATCCGAGCCTGCCGCTGAAGCTGCAGCCGAGGAGCCTGCCTCCGAAGCACCGGTCGAGGCCGCAGCCGAGGAAGCGCCTGCTGAAGCCGCAGCACCGACCGCGGAAGCCGAAGCCGCCGCCGAGCCCGAAGCCGAGCACGACGACGCCGAGCTCGAAGCCGACGCGAAGTCCGACGGACCCGAGCCCGTGATCGCCCCCGAGGTGATCGCCCACGTGAACGGCGCGGCGGACGCTCCTGCCGCCCCTGCCGAGTAAGTCTACCAACCCGGAGCATTTTTCGACGAAGTGGACTCCGGTTCGTCGTCAGAAAATGCGACCAATCAAGAATCTAGAGCGCAAGCTCTAGAAGCCGAGCCGACAAACGGCCGTCATGCCGACCTTGCGCAGGGTCGGCTCACGGGAGTTGAGACCACGAAAAGGAGGGCGGGCTGACTGTGAGGCCTTCAGTCAGCTCGCTCGACCTGCCGCCCCGAGCAGCCGCCCTTAGATGATGCTTTTCGCGTAGAGATCCGTGCGCCGGTCGCGGAAGAAGCCCCAGTCCGCGCGATAGCTCTCGATCAGGCTGAGATCGAACGTGTGCATCAGCACGCCTTCGTCCGTCGCGCCGAAGCTCTCGACCAGCTCGCCGCGATGATCGGCGATGAACGAATGGCCGTAGAACCTCTGCTGCACGCCCTCGTTATCCTCGAGGCCGATGCGGTTCGCCGCGACGATCGGCACCGCATTCGAGACCGCATGCCCCTGCATGGCGCGCTGCCACTGGAGATGCGTGTCGAGGCTCGCGTCATAGGGCTCCGAGCCGATGGCCGTCGGATAGAAGAGGACTTCCGCCCCTTGCACCGCCATGGCGCGCGCGGTCTCGGGATACCACTGATCCCAGCAGATGCCGACGCCGATGTGCCCGCGCTTGGTCTTCCACGTCTTGAAGCCCGTGTCGCCCGGCCGGAAGTAGTACTTCTCCTGGTAGCCGGGGCCGTCGGGGATATGGCTCTTGCGGTAGACGCCGAGGATCTCGCCGTCCGCGTCCGCGATCGCGATGCTGTTGTAATAGCGTGGCCCGTCCTTCTCGAAGAACGAGATCGGGATCACGACCTTGAGCTCGCCGGCGAGCTTCGCGAGCGCCTTGACGCACGGGTGCTCGGCCGTCGGAAGCGCGGTCTCGAACCACTTCGGATCCTGCCGCGTGCAAAAGTAGATGCCCTGGAACAGCTCCGACGGCAGCACGACATCCGCCCCGCCGCGCGCTGCTTCGCGCACCAACGCTTCCGTCTTGGCTATGTTGGCGGCGAGGTCCGGCCCGTACGACGTTTGAAGTCCCGCGACCGTGATCGTGCGTGCTGTCATTAGAGGGGTTCCTGCTGGGTGATGCAATGGAAGGAGCCGCCGCCGGCCTCGCCGCAGCCGAGCAGGCCGCGCGAGGAGACGCCGACGACCTTGCGCTCCGGGAAGACCTTCTGCAGCGCGGCGAGCGCTGCGGACTGCGTCGGCGTGCCGTAGACGGGCACCACCACGACGCCGTTGGCGATGATGAAATTCATGTGCGAGGCCGGCGAGAGCTCGCCGAGCGCGTTCTCGTAGCGCCCGACCCCGGGGATGCGGATGACCTCGAGCTTGCGCCCGGCCGCGTCGGTCGCGTCCTCGAGCCGCGCCGCGATGGCGTCGAGAATGGCGGCGTTGGGATCGTCGGCGCCGGCGGGCGCCTGGCAGACGACGCGGCCCGGCGCGACGAAGCGGGCGATGTTGTCGATGTGCCCGTCCGTGTGGTCGCCGATCAGCCCCTCGTCGACCCAGATGAGTTTCTTGGTGCCGAACGCCACGCGCAGCGCGGCCTCCGCGTCGGCCGCCGTCCAGCCGTTGCGGTTCGGATTGAGCAGCGTCTGCTTGGTGGCGAGGATGGTGCCTTCGCCGTCATGGTCCACCGCGCCGCCTTCGAGCACGAAATCGAAGCGGCGGATCGGCGTGCCCGCCATCTCCGCCACCGTGTCGCCCACGGTGAGATCGTCGGGCAGATCGTATTTGCCGCCCCAACTGTTGGTGGCGAATCGCAGCGCCACGCGATTGTTGCCGAGGTGCGCGAAGATCGGCCCCGTGTCGCGCAGCCAGATGTCGCCGTACTTGGCCGAGACCAGCTCGGCCTTGTCGCCCACGGCTTCGAGCGCCGACGCGGCCGCTTCCTCGCCGTTGACCAGAAGGCGCACATGGTTGCTTTCGGCGAGTGCCTTCACGAGCGCGGCCACGTCCTGGCGCGGCGTGTCGAGGTCGCCGTTCCACTCGTCGGCGTTGGCCGGCCATGCGGTCCAGATCGCGGCTTGCGGCGCCCACTCGGCGGGAACGACAGGAGGGGTGATCTCGGTCATGGGCCTTTTCCAGAGTGCGTGTGGTTCGGAGTGCGTGTCGAAGCGGCGCGGCGGCGCGGGCAACGCTCTTAAATGGGAGCGCCGAAGGCGCGTGCAAGATTGGGTGATGCCCGCAAGATCGCGCGCGCGCAAGACGTTAAGGCGACAGGAGCGAACGCACGGGACGGGCCGACCGTCCAAGGGGCGCGGAATTCACGATAATATATTGTTTAATAACGCTTTTATCTGAGAGACGCACGTCGACGGTGCGGCCGGCCCAGGAGCCGGCAGCGATAACGCGCGCGTCTTTCGCGGGCCGATGGGCCACGCGGTTCACCCGTGCTTCTCACCCTCGGATGAAGGCGAGCAGGTCGGCGTTGATGACATCGGCGTTGACGGTGTGCATGCCGTGCGAGTAGCCGGAATAGATCTTGAGCTGACTGTTCCTGAGCAGCTTGTCCTGCAGCAGGCTCGCGTTCTTGTAGGGAACGACCTGATCGTCGTCGCCCTGCATGACGAAGGTCGGCACCGTGATCGCCCTGAGGTCCTCCGTCTGGTCGGTTTCGGAGAAGGCCTTGATGCCCTCGTAATGCGCTTTGGCGCTGCCCATCATGCCCTGGCGCCACCAATTCTGAATGACGCCATCGGAGGCCTTGGTGAGCAGGCGATTGAAGCCGTAGAACGGTCCGCTGGCCACATCGAGGTAGAATTGCGCGCGGTTGGCGGCGAGCTGCGCGCGGAAATCGTCGAACACCTCGATCGGCGTGCCGCCGGGATTCGTGTCGGTCTTCACCATCAGCGGCGGAACCGCGCTGATCAGCACGGCCTTGGCGACGCGCCCCTGCGGCTCGCCGAACTGGGCGACGTAACGGGCGACCTGGCCGCCGCCGGTCGAGTGGCCGATATGGATCGCGTTCCTGAGGTCGAGATGCTCGCAGACGGCGGACGTGTCGGCGGCGTAATGGTCCATGTCATGACCGTCGCTCACCTGGCTCGAGCGGCCGTGCCCCCGCCTGTCGTGAGCGATGACGCGGAACCCTTGCGCGAGGAAGAACAGCATCTGCGCGTCCCAGTCGTCGGCGCTGAGCGGCCAGCCATGATGAAAGACGAGCGGCTGCGCCTCGCGCGGTCCCCAGTCCTTGTAAAAGATGTCAGTGCCGTCTCTCGTCGTTACGAAGCTCATTAGGGGTCTCCTTTTTCGCCGGAAGCGTGTTGTCAGTCCGGATCGAGAGGCCGGGTCGGCTTCGACGTTCTGGTCCCCGAGCGCGGGCGCAAACCGAGGCTTAAACTTGGCTCGGCGTTGAACGGTTCAATTCGCGCGGGTGCGTCGCTGGGTCGACGCTCCGCGAGGAGACGCCCCAGAGACCGGAACGATCCCGTCGTCCACGGCTCATCAGTCCGTTTTGTCCGAAGTTTCCGTTTTGTCTGTTTGCTAACGCGCTGCAATCGGCTAAAACGCCCATATTTCCTGGGTTCGCGGGTGTAGTTCAGAGGTAGAACGTCAGCTTCCCAAGCTGAATGTCGAGGGTTCGATTCCCTTCGCCCGCTCCAGTTTCTTCATCGGACGTCTCGAGCAAAGAGATCGCGCAAAGCAGAAGGTCGTTGCGCCGGTCGCGGCCGACGCTGTGCGATCCATCACGACGGAGCGCGCACCGCGCATCAAAAAGATCCCCACCTTCGCAAATCCCGGTTTTCGCGCCCGCCGCCATTCTCCCGTTGACACCTGCGGACGAGTTGGGCCACCGCGTGGGGTGGATGTTTCAGCGCGGCTCGGCTTCGGAGGATAGGACGTGGACTCATCGTCTCAGGCGGCGCATCGCCCCCGTCGAAGCGTGATCCTGGCGGTTGCCGCCGCGGTCGCGAGCGCGGGTCTCGCGATCGCTTATCTTGCGCTGGGGCCGTCCAGTCCGCCGTCTGCGCGGCCGAAGCCGGTCGCCGCGGCGCTGCGCGAGCCCGCGGCCGAAAGCCTGCCGCCCTCGCTCGACTGCGCGTTCAATGCCTTCATGCACAGCAGCACGGCCGTGTCGTTCTATTTCGACGTGGCCATGGCCGAGGGTGCACCGCCCCGCTTCTACGAGCGCGCCTTCGTGTCGGCCGACGGCGTGCGTCAGGCCTTCGAAGGCGCGGACCGGCCGACCTGGACCTATGGGCTCGATGACGACGGCAAGCCGACGATCACGTCGTCGGACGGCGGCACGCGCATCGTTCTCTACGGGTTGAAGCTGGGCTCGCCCGGGATCCTACCGGTCGAGGCGGGAATGCGAAGCAACGTCTTCCGGAACCTGGGCGGGCACTGCCGTCAGACCAATCTCCGCGCAGCCGCGAAGTGAGCGCCTGCGGCGGTCTCCGCCGAAAAATGTTTCGGCCGATGTCGGCTAGGCGGCGCGCGGTGCGTCCTTGGGCCAGCACGACCGATGCAACGCAGAAGGAAAGGGCGAGCAAATGGCCAAGAACAAGATTTGCCTCTGGTACGACAAGGACGCCGAGGCGGCAGCGCGCTTCTATGCCGAGGTTTTTCCCGAGAGCGCGGTCAGCGCCGTCCACCGCGCGCCGACCGATTATCCGTCCGGTAAGGCCGGTGACGTGCTGACCGTGGAATTCACGGTCGCCGGAATTCCCTGCATCGGCCTGAACGGCGGCCCCGCGTTCCGGCACAACGAGGCGTTCTCGTTCCAGATCGCCACCGACACGCAGGAGGAAACCGATCGCTACTGGAATGCCATCGTCGGCAATGGTGGCCAGGAGAGCGCCTGCGGCTGGTGCAAGGACAAGTGGGGCATTTCCTGGCAGATTACGCCGCGGGCACTCACGGACGCCATGGCCGCCGGGGGCGACGAGGCGCGGCGGGCCTTCGCGGCGATGATGACGATGAAGAAAATCGACGTCGCCGCGATCGAGGCGGCGCGGCGGGGCTGAACCTAATCGGCCATCGCGCTGGCTGCGGCGTTCGCCGTCACGCGCCAGACGATGTTGCCGACGTCGTCGGCCACCAGCAACGCGCCGGCCTTGTCCATCACGACCCCGACCGGCCGCCCGAGCGCCTCGCCGTCGCTATTGCGGAAGCCGGTCAGCACGTCACGGGGCGGCCCGGCCGGCGCGCCGTTCGCAAACGGTACGAAGATGACCTTGTAGCCGCTCGCTGGCTTCCGGTTCCACGACCCGTGCTGTCCGATGAAGGCGCCGGCGCGCAGGTCCGGCGGCAGCAGCGCGCCGCCCGAGAACGTCAGCCCGAGGGAGGCCGTGTGCGCGCCGACCGCGTAGTCCGGCACGATCGCCTTGGCGACCAGCTCCGGGCTCTGCGGTTTCACGCGCGCATCGACGTGCGCGCCGAAATAGCTGTACGGCCAGCCATAGAAGCCGCCCTCCTTGACGGACGTGAGGTAGTCCGGAACGAGATCGTGTCCGAGCTCGTCGCGCTCGTTGACGACCGTCCACGGCGCGCCGGTCGTCGGCTCGTAGGCGAGGCCGTTGGGATTGCGCAGGCCTGAGGCGAACACCCGCGTCGCGCCGGTCTTGAGATCCACCTCCAGGATCGCGGCGCGGTTTTCCTCCGCCTCCATGCCGGATTCCGCGATGTTGCTGTTGGAGCCCACGGTGACGAGCATTTTCGAGCCGTCGCGCGAGGGAAGGATGTTCTTCGTCCAATGATGGTTGATGGGCCCTGCCGGGAGGTCGGCGACCTTGACGCCGGCCGCATCGATCTGCGTCGCGCCCTCCGTATAGGGGAAACGCATCAGCGCATCGGTATTGCGACATAGAAGTCGGTGCCGACCAGGGCCATTCCGAACGGCGAATTGAGGTCCTTGAGAAACACCGACCGCGTCTCGGCGACGCCGTCGCCGTTGGCGTCGCGCAAGAGCGTGATGCGGTTGGCGCTTTCGACGCCCGCGCCCGCGCGCGCCATGACGAGGCCGGTCACCCAGCCCATGATGCCGCCCTTGCCGCCGGTCGTGCGGTTGGTCTCCGCGACGAGAATGTCGCCGTTCGGAAGCACGTAGAGCCAGCGCGGATGGTCGAGCGCGCCGGCGAACGCCGAGACGGAGAGACCCGCCGCAGGCTTCGGCTTGCCGTCCACCGGCCAGCCTTTCGCCGGCGCGATCTCGACGATGGGAATGGTTTGCGGCCGCGGATCGGAAAGCGTCGGCTGCGGCCCGGTCGTCGCCGATTCCGGCAAGGCCGGCTCGTCGCCGCAACCCGAAAGGCCCGAAAGCATGAGCACGGCGAGCAGGGCAGTCACGCGCGTGAGGGCTGGCATGGCGAGGTCTCTGGCAAGGTGAAGGCTCCTGTCTCCTGACACTACCCGCAGACGAGCCGCAGGGTTCCAAAAAGCGTTAAGGCTCCTGTTCGGACTGCCGCTCCCGCTCCGCCGGGATCTCGACGCGCTTGCCGAGCGCCTCGCGCACGTAGAGGCGCCGGATCGCCACGTCGGCGACGATGGCGAGCGGATAGCCGAGCAGGAAGCCGAGCGGACCCAGCAGGAGGCCCATGGCGACGGTCGCGAAGAGACCGACGGCGGCCCGCAATTCCACGACGCGCCCGACGACGAACGGCATCACGATGTTGTTCTCGATCTGCTGGACGGCGACGGCGACCGCCAGGGCCGCGAGCGTCAGCTCCCAACCGTGCGTCGAGGCGAGAAGAAGCGCGGGGATGGCCGCAACGATCGGCCCGACGATGGGGATGAACTCGAGCACGCCCGCGATGAGCCCGAGCGCGAGCGGCGAAGGCACGCCGACCGCCCACATGCCGAGCCCGGTGAGGACGCCGATGACGATCATCGCGATGCCCTGCGCCCTAAGCCAACGGCCGAGGGCGAAGCCGCTGTCGTCGAGCGTTGCCGCGATCGCCTCGTGCCAGTGGCGCGGAACGAGCGTCATGAGCCCCTGGCGGTAGGCGTGCGGCGCGGCGGCGAGGTAGATGCCGCCGACCACGGCCAGCACGAAGCCCGTCAGCGCCGCAACGATGGACGAGCCCACCGTGACCGCGCCCGCGGCGAGGGCGCCGATCGCCGAGCCGCCGACCTGATCGGAGACGGCACGCAGATCGAGCTGCTCGGAAAGGCGTTGCAGGGCTTGCGGCGCGTTCTGCGCGAGATAGGCGATCTGATCCGACAGCCGCGATCCGAACTGCAGCGTCAAGACGGCGGCGACGAGAACGATGAACAGCACCGCGATCGCCAGCGCAGCCGGCTCGGGAAGCCCCGTGATCCTCACCACGGGCATCATCAGCGTGCGCAGCGCGATGGAGCACAGGATCGCGGCGAAGACGATGAGGAGCAGGTCCGAGAGCGCCCACACCGCCGCCGCCAGCGCGGCAACGGCCAGCACCATCAGAACGCGGCGGATGAACTGCCAGTCGGACATGAAGGCCTCGGACTGAGGGCGGGGCGGCGGGGGTCTATTCATAAAAGCCGCGAGACGGCACTTTGTTTCCGGAGAGTCACAAGAGTCCCAAATGTCACGAGCCTCAAGAATGTCCCGAGCGGTGGAACTCCTGTCCGGGCCAAGGGGATTATCTACGAAGGCGGAGCGGCCGCGGGGCCCTCCGGTGTTTCGTAGGGAATTTCGACGTTCGAGCGGCTGGACTACACGAGGGCGCGACGGGAGCGCATGGACGCGAGCGCATGCGGCCGCTCAACCGGAGACCACAAATGACAAAAGAGCTCGGAAACGAGATCGTCCAGCACTTGGGGCAACGTCTGAAGCGCGATTACGCGGTGGACGAGACGGGGTTGCCTCAAGACATCGCCCGCGGCCTGCAACGCCTGCGACAGCGCGAGGAGGCGCTGAGCAAATGCGGTGGTCGCGAAGCGGGGGGTGGCGACGTGCCCGGCATCGGCCAGCATGCCGGACTGGCCGCCCACGCGGAGACCGCGGAAATCCGCGCGTCGAAGCCGCCCGTCGACTGAGCGCAGTCGACTGAGCACCTTTCGATCGCAAGCGGCAACTGAGACGGCCCCCGATGGAAGCTTGTGCCGCTTCATGAGTAAGTGGCGGCACTTGAGCAAAAGGCACAACTGCAGCATTGAGCGCGCGCCGAATCCGGCGTCATAACTTCGCCCTGGGGAGTTGGCACCTGCGTGCCGTCAATTCCGCGGGGGATCGAAGCCGATGGCGTTTGGAACTTGGGTGCGCCGCGCGCTCGCAACGATGGCGGGCGGCGCGGTCGCGGGGTGGGCCTCCATGGCACCGGCCGGGAGCGGCGCTCTCGGGCCTTTCGGACCGGAAAGCCCGCGCATGCGCGAGCAGCTCTGGATGGTGCCCGGCGGCGATCCAGAGCACGACCTGCGCGCCACCGTATTCCGGCCCGACGAGATGGCCGGCGCGCGAACCTCGCCGCGCCCGCTCGTGGTGATCAATCACGGAACGTCGAGCGCCACGCGCCTTTCGGTCGCCATGCCGGTCTATTTCTGGCTCTCGAAATGGTTCGTCGACCGCGGCTACGTCGTGGTGCTGCCGCAGCGCCGCGGCCACGGCGCGACCGGCGGTGAGCTCGAGGAATCCGTCGGCACCTGCGCGGCGCCGGACCATGTGAGATCGGGCGAAATCGCCGCCGACGACATCGCCGCCGTCGTCGACTTCATGACGCGCCAGCCCGGCATTGCCTCGGACGGCGCCGTCGTCGTCGGCATTTCGACGGGCGGATGGGCCTCGCTCGCCCTCGCCGCGCGCAATCCTTCGCAGGTGCGCGCTGTCATCAACATTGCGGGTGGCCGTGGCGGACACGCCGGCGGCCAGTCGAATGCAATCTGCGGCGAGCAGCGCCTCGTCGAGGCCGCGGCCGAATTCGGTCGCACCGCGCGCGTGCCGACCCTCTGGCTCTATTCGGAGAACGACAGCTATTTCGGGCCGCGCCTGGCGGCCCACATGGCGAACGCGTGGAGCGAAGGCGGCGGCGACGCGGAGCTGGCGATGCTGCCGCCCTACGGCGCCGATGGTCACGACATCGCCAACGACCGCGCCGGATGGGATCTCTGGGGCGCGCGCGCAGACCGCTTCCTCGGAAGGGCGTCGCCGGCGCAGGTGGCGGCAACGGCGGAACGGGCGGACACCGCGCAGGCGGAGATGAGCGCGGCGACGGTTTTGCCTGCGGGCGACGGCCGCTGACGGCCCCCGTTATGGCCACGGCGTGCGGCAACCTGACTGACGGCCGGAACCGCCCTTTTGATCGTCGCGTTTTCTTGGCGTGGAAGGAAACCCCGCCAATCAAGAAGGAAACAAGATGATCAAATCGACATCCCTCTTCGCAGCACTCGCCGTCGCCTTTGGCGCAACGAGCGCGTTCGCGCAGTCGCCCGCAGGCAGCCCCGCCGACCCGACGACGAACGAGAACCAGCAGATGGCGCCGGGCAACCAGAATCCGGCGGATCCGGCCGCAGGCTCCAATCCGTCGGCGCGCGTGCCGACCTCGCCTCCGGGCACCGGCTCCTCCGCGAGCGAAGGCATGAGCAGCGGTGAATCCGGTGCGGAAGCCCCCGCCGGCCTGCCGGGAGATCCGAATACCAACGAGAACCAGCAGCCCGCTCCGAGCAACGTGAACCCGGCCGATCCGGCCGCGGGCTCGAACCCCGCCGCGCGCGTTCCGACCGAGCAGTCGGCTCCGTAAACCCGCGCAGCAAAGCTGTTTGCGTTGAGCAAGTGGCCCGGTGCGTACCCGACGCGCCGGGCCTTTTCTTGCGTTTCTTGACGCCGTGCGGGTCCATTGCTCACAATCGCGTCGTCGCGAAATCGGCCGGACGGTATCGCATGGCGGAGATGAAGAACGCGCGGCGCCCGTCGGACCGTTTCGGCGAGGGCGCCCCGAAAGGGTCAAGCCGCGGGCGGCTCTCGGCGCTCGGGCGTGCCGCGCTGGCGGCCGCGCTGGTGTTGCCGCTCGCGACGCAGCCGTCCCGTGCCGATTGGACGCCCGCGAAGTCGGGCGAGGCCGACGCGCTCGTGACACGCTTCCTGGCGCGCATCGACGCGCAGAACGCGGCCTTGCCGCGGGCCTGTCTTGCGCTCGCGATCGGATCCGACCAGCGACGCTTCCTCGCCCAAGGCTTCGGCGAGTGCGCTCCGAAGAGCCGCGCCACCGAGCACACGGTGTTTCACGTCGGCTCCTTAGCCAAGCAGTTCACGGCCGCCGCCGTGCTCGACCTGATGCACCGGCACGCGAAATTGAGAACGGGCAGGCCCATGGCCTTGGATCTGCCGCTGGCGCAGATCTTCACCGGCGTGGATCACTGGCCTGGCCGGGAGGACGACGGCGAAGGCGTGCAGCCGGTCACCGTCCGGAGCCTGCTGACGATGACGTCGAATTTGCCGAACTTCACGCGCCAGCCCCCCTCGTCGGTCGATCCGCACGGCCGCATCGGCGCGCCCCAGCTCCTCGCGGAGGTGAAGAAGATGAAGCCCTGGGGCTGGCCCAACACCTTCGAGTATTCGAATACGAGCTATTTTCTTCTGTCCGAGATCATCGAGGAGGCCGTGGCGCCGGGCGAGACCGCGCCGCGCTCCCACCACGACTACCTGCGCGCCGAGATCTTCAGCCGCGCCGATCTTCACGAGACGGGCTTCGTGGGAGACTACGGGCCGAACGCGCACGTGGCGCAGCCCATCCACCGGCGGCCTCCGGTCTTCGATCAGCCGGATTGGCTCAAAGGCAGCGCCGACGTCGCAAGCTCCGCGTCGGATCTGTTCGCCTGGAACAGCGCACTGATGAGCGGCCGCGTGATCCCGGTCGAGGCGTGGCGGCTGATGGTATCGGACGGCGCGCGCGTGACGCCCAGCATCTACTACGGCATGGGCTGGTTCGTGGAGCATCGCCCGGCCCACGACGTGTACTTCCATTCGGGGCTCGTGCCGGGCTTCACCTCGCACAACATCATCGCGGCCGCGAAGACGGGGCCGTCATGGACGTCGGTCACGCTGCTGCTCAACACCGATGGCGTCGAGGGCCTGGAGCAGCTCGCCGAGGAGCTCTTGCGGCTGGCGTCGGACTGAGCGCGCGAGCGATCAGGAGCCGCCCGCCGCCGTCCGCTGCGAGAACGTCGCGCCCTCGGTGTCCTTCGCCATGACCTCGATGGGCGTCTCGGCATCGCTGCCGTAGCTGATGCGGATATGCGGGTTCTCCGAAATCGAGATGCCGCCTTCCATGCGGAACAGAAGCTTGCCCGCGCTCTTCACTTCGAGATTGTCGACGAAGCGCGCCGGAACGTAGCCGCGCGACTCCGGATCGATTTGCAGGCCCGTGAAGTTTGGATGGCGCACCATCACCTGCGCCTCGCGGAACGATTGGCCGCGCGCCGGCTCGAGACGCGATTTGATGTCGATCTTCCCGAGGCCCGCGAGCGCCTGCTCGATGTCCTTCGAGGGCGTCGCCGAGCAGCCGCCCGCACCCGAGACGAAGCGCGACGACATATGCAACTTGCCGTCGGCCGTTTCGAGTACGGCGCGCACCTTGGAAAACGAGTCGAGGCGGATGCGCGTGGCGAGCTGTCGTTCGCCGATGTCGGGGCCGACCTGGAACGCCTCGCCGAACTTGAAGGTGGCGGCCACGGGCGCCGGATTGCGGTCGATCAGGATGGTGAGGGCGACGGCGTCTTTGGCGACCGGGCCGGGGATGCGGATGCTGAGCGGCACGAGGGCCGCGTCCTCCGCCCGCTCCGGCGCGAACAGCGTGACGCTGCCGTCGTTCTCTACGATCTCGCGATCGCCGAACACCTCCGCGCGAAGCCCGGGCCAGACGTCCTCGTCGGCCGCTGCGGGCGGTGCGGAGAAGGCCGCGAGCGCCAAGGCGCCGGCGAGCAGGCGTCCGAGGACGAGCGGGGCAAAGCGGATCGGGTTCGGCATGGCGCGACCTTTCGTTGAGGCTCAATTTCCGCTGCGGTTGGTCAGGAAAGGGGCAGCAGGGCTTGCGCGATGCGACAATTTATAACATAGGAGATGTTACCCTGTTACATTGAAAGTTTTCATGCAAATTCGGCTTAAACATTCCCTGTCGTTACGGGCGGTTGCTGCAGTTGCCATCATGGCAGGACTGCCGCTGATCCCTGCGCCTGTCGCGGCATCGGAGGTTTCCGCCGCAGCCGACGGGCGCGCGTTGCAGGCCGTGCTCGACGCGACGCCGGCCGCAAGGGAGGCCGTGAAGGACGCCGTCGCGGCGCGCGCAAAAGAGCTTGGCCTCGCGCTCGTCGAGGTGAGCGTCGGATCCGCCGCCGGGCACGGCACGGAGCTCCGGGTGGCGGGCGGCGCGAAGCCGTTTGCCGACTGTCCCGCCGGGCAAGGATGCCCGAGCCTTGTGGTAATTCCTCCCTCGCCGCCGGGATTTGCCATTGGCTCGCCCGAGTCCGAAAAAGGCCGCTCCGACGACGAAACGCTCACGGAAGTTTCGATCCGCGCGTTTGCGATGAGCGCGACGCCGGTGACGGTGAGGGACTATCTCGCCTGCGTCACGGCCGGCGGATGCAAGCATCCCGAGTGGCTCGAGCCGGATGGCCAGCACAACGTCGAGACCGGCAGCAGCCGCTACTACCGCAATCTCGGCGAGGCGATCACCGGGCCAGACCAGCCGATCGTCGGCGTGAGCCACGTCGACGCGACCGCCTATGCGGCCTGGCTCTCGAAGCTGACGGGCCAGTCGTATCGCCTGCCCTCCGAAGCGGAATGGGAGTTCGCCGCGCGCGCCGGCACGAAAACCGCCTACTGGTGGGGCGACGCCATGCCCGACGACGGCGTGGTGCGCGCCGCCTGTGAAGGCTGCGGCAGCGCATGGGACGCCAAGTCCCCCGCGCCGGCCGCGCAGTTTCCGGCCAATCCCTGGGGTCTTTACAACGTTCACGGCAACGTTTGGGAATGGGTCGCGGACTTCTATTGCGACGACTATGCGTCGGGCCCGAAGGACGGCTCGCCCCGTCTCGTCGATGGCGCGTGCGCTCCCGTAGGCGACCGCCCGCCGGCGCGCGGCGTGCGCACGCTGCGCGGCGGCTCCGCCTTCTATCCGCCCAAGGCCATGCGGTCCGCCATGCGCGTCCGCAACGTGCCGGAATTCCGCAATTTCAGTGTCGGGTTCCGCGTCGCGCGCGATCTCGTTCCGCGATGAAGGGAGCGAAGCCCGGACCCATGCGTATGCCGTCGTTTCTCAGTCTTCCGCTCGGGCCGCGTAAGTCGGAGTCGCTGAGCGCGACCCTCATCCGCAACATCTCGGTCGTGCTGGTGCTGAGCCTCCTGTTCAGCGTCGTGCTGACCTATTGGCAGGCGGCGGCAAAGGTCGAGACGGAGGTCGGCGCGGCCCTGAAGATTGCCGAGCGGACGGTGCGCAAGGTGATCCAGGAGGTCGCGCACGACGACGACCCGCGCCTGCAGCTCGTGCGCCTCGTCCGTGTCTTCGACGGCAACCGCCACGTCCGCGCGACGCTGGTCGAGCCGGAGCCCATCGGCGCGCGCATTTCGAGCTTCGTCGCGCCGGCCGAGGACCTGCCCGACTGGTTCTATACGCTCATGGCGCGCCCGTCCGAGGTCATGCGGATCGAGCTTCCGGGAGAGCTGCAGCGCTTCGGCACGCTGGAGCTGGAAGCCGACCAGCGCGGCGAGGTCGGCGAGGTCTGGGAGGACTTCCTGCTGCGCCTGACGGTGCTCTCCGTGTTCTGCGGCCTGGTGGCGACCCTCGTGTACGTCACGGTCGGGCGCGCGCTCGAGCCGTTGCCCAAGCTCTCGGCTGCCTATGAGCGGCTCGGCGGCGGCGACTACGGCGTGCGCGTCGCGGAGACCGGCCCCACCGAGCTTGCCAAGCTTTGCACCGGCTTCAACGAGATGGCCGCCCGTCTCGGCCACATGCAGGACGCCAACCGCCGCCTGAACGACCAGCTCGCGACCGTGCAGGAGGAGGAGCGGGCCGACCTCGCCCGCGACCTCCACGATGAGGTGAGCCCGTTCCTGTTCGCCGTGGACGTCGATGCCTCGACGATCCGGCAGATGGCCGAGGATCCCGATCCCGTCCTGCTGTCGGAGCGGGCCGACGCGATCCGCGAAGCGGTCGCGCATATGAAAAAGCACGTCAAATCCATCCTCGGACGCCTGCGGCCGGCCGTTCACCTGGAGCTCGGCCTGGCCAACGCCATCGAGACGCTCGTGGCCTCATGGCAGCTCCGCAATCCGGACGTGACCTTCAGCGTGGACGTGACCAATCGCAGTTGCGGCCAGAAGCTGGACGGCGTGATCCACGGCATCGTCCGCGAAGCCATCAGCAACGCCCTGAAACATGCGAGCCCGTCGGCCATTTCCGTCAGCGTGACCCGCAACCAGGATGACGATGTCCATGTCCTGGTGAGCGACGACGGCGGCGGGCTGAAACCGGCCAGTCTGACCAGCGGTTTCGGTTTGATCGCGATGCGCGAGCGCGTCGGCGCGCTGGGCGGAACGGTGGACATTCGGAATACGACGGACCCTGCCGGCGTCACGGTGGACGTCAGAATTCCGATCAGAGAGAGTTATGCCGCATTCGACGGATCGGAGGATCCGGAGGAGACGAGATGAAGATATTGATCGTCGACGACCATGCCGTAGTGCGCCAGGGGATCCAGCGTCTGCTGTCCTCTCTGCCGAATGCCGCCATTTTCGAGGCCGCGACGGCGCACGAGGCGCTGGCGGCGGCGCGCAAGGAGCGCCCGGATGTCATTATCCTCGACATCAACCTCGAAGGCGCGAGCGGGCTGGAGCTGCTGAGGCGCCTGCGCATCGAGATGCCGGCGGTGCGCGTTCTGATGTTCTCGATGCACGCCGAGCCCATCTACGCCAATCGCGCGCTGAAGGCAGGCGCCTACGGCTACGTGTGCAAGAGCGCGAGCGCGGAGGAGCTGACGAAGGCCGTGCTGCGCGTCCTCGAAGGCGAGCGCTACCTCGACTCGACGCTGGCGGGCGAGCTGGTGATGAACAGCGTCCGCGCCGAGGACCCCATGCGCAATCTCACCAACCGCGAGATCGAGATCCTGCGCATGCTGGGCGAGGGAAAAAGCCTGCAGGGCATCGCCGATGCGATCGGCATCGCCTACAAGACGGTCGCCAACTCGTGCGGACGCATCAAGGAGAAGCTGGATCTTCCCAGGACGTCCGACCTGATACGATTCTCGATAGAGAACCGGCGCAATTAGCCATTTACGAAAAGCCCGGCCCAAAATGCCGGGCTTTTTCATTTTGAGTTCCCCGTTCCGATTGGGACTTTTTCACACCAAACCAGGAACTTGATCACGACTGTGTGATCGGGAAACTTGGCAATTCACATCGGGAGGTCATCCCATAGTGCAAGCTATTGGTGCTGCCTATGGTCCGGCTGCTTGCAGGATTGCTCGGGCGTCGCGAGAGCCGCTCTCCTCCTTGGGGTTCTCCCGGCGCCCGGCCCTTTTTCTGTAACGCTTGCCGCGTCCTCCGTTGGAGGTCAGCACGCACGATTGAGAAGTTTGAATGCGCAATTGGATCGGGGCCGAGGTGGCCTTGGATGCCCTTTTGTGCAAACGCGGGATCTTGTTTTCGGCGTGGTTTCGAAAACGGGATGTGGCGGTTTCGAAGGCGATACGCATTTCGGAGCTGCCAGCAACTAGGAGAGGAAATGCGATGAAACAGAGGTTGGCCTTTGTGGCGGGCAGCGTAATGGCTGCTCTCATCGGCTTGAGCGGGCCCGTGCTCGCGAACGCCGAGATCAACGAAAGGGCGAAAAACGAAAATCTTTGGCCAGCGCCCGGCCGTGACAACAAGTTGACCCGTCACTCGACGCTCAAGGATATCAACACCGAGACGATCGGGAAGCTTCAGTACGCCTGGTCGCAGTCGACCGGCGCGCTGCGCGGTCACGAGGGTCAGCCCGTTGTGGTCGAGCATGACGGCAAGCCGATGATGTTCTTCTCGTCGGGCTGCCCCAACATGGCGCAGTGCAACATCCTTCAGGCGCTCGACCTCACCGATCCGGACAACCCGGTTCAGGTGTGGAACTACGTCAAGAAGACAGATCGCGATGAATCGGCCGTGCCGCGCGCCTGCTGCGACACCATCCATCGCGGCGTGAACTACGTGGCCGGCAAGGTCGTCTACCACACGCTCGACGGCTTCGTGATCGCGCTCGACGCCTCGACGGGCGCCGAGAAGTGGGTCGTCAAGCACGCCTATCCCGAGAAGGGCGAGACCATCTCCGGTCCCACCCTCATCGCCGAGAACCTCGTGATCGCCGGCTTCGGCGGCGACGAGTTCGCGGCCCGCGGCCGCCTGACGGCGTACGACATCGAGACCGGCAAGGAAGTGTGGAAGTGCCACTCCACCGGTTCCGACAAGGACGTCTGCCTGACGCCGGACAGCAACAAAGCCAACCCGCACTTCGGCACCGCCGGCACGGACATCGGCATCACGTCGTATCCCGGGCCGATCGGCGAGCACAAGGAAGGCGAGTGGCAGATCGGCGGCGGCGCCTATTGGGCCTGGGGCAGCTATGACTCCGATCTCAAGATGGTCTTCTGGTCGACCGGCAACCCCGGCCACTGGTCTCCGTCTTATCGCTGTGGCGACAAGACTCACGACGAGTGCAACACCGGCAAGTGGGACAACAAGTGGTCGATGACCACGTTCGCCCGCAAGGTGGACACCGGCGAGGTGGTCTGGGCTTACCAGATGACCCCCTTCGACCAGTGGGACTATGACGGCGTCAACGAGAATATCCTCACGGATATGGACATTGACGGCAAGAAGGTGAAGGCGCTGACGCACTTCGACCGCAACGGCTTCGCCTACGTCCACGATCGCACCAACGGCACGCTGCTGCGCGCCAGCAAGTTCGTGACCGTGGATTGGGCCGAGAAGGTCGATCTCAAGACCGGCCGTCCCGTGAAGGTCTACGAGCACTCGCCCTTCGAGGTTGGCCGTAACGTCACGGTCTGCCCGTCGGCGATGGGCGGCAAGGACCAGCAGCCCTGCTCGGTCGATCCGAAAGAGCCACACAAGTTCTACTGCCCCACCAACAACTGGTGCATGGAGGACGAGCCGCAGGAGCGCACGCACACGCAGCAGGGCACGGTCTACGTGTTCGCCAACGTGTACATGTTCCCCGAGAAGCCTGGCATCGCTGGCAAGATCAAGAAGTTCGACGTCTTGACCGGCAAGGCCGACTGGGAAATCCCGGATCCGTATCCGAACTGGTCGGGCACGATGGTCACCGACGGCGGCCTGATGTTCTACGGCTCGAAGTCCGGCCACTTCCGCGCGGTCGACCGCAACAGCGGCAAGGTGCTGTGGCAGAAGAAGCTGGGCTCCGGCATCATCGGCAACCCGATCACCTACAAGGTGGGCGGCAAGCAGTATGTCTCGATCTTCGCCGGTCTCGGCGGCTGGATCGGCATCCCCGTCACCGCTGGTCTCGACATGAACGACAAGTTCGGCGCGATCGGTGCGACGGCGATGGCCAAGGCTACCGGCCTCGACAAGATCCCGCAGGGCGGCATGCTCTACACGTTCCGCCTGGGTGATTGATCGTGGGTGATTGATCGATAGGCAGTCATGAGAGGGCGCTCGGCATCACGCGATGCCGGGCGCCCTTGCGCATTCCGGGCAACTTGCACGCGCACGCGAAACTGTGATCGCCGAAGGAATTGCCCGAACTTGCCGGAATGCCGCGCAACAAGTATGCAACATTGTAACGTTTAAGGGTGGAAGTGTGAGAAAGCTGTCGCATTCTCTGGTCCTCGCCGCGCTCGTTGCGGCTGTCGGTGGTCTTCCGGCGGCAGCATCCGACAATCTGCGGTCCTACACCAAGAACAAGATGTTCGACGAGCTCACGGCGGCGGAGCACACGAAGGCGCGCCAGGACGCGCGCAAGCTCAAGCTCAAGGGACCGCTGCGCGTTTGCGCCGATCCCGGCAACATGCCGCTCTCGTCCATGAGCGAGGACGGCTACCAGAACAAGGTCGCCAAGATCCTGGCCGAAGACCTCGGCACGCGCGCCACGTTCTTCTGGCGCCCCTATCACGAGCGCGGCCTCACGCGCGAGACGTTCCAGAACGACGAGTGCGACATCCTGATGGACATGCCGACGGCGCTGCAGGAGCTGCTCGTCACGGAGCCCATCTATCGCACCACGTACGTGTTCGCGCACCGCGAGGACCGGGGCCTCAAGATCCAGAGCCTCGACGATCCGCAGCTCCACGATCTCAGGATCGGCGTCTTCCAGCATTCCGGTCTGCGCGAGGCGCTCGTGCGCCGCGGCATCAAGCAGCTCGACCTTCACATCATCGCCTACGACGCGGACCTGAGCCCCGAGCATCAGCCGTGGCAGCAGGTGCAGAAGGTGATCGACGGCAAGCTCGACATCGCCGGCGTGTGGGGTCCGTTCGCCGGCTGGCTGAAGGCGCAGCGCGGCGAGCCGATCGTCATCCAGCCGGTGAACCTGTGGGAGGACAACGTCCCGCTCGAGTTCGAGCTCGCCATCGGCATGCAGCGCAACCAGGTGATGCTGAAGTACATGCTCGACTGGGCGCTGGATCGCAAACGCAAGGAGATCGCGGCGGTGCTCAAGGAGTACGGCGTGCCGCTCATCCAATGCTCGAAGTGCACGGTGGATGGCGATCTCCCCTCGCACGGGTCCTACTACGATCGCATCCGCAAAGTCTCGCAGGACCGCTACCTGAAGGAGGCGCCGCGCGCCATGCTGACGGACAAGGCGGCCGCCCATCAGGTCGTCGACGAGGAGCGCGTCAAGGCGTGGATCAAGGAGGGCGCGGATCTCGACCTCGAATTGATCAATGCCGTGCTCTCGCGCGACCCCGATCGCGTCAAGCTCGTCATCGAGGCTGGCGCCAACGTCAACGCGCGCGACGCGAGCGGCTTCAGCCCGCTCGATACCGCCGCCCGCAACCGCGCGCCGACGATGATCGAGATGCTGATCGCCGCCGGCGCCGATCCGAACGCGGCCGACAACGACGGCTTCTTCCCGCTGCTGCATGCCATCAACCGCAATCACGTGCCGTCGATCGAGATGCTCGCGAAAAAGGGCGCCGACCTCGGAAAGCCGACGAAACAGGGCATCGTGCCGCTCTCGTGGGCCATCGGCGACGGCAAGTTCTTCGCCGCCAAGGCGCTGATCGACGCCGGCGCGGACGTCAACGGGCGGTCCGGATACGAGGACGTCACGCCGCTGATGGTGGCCGCCACGCAGCTCGCCGCCAAGACGCGCTCCGGCAATCTCGTGCAGGGCCCGCAGCCGATCGACCTCGCGCGCGATCTGATCGCGAAGGGCGCCGACGTCAACGCGCGCTCCAAGGACGGCGTCACCGCGCTCATGATCGCGGCCGGACACAACAACGCGCCCATCATCGGCCTTCTGGTCGAGGCGGGAGCGGACACGGCGGCCAAGAACACGCTCGGCAAGACGGCGCTCGATATTGCAACCAGTGCCGGCTACGAGGCGGCCATGGGCGCGCTCAAGTTCCTGGCCAAGCCGATCGGCGCCAAACCCAACGACGCGCCGGTGGGATCCAACTGAGTCGGATCCAACTGACGCGAAGACCGCACGGCATGAGCAACAGAAGGCCCGCAATGAAGAAGATCAAAGCCATCGTCTCCGCCCTCGGCCTCTGTTGCTGCTGGGCGGCGTCCCCGGTAGCCGCCCTGACGATCTTCGTCACCAACGAGAAGGACAACACCGTCACCGTCCTCGACGAGAGCCTGAAGATCATCAAGACCATCGAGACGGGCCTTCGCCCGCGCGGCATCCGCATCACGCCGGATTTCAAGGAGGTCGTCGTCTGCATCGGCGACGACAACCGCCTCGACGTCATCGACACCGAGAAGCTGGAGGTCACGCGCACGCTGGATTCCGGCCCCGATCCCGAGCTGCTCGACATCTCGCCCGACGGCAAGCGCATCTACATCGCCAACGAGGACGAAGGCTACGTTACGGTGATGGAGGCCGCCGACGGCAAGGTGCTGGCCGAGATCATGATCGGCGTCGAGCCCGAAGGCATGGCCGTCGCGCCCGACAACAAGATCACGGTCGCCACGTCCGAGCAGACGAGCATGGCGCACGTCATCGACAACGAGAAGCTCGAGGTGCTGCAGAACATCCTCGTGGACACCCGCCCGCGCGAGGCCCAGTTCACGAAGGACGGACGGCACGTCTGGGTCTCGGCCGAAATCGGCGGCACCGTCTCCGTGATCGATGCCAAGACCTACAAGGTGGTGAAGAAGTTCGGCTTCCAGATCGCCGGCGTCAATCAGGAGCTGATCCAGCCCGTGGGCATCGAGATGTCGAATGACGGCAAGATCGCCTTCGTCGCCCTGTCGCATGCCAACCGCGTGGCCGTCGTCGACACGGAGACGTTCGAGATCAAGCAGTACATCCTGGTCGGCCAGCGGCCCTGGCACATGGCCATGCACCCGGATGGATCGCAGCTCTTCGTCGCCAACGGCATGACCAACGACATGACCGTGATCGACGTCGCGTCCCTCAAACCCTTGCGCTCCGTCCCCGTGGGACGGCTCCCCTGGGGCGTCGCGATTAAGCCTTAAGTGGGATATTTACATACAAATATCGGGAAGTTTTGCCCGCTGCGGACCGGCCGGCCGGGGTGCTAACCTTTGCGGGCGAGGAGATTGATCGCAAATGAAGATTCTGGTCGTTGATGATCACGCCGTGGTGCGTGAAGGCATTCGGCGCTTGCTGTCGACTATATCCGGGGCTGAGATCCACGAAGCCGCCACGGCCCAGGATGCGATGACGGTCTGCCGTTCGGTGAGCCCCGACATCGTGGTGCTCGACATCAACCTCGACGGATCGAGCGGCCTGGAGCTGCTGCGGCGCCTGAAATCCGAGAACGTCGCCGCGCGCATCGTCATGTTCACGATGCACTCGGAGCCGAGCTACGCCATGCGCGCGCTCCGCGCAGGCGCGGCCGGCTACGTGAGCAAGAGCGCCGAGGCCGGCGAGCTGGTGACCGCTGTTAAGAAGATCGCCTCCGGCGACCGCTATCTCGATCGCACGATGGCGAGCGAGCTGGTGTTCAGCTCGGCCTTCACGGAAGACCCGCTGCACAAGCTGTCGAACCGCGAAGTGGAAATCCTGCGCCTGCTCGGCGAGGGCAAGAGCCTCGCGGAGATCGCGGCCACGTTCGGCATCGCCTACAAGACGGTGGCGAACTCCTGCAGCCGCCTCAAGGAGAAGCTGGGCGTCGAGCGCACGGCGGACCTGATCCGGCTCTCGGTCGAGCGCCGCATCAAATAGCGACCCGCGCGGCCTCTTCGGCACTCCTTAGAGCGCTTCCGGATTAGAGTGCGTCCGGGGCTAGGGTGAGGGGGCGATCCGCTACGCTCCGGGGAAGCCGGTGGCCTGCTTAGCGGGCCAGCCGCTCGCGCGTCAGCGTCTTGGCCAGCTCCACGGCCGGCTGATCGAACGGATCGAGGTCGAGCAGGCGGCCCGCCAGGATCGTCTCGATCATGAAGTGCATGAGCAGCGCCCCCATCGACCGCTCGTCGAGCGTATCGAGGTCGAACGTCCGCACCGGGCGCCCGGCCTGCGTCAGCGCCTCCGCGATGGCGTGCGACTGGGCCTCCACCACGTCGCCCACGGTCTTGCCGCCGAGGAAGCTCTGGCCCGCGATCGTGGCCAGCTCCGCATCGAGCCGCGGCCCCGCGCCTGCGCTCGCCACGCGCACGACCGTCACCGCGATCTCGCGGGGGCCGTCCATGAAGAGCTGAAGCTGGCTGTGCTGGTCGAGCGGCCCGAGCGCCGGGATCGGCGAGGTGCCCTCGCCGCCCTTGCCGAGGCTTTCCGCCCAGAGCTGCACGTACCATTCCGAGAAGCGCCCGAGGCGGTCGTTGTACGGCATCATGATGAGCGTGCGGATACCGCGCTCTTTCGAGAGGCCGACCGCCGTCGCCGCGCCGATGGCGGGCGCGAACGCGGCCGGGAAGGAGCACGAGACGAGGCTGTCGATGACCTCGCGCGCGCCAGCGCGGATCTTGCGCGCATCGAGCCCGCGCGCGATGGCGGGCATGAGACCGACGTTGGTGAGGCACGAGAAGCGGCCGCCGATGCCCGTGTGATGCTCCAGCATCGGCACGCCGAGGCTCGCGAGCAGCGCGCGCAGCCCATTGGTCTTACCCGGTTTGTCCGGCTCGGTGATGCCGAGGAACATCTTCGGGATCTCGGCCTCGAGCCCGGCCTCCTTCACGGCCGAAAGCGTGACGAGAAGCTGAGCCAGCGTCTCCGTCGTGCCGCCCGACTTGGACGTGACGACGAAGCGCGTGCGCGCGAGGTTGAGGCGCGCGAGCCCGGCCGACAGCGTCAGCGGATCGAGGTTGTCGTAGAAGCGCGTGCGCGGCCGCGGCAGCCGGTTGTTCTCCGAGCAGCACGAGACGCCGGGCAGGTTCCAGCCGCCGAGCTGCGCGAGCGTCTGCCCGCCGAGGCCGGAGCCTCCGGTGCCGAAGAAGACCACCGCATCGGCGCCCTCCATCAGGCGCACGAAAGCGGCCTCCGCCTCGTCGAGGTCCGCCGTCTCCTCGGAGATTTTGAGGAGCGGCAGCCGGCCCGTCGCGTAGTCCGACTTGAGATCGTGGAGCGCGGGCCCGCATGTCTCGAGCCAGCGGCCGAGCTCGGCTTCGCTGAGCCCGTGCGCGCCGATGGCGCCTGCGAGGCACCCGGCGATGGATTGGCGATAGGCGGGAGACGGGGAGGAGGACGGCGTGGAGAGGCTCATGACAATCCGTGGAGACGGTTGGAGGCGTCGAGAGGCCAGAAACTTTCGGCGAATTTGAGGAAAGCGAAAGGGCCCGGTCCGGTTCCGCAAAGTCCGGTTCCGCGGAAGGGGTAGCCGTTTTGCCGCGCCCCGCCAAGCCCGGAGGCCGGCCGGAACGCACTTGGCGGGCCACCAACTGGCGGGCTCTGGGGCCCGCCAAAACGACGCGTCGTCACGAAGACCTGCGGAGGGCGGCCCGTCAGCCCTTCTTGTCGGCCGTGGCCGTCACCGGCTGGCCGACGATGGTCACGATCAGGTTCTCCGGCGAGAACAGCCGCTTGGATACGCGCTTGGCGTCCTCCAGCGTGATCGCCTCGATCATCTTGTTGCGGTTCTCGATGTAGTCCGGCCCGAAGTCGTCCTCGAGCAGGCCGAGAAGCTGGCTCGCGATCTTGGCGTTGGTGTCGAAGCGCAGCGGATAGGAGCCGATGAGATACTTCTTGGCGTTCTCGAACTCCTCGGGTTTGGGGCCTTCGTCCGCGATCTTCTTCAATTCTCCGCGGATCACGTCGAGCGACTGCGTGATGGCGTCGGCGCGCGTCGCCACGCTGCCGATCAGGATCGACGTGTGCTTGAACGGCTGCAGGTAGCTGTAGACGGAATAGGCGAGGCCGCGCTGCTCGCGCACCTCCTCCATCAGCCGCGAGGCGAAGCCACCGCCGCCGACGAGATGATTGAGAACGAACGCCGTGATGAAGTCGGGATCCTTGCGCGCCATGGCCGGCAGGCCGAACGTTGCCACCGACTGCGGCACGTCCATCGTGATCCACTTCTCGACACCGCCCGCAACCGGCTTGGTCATGGCAACCGGCAGGAGATCGGCCTTCGCGGGAAGATCGCCGAACACCTCGTCGAGCAGCTTGCCGAGCTCGTCCGGCGTGATATCGCCGACGGCCACGACTTTGAGCGTGTCGCGGGCGAAAATGCGCTTGCGGTAGGCTTCGAGATCCTCGCGCGTGATGGCGGAGACGGTCGCCTCCGTGCCCTGCGACGGGCGCGCATAGGGGTGCCCCGCGAACGACGCCGCGAACCATTCCTTGGCCGCCACCTTGTCCGGATCGCGGTCCGCATAGGCGAGGTTGGCCAGAAGCTGCGAGCGGATGCGCTCGATGGCGTCGGCATCGAAGCGCGGCTGGGTCAGCGCGAGCTTCAAGAGCTTGATGGCTTCGCCGCGGTTCTGCGTCAGCGTCTCGAAGTTGCCGTAGAACGCATCGCGGCTGTCCTCGTAGGACATGCGCATCGCGAGCGTTTCCATCTGCTCCTGGAAGTCGGAGGAGTGGATGTCGCCCGCGCCCTCGTCGAGCATCGCGGTCACGAAGTTCGCGACGCCGTCCTTGCCCTGCGGGTCCTGCGAGTTGCCGCCGGAGAACGAGAACTTGAGCGCGAGAAGCGGGTTCTCGTGCGCTTCGACGAGCCAGGCCTCGATACCGCCGGGGCTTTTGATTTCTTGAATTTTCATGGCGTGAGCGGGCCTGGTGAACGAGACGACGAGAGCGAGCACGAGGATGGAAAGCGAAAGCGCGATGTCGAAGCGGGCAGCACGCGCGATCATACGGCGGGCGATTGTCATGCGTGATCCTTGCTAGCGGCTAGGAACGGCTTTTCGGGGCCGGCTGCTCGGCGGCGCGTGCCTGAGACGGCGTCAGATAACCCGTCACCGAGCGGCGGAGATCGAGGTAGGTGGCCGCCGCGCGCTTGATGTCGTCGACGGTCACCTTCGAGAGCGCATCCGGCCAGCCTTCGATCTGCTGCACGGTGCGGCCGAGCGAGAGGCCCCAGCCGTAGCGCCGCGCGAGCGAAGCCTGGTCGTCGTTCTCGTAGATGTAGTCGGCGATATAGCTCGACCGTGCGCGCTTGAGCTCGGCTTCCGTGACGCCGTTCTCGCGCACGTCTTCGAGCACCTTGTTGATCGAGGCTTCGATCTTGGGCAGGTCGGCCGGGTTCGCGGCGATCGCGTAGAGATTGATCGTCGCGTAGTCGAGGCCCGAGCCCTGGTAGCCGCCGCCGGCGGAGGACGCGATCTTCTCCTCGACGACGAGGCGCTTGTAGATGCGGCTGGTCGCGCCGTCGCCGACGATCTTCATCATGAGATCGAGCGCTTCGGCTTCGCCCGGCTGCGCCGTCATGTAGCTCGGCACCACGTAGTCGCGATGGAACGACGCCTTGCCCGCCCGCGGATCGGAATATTCGACGCGGCGCGCGGCGCGCTGCGGCGGATCGGACGGACGCTGGCGCGCCTTGTCGACGGTCGGGTTCGAGGGAATGGCGCCGTAAGTCTTCTCGGCGAGCCTGCGCACGTCGTCCGCCGTCACGTCGCCGGCCACGACGAGCACGGCGTTGTTCGGCGCGTAGAAGTGCTTGTAGAACGTCATGGCGTCGTGCTGCGAGAGCTTCGCCATCTCGTGCTCCCATCCGATGACGGGAATGCCGTACGGATGCGAGAGGAACAGCGCCGCGTTCATCTGCTCGTCCATGATCGCGGCCGGATTGTTCTCGATGCGCGAGCGGCGCTCCTCGAGGATCACGTCGCGCTCGGTCAGAACCTCCTTCTCGGTGAGGCGCAGGTTGACCATGCGGTCCGCCTCCATCTCCATCACCGTTTCGAGGCGCTCCTTCGAGATGCGCTGGAAGTAGCTGGTGACGTCGTGCCCGGTGAAGGCGTTGTCCTGGCCGCCCAGCCGCGCGACGATCTTCGAGAACTCGCCGATCGGAATCTTCTCCGTCGACTTGAACATCAGGTGCTCGAGGAAGTGTGCGATGCCCGAGACGCCCTTCGGCTCGTCCGCGGCGCCGACCTTGTACCAGATCATATGCGTCACGACCGGCGCGCGGTGATCGGGGATCACGACGACCTGCAGGCCGTTGGCGAGCTTGAACTCGGTGGTGCGCGGTTGGGCTTCAGAGGGAGCGATGGCGAGCATGAGGAAAGCGATCCAGATCGAAAGGCGCAGAACGCCCGGAGACTTCATCATATGATCCTCGGTGGCGAGAGATCGCGGGGTGGAGCGGGCTTCCGGCGCCGACGGAAAAGCCACGCAAGCGATGGCATGAGATCTCGTCATTCGGCGCGTTGATGTCAAATGACAACGCGTTCATGTCGCGGTGAGGGCGCGCACGGACGCACCCTGCTAAATATTGATAATGTTGGATTTTTCAAGAGAGCAAGCGAGCCCGCACGGGGGCGCTCACTCCTCGTCGGCGTCGTTCGCGTCGTCGCTGCCGCTCCAGCCCTTGATGGCGGAGAGGACGGAGCCGCGGCACGGCCCGAGCGGACCGCTCGCCTGGTCGGCGTCGTTGTCGCCGCGCGCCTTGGCCTGCTCGTAGTTGACCTTGCAGTATTCGCTCTGCTGGCGCTCGAGCTCCTGGCGCGAAACGGTCGCGATCTTGTCCGGATCGTTGAGGGCAGCCACCTGATTGACCGCGCCCGCGCCGTCGGCCGGAAGGCCGGGCTCCGGAACGCGGTTCGGATCCGGCGGCATCACGAGGCCCGCGCGCTCTTTCATCTTGGGCTCGGCGGACTTCTGCGCGCCCCCGGAGAGGCCGACCGCATCGAAGATCTTGCCGTTGAGCTCGACATCGTCGGCGGAGCATCCGGCCAACGCGATCGGCGTTGCCAACGCGAGCGCAAAAAGCGCACGAGAGCCGCGGCTGACCAAGCGTTTCGCCTTATCCGATCGCACCATGTTCGATCGCAAGCCCTTGTTGCTGAAAGCGTTGCTTTAGAAAGTTACGCACCCTCGACCCCGAGCTACATGGGGTTTGCGGCGTCTTTGCGACTCCCGACGAACGAGTCATACAAGAGCAGGGCCACCCCAGCAACAATGGCCACATCTGCGATGTTGAAGACGTACCAGTAATACCCAAATGCATGAAGTGAGTAGAAGTCGGCCACGCCGCCGATCAGCAGCCGGTCGAGCCCGTTGCCGATGGCCCCGCCGATGATGAGCCCCAGGGCGACAGCCATCACGCGCCCAGTGCCGCCGATTGCCAGCCAAATCCAAAGGGCTAGCGATGCAATGACGGCGAACGCCGCCAGCGCCACCTGCCACCCGTAGGTGGACTGATCGAGCATGGAATAGCTGATGCCGGTATTCTTGACGAAATACAGGTCGAAGAACGAGGTCACGTATACCCGTTCTCCTTCCCGGATCCCGTAGACCAACAGCAGCCACCACTTGTTCGCCTGGTCGATGACGAACGTGGCGAGTGCGATCTTGAGCGCGAGTGCGGAATGCGCTCCCCACAACCAGCGCGCGAGCCCGGAGTTTTCGCTCATGCGGGCACCCGGGCGTCGAGCTCCCGCACGGCGGCGGCGTCGCGCGCGGAGAGATCCGGATAATCCGGGTCCGAGCCGACGTCGGTCGTGACGCGCCAGGAGCGCGCGCACTTGCGCCCTTCCGCCCGCTCGACGACGACGCCCACGCCCGCCACCTCCGGCAGCGTGAAGGCGCCCTCGGGCGCGGCGGTATTCTCGACGACGGCCCCGCTCGTGATCGAGATCTCCGCGAGATCGAGGTCACGGATGGACTCGAGCAGCGCATCGTCGGTGATGAACACGCGCGGCGCGGCTTCGAGGCTCGCGCCGAGGCGCTTGGCGGCCCGCTCGATTTCGAGCGCGCCGGTCACCACGCGGCGCACGTCGCGCACGCGCTCCCACTTGATGGCGAGCGCATCGTCCCGCCAGCTCGCCGGAACCTCCGGAAACGTTTCGAGGTGCACGCTGCGGTCCGGGCCGTAGCGATGCCCCCAGGCCTCTTCCGCCGTGAACGACAGGATGGGCGCGAGCCAGCAGGTGACGCAGCCGAAGATCTGGTCGATCACCGTCAGCGCCGCGCGCCGCTTCACGCTCGAATGCGCCTCGCAGTAGAGCGTGTCCTTGCGGATGTCGAAGTAGAACGCCGAGAGGTCCGTGTTCATGAACGGCAGCAGCGCAGCCACCACGCCGCGATAGTCGTAAGCCGCGTAGGCGGCGCGGATCTCGGCATCGAGCTCCGACAGGCGATGCAGCATCAGCCGCTCGAGCTCGGGCAGCTCCGCCTTCGGCACCTGAAGCTCGGGCGAATAGTAATGCAGCGCGCCGAGCATCCAGCGCAGCGTGTTGCGCAGCTTGCGGTACGCCTCCGCCGCCGACTGCACGATCGCCGGCCCGAAGCGGATGTCGTTGGTGGTATCGGCCGAGGCCACCCAGAAGCGCAGGATGTCCGCGCCCGACGTCTTCATGACGTCCTGCGGCGAGAGCACGTTGCCTTTCGACTTGCTCATCTTCTCATCCCCTTTTTCGTCGAGGATGAAGCCGTGCGTGAACACCACGTCGTAGGGCGCACGGCCCCGCGTGCCGCAGCTTTCGAGCAGCGACGATTGGAACCAGCCGCGATGCTGGTCCGAGCCTTCGAGGTACATGACGCGGTCGTGTCCCCCGTCGCGCACGCGGTCGATGCCGGCGAGCTCCGGAAACTCCGCCGGATCCTCCAGCGTGAAAGCGTGCGTGGAGCCGGAATCGAACCACACGTCGAGCACGTCGCGCACCTGCTCCCATTGGGCGGGATCGTACTTGGCGCCGAGGAAGCGCTTGGCCGCGCCCTCCGCGAACCAGGCGTCCGCGCCTTCCTTCGAGAAGGCGTCGAAGATGGCGGCGTTGACCGCCTCGTCGTTGAGGATGTCGCCTTCCTTGAAGCCGTCGTGATCGGTCTTGGCGACGAACACCGTGAGCGGCACGCCCCAGGCGCGCTGGCGCGAGACCACCCAGTCCGGCCGGTTCGCGATCATGCCGTTGATGCGGTTCTCGCTCGCGTCCGGCACCCACGCCGTCGCCTGGATCTCGGCGAGCGTGACGTCGCGCAGGCTTCGGCGCGAGCCGTCGAAGCCCTTGTCCATGGCGATGAACCACTGCGGCGTGTTGCGGAAGATCACCGGCTTCTTCGAGCGCCACGAGTGCGGATACTGATGCTTCAAGCGCCCGCGCGCGATGATGTTGCCGGCTTCCGAAAGCGCCTTGATCACGGCGTCGTTGGCGTCGCCCTTGTCGCCGGTGTCCTTGAGCACGCGCTTGCCCGTGAAGCCGGGTGCTTCCTTGGTCAGCATGCCGTCGGCGTCGACTGTGGTCGGGATCGTCGTGTCGATGCCGCGGTCGCGCAGCGCCTTCTGGTTCGCGATCCAGACGTTGTAGTCGTCCGCGCCGTGGCTGGGGGCCGTGTGCACGAAGCCAGTGCCCGTATCGTCGGTGACGTGATCGCCGTCGAGCAGCGGCACAAAGAAATCGTAGCCCAAGTTAGCCAGAGGATGCCGACAGTTCAGCATTCGCAGATGCTCGGCATCAACCTTATGCATCCGCTTGAAGGTCTCGACCTTGGCCGCTTTCATCACATCGGCGGCGAGCTTGTCGGCCAGAATATACTTATCGCCGACCTTCGCCCAGTTTCCTTCGGGCGCGGCCGTGACTTCATAGAGGCCGTATTCGATCTTCGACGAGAACGAGATCGCGCGGTTGCCGGGCAGGGTCCAGGGCGTGGTGGTCCAGATAACGACGGACGCCGAGTCGAGGTCTGACAACAGTGTCAGACGCTCTTCGCGTGTATCGCTCTTGCCCGCCGTGATGGCGAACTTCACCGGAAACTTCACCCACACCATGTCGGACTGATAGTCCTGGTACTCGACCTCGGCCTCCGCCAGCGCGGTTTTCTCGACCACGCTCCACATGACAGGCTTCGAGCCGCGATAGAGCAGCCCGTTGGCCGCGAACTTCATCAATTCGCGCGCGATGGTCGCCTCGGCCGGGTAGTTCATCGTCAGGTAGGGCTTGTCCCAGTCGCCGATCACGCCGAGCCGCTTGAACTCCTCGCGCTGCACGTCCACCCACTGCGCGGCGAACTTGCGGCACTCGTCGCGGAAGGCGTTGATGGCGGCGGGATCGGAGAAGTTCGGCTTCTCGCGGCCCTTGGCGCGGTACTGCTCCTCGATCTTCCATTCGATCGGCAACCCGTGGCAGTCCCAGCCCGGCACGTAATTGGAATCGTGCCCCAGCATCTGCTGGCTCTTCACGGTCAGATCCTTGAGGATCTTGTTCAGCGCATGCCCGATGTGGATGTGCCCGTTGGCGTAGGGAGGCCCATCGTGCAGCACGAACTTGGGCCGCCCCTTGGAAGCCGCGCGCAGCTTCCCGTAGAGATCCTCGTCCTGCCAGCGCTTGAGCAGCTTCGGTTCGAGATCCGGCAGGCCGGCGCGCATGGGAAAGCCGGTTTGCGGCAGATTGAGCGTCTGGCTCCAATCGCGCCCCCCGGTTGCCTCGTGCGGCGTCCCGCCCTTGCCGTTCGTGTCTGCCACGTCGCCCTTCGCCATTGTGTCGTCTGTCCCGCTTGATTTGCAGGGGGTTCTAGCAACCCGGGCGGCCGGACGCAAAGCCCGCTCCGGCGGGGCGACGAAAGACGGGCGCGAACGTCAGCCGGCCAACGCCGCCTGGGAGGCCTGATAGGCCGGCCGGGCCTGCATGCGCTGGACGTAATCGCGGTACTCCGGGCGCTCGGGAATGACCTTGAACCCCATCATGTAGGCGAGCCCCGAGCCGGTCAGCACGTCGGCGGCCGAAAAGCGGTCGCCCAGGAGCCAGGGTCGCGACGTGAGGGCCCCCGAAAGGGTATCGAGCGCATCGCCCGGTTTTCCCCAGCCGGACATCGAGGGCGGCGTCTCGCGCTTCATCGCGAGGTCGATGCAAGCCGGCTCGAAGCAGCTCCCGTAGAAGAACATCCAGCGCAGGTAGGCGCCGCGCTCGGGGTCGGTGAGGAGAGGGGCCAGCCCCGCCTTGGGGAACTTGTCGGCGAGGTAGACGAGAATGGCCGGGCTCTCCGTCACGATCGTCGCGCCGTCGCGCAGCACCGGGATCTTGCCCATGGGATTGATCTTGAGGAACGCGGGCGACTTCTGCTCGCCGGCCTTGAGGTCGATGGGCACGATCTCGAACGGCTGGCCGAGCTCGTGCAGCATGTAGTGCACGACGGTCGAGCGCGAGTGCGGGTTGTGATAGAGCGTGAGCATCGACTGCCTCCTCATCATCGCTTTCCCTTCAACGTCATGGCCGCCCTCCGAGGCGGCCATCCAGGGCAGCTTGTCGAACGATCAATGTGCGCCCGCCCTGGATCCGGGTGTCGATGAGAAGCATCGCTCCGCGATGACCCCGGCCATGACATAAGAGAGGGCGAGCGGCCTCATCGCCAATCGCCGAGCGCGGCGTTGACGAGGGCGAGCGCGGCCACCGCCGCCGTATCCGCCCGCATGATGCGCGGCCCGAGCGACAGCGCGATGGCCTCCGGCTTGGCGCGGATCATCGCGCGCTCGTCGGGCGAAAATCCGCCTTCCGGCCCAATAAGCACGGCGAGCGGACCCGGCGCGATCGCCGCCAGCGCCGCGAGCGGGCTTTGAACGTCGGCCTCCTCGTCGCAGAAGACGAGGCGCCGCCCCGCCGCCCAATTCGTGAGCAGCGCGGCAAGTTTCACCGGCTCCACGACCTCTGGCACGCGCAGCACGCCGCATTGCTCGGCCGCTTCGATGACGTTGGCCTGCATGCGCGCGAGGTTGACGCGCTCGGCGATTGTGTGCCGCGTCAGCACGGGCACGAGCCGCGAAACGCCCATCTCCGTCGCCTTCTGCACCATGTAGTCGAGCCGCGAGCGCTTGAGCGGGGCGAAAACGTAATGGAGATCCGGGCCGCCGGCCTGCGCGCGCACCTGCTCGGTCGCCTCCAGCGTGGCGCCGCGCTTGCCGGTGGTGGCGAGCCGCGCGCGCCATTCCCCGTCCCGGCCGTTGAAGACGAGAATCTCGTCGCCGTCCGCGAGGCGCATGACGGTGCGCAGATAGCTCGCCTGCTCGGGCGTGCAGGCGATTTGCGCGCCCGCCGACAAGGCGGGTGTCACGAACAGGCGCTGGGACGTGAAATCGTGGATGGCCATGCGCTTCCATATCCGATGCCGCCGCCCGATCCAACCGCGCCCGCGACGCGCCGGCGAACGCCACGCGTTGACCGCGGCCGATCGCTCGCCTAGCATCGCGGCGCGGTTGCAAGCCGCATCCGGACCCGCGGGAAGGGCTGAGCCCACTTGCTTCGGCACGCAGCGATGCGTGCACACAGAGAGACAATCAACCTTTGTGCAGCCGAATTTGCGGGTCGTCGGCGCTTCACGCACGGAGGTTTCCATGCCGCGCTTGCCCGCCAAGCCCAATCTCGACCATTTGAAGACGCAGGCGAAGGATCTGCTCTCCTTCTATCGCCGTGGCGATTCCGGCGCCATCGCGCGCTTCCGCAACGCACTTCCTCAAGCGCGCGGCAAGGACGATCCGGCCATTGCCGCGCTCGGCCTGCGCCTTCACGATGCCCAATCGTGTGTCGCGCGAGAGCACGGCTTTGCATCCTGGGCGGATCTCGCCTGCGCAGTTGCGGCGCGCAATGCGGCCTCGGCTGATTCTGCGACTGCGATCCGGAGCCTGCTGCACATGATCTACGCAGGCGACGTCGCGGGCGGCGAGAACAACCCGCAGCCTTACGCCGCGGTGCGCCTCATCGAGGAGCGCCCTGAGCTGATTGGCGGCGATCCATATCTCGCCTGCTCCGTCGGTGACCTGGCGGTCCTTCGCGGCGAGACGGAGCGCGATCCGGCGTGGGTCAACCGTCCCGGCGGCCCCCTCGCGCTGCCGCCGCTCGTGGCGGTGACGCATTCGAGCCTGGTCAGGCTCCCGGACTGGCGGGACCGCCTGATCGCTGCGGCACGGTTTCTCCTCGATGCGGGAGCCGACCCCGATCAAAGCGTGCCGAGCCGTTGGATGCGGTCGCTCGATTCGCCCGACGACAAACACCCGCTCTCCGCGCTCTACGGCGCGGCGGGCCAGAACCGCGATATGGAGCTGACGCAGCTTCTGCTTTCGCGCGGCGCCGACCCGAATGATGGCGAATCCCTGTACCACGCGCTCGACCGGCCAGCCGTGACGCGCGTTCTGCTGGAGGCTGGTGCTCGCATCGAGGGGACCATCATCTATCACGCGCTCGACCTCGCAGATGCCGAGCCGGTGCGCGTACTGTTGGCGCACGGCGCCGATCCGAATGAGCGTGCGCCCGGCCCGCCGACGTCGGATTGGGGCTCGCCCCTGCTGTGGGCCATCCGCCGGCGCCGCTCGCTCGCCCACATCGAAGCCCTTCTCGCCGCCGGTGCCGATCCTTCGGCGCGCACGCCCGCGGGAACGAGCGCCTACGCGCTCGCGCTCCAGTATGGGCTACCGGACGTCGCGGCGATCCTCGCCGGTGCCGGGGCTGAAGGCAGCCAGCTTTCGCTCGAGGAAGAGTTCGTCGCCGCCTGCACCCAAGGCGATGGCGCGCGCGCGGAGCGGATCCTGAAGAAAGACCCGGGCGTCATTCAGGCGCTGACGCCGTTTCAGCTTCGCACGCTTCCGGAGCTTGCCGCGGAGGGCGCAGGTGAGGCCGTGCGTCTCATGGTGCGGCTCGGCTGGCCGGTCGACATTCCGGGCGGCGACTGGAGTGCATCCGCGCTCAATCACGCCGTCCTGCGCGGCGATGCCGTCCTGGCGCGCTTCCTTTTGGACCATGGCGCGAGCTGGCGGGAACGGCACGGCTTCTGTGACAACGTGCTCGGCACGTTGTCCTATGCGTCCCGCAACGGGCTCACGGCCGGAGGCGATTGGGTCGCCTGCGCCGAGGCCCTGGTCGCTGCCGGATTGCCGCCCGCGCGGCGTGACGCCGGCAGTCCCGGCGCGCTGCTCATCGAGGGCGAGCGCAAGTGGTTTTCGGACGATGTGGCCGAAATCCTGCTTGCGGCATCGGCAACTTAGGGCGAGCGGGTTGCCGGGGAGAGGCGCCGCGGCTCGAGCATTTTCCGACGAAGTGGACGCCGGTTCGTCGTAAGAAAATGCGACCAATCAAGACCCTAGAGCGCGCGATCCGATGGAATCGGATCGCAAAACGCTCTAGGTTCGGCCCTCATCATGGCGGCAAGGACAGACGAACGATGACGGCACAGGCGGCCAATCCGGACGGGGACCCGGCGGCGGACAACGGCGTCCCGGCCGTATCCGACGCGCCGAGCGGCAACTGGGTGGACCGGATCGCGCCGGCCTCCTGGCGGCCGTTCCTGCGGCTCGCCCGCATGGACCGCCCGATCGGCACATGGCTGCTGCTGTTTCCGTGCTGGTGGTCGCTGACGCTGGCGGCCGTGTCCAACGGCCAGCCCTATCCCGACGTGTGGATGCTGACCCTCTTCGCCATCGGCGCCCTGGTCATGCGCGGGGCCGGCTGCGCCTACAACGACTATGTCGACCGCGAGTTCGACGCGCGCGTGCAGCGCACGGCGTCCCGCCCCATTCCCTCGGGCCAGGTGACGCCCGAAGCCGCGCTGATGTTCGCCATCGCGCTCGCCTTCATCGGCTTCTTCGTGCTGATCTGGTTCAATATGTTCACGGTCCTGCTCGGCGTCGCCTCGCTCGGGCTGGTCGCGATCTACCCCTACATGAAGCGCCTGACCTATTGGCCGCAGGCGGTGCTGGGGCTCGCCTTCAACTGGGGCGCGCTGATGGGATGGACCGCCGTCAAAGGCTCGCTCGACTGGCCGCCGCTTCTGCTCTACGCGGGCTCGGTGCTCTGGACGATCGGCTACGACACGATCTACGCGCATCAGGACACCGAGGACGACCTGATGCTGGGGCTGAAATCGACCGCCCTGACGTTCGGCGACGATACGCCGTTCTGGGTCGGCAGCTTCTACGTCGGCGCGCTGCTGCTGTGGATCGCGGCCGGCTTCCTGGCCGGCACGCATCTCGTGTTCTTCTTCGGCGTGGCGTTGGTCGGCCTGCAGATGGCCTGGCAGGTCTCGACGCTCGACATCACGAATGCCGAGAACTGCCTCAGGCGTTTCCGCGCCAACCGCGACGTCGGCGCGGCCATCTTCCTCGCGCTCGTCACCGATACCCTGCTGTCGTGGTGGGCCGGCCTGAGCTGACGTGCACAGAAGAGTGCTGACGTGCCGCTGAAGTGAGCTGATCCAGGGGGGCGGAAAGACCCTAGTCCTGGTCGTCCTCGCCGTCCTTGTCGCCGCCCGAGGACAGCTCCTTGAGCTTGGCGAATACGCGCGCCTCTTCTTCTGCCGGCGTCTCCTCGCGGGCTTCTTCGGCATCGCGCGGCTGGACGATCTCGGCGGTCGGGCGGAAGGTCTCGCTCTCGGACGCAGCGAGGCCCGTCGTCTCCTCGGTCGGCAGCAGCGTGCCGGCCTTGATCGCCTCCTTGTGCGCCTCGCGCTGCTCGCGCTCGATGCGCCGCGCCGCCCGCTTCACCTCGTTGTCGAGGTCGACCTGCGAGCAGAGACCCAGCGTCACGGGATCCTGCGGCACCAGGTTGGGCGAGTTCCAGTGCGTGCGGTCCTTGATCTGCGCGATCGTCGGCTTGGTCGTGCCGACGAGCCGCATGATCTGGCTGGTCTTGAGCTCGGGATGGTTCTTGAGCAGCCACAGGACCGCGTTCGGGCGGTCGTGGCGGCGCGAGACCGGCGTGTAGCGCGGCCCGCGCTTCGAGATCGCTTCCGGCATCACGACTTTCGGCTCGGCGATGCGAAGGGCGTGCGAGGGGTCCTTCTCGGCGGCTTCGATCTCGTCACGCGTGAGCTGGTTCGAGGTCACCGGATCGTGGCCTTTGATGCCCTGGGCTACGTCGCCGTCGGCGATGCCCTTCACCTCGAGCACGTGGAGGCCGCAGAACTCGGCGATCTGCTCGAAGGACAGCGAGGTGTTCTCCACCAGCCACACCGCAGTGGCCTTAGGCATCAGGGGTTTACGGTCGCTCATAGCGGCTCTTTTCCGGGATTCCGCGGCGCCGCCGCGAAAACCCAATAAGTTGAATGGAATTTGGGGATCAGGCCTTATACCCCAATGAGCGTCTTCAATGCAACACCCGTGTGCCTTCGGCCGGTCCGTCGCGGGCGGTCCTGCGCGGCGTCAGCCGGATAGGAAAGGCGACCCGTGCTGCCGTGGCGTGTTGCGCGCAGCCGATCCGCCCATTAGACCATTCGCGCCGGATCCTCACCATTCGGCCGATCACGAGGTGAGCTGTTCCGGCGCGGCCGGACGGCTTCGCCAGCCCGACAATCGTCATGAAAGAAGAGCGCCGATGGCCACACACACCATCACCTATTTCGAGGACCTCGCCGTCGGCCAAGAAGCGTCGCAGACCAACACGGTCAGCGAAAGCGACATCGTGGCATTCGCGGACATCTCCGGAGACCGCAATCCCGTCCACCTCGACGAGGACTACGCCGCCTCGACGATCTTCAAGGGCCGCATTGCGCACGGCATCCAGTCCGCCGCCTACATCTCGGCCGTGTTCGGCATGAAGCTGCCCGGCCCCGGCGCGATCTACATTTCGCAGACGCTGAACTTCAAGGGTCCGATCCGCATCGGCGACGTCGTCACCACGACGGTCAAGCTCGTCGAGCTCTACCCCGACAAGAAGCGCGCGCGCTTCGACACGGTCTGCACCGTTGCCGGCAAGCCGGTTCTGACCGGCGAAGCGGTTCTGATGGTGCCCGCGCGACCGGCGGCCTGAGCCTGAGCCGGAAGCGCCGAGCAAGGCCAGGAGGCGCGCCATGCTGACGGTCCAGGGCTATCGAGCCGTCCCGCCGCAAGCCAAGGGCGCCGTTCTCGCGATCGGCAACTTCGATGGCGTGCATCGCGGCCATCAGGCCCTGATCGCCTCCACCTTGGAGATCGCGCGATGCACGAGGGCGCCCGCGGGCGTGCTGCTGTTCGAGCCGCACCCGCGCGCGTTCTTCAAGCCGGGCGAGCAGCACTTCACGCTGACGCCGCTGGAGCAGCGGCTCGAGCTGTTCGAGACGGCGGGGCTCGATCTCGCGGTCGTCCTGCCGTTCGACGCCGCGCTCGCCAGCCTCGACGCCGAGGAGTTCATCGCAACCGTGCTGGTCGGTGCGCTCGCGGTCTCTCATATCGTTGTCGGCTATCACTTCTTCTTCGGCCGCAACCGCTCGGGATCGGTCGCGACGCTCGAAGCGGCGGGCCGGCGCGACGGCTTCGGCGTGACGGTCGTGAACCCGGTCGCGGAAGGCGGCGAGCCGTTCTCGTCGACGGCCGTGCGGCTGAAGCTGGCCGAAGGCGACGTCCTGAGCGCGGCTGCCGATCTCGGCCGCCCGTGGAGCGTCAAGGGCCGCGTCGTCGGCGGCGCCAAGCGCGGCACGGGCCTCGGCTTTCCGACGGCCAACATCGCCCTGCCGCGCGGCACCGCGCTGGGCCACGGCATTTTCGCCGTTCGCGTCACGCTGGACGGACAGCGCCTCGACGGCGCGGCGTATCTCGGCACGCGCCCCACCTTCGACGACGGCCAGCCCGTGCTCGAAGTTTTCCTGTTCGATTTCGATGGCGACATCTACGGGCGCGAGATCGAGGTCGCCTTCATCGACAAGGTGCGCGGTGACCGCAAGTTCGCGTCGGCCGAGGAGCTCGTCGTGCAGATGAACGCCGATTGCGCGAAGGCAAGGGAGCTTCTCGCCGCGGAGCGTACCTAAAAACTAGAAGACCGTGATGCTGGGCGGGCCCTTCTCGCCGGGCTTCCGTCCGGCCTTGCCGAGCTTCATGACCTCGCGGGTGCCGTCGGGGAACGCCAGCGTGACGAACTCGCACTTCCGGTCGAGGGCCAGGATTTCGCGCAGGATGCGCTGGCCGGCGTTGCCGCCCTCGTTGATGAGATCGCCGTCCATCGGACCGGCATGGTAGGTGCAGGCTTCCGAGCCGCCGGCCATCTTCCGGTTCGGAACTTTCTCGCCGTCGAGCGTCAGCGCCGCGGCAGCGACCGCGACGACGATGACGCCGCCGGCAATGACGGCCTCGTATTTCATGGGTGCGTCTCCTAGAGCAAGAGTCTTGTGCGCCCTCTGGAAGTCCCCGCGCATGCGAGACTACGCTCTCGCGTCGGAGCAATTCGTTAACGCCCCCTCTCTACCATCATGAGCTGGTGCGGGCCTGCCGGGAACGATCCGCGGGCCTCGAGGACGAGATGACGATGCAAGCCGGACCGAAGGCGTTGTGGGTTGTCCTGGCGGCGAGCCTCGCGGCGATGCCGGCCGCGGGCGACGAGCGCCCCGGGCGCGGCTGGCGTCATGGCGACGGCCCGAGCATCGTGATCGAGCCTCAGATCGACCTCACCCGCCGCCGCCCTGCGGCCGATGAGCCGGGCGTGATTCTCGCCGATGTCGAAGTTTGTGCCCGCGCCGGCGTCCGCTCGTTCGTCGACTGCCTGCGCGGCAATCACCGGTCCGTGACGATCCGCCGCCTGGAGGCATGCGTCGCCTCCGAGACCATCCCGGACGACCTGGGGCGCGTGGCCGCCTGCCTGCCGCCGTCCCGCATGCGCTGATCTCCTGGAAGGCTGGGGGAAGGCCGGCCTTGCCGCCAAGCCCGGCCCCGTCCGCGCCGGCCCGACCCCTTGGGCCTGCGGCCTTGCCAGCCCCTTGTGAACGCCTGCGCGGCTCGCCATAACTCCTGCCCAAGAAGCACGTCCGTCACGACCAGAGGCCCCGCAGCATGTCCACCCGCCAGGAAGGGGCCCAACAAGGGGCCGCGAGCCCGCTCGTGACGTCGCGCGCGGATCTCGTCGGCTGGATCGCGGCGGGCGAGAAGCCGAAGGACGCCTGGCGCATCGGCACCGAGCACGAGAAGTTCGTGTTCTACACCGAGACCCTCGATCCCGTTCCCTACGCCGGCCCGCGCGGCATCCGCTCCCTCATGGAGCATCTCATGATGCGCTACGACTGGGAGCCGATCATGGAGGGCGAGAACATCATCGCCCTCAAGCGCCCCGACGGCGAGGCGGGCGGCACCATCAGCCTGGAGCCCGGCGGCCAGTTCGAGCTCTCGGGCGCACCCGTCGCCACGCTGCACGAAACCGCCGACGAGACGCAGAGCCATCTCAACGAGGTGCTCGACGTCGGCGAGGACCTCGGCATCGGATTTCTCGGCGTCGGCTTCTCGCCCAAGTGGACGCTGGACGAGACGCCCCGCATGCCGAAGGAGCGCTACAAGGTCATGACGCGCTACATGCCGACGGTCGGCAAGCGCGGCCTCGACATGATGTACCGCACGGCCACCATTCAGACGAACCTCGACTTCGCGAGCGAGGGGGACATGGTGAAGAAGCTGCGCGTCAGCCTTGCGCTGCAGCCCATCGCGACCGCGCTCTTCGCGTCGTCGCCGTTCACCGAAGGCCGCCTCAACGGCATGAAGTCACTGCGCAGCGAGGTCTGGCGCGAGACCGATCCGAACCGCACCGGCATGCTGCCCTTCGTGTTCGAGGACGGCATGGGCTACGAGCGCTACGTCGACTACGCGCTCGATGTGCCGATGTACTTCGTCTACCGCAACGGCCGTTACATCGACGTCGCGGGCGCCTCGTTCCGCGATTTTCTGCATGGCAGGCTCGCGGCCCTTCCGGGCGAGCTGCCGACCATGGACGATTGGTCCGATCACCTGACGACGCTGTTTCCCGAGGTGCGGCTCAAGCGCTTCCTCGAAATGCGCGGAGCGGACGGCGGCCGCTGGACGCGCATCTGCGCCTTGTCCGCCTTCTGGGTCGGCCTGCTCTACGACGAGACCGCGCTCGATGCCGCCTGGGACATGGTGAAGTCTTGGTCCGCGGCCGAGCGCCAAGCCTTGCGCGAAGCCGTGCCGCGCGCCGCGCTGGCCGCCCCGTTCCGCGATCTCACAGTGCAAGAGCTCGCGCTCGACGCGCTGCGCATTTCGCGTTTCGGCCTGCGCAACCGGCGCAAGATCAATCAGCGGAGCCAGGACGAGACGATCTACCTCGCGCCCCTCGAGCGGCTCGCCGCCACGGGACGCACCGTCGCCGACGAGCTGATCGAGCGCTTCCAGGGCCCCTGGCGCGGCTGCATCGACCACGTCTTCGAGGAATTTGCCTTCTAAGGAGTTTCGCGACGAAGCGGTCGCCGCCGGCCTGCCTCGGATCGTGGCACGCGGAACCAACGCCGCCGCCGGGCTTTCTTGCTTCTGGAGCGCAAAGCGCTGAGCGGCAATCGCAATTCTGGATTGGCCGCAGCGCGCGTCTTAAGCTTGATGTGGGGGAAGCCCCGTTCTTGACGGGCGGTTCAGGTAACGTTCATCGTACGGTCTGTAAACCATGCTGATCGAAACCCCATGCCAGAAAAGGAGGTGGAGCCCTGTGAGCAGATTCGTGCGCTATGCGCTGACCGCCTTCTGCTTTGGGGCAGCCGCATCGGTGGCGCCCGTCGGGGCGTCGGCCAACGACTGCGCGCAGCGGTGCTACGCACAGGAGAATTCGTGCCGCCGCGCGACGCAGGATAGTCCCTCGTGTGGCGCGCAGTTGACGCGCTGCCTGCAAGGCTGCCGCGCAAAGCGGTAAGGCGATCACAAGCCGTGAAGCGAGAGGCGTCGGTTCAAACCGGCGCCTCTCGCATTTTCAGTACATGGGAATGGCGAGCACGCCGCCCGGTCCGATCATGAGACCCCACACGTCGCCCGCCGTGACGTCGATCGTGTCCGTTTGCGCCGCCTGGCCCGGCAGCGTGAACGAGAACGTGTGCTTGCCGGGCGCGATGTCGAGCGTCGGCCCGTCGGGCGCCTTGCCGCCCTTGCCGGCAGGAACCGCGACCGTTGCCTTGGCGATCGTGATGGAAGCCGCGCCGTCGAGGATGTTGCCAAAGACGAGCTTCACCTTGCCCGGCGGAGGCAGCATGCCGGCTTTCGCGGCCGCCGCCTGCTTGCGGAGCACGAGCGCGACCACCGTGTCGCCTTTGTCGGCCGTCAGCGTGAGAACGGCCGGGCCGTCGTGGGTGGTGTACGGAACGACGGCGCGCTCCGCCTCCACGATGCGGCCCCGTGCCTGCTCGGCCCATCCGTCGCGCTTGCCGAGCTCGCGGCGGTAGAACGCGAGCACGCTGGCCACGTTCGCCGGAACGCGCGCGTTGATCTGCAGGCGATAGAGCGACTTTTCGCTGCCGTTGAGCGAGTTCGGCGTCGGCACGGGGAAACCGGAAACCTCCTGCACCGAAAGCTCGGTCTCCTCTGCGGCCGCCGCGGGCATAGCCGCCTCGGTCGTCGCAGCCTGGGTCGCATCAGACGCCGCCGAACGCAGGCCCGAGCCGGTCGCGCTGACTTTCGCGGTCTTGCCCATCTGCATGATCGTGATCGAGATGTCCTGGCCGCCCTTCGAGAAGCGGAGCGCGGCCATGGTGTCCTTGTCGATCACGGTCGGCTGCTCGCGCCAGCCGAGCGGAGGCAGCGTGTCGCGATAGAAGCGCGCCAGCGCCCGCACGCTCGACGTGGAGCGGAAATCCACCGCGCCGTCCGTGTCGTCGATCTCGAGGGTGTCGGCCGTTTCCGGAATCGGAACCGGCGCGGAGAGATCGCCGATCGCGGCCAGCGGCGCCTCCGGCTGCGCCGGGGCTGTCGAAGACGCATCCGTCTTCCCGATGCCCGCGATGGCTTCGGCCGTCGCCTCGCGCGCCTGCTTCAGCACGTCGTTGGCGAGCGCGTCGAAGGCGCGGTGCATGTCGTCGGCCGCCGCGCTGGGTTGAGCCGGCGCGCTGGCGGGCGCCTCGTCCTTCTCCGCGCTGGCGGTGAGGACGCTCGCGGGAACCGGCTCGATCTTCGCGATCGTCCGCCCGTCCTGCTGGCGCTGGACGACGGCGATCACGGGCCCCTGTCCGTCGCGCACGTAGTAGGAATACTGGCCGAGGTCCGTGCCCTGGATCGCGCCCTCCGGTTTCTTCGCTGCGTCCTTGACGGACCACGGCGTCCAGCCGCGCTGGATCAGCGCGCCATTGTAGAAAGCCATCACCGTGTCCACGCTCTCGCCCGTGCGCAGCGTGAGATAGGGACGCGTCGGGTCGAACAGGATGTCGGTCGCGTCCGCAACGAACGGAAGCTCGTGCGCGTAGGGGATCGGGCTATACGTCACGCTCGTCTTGTGGCCCTGGGCCGGCGCGACCGCCACGAACACGTTGAGCCCGAGCGCGCCCTTCTTGAAGGTCAGGATCGCGCGATCGGGATCCTCGGCCTTGGACGAGAACGGCGCGTCGTACCGCTGCCAGCCTTCGGCCGCGAGACGGGTCGTCGTCGCGGCGATCGTCGCAGACACGCTCTCCGGCGACACGAGGATCGTCGTTGCCGCGCTGACGTAGGTTTCCGTGGCGCCGGCCACGCGCGGCAACTGGCTCGTGTCGAGCGCTTCGGCCGCCGCGGCCGGTTTGGCGAACGAGATCTGCGGGGCGGAGAAATGGGCGGTGTAGGCATGGCCCGCCGCGAGCAGCGCGGCGGCAAGGAAGGCACCCTGGGTCACGAAGGACTTGGGCGCCCGGACGGACTTGGTCACGTGTCGTTCCACCTGTGATTGGGAAGGGCGCGCGGAGATGCGCACCCGGTTGGGACGGCTGTCATGGCTGACCGCGCCGAGACGCGATGTCCCCCAGGGAACAGGACCCGGCAATCCGGCTCAGCCGAGCCGGTGCCGGAAGTCCTCGTAGCCGAACGAGCGCACGACCTCGTAGCGCCCGTCCTCGTGCAGGATGGCGAGATCGGGCAGCGGCGTGCCGTTGAACGTGGTGTTCTTCACGAACGAGTACTGCATCATGTCGCCGAAGATCACGCGCGAGCCGGGCACGAGCGGCGCGTTGAACGAGTAGTCGCCGATCACGTCGCCGGTCATGCAGGTCTTGCCGCCGAGGATGTAGGAGTGCGCCAGCACGCCGGGCTTCTCCGCGCCGAGCACGGGCGGCGTGTACGGCACCTCGATCACGTCCGGCATGTGCGTCGAGGCCGACGCGTCGAGGATCGCGATGTCGCGCTCGTTGCGATGCAGCCCGATCACGGTCGAGACGAGATAGCCCGTATCGACCACGAGCCCCGCGCCGGGCTCGAGATAGACTTCGAGGCCGAACTCCGCACGGAACGCCTTCAGCGCCGCGATCAGCTTGCCGACGTCGTAGCCGGGCTTGTTCATGAAGTGCCCGCCGCCGAAGTTCACGGCCTTGACGCGCCGCAGATACGGCTCGAACGAGCGCGCCACATGCTCGATGAGGCCCACCGATCCGTCCGCCAGCGACTCGCAGAGCGCGTGCACGTGGAAGATGTCGATGTCGTCCCAGGGCAGCGCGTCGATGTCCTCGAGCGTCGTGCCGAAGCGCGAGCACGGCGCGCACGGGTCGTAGAGCGCCCCGCCCAGCGTCGCGTTCGAATAGCCGGGATTGATGCGCGCGCCGATGGCGAGGCCGGCGCGCCCCGAGGCGCGCACCGCGCTCACGACCTGCGCGGCCTGCTCCGGCGAGTTGGCATAGATGTGGTCGGCGATCTCGGTCAGGCGCGCGATCTCGCCCGGCCCGTAGGCGGGCGCATAGACGTGCACCTCCTTGCCGAACTCCTCGCGGCCCATGCGCGCCTCGTACTCGCCCGAGGCCGTCGTGCCGTCGAGCGCGTCCTTCATGAACGGGAACGCCGCCGGCATGGCCCAGGCCTTGGTGGCGAGCAGGATCTTGACGCCGGCCTCCTGGCGCACGCGCACGGCGGTCGCCAGGTTGCGCTTGAGGGCGGCCACGTCGAGCACGTAGGCCGGCGTGCGGAGATCGGCGGGAAGGTTCGGCGTCATGGTGGCGTGGCCCGGTTTCGAAAGAGGGGGTCGAGATGTGAGCGCGCTATATGGCATCGCCGTGGGGCGCTTTCCAGGGCCATAGGGTCCAGAGACATGGCCGCCGGGGCTCAGTCCCGCGGCGCGGCGGGCCAGCGGTAGAAGAAGGTGAGGTAGAAGAGGGCAAGGTAAATGGCCCCGAACGCGACGCCGCCGAGCGCGGCGGAGGCTTCGTAGAGCGAGAGGCCGAGCAGATAGGCGGGCCGGTCGCTGCCGAAGCTCGCGATGCCGGTCGTGGGCGCGCTGAGCCCGCTCCACGCCTGCTCGGTCCCCATCATGAGGCCGTTGAGCCCCGCCGTGAGCCCGCCCATGAATGCGAGGCCGCACGAGAGCAGGAGAAACGCGATGACGCGAAGCGAAAGCGGGCTGTCCTTCAGAAACAGCCAAAGGCCCACGATGTAGGCCGAGATCATTCCGAAGCTCACCGACACCACCGAGACGACGAGCGCCGTGAGGTCGTTGCGGATCGACAGGATCTCCGCTTCCGTCATCTGTCCTGCCTCGCGCGTTGGAGCCCAGCGGCGAGAGATCTCCGACAACGGACGGCGTCCGTCAAGGTCCTCTTGGAGCCTGATCGTCCGAGATGCGAGCGTTCTGCCGAAGGCAGCAAGAGCGTCCTGCCGAAGGCGGGCAAAATAGAGGGCTCGCAGCGAGGGCGTGAATCAGACTCTCGAACAAAGACTTTGGGCGCGTACACGCACAAAATCCGTGTTCGATTGAGAGTGAACGCGCCCTAGTGGCTGGACGCCGGCGGGTCCGAATAGAAGTCGAGGTCGTCCTGGATGTTCCGCGCCGCGATGCGCCAGTCTCCCGGCCCATGCCCCGAGCGGAGCTGGCTCGACGCCGACGCGTGCCCCGGCGTCTCGTCCGCGATGGCGGCGACAGGCTCGCTCGTGGGCGCCGGCAGCGCGCAGAGCCGCGAGGCCAGGAGCTGCAGCTCGTTCATGATGACGGTGCGGCGCACCTCGTGCTGTGCCGTCACCTGGCGGATCTCGGCGAGCAGCTTCTCGTCCACGTGATTGAGCGCCGCGTTGAGCGCCCGGACCAGCGCTTGCTCTTCTTGAGCATTTTCCGCAAGGCGCCGATGCATTTCTGCGAGCTTCTGAGAAAGTTGAGCCATGTCCGTTCCCCGTCTCTCGAGTCGAATCACACAACAAACGATCCCGAAGCTTTGTGACTCAACTGAGGTCGCGCAACCGCGCGGGGCGTGTGCCAGGCGGGAGCAGGCGCATTTTTTTATTCCCGGCCCGCGAACATTTGACCCGTGGGAAAGCCAGTTTCTGAGCGCGACCAGCACGCGCAGAGATGATCGGCGACGGTGAGAATCACGCCTTCGTCGCGCATGTACGCGTTGTGATAGAGCGCGTCGCTCAGGCGTTTCCACATGACGTCGGGATTGGCGATGCCGCCGTCCGGCCCGTCGTTGGCGACGACGCTATTGTAGAGGCTCTGCGCGGCCGAGAAGAGCGCCGCATCGTCGATGCCGCCGAGGTCGAGCGCTTCGATGCGCTCCTCGCGCGCCTGCACGAGATAGGGCGGCAGCCGCGTGACGCCCGTGAGCCGGAACGGTCCGTCGCCGCCGAACGCCGCGCCGATCACGCCGCCGTGGATCGCGCCCGTGAGAAATTTCGCGTACGCCCACGCGCCGCCCGCACGCGCGGCGAGCCAGATCGCGAAGAACACCGCGCCGTAGATGACGGGCACCAGCAGCAGGAACGTGAGGTCGGCGGCCAGCGCGAGCCCGTAGATGCCCTGGTTCAGCTTCGCGATCACGGGCTCGAGGAAGTAGCCGCCGGTCTTCACGAAGAACACGACCGTCGCGACGACGCCGGCGAGCGAGGCGAACGCCGTCAGCGACCGCATGGCGCCAGCGGTCTTCACGTACTGCGGCGAGATCTCGGCTGCCGTCTGCAGGAGCTGCATGGCCTCGTCGCGCGGACTGTGCACGACGAGCCATTGCTGCGGACGGAGCGCCTTCCCGAGCAGGCGCGTGGCGAGCGCCCGGCGCGCCAGCTTGCGGATGCCCGCAACGAGGCTCCAGATCGACAGTGCCGCCAGTCCGCCGAACAGGACGAGCGACTCGATCTTCTTGTTGCTGTCGCTCGGCAGGATCTCGACGAGATACCAGAGCATGATCGGCGGAATGACGATGCCGAGCAGCACCTGAAAAAGGGCGATCAGCAGCGGCACGGTCTTGAGCTTGCGCCGGAAGAACGGCGTGCCGAAGCTGATGATGCCGCCGCGATGCGGCGAGAGCCCCGCCGCCGTCAGCCCTTCGACGGTGACGTTGCCGCCGTGGCTGTGCGCGATGACGGCGTGCGGTCGTCCGGCGTTGTGAAGCTCGCGCAGCACGCGCGCGAGCTCGGCCGCGCCCTTGAGGCGGTCGTAGTCGGAGTTGAGGCCCGACCAATGCAGCGGCCGGATCTCCGCATGCCCCGCGCCGCGCTCCCACAGGCGATAGACGAGGTGCTGGGCGAAGTTCGAATTGCGCTGCCACCACCGGCTTCCCTCGTCGGCCGGATCCGCATCGTTGGTGCCGTGCACGGTGACGATGACGGGACGCACCTCGTCCGCGGGCGGCGTGGCGGCCGCGCCGGTATCCCGAGGCGCGCCCTGCGCGGCGGCGATGTCCATGGCTGTCCCCCCAGAAGTCCGGCCAGAGCTCGGCGAGCCGGTCCGGCCATCTCACTGGGAAAGCCGCGGAAAGTGAACAAAAAAATAGATGGCCGAAGCCGCCCATGGGTCGTCGCCCGAGGATCGATGCCATCTCCGCCCGGGTGGTAGCGGGGCAGCCTTTCGCAGGATCAATTTGCGGCTACCCGGCAATCGCCCGCTGGAGCGCCGCCATCACGTTCGGATGGCCGCATTGGGCGACGTTGAAGCGCATGAAGCCGGCGGCGGATTGGGATGCGCTGAACACGTTGCCGGGTGCGAGCACGACATTCTCGGCGAGGGCTGCCCGCGCCGCATGGGCGGAGTCCGAGCCGTCCGGCAGGCGACACCAGAGATAGAACCCGCCGCGCGGCATCAGCCACGGTTCGATCCCGATACGCTGGAGCTTTCCGGCGGTGTCGCGCCGCGCCCGCGACAAGCGGCGGCGCAAGTCCTCCATGTGCTTGCGATAGCCGCCACCCGCCAGCACGGCGGCGATCAGCTCGGTCGCGACCGGGCTCGGTCCGCCGAAGCTGGTGGCAACCTGAAGGTCCAACAGGTCCGCGATCCAGTCCGCGCGGCCGGCGAGATAGCCGCAACGCACCGAGGCCGAGAGCGTCTTGGAAAAGCTGCCGATGCGAATGACGCGACGGAGGCCGTCGAGGGCGGCCAGCCGAACGGAGGGCTCGGGCTCGAAATCAGCGAAGATGTCGTCTTCCACGATCGTGAGGTCATACGCCTCGGCCGCGTTCAGCAGACGATGCGCCGTCTGGGCCGAGAGGGTGGCGCCCGTGGGATTGTGCAGCGCCGAGTTGGTGAGGTAGAGGCGCGGCCGCTCGGCGGCGAGCACGGCCTCGAACGACGCGATGTCCGGCCCGGAAGGCGTGTAAGGCACGCCGACGATCTTCACGCCGTGGGCGCGCAGCAGCGCACGGAAGTTGAAGTAGCAGGGATCGTCCACCAGCACCGTGTCGCCGGGGCGGAGCAGGAAGCGGCAGATCAGATCGACCGCTTGCGTGCCCGATGCGGTGAGCACGAGCTGGTCGGGCGAGAGCTCGATCCCTTCTTCGGCAAAGCGCCCCATCAGGATGCGGCGCAAGGCGAGCGACCCGCGCGTGCTGCCGTAGTCCGACAGAAGGGCGTCTCCCCGCGCGAGGGTGCGGAGCGCCCGGCGCAGCGCGTCGTGCGGCATCCACGCCGGAGGCAGCCAGCCGCAGCCCGGTTTCAGCGCGGCCGGATCGGCATCGAGCGATTGGCGGGAGACCCAGAACGGATCGATCGCCCGTTCGGTCGCGAGCAGGTCTTGAGCCAAGGCCAGGGGCGGAAGCGCACAGGCGGAGACATAGAAGCCCGACCCCAGCTTGGCCCGGATCAGCCCTTCCGCCACGAGCCGGTCGTAGGCTTCGACCACCGTGGAGGGCGAGACGCCCATCGTCCTGGCGAAGCTGCGGATGGACGGCAGCCGGTCGCCGGGGCCGAGCGCGCGGCTGGCCACCTTGGCGCGGATCGCCTGCATGACATCGGTGGTCCGCGTCCCTGTCCGATGGCTGGACTGCGCAATGGCGCCCAAGTGTATGGCCCCTTTTATCAATACAGTTCGGTCAGATTGTATTGATCTGTAGCTGATCAAGCTAGCCCCGATCGTCTATCCCGCGCAGGGAAGCGAGGGGCGATGGACGACATGAGAGCATCGGTCGAGGGCTGGGGCAGCGGTCTGCTCGGCGTCATCATTTTCAGCGGCTCCCTGCCGGCGACACGCGTGGCGGTTGCGGATTTCTCGCCGCTGTTCCTCACCTCCGCGCGCGCGGTCATTGCGGCGCTGCTGGGAGCCGCGCTGCTCACGCTCCTGCGGCAAGCGCGTCCGCACCGCGGCGACCTCCTGTCGCTGGCCATTGTCGCCCTGGGCGTGGTGATCGGTTTCCCGTTGCTGACGGCGTTTGCCCTTCAGCACATCACGTCGGCCCATTCGATCGTCTACATCGGCCTTCTGCCGCTTGCGACGGCCATCTTCGGCGTGCTGCGCGGCGGCGAGCGCCCCAAACCGCTGTTCTGGCTGTTCTCGTGTCTCGGTAACGCGACGGTGGTCGCGTTCGCGCTCTCCAATGGCGGGTCGGGCGCGTTGATCGGCGATCTTCTGATGATCGCAGCGATCATCCTCTGCGGCCTCGGATACGCGGAAGGCGGAAAGCTGTCCCGCCGTCTTGGCGGATGGCAGGTCATCTCATGGGCGCTCGTTCTTGCAGCGCCCATGATGCTGGTGCTGACGATGATGACGGTTCCGGCCTCGTGGAACGAGGTCGGCGTTCCGGCTTGGCTCAGCCTCGCCTATGTCTCCGTCTTCTCCATGCTGGTCGGCTTCGTGTTCTGGTATCGGGGGCTCGCCCTCGGCGGCATCGTCGGCGTCGGCCAGCTCCAGTTGCTGCAACCGTTTTTCGGTCTTGCTCTGGCGGGCCTCTTGCTGGGCGAGCCCGTGGCGGGGACCCTGATTGCAGCGACGGGACTTGTCGTCGTCTGCGTGGCCTTTGCGCGGCGGTTTGCATGATCTCGCAAACGGCCTCCGCTGCCTGCGCTGCGCTCTCGCAATGAACGAGCGTGGCGGTCAGTGTCGTGCGCTCCCACTCACGTCATGGCCGGGGTCATCGCGGCGCGATGCTTCGCATCGACACCCGGCCATCCAGGAGCCACGGGCAATTTCGTCGAGCACGTTGCTCACAGCCATAAAAAAGCCCGGAGCGTTTCCGCTCCGGGCTGTCAGTTCTCGATGATCGGCGGTGCGATCAGGTCTTCACCGCGAACAGCTCGGCCTGGTCGGCGGGCGTGATGTCCATGACGTGCCACGGCAGGCCCTGCTTGCCGAGCTCGTCCAGGAACGGCTTCGAGGGAAGCTGCTCGACGTTGAACACGCCGCGGCCCTCCCACGCGCCCTTGAACATCATCATGCCGCCCACGACCGGCGGCACGCCCGTCGTGTAGGAGACGGCTTGCGCCTTGGTCTCCTTGTAGCACTGGGCATGGTCGCAGACGTTATAGATGAGCACCGTCTTGCGCTTGCCGTCCTTCGTGCCGTCGATGATGCAGCCGATCGACGTCCGCCCGGTGTAGTTCTCGCCCAGCGACGACGGCGGCGGCAGCAGCTCCTTCAGGAACTCCATCGGGATCACGGGCGTGCCCTTGTACATGACGGGATCGATCCGCGTCATGCCCACGCTCTGCAGCACGTCGAGGTGCTTGATGTAGTTGTCCGAGAACGTCATCCAGAAGCGGATCTGCTTCAGGCCCTTGATGTTCTGGACGAGGCTCTCCTCCTCCTCGTGGTAGATGAGGTAGCTCTTGCGCGGGCCGACTTCCGGATAGTCGATCATGCAGGAGATCGTGAGCGGATCGATCTCGATCCACTTTCCGTCCTTCCAGTACTTGCCGCGCTGCGTCACCTCGCGGAGGTTGATCTCCGGATTGAAGTTCGTCGCGAACGACTTGCCGTGGCTGCCGTCGTTGCAGTCGATGATGTCAATGGTGTCGATGGTGTCGAGCAGGTGCTCCTGCGCATAGGCGCAGAAGATGTTCGACACGCCCGGATCGAAGCCGCAGCCGAGCACGGCCATGATGCCTTTGTCGGCGTACTTGTCCTGGTACTTCCACTGCCAGGAGTACTCGAACTTCGCGACGTCGCGCGGCTCGTAGTTGGCCGTGTCCATGTAGTGCACGCCGGTCTTCAGGCACGCATCCATGATCGGAAGGTCCTGGTAGGGCAGCGCCATGTTGATGAGAAGATCCGGCTTCACGCGCTCGATCAGCGCGACGACCTCGTCCACGTTGTCGGCGTCGACCTGGCTGATCTCGATCGGTGAGACGCAGAGCTTCGCCACCTTCTCGCAGCTTTCGAGACGCCGCGAGGCGAGATGCACCTTTTTGAAGACGTCGCGGTTCATGGCGCACTTCTGCGCCGTGACCGAGCCTGCCGCACCGGCACCAATGATGAGAACGCTGTCCAAAGCCATGCTCCCTTAACGATGATGGGCGCGTCGTTTCACGATGGACCGGACGCGATCACGGTCGAAAGAACAGCTTGCGTGCGCAGCGCCGTGAGCCCGATCGTCGGAGACGCGAGCAAGGGAGCCCGCGCCGGAAACGCGATCAGTCTCTCGAGCAACTGAGAGCAAGCGTGCGCAAATAGGTCAGAACCCGGCTGATTTCAACAGTCGGGAGGGCCTTCGGCACGCCTGGAGCAAAATATTTTGGACGCGCGCTCGCGCCAACCGTCAAAAAAGCTTCATGCCCGGCGGCAGCGGCAGTCCGCCGGTCACTTCGCTCATCTTTTCCTGCAGCCGCGCTTCGACCTTGGTCTTGGCATCCGCCGTCGCGGCGACGATGAGGTCTTCGATGATCTCCGCGTCGTCCGGCTTGAGCAGCGACGGGTCGATCTTGACGCCCTTCATGTCGCCCTTGCCGGTCAGCGTGACGGAGACGAGCCCGCCGCCCGAGGAGCCGGTGATTTCGAGCGCGCCAAGCTCGTCCTGCAGCCGCTGCATGCGGTCCTGCATGTCCTTGACTTGCTTCATCATGCCCATCAGGTCTTTCATCGGTCCTCCTCGTCCGGGTGCACGCTTGCGATGGCCCAAGGCTAATGCATTTTCTGGGCGGCGGCATCGCGTTATCGCCGCAGCCGCGCTGGCTCGGCCCGCGAGGGAGAACGCCTGACGGGCAAAAAAAGAGCCGGGCTCTCGCCCGGCCAAGCGCATCCTGATGTGGGAGAAGGTGCGCGTGTCGTGTGAGGATTGAGAAAATTCGCGATCGGGAGCGGCTAGGCAAAAAAGCGAGTTTCTCAATCTGGATCCCACGACCGAGTGTGCGGGTAGCGCTCCCTGACGATCTTGAAGCTCGCTCACGAACCTAGCCGAGCCTGCTGGCGAGCTTCAAAATCGGAAGCACTACTCTTTCTTCTTTTTGTCCGTGACCTTGAAATCGGTATCGACGGTGACGTCGTAGGTGCCGTCGGCGCACGTCGCCTTCGACACGGTGTAGAAGCCGCTGCCCGAGATGATCTCGCCCATCTCGCAGCCTTCCGCCTTGAGCGACTTGGTGATGCCGTCGACGGTCGCCTTCGAGAACTTGCCCTCGGAGGCGGCGAAAGCGGATCCCGTGAAGAGCGTGACGGCCGTGGAAAGCGAGAGGGCGGCCGAAAGTGTCAAGCAACGCATGCGTTTCTCCCCTGAAGCCGGCCTCAAAGAAGGCGCGACGGATAGGCATGCTATAACATTGCTAAATGATCCCAGGGAGACCCGAAGCGCGAGGTTCCAAAAATCGGGACCAATTCCCGATTCGGCGCAATACGCGGGCAGGAGCGAGGGGGCGGCCGCGGGGATCGCAAACCGGGCTAACCGGCCTTGCTGTCGTCCTCGCGCTCGCGCGGCACCGGCCGCACCGGCGTGATCTCCGCGTCGGGGAAGACTTCGAGCACGGCGGCGACCGCCGGGTGCTGCTTCAGCGCGGCCAGCTCGCGCGCCTCGCGCTCACGGCGGATTTCGCCGATCGGGCGCTCGCCGCGCACCTTGGAAAGCGCCACGATCCAGCGCCGCCCGGTCCACTTGTTGAGCTTCTCGCGCAGCTCGTTGGCGAGCTCGGCGCTGGCGCCGGGCAGCAGAAAGAGGTCGATCGCGCCCGCCGCTCCGTCGTAGCGCACGAGGCTGACCTGCTCCTCGAGCGCGATGCGCAGCTTCACGTCGCGGCGCTCGCCGGCCAGCGCGACGACGTCGTCGAAGCGGTTGAGCGCGCGCAGCACGGGGCTTGCTCCCGGTGCCGGGCGCGCGCCGTCCTCGTCGTCGGTCTCCTCGTCGGGCGCGCCGTCGGACGGGAAATCGAAGTCGGCCGGGTTCTCCGAGTCGAAGCCGAAATCGCTGGCGAGCCCACCGCCCGCGGAGCCGTCCTCCTGCTCGGCGGCGGCCCGCGGCGGCGCGGCCGAAGCTTCGGCATGCGCCCCGGCGCCGGCCCGTTCCGAAGGAGCCGACCGCTCGGGCGACCGGCGCGTCGCGGGCGCGCCTCCGAGCATGCGGATGATTTCGTCCGGCGGCGGCAGGTCGGCCGTGTGCGCGATGCGGATCAGCACCATTTCGGCCGCCGCCAGCGGGTTCGGCGCTTTGCCCGCTTCTTCCAAACCCTTGAGCAGCATCTGCCAGAGGCGGGCGAGCAGCGGCATCGAAAGCTTGTCGCCGAGCGCGCTCGCCCGGCGCTTTTCGTCGAGCGCGAGATCCTCGCCTGCCGCGTCCGGGCCGACCGCCTTGATGCGCGCGGTGACGTGAACCGCTTCGGAAAGGTCCGCGAGCACCTGCACGGCGTCCGCGCCGTCCCGGTGCAGCCGGTCGAGCGACGTGAGCGCGGCGGCGATGTCGCCTCCGGCCAAGAGTTCCAGCAGGTCGAAGATCCGTCCGCGGTCGGCGAGGCCGAGCATGGCGCGCACCGTCCCCGCCGTCACCGTGCTGGTCTCTCCCGCCTCGCCGCCGAACGACGTCGAGATCGCCTGGTCGAGAATGGAAAGCGCATCGCGCACCGAGCCTTCGGCCGCGCGCGAGATCAGCGTCAGCGCGTCGTCGTCGGCTTGCGCGCCTTCGTTGGCAACGATGGATTTCAAGTGCTGGGCGAGACGGGGAACGTCGACGCGGCGCAGGTCGAACCGCTGGCAGCGCGACAGCACCGTCACCGGCACCTTGCGCACTTCCGTCGTCGCGAAGATGAACTTCACGTGCCCCGGCGGCTCTTCGAGCGTCTTCAGGAGCGCGTTGAACGCGCCCTTGGAGAGCATATGCACCTCGTCGATGATGAAGACCTTGGTGCGCGCCGAGAGCGGCCGGTAGCGCGCGCTCTCGATGATCTCGCGGATGTTGTCGACGCCGGTGTTGGAGGCGGCGTCCATCTCGATGACGTCGGGATGGCGGCTTTCCATGATCTCGAGGCAGTTGCGCCCGAGCTCCGGCATGTCGATCGTCGGCTGATGGATGGTGTCGGTTTCGTAGTTGAGCGCGCGGGCGAGAATGCGCGCCGTCGTCGTCTTGCCGACGCCGCGAACGCCGGTCAGCATGAAGCCATGCGCGATGCGCCCCGACGCGAACGCGTTGCGCAGCGTCTGCACCATCGTTTCCTGGCCGATGAGATCGTCGAACGTCTGCGGACGATATTTGCGCGCCAGCACGACATAAGGCTTCGCCGGCGCATCCGCGCCGCCTGCCGCCGTCCCAGCACTGTCCGATTTCTTCTTGGCCATCCGCCCCGCCTTCACGCTCAACGATAGGGAGGCAACGACATCGCTTCGGCCCGAAGGGCCCAGGCCACAAAGTGGCCCGCGGCGAGCCGCGCCCCCGCGGAGGGCCGAGCCGGCGCGGCTTTGCCGCGTCGAGCGACAGGCCCGTGAGCGAAATCAAGAGAGGCTGACGAACGACCCGTGCACCTGTCGTTAGGGCTGCTTCCTTCCGGACCTGACCCGGTTGGCGATGGTCTCGTCCGCCGCCAGCCTCAGGCCCGAATATGGCCGCTCGGCCGGGGCGAGGCAAGTGCCGTGGCTGAGGTGATCCGGCGCATGGGGCGGGCGCCGTGGGCGGGATAGGGCCCGGCCGTCCTTAACCGGGATCTGAGGCTCCGGTGGCGAAGATCCCGTAAAGCTGGCACAATCCCTCAAAAATTTGGGGATCCGTGGTCATGATGGACAATCTGTTTCTGCTGGCGGTTGCGGCATTGGGGTGGGGCCTCTCGCTCGCCACCTACAGCATCTTCGCCATTCGCCACCAATGGCCGATGGGCGCGCTGCAGATGGATTTTCCGGCCATCCCGGTGCTGCTCGGGCTCGTCTCGATCGCGATCGCGCTGTGGTTCGCGGTGGCGCGCGGTCCCGACGACGGCGGCTGGGTGATCGTGCTGTTCGGCGTTCTGCTCGCGATCTTCTGGACGGGCTTCCTGCGCGTCGGCTCGCAGATCTCGCTCTTCCTCGCACCGGTCGCCACGGTGCTTCTCGTGCTGAACTGGCTCAGCATTCCTCTCGGCTGATCGCGTCCCCGGCGCGCCGCGTGAAATAACCGACGGCGGCAATCGGCTTTCTGATCTGCATCTGGACGAAAGTCTCTATCCGAAATCATGAGGTTGTGCGGCCACGCCGCGCGCCTCGGCGCTTGCTTTCGCGCTGCGATAGACGTAGTGGATCGGTTAACATTGCTGCGGGGGCGTGCGCAGGCAGCGATCGCGCAAGTTGCGGTCGTCGACGGCGATCCAGGTCAGGCCAAAAGTGGCCGTCCTGCACCCGCGGGTGATCCGTTCTGGGAGCCAGCATGGCCGTCCGCCGCCTTCATCCCGACCAACCGCACAGCTTCTCCTTCACGGCTGAGAATCTCGCCTGGGCCAAGGAGACCATTGCCAAGTATCCGCCCGGCAAACAGGCGTCCGCCATCATCCCGCTGATGTGGCGCGCGCAGGAGCAGTCGAACGGCTGGCTGCCGGAGCCCGCGTTGCGCTACGTCGCCGACATGCTGGGCATGGCCTACATCCGCGCCTACGAAGTCGCGACCTTCTATACGATGTTCCAGCTCTCGCCCGTCGGCGCGAAGGCGCACGTGCAGGTCTGCGGCACGACACCGTGCATGCTGCGCGGAGCCGAAGCGCTGATCGACGTCTGCAAGCGGCGCATCGCCGAGCATCCGCACGAGCTGTCCGAGGACGGCAACTTCTCGTGGGAGGAGGTCGAGTGCCTCGGCTGCTGCGCGAACGCGCCGATGGTGCAGATCTGGAAAGACACCTATGAGGATCTGACGCCGGAAGGTCTCGACAAGATCCTGGGCGCCTTCGAGCGCGGCGCCACGCCGAAGACCGGCTCGCAGACGGGCCGCAAGACGTCGGCGCCGGAAGGCCCGCCGACCACGCTCGTCGACCCGAGCCTTTACGACGGATCGACGATCGGCGCCTGGCGCGCCCGCTTCCCCGAGCTGCAGGAGGGCGGGCAGGCGAGCCCTCCCTCCGCGACCGACAAATCCAAGGAGTAGCCGCATGCTCCTCGAGGACAAGGATCGCATCTTCCGCAACATCTACGGGTTCCACGACTCGGGCCTCAAGGGCGCGCGCGCCCGCGGCGCCTGGGACGGCACGAAGTTCTTCATCGACAAGGGCCACGACTGGATCATCGGCGAGGTGAAGACCTCAGGGCTTCGCGGCCGCGGCGGCGCGGGCTTCCCGACCGGCCTCAAGTGGAGCTTCATGCCGAAGTCGGACACGCGTCCGTCCTATCTCGTCATCAACGCCGACGAGAGCGAGCCCGGCTCGTGCAAGGACCGCGAGATCATGCGCAACGATCCGCACCTCTTGATCGAGGGCGCGTTGCTGGCCGCCTTCGCGATGCGCGCGCACACGAGCTACATCTATATCCGCGGCGAGTTCATCCGCGAGCGCG
>CAYLSI010000003.1:0-165752 GCA_964386545.1 uncultured Hyphomicrobium sp.
AGCGCGCCGAGAACAGGGCCTGTCCGATAAGGCCGACGCAGAGCCATAGGAGCTCTGTCGGCGCCCGCATGCGTCTGTCACGCGGGAAATGCCTCTGTGAGTTTCTCTTTTTAATGAAGTCGATGTGAGATCATTTGCCGTGGGAGGGGAGGTGTGGCAGCTTTCCGGCAATCTTGCGAAAAAATGCGCTCGCGCGTGTTTGCCACGTCAATGCGGGCGCTTGGGGAGAGAGACGTATGGCGCGAAACACAGCGTCCGCGGGAACGTGCGGAATTGGTGTCGCCAGCAGCAGCGCGCCGAACGCCGAGGCTGCCGTACGCGAGCTCAAGGCCGCCCTTTCGGGCGATTACCAGCACATCATCGCGTTCTTCTCGATCGAGTACGAAGCCGAGGCCATTTCCGCCGCCCTTACCGAAGCTTTTCCGAACATCGTCATCAGCGGATGCTCCACATCGGGGGGATTCGGGCCTGACGGACTGTTCGAGCAGGGCGTGCTGCTGCTCGCTTTCCCCAAGGAAGGCTTCAAGATCCACACCGGCGTGATCGACGATGTGGGGACGTTCGGCGTCGAACGGGCGAGCGAGAGCGTCGCCCGGCTCAAGGCGCAGATCGGCGTCGGCACGGACGGCAAGCTTTCGGATCGCGTCTTCGGCGTGATGCTCGTCGATGGTCTCTGCAACGCGGAGGAGGCGCTCGTTGCGGCCGTGCATTGGGGCTTCGGCGACATGCCGCTGATCGGCGGCTCGGCCGGCGACAGCCTGGCGTTCAACCGAACGTCGCTCATCCACCAGGGCAAGGCCGTGGGGCGGGCGGCCGTGCTGATCGTCATCGAGAGCGATTTCCCGTTCCGCATTTTCAAGACGTCGAACTTCGAGCCGACGCAGATCAAGCTCGTCGTCACGTCCGCGAACACGGCGAACCGGACCGTGCACGAGCTCAACGCGGAGCCCGCGGCGCGGGAATATGCCGCCGCGATCGGGCTCATGCTCGACGATCTCGGTCCGTTCAGCTTCGCGTCCTATCCGCTGGTCGTGAAGGTCGGCGGCGATTACTACTGCCGCTCCATCCGCAATATGAATCCGGACGGCAGCCTCTCCTTCTTCTGCGCCATCGACGAAGGGCTGGTGTTCACCGTGGCGCGTCCCAAGGACATGCTGAGCTCGACAGAGCGCGTGCTCGCCGAGATCGACGGGGCGCTCGGCGGCATCGACATGGTGCTGGGGTTCGACTGCGTGCTCCGGCGTCTCGACGCGGAAAACCGCCAGATCCGACGTCAGATGGAGGATTTATACAAGACTTATGGGGTGGTTGGCTTTCACACCTATGGAGAGCAACATAACGCCATGCACCTCAATCAGACGCTGACAGGCGTCGCATTCGGATCGCGGCGAGACGTGCGGTGACGACCGACCCATCGAAGACCGTTTCGCCCTCGGAGCTGTTCGAGGAGCTGGAGCGGCGCAACAGCAAGCTCATCAAGATCAACGCCGCGCTGATGCAGCGCGTCGAGCGGTCGATGGATTATCAGGCGAACGCCTACTCCATGTTTCAGACCGCCATCGGTCTCGAGACGCAGGTGCGCGCGCGCACGGAGGAGCTCAAGGCCGCGCTCAACCGCCTCGAGCGCACGAACGAGCAGCTCATGGTCGCGCGCGATGCGGCCGAGCGGGCGAACCGGTTCAAGACGGGCTTCTTCACGGCCGTGGGACACGACCTGCTGCAGCCGCTGCACGCGGCGCGGCTCTCGCTGTCGGCGCTGTCGGAGATCCACGACAATCACCAGCACCAGCGGCTGATCGACCAGGTGGATCATGCGCTGTCGACCATCGAGGAGCTGCTGCGCACGATCCTCGACCTCTCGAAGCTCGATTCCGGCGCGTTGAAGCCGTCGTACCAGCCGATCGACACGCTCGATCTCTTCCGCTCGGTGATGTTCGACATCATGCCGATCGCGCGCGCCAAGGGGCTGGAGCTCACGATGCGGGCGCGCGACGCCGTCGTCGTCTCCGATCCGCTGATGCTGCGGCGGATCCTGCAGAACCTGCTCGCGAATGCGGCCCAGTACACGGAGAAGGGGCGCGTGCTGCTGGCCAGCCGCCGGCGCGGCGATCATCTCCGGATCGACGTCTGGGATACGGGGCCGGGCATTCCGCCGGCCGAGCAGTCGAAGATCTTCGAGGAGTTCCATCGCGGATCCGCCGGACAGCGCTCGCTCGGCGGCGGGTTCGGCATCGGGCTCGCGATCATCGCGCGCATGGGCGAGACGCTGGGGCACAAGGTCGAGCTGTGCACGATCGTGGGCAAGGGCACGCGGTTCTCCGTCAACGTGCCGCTGGCCGACGTGACGGTGGAGCACCAGGTCGTGACGCGTCCGCAGATGAAGCGGGCGGAGCGGGCCTACGGCCTCAACGGCATGAAGGTCGTGGTGATCGACAACGATGCGGCGGTGCGCGAAGCCATGCGCGCCCTGCTCGAGCGCTGGGGCTGCAACGCCCGTTTCGTCGCGGGGATGCAGGGGGTGGAGCGGCTGGCCAGCGACGAGCCGACGTACGTGCCGGACATCATCTTTGCCGATTTCCATCTGGATCACGGCGAATGCGGGCTCGCGGCGGTGGCGGCGCTTCGCGCTGGGCGCCCGCTCGCGATCCCGGCGATCGTGATCACGGCGGATCATTCCTCGCAGGTGGCCGAGGCCGTCAGTGCGGCGGGGTGCGAGATCCTACGCAAGCCGGTCAAGCCCGCGGAGCTCCGGGCGTTCGTGACTCATCTCGTCCGGTGAGGTGAGGAGGCGCGGTGCGGCGGCGCTGCAGGCAGCCGCGTCTATGCGCCGGGCTCTCGAGCGGAGGACGCCCTAGATTCTTGTTTTGTCGCATTTTCTTACGACGAACCGGTCTCCACTTCGTCGGAAAATGCTCTAGCGCGACGAGGCGTCTTTTTCCTGGTCGCGTCCGATGGCGTTGGAGAGGATCGCGTCGTAGTCGAGGCGCGTCACCTCGATGACGGCCTGCGTGCGCGAGACGACGTTGAGCTTGCGCATGATCTCGGACACGTGCGCCTTGATCGTCGTCTCGCCGACGCCGAGCTCGTGGGCGATCTGCTTGTTCAGCATGCCCTGGCGGACCATCTGCAGAACGCGGAGCTGCTGGCGCGTCAGCGAGGCGACGCGGGCGGCGAGGTCCGATTCCTTCGTGGGCGTATCGTTCGCGGGCGGCTCGTAGCCCTTCGGCAGCACGACCAGGCCGGCCATGACGTCCTGGATGGCCTCCGAAAGATCGCGCTTCTTGACGGACTTCGAGATGTAGCCGGCCGCGCCGCAGGTCATGGCTTCGTGAATGATGCGCGCATCCTCGTGGGCGGAGACGACGAGGATCGGCTGCTTCGGGCGCGCGGCGCGCAGCTCGATCAGGCCGTCGAAGCCGCGCGTGCCGGGCATGGTGAGATCGAGGAGGACGAGGTCGAAGGCCTGATCGCTGGCGAGGATCTGCTGGGCGGCGGCGATGGACGAGGCCTCGATGATCTCGGCATCGTCGTAGGCAGCCTGGATGGCGAGCTGCAGCGCCTCCCGGAAGAGAGGATGGTCATCGACGATCAAGAACCTGACCGTCATAGCGTCCGCCCCTGCTGCATGCCGATGTCTTCACCTCTTCAGGCCGTGCCAGAAGTAATCATCGCTTCAAAAAACAAGCAAAACCCGGTGCGATTGATTGATTGCTTGCATCTATTGAAGCCCGGGTCGGACGTTGGCAAGCAAAATAGGGCCATATTGGCCATTGGTCTAAGGGCGGATGTCCGCCTGCGCGTTTTGCTTAACGGGATCGTCGGCCTCGCCGAGAAGGACGGCTGGAAATTGAGAGGGTTAACCCGGATGACCGGTGAGCCGGTGCAACTTGGAAAGGCCAAAAGCCTTGTCTATAGTGGTGCGGGGATGTTCCGGCCTGCCCGACAGGTCGGTCGCGCGGCTCGCGAATGAGCCCGGCGTAGCGTATGCAGGGAGCGTGGGGCGGGAATGAAGTGCAATCCTTCGCGATGGATTTGGGGCCTCATTCCCATCGCGATGCTGACTTGGGCGACGTTCTATCGCGAGCGCACGCCGGTCGAAACCGACCTGACGGAGCGCGCGCAGCAGGCGCTGGTCGCCGCAGGCCAATCGTGGGCGAAAGTGTCCGTCGTCGGCCGTGATGCCGTGATCACGGGGCGGGCCAGGAAAGACGGCCAGCCGAAGCTTGCGCTCGACACCGTGCGCGGCGTGTGGGGCATTCGCTCCGTTCAGCTCAAGACAGATCTCGCCGGCGGTCCGCCGTTGCCGGCTGCCGTCGGGCCGGCCACCGATCCCGAGTTCGCGCGCGAAGCCGCGCGCCGCAAGAAACAGGAGGAAGCGGCGGCTGCCGCGGCGCTCAAGGCGCGGCAGGAGGAAGCCGCGCGCGTGCTGAAGGCCAAGCAGGAGGCCGAAGCCGCCGCGCGCCGTGCGCGCGAGGAAGCCGAGGCCCGGCGTGCGCGCGAAGCCGCTCAGCGCCTGGCGCAGGAGCGCGCCGCCCAGGAGGCGGACGCTGCCGCCCAGGAGGCGGACGCTGCCGCCCGGGCGCGGGCCGCGGCCGAAGCGGACGAGGCGCGTGCTCGCGCTGCCAGTGAGGCGGAGGCGCTCGCGGCGCAAAAGGCCAAGCAGGAGGCCGATATGGCCGCCGAAGCCCGGGCCGATGCCGAAGCCGCGCGCCGCCGCGCGCAGGAGGAAACCGAGGCCGCACGCAAGCGCTACATGGAGGAGATGGCGCAGGCCGAACGGTTGCGGCGCGAGGCGCAACGGGCGGACGAGCTGCGCGCTCAGCAGGCGGCCGAGGCCTCCCGTCTCAACGCGCAGCGCGAGGCCGACGAGGCGGCCGCCCGCAGGGCCAAGGCGGAGGCCGAGGCGCTGGCCGCGCGGCAGGCCCGCGAGGCGGCCGACGCACGGGCCGCCCAGGCCGCACAAGAGGAGGCCGCCAAAGCCGCAAAGGCGAAGGCGGATGCCGAGGCGCGCGCGGAGACGGAACGGCGCGTGGCCGAGGCCGAGAGGGCCCGCCTGGCCCGCAAGACGACCGAGGCGACGAAAGCGTGCGAGGCGCGCCTTTCCGAGGCTGCCGCGCAAGGCGTCATTCTCTTCCAGCGCGCGAAGGCCGACATCGATCCCAAGAGCTCGCTCACGATCGCGCGGCTCGCCGAGATCATCAAGTCGTGTCCGGGCGCGCGCGTCGAGGTCGAGGGGCATACGGACAGCGAGGGCGAGCCGGACCGCAATCAGCGCCTTTCGGAGCGGCGTGCCCGCGCGGTGCTCAAAAGCCTGACGTATGCGGGCGTGCCGGAGGACCGGCTGTCGGCCGTGGGCTTCGGCGCGGAGCGTCCGATCGCGTCCAACGATACGCCGGAAGGCATGGCGCGCAACCGGCGCATCGAGTTCAAGGTCTTCACGGATTAGGGCGCACGATCCGACGACCATCGGATCGCATGCCCTGGGTTACGACGAGCCGGCGTCCACTTCGTCGGAAAATGCTCTGGGTTCGGGGATTTGCATAGGGGACTGGCCGATGGATTACCTGGCCGTGAAATTGTTCTGGTACCTGGCTGCGGCGTTCGCCGTCGGCTTTTTCGTCGGCTGGATCAGTTGCGGACGGATCGAGGACTAGGCTGTCGTAACGACATTGCCGCGCGGCCGGAAATACGCGCCGGCACGGGGCTGGGAGGGGAGTTCGGCGTATGACCGTTTTGTTGGTGCAGACCTTTCTGTTGCTGCTGGGCGCGTTTCTGCTCGGCGCATCGCTCGCGTGTTTTCTGCGCCGTGCCTTCGCCAGCCGTCAGGATGATTACGAGCCCATCGTGATTCCCTCGTCGCCGGCTCTCACGGGGGCGGCGTCGCCCGAGGCCGTGAGCGCCGCGGCGTCGTCTCTCGGAACCGATCGCTTCGGGCGTGCGCTCGCCGGCGGCGCCGGCGTGCCGCCGGTGTTCCAGGGTCCCATCACGGGGCCGGTGGTCGAGGTGCAAGAGCCTCCGGCAATAACCGCTCCGCCGGCCCCGCCGGCTCCTGTGCCGCCTGCGCCGGTACCCGTGCCCAAGGCCGAGGCGCCGCCGCCGGCGCCTGCTCCCAAAGCCGAGGTCCCGCCACCGCCGCCCGTCGAGAAGCCGGCTCCGGCTCCCGCCGCGAAACCGGCTGGTCCCAGCTACACCGAGATTGCGGCCGCATCGGCGACGGCCGCTGTCGCCGCGGCGGCGGCTGCCAAGGCCAGGGCCGAGCAAGAGGCCGCCGAGAAGAAGGCCAAGGCCGACGCCGAAGCCGCGAAGGCGCCGCCCCCGCCTGCGGCTCCATCTGCTGCGGCGGCCGTTTCCGCTCCCTCTCCGGCGGCACCCGTGCAGGGCGACGACCTCACGCGGATCCATTCGATCGACGCCGCGGTCAAGGACCGCCTCTATCGTCTCGGCGTGCGCACGTTCGCCGCGATCGCGGCGTGGACGCCCGACGACCTGCGCACCATCGGCCAATCGCTCGGTTTCCAGGCCCGTATTCTCGAGGAGAACTGGATCGAGCAGGCCAAGATCCTCGCCAAAGGCGGCGATCCGTCCGGCGTGCGTCCGGGGCCGAAGAAGCCGGCGCTCGACGTCGTCGTGCCGGTCGGCGCGGATCGGCTGCATCGCATCATCGGCATCGATCCGGCCTCCGAAGCGCAGCTCTATGCGCACGGCGTCACGCGGCTGGCGCAAATCGCGGCGTGGACGCCCGAGGACGCCGCCAAGTACGAAGGCCTGCTCCATCTGCAGCACGGGCGCGTCGGGCGCGAGGGCTGGGTCGACCAGGCCCGCTTCCTGACGCGCGGCGAGGCCGGCGCCCCGGCGCCCCAACAGCCGGCCGCTGCGCAGGGCTCGGTCACGCCGATCGCGGCCGTCAAGGCGACGACCGTCACCGTTGCCGCGGTTCCTGCGTCTCCGCCGCCGGTGTCTGATGCCGCCGAGCAGGCCGCTGCGAAGGACGGTCTCGTGGGCTTGCGCTCGGTCAAGTCCGAGGCCTTCGGCGGCGGCGGCACGGCCACGTCCTACGGCTCGGACCGCGTCGACGATCTCAAGCGCATCCGCGGCATCGGCGTTCTGATCGAGAAGAAGCTCAACTCCATGGGCATCACGGCCTACGAGCAGGTCGCCAACTGGACGGGCGCCGACATCGACCGCATCAGCCAGTTGCTCGACTTCAAGGGCCGCATCGAGCGCGAGAACTGGATCGAGCAGGCGCGCATTCTCGCCTCTGGCGGTCAGACGGAGTTTTCGCGCCGCGTGGATCGCGGCGAGGCGTAACGCCGTCTCCACGGTGGCGTGCGACTTGAGGGGTGCAATGCGGTGACGTGTCTGGACCCCAGCCTTCGCTGGGGTGACGGAACGTTTGGGGCAACCGGTTGGTCTTACTCAACGTCACCCCGACGCAGGTCGGGGTCCAGACGCGTCTGAGGATGAACGTGTGACGCTCCGTGCGCCTTATGCGCGTTCGGTGGCGTTGGGGGCGACGGCTTCATGACGTAGTCATGCTTCGCATGAACGGTCGGGATCCAGGTTCACCTCGGTTGGGGGGCGCGGCGGAGATGTGCTGGCGGCTCTGCCGACGAAAGGCATCGGCCCAGGAGGGGGACGGCGCCGGGCTGCACGGGCGTTGCATCCGGGCAGACGTGTCTGGACCCCAGCCTTCGCTGGGGTGACGGAACGTTTTGGGGCAACCGGTTGGTCTTACTCAACGTCACCCCGACGCAGGTCGGGGGCTAGACGCGTCTGAGGATGAACGTGCGACGCTCCGTGCGCCTTGTGTGTGCTCGGTGGCGTTGGGGGCGACAGCTTCATGACTTAGTCATGCTTCGCATGACCGGCCGGGATCCAGGTTCGCCTCGGTTGGGATCGCGGCTGAGATGCGCTGATGGCTCGGTCGATGAAGGGTATCGGCCCAGGAAGGGGACGGTGCCGGGCTGCCCGGGGCGTTGGATCTGGGGAGACGTGCCTGGACCCCAGCCTTCGCTGGGGTGACGGAACGTTTTGGGGCAATCGGGTCGGTCTCACCCAACGTCACCCCGACGCAGGTCGGGGTCCAGACGCATCTGAGGATGAACGTGTGACGCTCCGTGCGCCTTATGCGCGTTCGGTGGCGTTGGGGGCGACATCGCCACCCGCTACGACAAGCTCGCTTAAAACTTCCTCTCAGGTATGCTCGTCGCTGCCTCGAGCATCTGGTGGAGCAATTGAGGGCCGAGCCTAGAGCTTCCAGCCGGAATGGATGGCGGCGATGCCGCCCGTCAGGTTGCGCACGCTCACGCGCTCGAAGCCGGCATTGCGGATCATGGTCGCGAAGGCCTCCTGCTTCGGGAAGCGGCGGATGCTCTCGACGAGATACTGGTAGGGCTCGGCGGATCCCGCGGTGAGCTTGCCGAGGCGCGGAATGACCTCGAACGAGTGGAAATCGTAGATGCGATCCAGGAGTGGCACCTGGCACTCGGAAAATTCGAGGCACAGGAAGCGGCCGCCGATCTTCAAGACGCGGAAGGCCTCGCGCAGCGCCTGGTCGATGTGCGTCACGTTGCGGATGCCGAAGGCGATCGTGTAGGCGTCGAACGTGCGGTCCGGGAACGGCAGAGCCTCGGCATTGCCCTGTGTCAGGGAAATGCGCCGGTCGAGGCCGCGCGTGGCGACCTTGCGGCGGCCTTCCTCCAGCATCTCCGCGCTGATGTCGGCGAGCACGGCCGTCGCGTTCGGGCCCGAGGCTTCGGCGTAGCGGATCGCGATGTCGCCGGTGCCGCCCGCGACGTCGAGCAGCTTGAAGGGCTGGTCGTTGCGCGGCGCGCCGATCATGGCGACGAAATCCGCTTTCCAGAGCCGGTGCAGGCCACCCGACATGAGGTCGTTCATCAGGTCGTAGCGGGAGGCGACGGACGAGAAGACCTCGTTGACGAGGCCCTGGCGCTCGGTCTCGGCGACGGTGCGGAAGCCGAAGCTCGTGGCGGTGCCCGAGCCCGACGGGGACTGTGGTTCTTTCGACATGGCGCGACCTTATCCGGAAGGGGGAGCGGGCGCCATGGGCGCTTTGTCTGTGGTTAGCAGCGGGTGGAGCGCGCCGTCGCCGAGATGGGCGGCGACCGCCTCCGCCAGCACGGGGGCGAGCAGGAAGCCATGCCGGTAGGCGCCGTTGACCAGGATCGTGCGGCCGCCGTCGCGCACCTCGGCGCGCGGCAGGTTGTCCGGAAAGGCGGGGCGGATCCCGGCGCCCGTTTCGAGCACCTCGGCCTCCGCAAAGGCCGGATGCAGCGCGTAAGCCGCGCCCAGGAGCTCCAAGGCCGAGCGGATCGTGATGGGCCCCGGGTCCTCGCTCTCGATCACCGTCGCGCCGACGAGGAAGCGCTGGCCGTCCCACGGCACGACGTAGAGCGGATGGCGCGGGTGGAGCAGGCGCACGGGGCGCGCGAGGTGCACCTCCGTGCTGCGGATCAGGAGACGCTCGCCGCGCACGCCGCGCAGGGTGGGCAGGCGGTCGCGGGCGGCGATGCCGCGGCAGTCGATCACCACGTCCGCGTCCGTCTCGCCGCGCCAGGGTTCGCCGAACGACACGGCGGCGCCCGCGGCGCGGACGGCCTCCAGCAGGAACGCGAGCGCGGCGGGCGTCGTCATGTGCGCCTCGTCGGGGAAGAAGCACGCGGTGGCGAAGCGGCCGGCGAGGTCGGGCTCGCGGTCCGCGAGGCCCTGCGCGTCGAGCATCACGGGCGGCGCGGTCGCGCGCGCGAAGCGGGCGAGCTCCGCATGGTCGCGCTGGGCGGCGACGACGAGGCTTCCGGCGTTGACGATGTCAGGGTAGACGGCGCGCCAGAGCGCGAGGCCGCGTGCGCCGAAGCTGCGGATCTCGGGGGCGCCGTCGCTTTCGCAGCCGGGTGCCAGCATGGCGCCGGCGAGGCGGCTCGCTGCGCTCGCGAACGGCTCGGACGCGGCTTCGATCAGGTGCACGCGGTGGCCGGCGCGGGCGAGCGTCAGCGCCTGCCATAGGCCGAGGATGCCCGCGCCTACGACCGTGATGCGGCGCGGCTTTGCGCCTCTCTCGTTCTTCGCCGCTTCGTTCCCGATCGCGTCCTGCTCAATCGCCAAGGGCCGCTCCCTCGCGACGCGGATCGGCGCCGCCTTCGAGACGGCCGTCGCGGCGGACGATCGCGTGGACGCCCGAGTTCATCAGGCTCGGCGCCACGGCCTGTCCGTAGCTGCGCAGTGCGAGCGCCTTCCAGATCGTCGACCAGCCGATCTCGAGCTCGAGCGGGCCGCCGGTGCTACCGAAGTTCGGCAGGTCGATGGCGGCCTGCGCGTCGAGCTTCCAGTCGATGAGGCCGATCAGCGTCTTAACCACGTAGAGGACGATGCGGCCGCCGCCGGGCGAGCCGAGCGCGGCGAAGACCTCGCCCTTGTCGTCGAAGACCAGCATCGGCGCCATGGTGCTGCGCGGGCGCTTGCCGCCTTCGACGCGGTTGGCGATGGGCACGCCTGAAGCGTCGGTGTGGGTGAAGGAAAAGTCGGTCAGCTCGTTGTTGAGCAGGAAGCCCGACGTGAAGACGCCGGAGCCGAACGCGCCTTCGATGGTCGTCGTCATGGCGACGGCGTTTCCGTCGTCGTCGACCACCGAGATGTGGCTCGTGCCGACGCTCTCGCGCGTCGCGTCGATGCCGAAGGCGCGTTTGTCCGCGCCGGGTGGCGTGCCGGGCTCGACGGTCTTCTGCGCCTCCTCGGGATGGATCAAGGCGCTGCGCTGGGCGAGATAGTCCGGATCGAGCAGGCCGGCCGGCACGGAGACGAAGGCGGGGTCGGCGAGGTAGCGGCCGCGGTCGGCGTAGGCGAGGCGCTCGGCCTCCGTGACGAGATGGAGCGCGGCCGTGTTCATGGCGTCGTCCGGCGTGCGGCCGGGATCGAAGCGCTCGATGAGCTTCAGGATCTGCGCGACGGCGATGCCACCCGACGACGGCGGTCCCATGCCGCAGACGCGATAGCTGCGGTAGGGCACGCAGACCGGCTCGCGCTCGACGACTGTGTAGGCGGCGAGATCGGCGAGCGTGAGGTCGCCGGCGGCGTGGGGCGCTTTCTGCGCGGCGGTCACGATCGCGTCGGCGAGCGGGCCGGCGTAGAACGCGTCTGCGCCCGATTGCGCGATTTTTTCGAGCGTGGCGGCGTAGGCCTCGTTGCGCAGCGTGTAGCCGATCGGAAGCGGACTGCCGTTGCGGTCGAAGAAGTAGGTTTTCGCTTCGGGCGAGAGGCCTGTGGGGCCGAACCAGCGCAGCAGGAAATGCAGCCGCGTCGAGATCGCGAAGCCCTGGCGGGCGAGGCGGATCGCGGGGGCGAACAGGTCGGCCCAGGGCAGCTTGCCGTGCTGCCGGTGGGCGGTCTCCAGCAGGCGGACGAGCCCGGGCGTGCCGATGCTGAGGCCCGACTGGACGGCGGTGTCGAAGTTCATCGGCCGGCCGCCCTTCAGGAAGCGGTCCGGCGTGGCCGAGGCGGGCGCCGTCTCGCGGCCGTCGTAGGTCTTGAGCGCCTTGGCCGCCGCGTCCCAGTGCAGGAGGAACGCGCCGCCGCCGAGGCCCGACGACTGGGGCTCGACGAGGCCGAGCACGAGCTGCGTCGCGATGGCGGCATCCACGGCGGAGCCGCCCTTGCGCAGAATCTCGCGGCCGGCCTCGGAGGCGTGCCTGTTGGCGCTCGACACCATGTGCCTGTCGGCGCGGGCGAGGCTTTGGGCGGATTGGCCGGTGTCGGCCTCGGGCTGGAGCTGGCGCAGGGCGGGCGCTTCGGCGCGCGGAGTTGCGCTCGCCAGTACGGCGAGCAGGCCGACGAGAATCAGAGTCGCGATCGGCGCCGCTCTGCGCGCGGTGCTCATGGCTAAAGGTCTCCGTGACGCTGCTAGCTTTACAGGGAGGATGGGCGCGTTGGAAACCCTTCGGGCGCCAATCGAAAACGGGGCGCCAGCGCCAAAGGTGCCGGGGCAAAAAAATACGGCCGGAATGGCGGGGGCTCCATTCCGGCCGTTGGGGCCAGACCCAGATTTCGATACGCGGACTGAACGCGGACGGCCGCCGAGGTGCAGATCGGGAATTCTTCGGCGGACCTGCCGGAGGAGGGAACTCCGCAGCTCTTGCCGACACGCACGTGAACGCAACAGACGCAACGGGACGCAACTGACGCCACTCGCCTCGCCCTTCACCAACCGCACGGGAGGGGCCAGGCGCACGCACACACCTACGCTACGCACCTACAACTGACGCAACATTGCTTACGTAGTCTGCCCATTCCGCCGGGTTCGAGGGGGAGTCGAGGGGTGGAGACGCAGGCAGCCGGAGCGACCAAATTCGAGGTCAACGCGCTCACAAGGAGAGGTATGACGCGCGAATTTGTTCTTTTTTTGTTCTCACTGATTTGCGGTCGCCGGTCAAGCCGCCGCACCCATTTCGGCGCATGCCAAATGGCCGGAATGCCTCGGCATTCGGCAACCGTTGCCGGGATGCACCGGTGCGGAAGCAACATGCGCGATCTGGTGCGAACGGGCCCCACTGTGACTCGTTTGCTCTGCCGCCGATTCCGGGACTGGTCTATACGAGGTCTTCACGAAACGGGCGCAACATGCCGAGCAACGGCTTGGGGCGGTTGAGGGAACTTGCCCCAAGCCCGGCAGTTACTGACAGCGGGAGTCTCGTTGATGTTCGAGTTCAAGGCAAAGATCGGCAGTGTGATGGTTGCGGCAGCCGCGGCTGTCGCCGTGATCGGCGCTCCGGGTGCCGCGCGCGCCCAGACGCTGATCGAATTCCTGTGGGGCGGCGAGCCGGAGTACGGCGGCCAGAAGCGCCAGATGGTCAGCTTCAATCCCCAGTACAAAGCCGGTCAGATCATCGTCAGCTTCGGCGATCGCCGTCTCTATCACATCGTCAAGGCCGGCCAGGCCATGAGCTATCCGATCGCGATTCCGCGCGAGCAGAGCCGCTGGCAGGGCACGACCTCGGTCTCCATGAAGCGCGAGAATCCGGACTGGCGCCCGACGCCCGAGATGCTGCGCGAAAATCCGCGCCTTCCGAGCTGGGTGCCCGGCGGGCATCCGATGAATCCGCTCGGCGTGCGCGCGCTGTACCTGGGCTCGAGCACCTATCGCATTCACGGCACCGACGCGCCGTGGACGATCGGCCAGAACGTCTCGAAGGGCTGCATCCGCATGCTCAACGAGGACGTGATGCATCTCTATCCGCTCATTCCGACGGGCACCAAGGTCGTCGTGACGTGGGAGCGCTTCAAGACCGAGGCCGGTGCGTTCGCCGATGCCGACTCGCGCCGCGAGCGTGAAGCCAACAAGTCGCCGTCTGCCGTTGCGACGGCCGTCGAGAAGCCGAAGGCCCAGTCGCGCTCCGTCGCGACCGCGCCGAAGACGGGCTTCTTCATCGCTTCCGACGACGAGAGCGTCGAGAGCGCGGAGCCGACCGAGGCATCGCTCGGACCGGACGACGAGGTGACGACCTATACGCGCAAACCCGACGGCAGCTACTCCAAGGAAGAGCCCAAGGGCGCCGTCGAGAGCGACAACGACGAAGAGGCCAAGGCGCCAGCGACCGAGGAGAAGAAGATGACGCGCTACAATCGCAAGGTCGGCGCAGGCTCGATCTCGCGTGCGGCGCAGACGGCTGTCGAATAAGCGCGTCTCCTCCAGAGCTGGAATGCAGACATTGAAAAGGGCGGCTCCATGAGCCGCCCTTTTTGCTTGTTCGACCGGCGTTATCAGCCGGCGCTGCGCCGCTCAGCTTGCGCGGACGAGGCAGGATTTGAGGCCGCTTGCCAGATTGCGCAGCAGCGTTTCGTAAGCGGCGGGACCCGGCTCGACGAGCGCGCCTTCGGGATCGAGCGTGCCGGCCCGCGCGGACGTGCCTTCGGTCACGGTGGCGACGAGACGCGTCTGGAACTGCGGCTCGCCGAAGACGCAGCTCGCCGAGAGCGTTGCCAGCTTCTTGCGAATCTCGGTCAGCCGCTTGGCGGAGGGCTTCGCTTCGGGATTGATGGTGATGGAGCCCACGGCCGACAGCCCGAAGCGATGCTCGAAATACTGGTAGGCGTCGTGGAAGACGACGTAGGGCTTGTCCTTGATGGGCGCGAGGTCGCGGGCGATCTCGTCCTCGAGCGCCTTGATGGCCGCATCGGCGCGGGCGGCGTTGGCCTTGAACGTGTCTGCGTGGGCGGGATCCGCCTCGCTCAAGACGCGCGCGATTTCCGCCAGCATCTTGCGGGCGTTCTCCGGATCGAGCCAGACATGGCCATCGCGCGGGGCATCGCCATTGCGCGAGGCGTCGGCGGCGTGGTCGCCGTGGTCATGTCCGTGATCGTGACCATGATCGTGGCTGGCCGCGCCCTGGTCGTCGTGATCGTGCGCGTGATCGTGCCCCGCGTGGCCGTGGCCATCTTTGTGATCATGGCCGTCATGGCCATGATCATGGGCGTGATCGTGCGCCTCGAACGTGTCGCCGGTGCGCACCGGTAGCCATTCGATGCCGGGCGCGTCGGCCAGTGTCACGACACGAACGCTGTCGGGCAGGGAGGCGGCGATCTTGCGCGTGAACGGCTCGACGGTCTCGGAGACGCGGAAGACGACATTGGCGTGGTTCAGCGCCTTCGCGTCCGAGGGCTTCAGGGCATAGGTGTGCGGAGAGGCCGCGCCCTTCACCAGCAACGACGGCTCGCCCACGCCCTCCATCACCTGGGCGACCAAGGCATGAATGGGCTTGATGGTGGCCGTGACGCTGATTTCGGCGGCGGGTGTGGCGGCGAGACTCATTACCGCCAGCGCGAGCGGGCTCGCGGCGGCCGAAACGACTGATGCTGCAACGAATGCGCGGCGTGCGGGCACGGGGAACTCCGGGTGGTTTGCGGGATCGGGCTGGCTGGCCGGGCAGGGCGTCGTGTCCCGGTCCGGCGGCCGATGAATTACGGATACTATAACATCCATATTGGCGCAACTTGGGCAGGGATGCCTTGTTCCTGCTCCAATTTCAGGATGGTTTGCGCTGCCCGGTCCGGCATTTTTACCATGGAGGCCGCGTCCGATGGGGCGCCCTGACGGGTGCGCGGCCCTCGGGCCTGCCCGGCCGGCATGATATGCTCTCTGCCGCAACGCTCGGCGAGGAGGATGGTTTGCACAAGGTTATGGCCGCATTCGGCCTGGTGATGCTCTGGCTTGCGATGGCGCGCCCGGCGCAGGCGCATCCGCATGTGTGGGTGACGGTCGAAGCGACGGTGCTCTACGAGAACGGTCAGATCACCGGGCTCATGCACAAGTGGACGTTCGATGACATGTACACGGCCATGGCGATCCAGGGCCTCGATACGAACGGCGACGGCACCTATTCGCGCGAGGAGCTGGCGGAGCTCGCCAAGGTCAACATCGACGGCCTCAAGGAGTTCGGCTATTTCACGCTCGCCAGGCTCGGCAAGGCGCCCGTGAAGGCCAAGGACCCGACCGATTACTACCTCGAATACAAGGACAGCCTGCTGTCGCTCTATTTCAAGCTGCCGTTCGAGCAGCCGGTGCTGGCGGATGCGCCCGATTTCAATTTCTCGGTGTTCGACGAGACGTTCTTCATCGCGTTCGAGCTCGGCAAGGACAATCCCGTGAAGCTCAGCGCCGGGGCGCCTCCCGGCTGCGCGGCGACGATCGGCGTTCCCGAGAACGAGCTCGATCAGTTGAAGCAGCTCAACGATGCGTTCGGGGGGCAGATGACGGCCGGTGACGCCAACGCCGGCATGGGCATGGGCTACGCGCAAACGGTCACGCTCGGTTGCAAGAAATCATGACGCGGATCCTTCCGGCGCTCGGCGCGCTTCTCCTCTGCTGTCTCCTGTCGTGGGGCGCGCTGGCCCAGAGCGAGCCCAAGCCCTCGCCGTTCGGTGTGCCGCTGGGGCCGGGCCAGTCGACCGTGGTCGCGCCGGGCCAGAAGGCGGAGCGCAGCGTTCTTTCGGACGTCTGGTCGTACGTGCTGATGCAGCAGCAGCGCATCAACCGCGAGCTCGCGGGCGCCGTGCGCCAGCTCAAGGCGGGCGATACGCTGAACGCGACGCTGCTCCTGGGCTTTCTCGGCTTCCTCTACGGCGTGGTGCATGCCGCGGGCCCCGGCCACGGCAAGGCGGTGATCTCGTCGTACGTGCTCGCGAACGAGCGGACCGTGAAGCGCGGGATCATGCTGTCGTTCCTGGCGGCGTTCATCCAGGCGCTATCGGCCATCGCCATCGTCGGCATCCTGGCGATCGCGCTCAGGGCGACGAGCCTCGAGATCAAGGCCGCGGAGGCCTGGATCGAGACGGTGAGCTGGGGTTTCGTGGCGCTGATCGGCATCTGGCTGCTCTATGGTCAGCTCTCGAAGATTTTCGCGGCGCGGCGCGCGTCGCCCGCGCCTACGGAGGCGCATGCTCATGGCGTGGCGTGCGGGCATTCGCATGATGCCGGCCACGATCACGGTCATGCTCACGCTCATGCACACGCACACGCGCATCATGGCGGCTGCGGATGCGGGCATGCGCACCACCATGGTCACGATCACAGCCACGGGCACACGCACGACCACGATCACGATCATCACCACGCGCATGATCATGGCTCCGGCCATGCTCACGCCGTGACGCACGGGGCGGCCCCTCACGCCGCGCCCGCGGAGCCGCACGTGCACGCCGCGGACGGAAGCTGCTGCGGGCATGCGCACATGCCGGACCCCTCGCAGCTCGAAGGCAAGCTCTCCTGGCGCAAGGCGCTGGCCATCGCGCTGTCGGTCGGCATCCGCCCCTGCACGGGCGCGATCCTCATCATGATCTTCGCCATGAGCCAGGGGCTCCTGATCGCCGGCATCTTCGCCACGTTCGCGATGGCGCTGGGCACGGCGATCACGGTCTCGACGCTTGCCGCGCTGGCGGTCGGATCACGGGAGCTCGCGACGCGGCTCGCGGGCGGCGAAAGCCGTCTCGCGGGTGCAGTCTCGACGGGCGCGGGGCTGCTCGGGTCGGCGCTCGTGTTCCTGATGGGCGCGAGCTTCTTCGTGGCGTCCCTCAGCGGCAGCACGACCGGGCCGCTCTAGGCGGATCGGCGGGGATCCGATCCGGGCATCCGCAAAACCGGTTCCCACTTTTCCGGAAGCACTCTAAGGGTGTCGGGTTTCGAATCCGAGGTTCGCTCGCAGGCCGCCACGCATGAAACTCTACCGCGCCTTTGCCACCGTCGGCGGACTGACGCTCGTCTCGCGCGTGCTGGGCTTCGTGCGCGACATCCTGTTCGCCTGGGCGTTCGGTGCGGGCTGGGTGGCGGACGCCTTCAACGTGGCGTTCCGGTTTCCGAACCTGTTCCGGCGCCTGTTCGGCGAAGGCGCGTTCAACTCGGCCTTCATTCCGCTGTTCGCCAAGGAGCTCGAGGGCCGCGGGCGAGAGGCCGCCCGCGCGTTCGCCGAGGAGGCGATGAGCGGCCTCGTCGCGGTGCTGACGGCGCTGACCGTCGTCGCCATCCTCGCGATGCCGTGGCTCATGTATCTCCTCGCGCCCGGCTTCAGCACCGAGCCCGAGAAGTTCGATCTCGCCGTGCTGCTCACGCAGATCACGTTCCCCTACCTCATGTGCATGTCGCTGGTGGCGCTGTTCTCGGGCGTGCTCAACACGTTCGGCAAGTTCGTGGAAAGCTCGTCCGTCTCGATCGTGCTCAATCTCACGCTCGCAGCCGCGATTCTCATCGGGTTCTGGTTCGGCTTTCACAACGAGCCCGGCGGCGGCATCATCCAGGCCGTCGGCGTGTTCGTGGCCGGCGTGCTGCAGCTCTGGCTCCTGCTCAGCGGTCTCAAGCGCAACAACTTCACGCTGAAGCTTCGGCGGCCGCGCATGACGGAGGGCGTGCGCCGGCTCATCGCGCTCGGCATTCCGGGCGTGATCGCGGGCGGCGTGACGCAGATCAACATCATGATCGGCACGGTGATCGCCTCGCAGCAGCCGGGCGCCGTCTCGCAGCTCTATTACGCCGACCGCCTCTACGAGCTGCCGCTCGCCATCGTCGGCATCGCGATCGGCGTGGTGCTGTTGCCGGACGTGGCGCGTCAGCTTCGCGCCGGCAATCACGCGGGCGTGCTCGACAGCCAGAACCGCTCGCTCGAGTTCGCCATGCTGCTGACGGTGCCGGCGGCGGTCGCGCTGGCGCTGGTGCCGATCCCCATCGTCAAGGTGCTGTTCGAGCGCGGGGCGTTCACGGCGACGGATACGGCGCAGACGGCGCAGGTGCTGGCGGTGTTCGCGCTCGGGCTGCCGTCGTTCGTCATGATCAAGGTATTCTCGCCCGCCTACTTCGCGCGCGAGGACACCAAGACGCCGATGCGCTACGCCACGATCAGCCTCATCGCGAATACGCTGGGCTCGATCGTGCTGTTCTTCTGGTTCCGCAAGCTGGGGCTGCTGCCGCATCTCGGCATCGCGGTGGCGACGACGCTCGGCGGCTGGCTCAACGCGGGGCTCCTGTGGTTTACGCTCGTCCGGCGCGGCCACTTCACCGCCGACCGGAGAATGGTGCGCGCGTTCGGGATGATCCTGCTCTCCAGCGTCGTGATGGGCGCGGCCCTTCTGGCGGCGGCGCACCTGCTCGGCCCCTACTTTGGCCCGCAGCACGGGTTCGCGACGCACGTCGGGGCGCTCGCCGCGCTCATCGGCGCGGGCCTCCTCGTCTACGCCATCGCCGTGCTGGCCACGGGCACCCTCAAGCTCAGCCAGCTCCGCAAGCTCGTTCGCCGCGGGTGAGCACGGATCGCCGCTTGCCTAAGCGGTGGCGGCGCGCCATAACGCGCTGCCTGCCACGAACCACCCTGGATCCTCCGCCGATGAAATTCCAAGACCGCGTTTTTTCCGGAATGCAGCCCACGGGCAGCCTTCATCTCGGCAATTATCTCGGCGCCATGGTGCAGTGGATCGAGATGCAGAAGTCGCACGAGTGCATCTATTGCGTCGTCGACCTGCACGCCATCACCGTCTGGCAGGATCCGGGCGAGCTCAAAGGCGCCATCCGCCAGGTCACGGCCGCCTACATCGCCTCGGGCCTCGATCCGAAGAAGAGCATCGTCTTCAACCAGAGCCAGGTGCCGGAGCATGCGGAGCTGGCGTGGATCTTCAATTGCGTCGCGCGGCTCGGATGGCTGAACCGCATGACGCAGTTCAAGGAGAAGGCGGGCAAGGATCGCGAGGCCGCGTCGGTCGGACTCTATGCGTATCCGAACCTGATGGCCGCCGACATTCTCGCCTATCGCGCGACGCACGTGCCGGTGGGCGAGGACCAGAAGCAGCACCTCGAGCTCGCGCGCGACATCGCCCAGAAGTTCAACAACGACTTCCGCGATGCGATCGTGGCGAAGGGGCATGAGGACGGCGTTTTCTTCCCGCAGCCGGAGCCGGTGATCACGGGGCCGGCCACGCGCGTCATGAGCCTGCGCGACGGCACCAAGAAGATGTCGAAGTCGGAGCCCTCCGACATGTCGCGCATCAACCTGATGGACGATACGGACGTCATCGCCGACAAGATCAAGCGCGCGAAGACGGACATGGAGCCGGCGCCGCCCGCCGACCTCGAAGCGCTGAAGGCGCGTCCCGAGATCGACAACCTCGTCGGCATCTACGCGGCGCTGGCGCGCGTTTCGAAGGAGGAGGCGCTCAAGGTCCTGAACGATACGGCCGCCGAGGGACCCAGCATCTTCACCGGCTTCAAGCGGGCGCTGACGGACATCGCCGTCGCGCGGCTCGGGCCGATCCGCAGCGAGATCGTGCGGCTCATGGACGATCCGGCGGAGATCGACCGCACGCTCGTGGACGGCGCGCGGCGTGCCCGCGCCATCGCCACGCCGATCATGGACGAGGTCAAGGACATCGTCGGCTTCATCCGCGGCTGAGCCCTGCAACACGAGGGACCGCGCGGCCCCTCAGGTTTGTTGTGGAATCTCGATGCGCGTGGCAGCATCCGGCGCATGACGCTGACCTATCGCAAACGCCGTTCTTTCGAGGCCGGGCACGCCCGCAAGTTCCTGCTCATCGTGGATGACAGCACGGAGGTCGAAAGCGCGCTCTACTACGCGGCGGCACGCGTCGTGCGCTCGTCGGGACGCATCCTGATGCTCTACGTGATCGAGCCGCAGGACTTCCAGCACTGGGCCGGCGTCAAGCAGGTGCAGATCGAGGAGGAGACGCAGAAGGCGCGCGCGCTCTTCCGCCTGTTCAAGCGCAAGCTGCATCAGGTGGGCTTCGAGAACATCCCGTGCGACGAGGTGGTCCGCGAGGGCGTCAAGTCCGAGGAGATCATGAAGACCATCGCCGAGGACGAGGACGTGTCGATCCTGGTGCTCGGGGCCTCGGCCGATCCCAAGGGGCCCGGGCCGCTGGTCTCGACCATGGGGGCCGGCACGGCGGCAGGCTCGTTCCCGATTCCGATCACGATCGTGCCGGGCCATCTGTCATTCGACGATATTATCGCCTTGGCCTGACACAGTTTTCCGGGCATGCCCGAGCCGCTAGCTAGACAATTGTGGTCTTGCTCCCTATTTGCTAGAACGCTTCTAAAGAATATGCGCCTTCGGGCGCGTCCAGGAGATCCGCCATGTTTATCCAGACCGAAGCGACGCCGAACCCGCAAACGCTGAAGTTCATCCCCGGCAAGCCGGTGCTCGAGGACGGCACGGCCGACTTCCGCGCCAAGGCCGATGCGGATGCTTCGCCGCTGGCGCGCCGCCTGTTCGACATCGACGGCGTGGCGGGCGTGTTCCTGGGCTCGGACTTCATCTCCGTCACCAAGACGGACGCCGAGTGGCAGCACTTGAAGCCGATGATCCTCGGCGCCATCATGGAGCATTACCTGTCGGGGGCGTCCGCCGTCGAGGAGGATGCCGCCAACGACGAGGCGGGTGCCAACTACGATCCCGAGGACGCCGACGTGGTGGCGACCATCAAGGAGCTTCTGGAGACGCGCGTGCGCCCGGCCGTGGCCCAGGATGGCGGCGACATCACGTTTGCCGGGTTCCGCGACGGCATCGTCTACCTGCACATGCGCGGGGCCTGCTCGGGCTGCCCGTCGTCCACGGCCACCCTGCGGCACGGCATCGAAAACCTGCTCCGGCATTTCTGCCCCGAGGTCGAGGAGGTTCAGGCCGTCTAACGGCCGCACTTCCGGAACCCCGCCTCACCGGCGGGGTTTTTGCTTATTGCAGTCATTTGCTTAGATCCCGAGGATGTTCCCATGGCCTTTGCCCTGAATGAAGCCGCGCTCGCCCAGCTTTTTGTCGAGGCGCGCACGCACAGCGCCTGGCAGGCGAAGCCGGTGCCGGAGGCCGTGCTCGTCCAGGTCATCGAGCTCATGAAGATGGGGCCGACGAGCGCCAACTGCTCGCCGGCGCGGATCGTGTTCGTGCAGAGCCAGGAGGCCAAGGCCCGGCTCGCGCCGCTGCTTTCGGAAGGCAATCGCGAGAAGACCATGCAAGCGCCGGTGACGGCGATCATCGGCTACGACCTCGATTTCTACGAGCGGCTACCGTTCCTGTTTCCGCACACGGACGCGCGGAGCTGGTTTGCGGGCAAGCCGGAGCACATCCGCGAAACGGCCTTCCGCAACGGCACGCTGCAAGGGGCCTATCTCATTCTGGCCGCCCGCGCGCTGGGTCTCGACTGCGGGCCGATGTCGGGCTTCGACGCGGGGAAGGTCACGGCGGCGTTTTTCGCCGGCACCAACGTCAAGGCGAACTTCCTTTGCAACCTCGGCTATGGCGATGCCTCGCAACTGAAGCCGCGGTCGCCGCGTCTTGCCTTCGAGGAACTGGCGCAGGTCGTGTAGGCGTGTTTCGCTCGTCGTGCAGGCGAGCTCCGCTCGCTCGCGATCCGGCGCATTACGTGGTTCCAGGCGCACGGCGCGGCGTATATGCTCAAGTCATGAATACTCTTGCATTCGATACGTGCTTCGGCGGCTGCTCGGTCGCCGTGGCGTGGGGCGACCGCCCCGACGGTGCGGCCTCGGCGGGCGTCTCCCGCTTCGCGCATCTGGAGCGCGGCCACGCCGAGCGGTTGATGCCGATGATCGCTGATGCCATGGCGGACGCCCCGTTCGCCCTGGCGGACGTTCAGAGGATCGTCGTGACGACCGGACCCGGCACCTTCACCGGGCAGCGCGTCGGCATCGCGGCGGCGCGCGCGCTCGCGCTCACGTCGGGCGCGGAGGTCGTCACGCTCTCGAGCCTCGCGGTGATGGCGCATACGGCGCGCGCGGTGCTCGGCGGGGATCGCCGCAGCGCGGTGCTGGCCATTGCGGTCGACGCGCGCCGGGGCGAGATCTATTTTCAGGCTTTCGACGGCGTTTCGCTCGCGGCGCTGGGCGAGCCGGCCCTGACGAAGCCGGACGATGCGGCTGCGCTGCTGGCGGGTCGCGGGTCTGCCGTCGTCGCCGGATCCGGTGCGGAGGCCGTAGCCGCGGCGGGACGCGCGCGTGGCGTCGACATCGCCGCCTCTCTGCCGGCCCTGCAGCCGGATATGCGGCATGTGCCGCTCGCCGCGCTTCGCTCCGACGGCGTGCCGCCGAAGCCGCTTTACCTGCGCCCGCCGGATGCGAAGCCGCAGGACGGCAAACAGCTTGCGAGGGCGCCATGACCGCGATCGATCCCAAGTACGTGTCGCTGCTGTGGGCGGGGCCGGAGCAGGCCGCCGACATCGCGAAACTGCACGCGCAGGTTTTTTCCCCGGCCTGGAGCGAGGAGAGCATCACGAAGCTTTTGGAGCATCCGGCCTCCACCGCCTTCATCGCGGTGCACAGCGGGCCGCCGCGCACGCCGATCGGGTTCGTGCTCGCCCAATTCGTGGCGGACGAGGCGGAAATCCTGTCGATCGGGGTTGCGCCGGACTGGCAGAAAAAGGGCGTCGGGCGCCGGCTGATCGACGGCCTGGCCCGGGCGCTGCAGCGGGCGGAAGCGAAAAAGGTGTTCCTCGAAGTCGCTGCCGACAACGACGCGGCGCTCCAGCTCTACAGCAAGGCCGGATTCCTCGGAACGGGCCTCAGGCGGGGCTATTACGAGCGGCCCGGCGCTGCGCCTGTCGATGCGGTAACCCTGGCGCTAAGGCTTTAGACGGGCACGAGGAATCTGCCTATACTAGAGCAAAAATCGACGTCGTGCCGCTTCGGACGGCCGACCGGGGACGGAAATCGGGAAGACGCCATGGCGGTCTCGAAAGACGAAAGCCTCTCGCGGCTCGAGGTGCTTTGTGCCGAGCACGGCCTGCGGATGACCGGGCCGCGCCGCGTGATCGCTCGCGTGCTCTCGGACGCGCGCGATCATCCGGACGTCGAGGAGCTGCACCGGCGCGTCCACGCGATCGACCAGCACATCTCGCTGTCGACCGTCTACCGGACCGTCAATCTGCTCGAAAAGAAGGGCATTCTCGAACGGCACGCGTTCGGGCGCGGGCGCGGGCGCTACGAGACGGCCGAGCGCGATCATCACGACCACCTGATCGACATCAATACGGGCCGGGTGATCGAGTTTCACAGTGCCGACATCGAAAAGCTGCAAGAGAAGATCGCGCGCGAGCTGGGATTCGAGCTCGTCGGCCATCGCCTCGAACTCTACGGGACGCCGCTCGCGAAGAAAAAGCCGTCGCGCCCGGGCTGAGGCGCGCTCTTGAGTGGTCGCATTTTCCGACGACGAGGCGGCGTCCACTTCGTCGGAAGATGCATGATCCATCATGGGCTCCCAGCCTAGGCTCTGCGGATCGCGCGCCGTCCGTCTCGCTTCGTTGGACCGCTATGGGAACGTTCAGGGCTTCCGCCATTCTTGCCGGGTTCTTCGGGCTCACCGTGCCGCTGATGCCGGTGCAGGCGCTCTTGATCCGCCTGTCGCCCTCGGCCGCGCGCCGCTTCCCGCACTGGTATCACCGGCAGGTCTGCCGGCTCATGGGCGTGCGCCTCTCGATCGACGGCGCGGTCGCGTCGGACCGGCCCGTGCTCTTGATCGCGAACCATACGTCGTGGCTCGACATCCCGGTGCTCTCGGCCGTGGCGCCGGTGTCGTTCGTGGCGAAGAAGGACGTGGCGCGCTGGCCGTTCGTGTCGTCGCTCGCGCGTCTGCAGCGGACCGTGTTCGTGGACCGCGAGCGGCGCACGGCGGTGGGGGAGACGACCAACGAGATCATGGCGCGGCTGGCGACCGGAGACACGGTCGTGCTGTTCGCCGAGGGAACGTCCAGCGACGGCAACCGCGTGCTGCCGTTCAAGACCTCGCTGTTCGCCGCGGCCAAGCCGCCGGCGAAGGCCGCCGAGGGGCGCGAGGATGGCCGCGCCGGCGACGTCGTCGTGCAGACGCTCTCGCTCGTCTACACGCATCTGCACGGCATTCCGCTCGGCCGGTCGGCGCGGCCCGGCGTCGGCTGGTATGGCGACATGGAAATGCAGAGCCACGCGTGGGCGTTGCTCAAATCCGGCCCGCTCGACGTGCGCCTCCACATCAGCCCGCCGATGCCGCTCGACAGTTTCTCGGACCGCAAGGACCTGGCGCGCCGGACCGAGGACGCCGTGCGCCAGAGCGTCGTGAAGATGCTGCGCAACCGGCCCATGGACGCCGCGCTCGACGTGGCGGCGCCTGCGGCGGAGACCCGCACCGCGGCCCGGCCCAGGAGCAGCGGCTCGTCCTTCCGCTGAGGGACCTGCTTCCGCCGACGGAGCGGACGAATCGACCGGATTCCGGGCTGTTAACGCCGATCGGGGCGGCGCGGCTGCGCCGGTTCAACCGGCCTCCGCACGTGGCTGTTCCGGCTGGACAAAGCCCGAGGGCGATGCTGCAATGCGGTCGCGCCGGGTGCACGTGCGGGCCAAATGTGCTAGAGCGCGTTCGCTCTTATTGGAATTCGGATTCCGTGCGTGAGCGCGCTCTAAGTCTTTGTTCGAGAGTCTGATTCACGTCCGAGATACGAGCGCTCCACTCTTGCCCGCCTTCGGCAGGACGCTCGCCTCTCGGACGATCAGGCTCTAGGCGCTCCCAGGCTTTACCGGAGCGGCTCCGCAGCGCGCGGATCGGGGCCTCTTGGATCATCGGGATTCTTGGACGATCGGGAACAGATGGACGATCGGGAACAGACGCCCTCTTTCGACGACGCGGCCGTCGTGCTCGACGCGGAGCCGGACGCTCCGGCGGCGGCCAAGCGCGTGTTCATCAAGACGTTCGGCTGCCAGATGAACGTCTACGATTCCGAGCGGATGGGCGAAGCCCTCGCGGCGGAAGGCTATGTCGCGACCGAGAACGCGGACGAGGCGGACCTCACGATCCTCAACACGTGCCACATCCGCGAGAAGGCCGCGGAGAAGGTCTATTCGGACCTCGGCCGTCTGCGCGACCTCAAGCAGCTTCGCGCCAAGAGCGGCAAGGAAACCGTGATCGCGGTTGCCGGATGCGTGGCGCAGGCCGAGGGCGACGAGATCGTGCGGCGCGCGCCGACGGTCGATCTCGTGATGGGTCCGCAAAGCTATCATCGCCTGCCGGAGCTCCTGGCGCGCGTGCGCGGCGGCGAGCGCTCCGTGGTCGAGACGGCGTTTCCGGACGAGGATAAGTTTCAGGCGCTCCCCGAGCGGCGGCCCGCGCAGGTCACGGCCGCGTTCCTCACCGTGCAGGAAGGTTGCGACAAGTTCTGCACCTTCTGCGTGGTGCCCTATACGCGCGGCATGGAATTCTCACGCCCTGTCACGCAGCTTCTCGACGAAGCGCGCCGTCTCGTCGACCGCGGCGTCTCGGAAGTGACGCTGCTCGGCCAGAACGTCAACGGCTACCACGGCGACGGGCCGGACGGGGAGGCGACATCGCTGGCGGGGCTCATTCGCCACCTGAGCGCCATCCCTGGCCTGAAGCGCATCCGCTACACGACGAGCCATCCGCGCGACATGAGCGACGACCTGATCGCGGCGCATCGCGACGAGGAGAAGCTGATGCCGTTCCTGCATCTGCCGTTCCAGGCCGGGTCGGACCGCATCCTCGCCGCCATGAACCGCAAGCATACGGGCGCGGAGTACAAGGCGCTGATCGCGCGCATCCGGGCGGCGCGGCCCGACATCGCGCTCTCGACGGACATCATCGTCGGCTTTCCGGGCGAGACGGACGCGGACTTCGAAGCGACGCTCGCCATGGTGCGCGAGGTCGAGTTCGCGCATGCGTTCTCGTTCAAGTACAGCCCGCGCCCCGGCACGCCCGCTTCGACCATGGAGGAGCAGGTGCCGGAGCCCGTGAAGCGGGAGCGGCTCGAGCGGCTGCAAGCCGCGATCGACGCGGGCTTCAAGAGCTTCAACGGCGCGCTCGTGGGGCGCACCGTGCCGGTGCTGTTCGAGAAGGCCGGCCGGCACGCGGGGCAGCTCGTGGGGCGCACGCCCTATTGGCAGCTCGTGCACGCGGATGCGCCGGCGTCGCTCATCGGCCAGATTGCGCCCGTGACGATCGAAATCGCCAAGGCGAACAGCCTTTCGGGTGTCATGAGCGCGGCAACATGATTCTGTTAACGGTGTGGGGGCCTGGTCCTTGCGTTGATCCGAAGTGTTCCGGCGCTATGCTAGGCTCGAAGAGTGGGAGTCGCGATTCGGCTCCGTTGGTCTCAGGAGAAGAGACGATTGACAGCAGCACGCGGTCAGACGGCCATAGGTCGCAGACAAGTGGCTAAATCACAAATTCCGAGCAAGAGAGTCGTCGTCCCGTTCGAGGACAATCGCCTCCTCACCCAGCTCCTGGGCGAATTCGACGCCCATCTGGCCCTTCTCGAGGATCGCCTCGGCATCGAGGCCCATGCCCACGGCAACGTCGTGGTGATCACCGGCCCCGAGGCGGCGTGCGATGCGGCCCGCGAGGTTCTCGAAAATCTCTATGTCCGCGTCTCGCGCGGGGAGCAGGTGGGCCCCGGCGATTTCGACGGCGTCATCCGCCACGCCAGCCAGGCCGACAAGCCGGCCGGCGGCCAGGGGCAGATTGCGACGCGCCGCAAGACCGTCAAGGCGCGCACGCTCTCGCAGAGCACCTACATCCGCGCGCTGGAGACCACGGACCTCGTGTTCGGCATCGGTCCGGCCGGCACCGGCAAGACCTATCTCGCGGTCGCCTTCGCGGCGCAGTGCCTCGAGCGCGGCGTGGTGGAGCGCATCATCCTCTCGCGGCCGGCGGTCGAGGCGGGCGAGCGGCTCGGCTTCCTGCCGGGCGACATGCGCGAGAAGGTCGATCCCTATCTGCGGCCGCTCTACGATGCGCTCTACGACGTGCTGCCGCCGGAGAAGGTCGAGCAGCATATCGAGGACGGCGTCATCGAGATCGCGCCGCTCGCCTTCATGCGCGGCCGCACGCTGTCGAACGCCTTCGTCATCCTCGACGAAGCGCAGAACACGACCAGCATGCAGATGAAGATGTTCCTGACGCGTCTCGGCGAAGGCTCGAAGATGGTCGTCACGGGCGACCCGTCGCAGATCGACTTGCCGCCGGGCATGACCTCGGGCCTCGAAGAGGCCGTGCGGCTGCTCGCCGGAGTGACGGGGATCGAGGCGGTGCGCTTCACGAGCGTCGACGTCGTGCGCCGCGATCTCGTGGCGAAGATCGTCGAAGCCTACGACCGGGTCGCGCCGGTGAGGAAGTCCTGAGATGCCCGGCGATCCGGACAGTCGAAGTTCGACCGGGGCGGAGCATCAGGCGCCGCCCCTCTGGCTCAGCCTCGACATTCTGCACGAGGCGGGCGACTGGTCGGCCATCGGCGATCGCGACGCGCTGATCGCGGACGCGGGACGCGCGCTGGCGCAGGATCCGCGGTTCGTGTCGCATCCGCCCGCCGAGGTCTGCGTGGCGCTCAGCGACGACGCCACGGTGCGCGAGCTCAACGCGCGGTTCCGCGGCAAGGACAAGCCGACCAACGTTCTGTCGTTCCCGTCTCCTTCCGATTTCGGCGCGGCGGAGCCGATGCCGATGCTCGGCGACATCGTGCTCGCGCAGGAGACGGTCGCGCGGGAGGCGGCCGAGCAGGGCATCGCGCCTGGGCACCATCTGCAACACCTCGTGGTGCACGGCCTGCTTCACCTGCTCGACTACGACCACGAGACCGACGCGGAGGCCCAGGTCATGGAAAGCCTGGAGATCGAGATCCTCGCGCGCCTCGGCATTGCCAACCCTTATTCCGGCGAACTGACGCTTCATCCCAGCCATGACCCGTGACGACGAACAAACCGACGCGCTGTCCCAGGAGGGCGAGCGGCGTACCGTCCGCGAGAGCGCCGGCGGCTGGCTGCAGCATCTCTGGACGCGGCTCGGTCTCGCCGAGCAGCCGACGCTGCGCGACAAGCTCGAAGTTCTCCTGCAGGAGGAGGCCAAGGCGTCGGGCGGCATCTCGCCCGAAGAGCGCAAGATGCTGCTCGGGCTGCTCAAGTTCGGCGCCTCGCGCGTGGACGAGATCATGGTGCCGCGCGCCGACATCATCGCGCTCGAGGAATCCGAGCCGCTCGGCGAGCTCGTCCGGCTGTTCGAGGAAGCGGGCGTGTCGCGCATTCCGATCTACAGCGAGACGCTCGACGATCCGCGCGGCATGATCCACATCAAGGATCTGTTCCGCTGGATTTCGGCCGAGGTTGCGGGCCGGCCGTTGCGCGATCCGTTGAAGCCGCGCGGCGGCGCGGTGGACGTTGTCAAAGCCGACCCCGAGGCGCGGCCCGCGCCGCAGAAGCCGGACCTCAGCCGCATCGACCTCACGCGGCCGATCTCCGTCATCAAGTTCCGCAAGCCCGTGCTCTACGTTCCGCCCTCGATGCCGGCCATGAACCTGCTCGTGCGCATGCAGGCGACGCACGTTCACATGGCGCTCATCGTCGACGAGTACGGCGGCACCGACGGGCTCGTGACCATCGAGGATCTCGTCGAGCAGATCGTCGGCGACATCGAGGACGAGCACGACGAGGAGGAGGCGGACCTCATCGCCGAGGATCCGAAGCTCGGGCTCGTCGCGTCCGGCCGGGCGCCCGTGCAGGACCTGGAGGCGCGGCTGGGGCTCAAGCTGCTCACGCCGGAGGAGGAGGCGGACATCGATACGCTCGGCGGGCTCGTGTTCTCGATCGTCGGGCGCGTGCCGGCGCGCGGCGAGCTGATCCACCATGCCTCGGGCGTCGAGTTCGAGGTTCTCGATGCCGATCCGCGGCGCGTGAAGCGCCTCAAGATCCATGTCCCTCTCGCGGTTCCTGCTGCCGACTCCGAAAAGTCCGGCTGAGCCGCCATGAGCGCGCTGGACCGCCTTCGTGACGTTCACCATGCCGTGGCGGCCGCGCGCGGCTGGCGCCGGGGGGGAATCGCGTTTCTCGCGGGTGCGTTTTCGAACCTCGCCATGGCTCCGGTGTTCTTCTCGCCGGTGCTGTTTCTCACGCTTCCCGTGCTCGTGTGGCTGATCGACGAGGCGGCGCGGCAGTCGCCACAGCGCGAGATGCGGGCGCGAGCGGCCGCCGTCACGGGATGGTGGTTCGGGTTCGGATATTTCCTGTTCGGGCTGTTCTGGATCGGCGAAGCGTTTCTCGTGGAAGCGGAGACGTTCGGTTGGCTTTTGCCGTTCGCGGTGACGTTGATGCCGGCCGGGCTCGCGCTCTTCTGGGGCGCCGCGACGGCTGCTGCCGCGCAGTTCTGGCGTCCGGGGGTCGAGCGCGTGCTGGTGCTGGCGCTGACACTGGCGCTCAGCGAATGGCTGCGCGGGCACATCCTGACGGGCTTTCCGTGGAACGTGCTCGGATATGCGCTGACGTGGCCGCTCGTGCTCATGCAGGGCGCTGGCCTCGTGGGCATCTATGGGCTGACGCTGCTCGCCGTACCGGTGTTCGCGACACCGCTGGTCGCGGCCGTATCATGGCAGCGGGCGCCGCGCGGACTGGGGCGCCGTCTGGCGCCGGTGCTGCTCATGACGCTGCTGCCCCTGCTCGCGCTTGGGGGCTACGGGGCGTACCGGCTGGCGATCGCGCCCACCGGCACCGTGGACGGGATCACGCTGCGCATCGTCCAGCCCAGCATTCCGCAGCGGGACAAGTGGCGGCCCGAGAAGCAGAGCGAGGTGTTCACGCAGCATCTCGATCTCACGCGCGTGAACGGAAAAGGTGAGCGCGACGACCTGCGCGGCATCACGCATGTCATCTGGCCGGAAGCCGCGATGCCGTTCCTGCCGCTGGAGCATCCGGAGGCGCTCTCGTCCATCGCCACGTTGCTGCCGGACGGCGTCTCGCTCGTGACCGGCGCGCTGCGGCGCGAACCCGCGAGTGGAGACGCCACGAGCGGCTGGCGAGCCTACAACAGCCTGATGGTACTCGACGGCGACGGCCGGCTGGCCGGCGTCTACGACAAGACGCATCTGGTGCCGTTCGGCGAATATCTGCCGTGGCAGAGCCTGCTCGAATCGATCGGCCTCAAGCAGCTCACAAAGCTGCGGGGCGGGTTTTCGGTGGGGCCCGAGCCGCGTCCCCTGCTCGACGTGCCGGGGCTGCCGCCCGTCGGCGGGCTCATCTGCTACGAGGCGATCTTTCCTGGGGTCGGAGCCGCCAGCGCGGCGCGGCCGCGTGTCCTGATCAATGTCACGAACGACGGCTGGTTCGGCAACACGAGCGGGCCGCGCCAGCATTTTCATCAGGCGCGCGTGCGGGCGGTCGAGGAGGGCTTGCCGCTCGTCCGGGCCGCCAACAACGGGATCTCGGCGGTGATCGATTCGAGCGGGCGGGTGATCGGCTCGATCGGAATGAACGACCGGGCATCGTTGGATTCCCCGTTGCCGGAGGCCGCCACGGCGCCGATCTACGTCAGCATTGGCGACGGAATATTCGCCGTCCTTTGTACGTTATTTGCTGGTACACTATGCCTGCTTGGCCTAAGACACTGAAAGTCGCGTTCTATGGTCAGTAAGCGTGGTCTAGTGAATGCTATCTGTAATACATTTGAATCGACCTAAGATTGATTTATAGGATTTACTTCAATCCGGACCGTGGCGTGCAATTCAAAGGCGCGTCACCCAAGATGGACGCTGCAGCCCGAGTTTCCCATGCAGTGGCAGGCCGCAGGGCCTGTGGGCACGGAGCAGATAAAATTTATGTCTAAGCCAGAATCTGTTGAAGACGACTCGGACGGCGACGTCGAGCGGGGCTCACGCAAGCCCAACCCGATCGACGCGCATGTCGGAACGCGCGTCAGGCTTCGGCGCATGTTGCTCGGCATGAGCCAGGAGAAGCTCGGCGAACATTTGGGCCTCACGTTCCAGCAAGTCCAAAAGTACGAGAAGGGCGTCAACCGCATCGGGGCAAGCCGCCTGTTCGATCTGGCGCGGGTGCTCGGCGTGCCGATCCAATTCTTCTACGACGAGGCGCCGACCGAGATGTCGGACCCGACGCCCGCTCCGGGCTTCGCGGAGCGGCCGGCCGAAAGCTACGTGGTCGAGTTTCTCTCGACGCGCGAAGGCCTGGAATTGAACAAGGCTTTCGTGAAGATCGCCGATCCCAAAGTTCGCCGGTCGGTGGTGGATCTCGTGCGCTCGCTCAGCGGCGAGACGCCGTCCGAGTAGGCTTTCCCGCCCGGATCAGCGCCGAATATCTTGGTCGTGCCGTCTGCTGCCTGCGCTGTTGGCGCGCTTCCGTTCGTGCGTGGGCGCGCTTGACCCGCCTCCTTAAAAGCGGCAAGACACCCCCCGGGTTGTCCCGGGAAATGCCCGTATCGGGCTAGCCGGACCTGTCTGCCCAGCCTCGTCGGCGCCGGCGCTTCCCGATGGAGCGACGGACCGTACGGTGGGGCCAGGGCTGCCTCTTTAAGACTTTAGCCGCAATGCAAGATCGAGGGGACGAGGGTGGCACGCCAGTCTTATTTGTTCACGAGCGAATCTGTTTCCGAGGGACACCCGGACAAGGTCTGCGATCGCATCTCCGACGAAGTGGTGGACGCGTTCTACCGCGAGAGTCTGGCCGCCGGGCTCGACCCCTGGGCCATCCGCGCGGCCTGCGAGACGATGGCCACCACGCAGCGCGTCGTCATCGCTGGTGAATACTCGAACACGCCGAAGAGCGTGACCGTTGCCATGATCCAGGATGTCGCCCGCAAGGCGATCCGCGACATCGGCTACGAGCAGGACGGCTTCCACTGGGCCAACTGCAACATCGAGGTGTTGCTGCACGGCCAGTCGGCGGACATCGCCGCGGGCGTGGACGCCAAGCAGCCGAGCAACCAGGAAGAGGGCGCGGGCGACCAGGGCATCATGTTCGGCTACGCCTGCCGCGAGACGCCGGAGCTGATGCCGGCGCCGATCTACTACAGCCACAAGATCCTCGAGGATCTCGCTATCGCGCGCAAAGCCAAGTCGGGCGATGCGGCGAAGCTCGGCCCCGACTCGAAGAGCCAGGTCACCGTGCGCTACGAGGGCGGCAAGCCCGTCGGCGTGACGCAGATCGTCGTCTCGCACCAGCACATCGTCGAGGATCTCTCGTCGCGGCAGGTGCGTGACATCATCGAGCCGTACGTGCTCAAGGCGCTGCCCGAGGGCTGGGTCGGCAAGGACACGATCTGGCACATCAATCCGACCGGCAAGTTCTTCATCGGCGGTCCCGATGGCGACACGGGCCTCACGGGCCGCAAGATCATCGTCGACACCTACGGCGGCGCGGCTCCGCACGGCGGCGGCGCGTTCTCGGGCAAGGACCCGACCAAGGTCGACCGCTCGGCGGCCTACGCCGCGCGCTATCTCGCGAAGAACGTCGTGGCGTCGGGCCTCGCCGACCGCTGCACCATTCAGCTCTCGTACGCGATCGGCGTCGCCAAGCCGCTGTCGATCTATGTGGACACGCACGGCACGGGCAAGGTCGACGAGGCGGCGATCGAGGCGGCGCTGGGCAACGTGATGGACCTCACGCCGCGCGGCATCCGCCAGACGCTCGACCTCAACAAGCCGATCTACGCGCGCACCGCCGCGTACGGTCACTTCGGCCGCAAGCCGGACGCGGAAGGCGGCTTCTCGTGGGAGAAGACGGATCTCGCGGACGCCATCAAGGCGGCGGTCTGAAGCAATAGCTTCTTCCGCATGCAAGCTGCGGCTACCGAAGCAAAAAATCCGTCACGGCCGCGCAGGCGGCCGTCTCCGCCATGACGGAAGGGGCCGGTCGAGCGTTGCCGTTGAGCGTGGAGCCTGCAACGTGGACAGGGGCAAGCATCTTCAGGGGGAGCATGCGGACGTCAGGTCCTTCGGGCGTCGCCGGGGACGCAAGATCAGTCCGCGCCAGTCGGACCTCAAGACGGATCTGCTGCCGCGCGTCGGGCTCGACATCGCTTCGCCCGCGCCGCCGGACGCCGGGGCGCTGTTCGATCCGGCGGCGTCCGATGTTTGGCTCGAAATCGGGTTCGGCGGGGCGGAGCATCTCGTCTGGCAGGCCAAGGCCAATGCCACGACGGGCTTCATCGGCTGCGAGCCGTTCGAGGAGGGCGTCGTCAAGGCGCTGACCGCGATCGATCAGGACAAGCTCACCAACGTGCGCCTCTGGCCGGACGACGTGCGGCCCTTGCTGCGCTGGCTGCCGGAGCGCTCGCTGTCGCGCGTGTTCATCCTGTTTCCCGATCCGTGGCCCAAGCGGCGGCACCAGAAGCGCCGGCTGTTCTCCGTCGAGCTCCTGACGCTGCTGGCGCGGGCCATGAAGCCCGGGGCCGAGCTCCGGCTCGCGACCGACATCGGCGATTATGCGCGCTCGGCCTTGTTGGCCATCGCTGCGTCACCGGCGTTCCGCTGGACGGCGCAAGGGCCGCAGGATTGGCGCGTCCGCCCTGTCGATTGGCCGGGCACGCGGTACGAGGCGAAGGCCGTGCGCGAGGGACGATGCCGCTATTTCTTCCGGTTTATCCGCAACTCCGACGGCTAATCTTGTAAAATGCAATGGATTTGCTTCATGTCAGCGAGATGCCGGCCCGGGGAACAGACTTGTCAGAACTGTCATATTCACGTATTGTCACTTTGCTCATGATCATCTCAACTCTGAGAGTGGGCCCCTCAAGGGTCCGCTCTTTTTGTTTTGGCAGTGCCTAGGTCGGCCGCCGGAATCAAGTCGGTATGCAAAATTCGAATGAGGTCGCGCCGAGCGATCGCTTCATCCAGGAGACGGGTCTCGCCGCAGACCTCGCCGCACTCGTCGAGCCCGTGCTCGACAGTCTTGGATTTCGGCTTGTGCGTGTCGAAGTCTCCGGGCGGGACGGCAAGACGGTGCAGATCATGGCGGAGCGGCCCGACGGGTCGATGACGATCGACGACTGCGAGGCCGTGTCGAAAGCGGTCTCTCCGATTCTGGACGTGCAGGACATCGTGTCCGACAGCTACCGGCTCGAGATCTCGTCGCCCGGGATCGACCGTCCGCTCGTGCGTCCTTCGGATTTCGTTGACTGGGCCGGTTCCGAAGCCAAGATCGAACTCAAGGCTCCGATCGAAGGGCGCAAGCGCTTTCGCGGCCGCCTCGAAGGGTTCGAGAACGGCGAAGTCCTGATCGAGGCCGATCTGGGCGAAGCCGGTCACAAGGTCATAGGTCTCGCGATGGCCCTCATCGCGAGCGCGCGGCTGGTGCTGACGGATGAGCTCATCCGCGAGGCGCTGACCCGGGCGAAAGCCAAGGGCAAAGAACAACTCGGCGACGGTGTCGAAGCCGACCCGGATGAACTCAAGACCGACGACGTGGAGGGTCTCTGACGATGGCAGGCGTAGCGGGAATTAGCGCCAACAGGCTCGAGCTCTTGCAGATTGCAGATGCTGTCGCGCGCGAGAAAACGATCGACCGCAAGATCGTGATCCAGGCGATGGAGGACGCGATCCAGAAGGCCGCAAAATCGCGTTACGGCGCCGAGAACGACATCCGCTGCGAGATCGACCCGAAGACGGGCGAGACGCGGCTTTCGCGCGTGCTGGCCGTCGTCGACGACATCGAGAACGAGGCGACGCAGATCACGCTCGAGGACGCCAAGCGGCGCAACCCGGACGTCAAGGTCGGCGATCACATCGCGGAGAGCCTGCCGCCGCTCGACTTCGGGCGCGTCGCCGCGCAGAACGCCAAGCAGGTCATCGTGCAGAAGGTGCGCGAGGCCGAGCGCGACCGCCAGTTCGGCGAGTACAAGGACCGCGTCGGCGAGATCGTCAACGGCACGGTGAAGCGCGCGGAATACGGCAACGTCATCGTCGATCTCGGCCGCGCGGAAGGCATCATCCGCCGCGACGAGATGATCCCGCGCGAGAACGTGCGCTACGGCGACCGCATCCGCGCCTACATCTACGACGTGCGCCGCGAGCAGCGCGGCCCGCAGATCTTCCTGTCGCGCGCGCGGCCGGAGTTCATGAGCAAGCTGTTCGCGCAGGAAGTGCCGGAAATCTATGACGGCACGGTCGAGATCAAGTCGGTCGCGCGCGATCCGGGCTCGCGCGCGAAGATCGCCGTCATCAGCCGCGACAGCTCGATCGACCCGGTCGGCGCGTGCGTCGGCATGCGGGGCGCGCGCGTGCAGGCCGTCGTCAACGAGCTGCAGGGCGAGAAGGTCGACATCATCCAGTGGAACCCGGATGCGGCGAGCTTCATCGTCAACGCGCTCGCGCCGGCAGAAGTCTCCAAGGTCGTGCTCGACGAGGATAGCAACCGCATCGAGGTCGTGGTGCCGGAGAGCCAGCTCTCGCTCGCCATCGGCCGGCGCGGCCAGAACGTGCGGCTCGCCTCGCAGCTCACGGGCTGGGACATCGACATCCTGACCGAGCAGGAAGAGAGCGACCGCCGCCAGAAGGAATTCGCCGAGCGCTCGCAGGCGTTCATGGATGCGCTCGACGTCGACGAGGTCATCGCGCAGCTTCTCGTCACCGAAGGCTTCGCCTCGGTCGAGGAAGTCGCTTACGTCGATCTCTCGGAAATCGCCCACATCGAGGGCTTCGACGAGAACACGGCCAACGAGATCCAGACGCGTGCGCGCGAATATCTCGAGAAGCAGGAAGCCGAGCGGGATGCGCGCCGCCGCGAGCTCGGCGTCTCGGACGATCTCGCCCGCGTCGAAGGCGTGACGACGGCGATGCTGGTCGCGTTCGGCGAGAACGGCGTGAAGACGCTCGAGGATCTCGCCGACTGCGCGACGGACGATCTGATCGGCTGGACCGAGCGTTCGAAGGACAAAGACGTCGAGCCGGTGCGCCACAAGGGCGTGCTGGACGGTTTCGAGCTGGACCGCAAGGACGCGGAGGCGCTCATTCTGGGCGCCCGCGTGCTGGCGGGCTGGATCACGCCGGACGAAGCGGTTGCCGCTGAAGGCGAGGACGAAGGCACCGACGAAGCGTCGGATGCCGAGTCCGCGCCGGAAGCGTAAGGCCGTGACGCCGCGCGCCACAGGTTTGGAGGAGCTAGGGCTTTGGCTGACCGCCGCCGCCAGCAAGACGATGCCGAGGTTGCCGTCGGGTCCGACGGCAACGCGCGCCTTCGCTTGTGCGCGGCGACGCGCGAAGCCTGCGACGTCGACGGCCTGATCCGTTTCGTCGCGGATCCTTCCGGGGAGATCGTTCCGGACCTCGCCCGCCGGCTTCCCGGCCGGGGCGTCTGGGTCAAAGCCGAAAAGGCGGCCGTTGCCGCGGCAGTCAAATCCAACGTCTTCGCCCGGAGCCTCAAGCGGGCCGTGCGGGCCGATCCGGCGCTGGCCGACCGGGTCGAGGTCATGATGGAGCGGCGGGCGCTCGACGCGCTCGCCATGGCCAACAAGGCTGGACTGGTCACGACCGGGTTCCAGCAGGTCAACGAGCTGGTCGCGGGGGGTGCCCCCGTGATCCTCGTGCAGGCCCGCGACGCCGCCGAAGGGGGGCGCGAAAAGCTTCTCCGCAAGCATGAGGCGGTTCAGCGCGCCAAGGGCCGCGACGCGCGGTTGATAACCAGTTTGTCCGGGGAACAATTGAGCTTGGCCATGGGCCGGTCAAATGTGGTACATGCTGCCGTCATACAAGGCGGCGCCGCCGATCGCTTTCTCGACGAAGCCGAGCGGCTCCGCCGCTACCGGTCGGGCATTGCCGCATCCGAACGCTCGGAAAACGCCGAAGATTTAGAGGTTTGAACGGAAATCGCATGAGCGAAACGAAGGACACTGCCGACAAGACCCTGGGGGGGCGCAAGCCGCTCTCGCTTCAGCGCACCGTTGAATCGGGCCACGTCCGGCAGAGCTTCAGCCACGGACGCTCGAAGTCGGTGGTGGTCGAGAAGAAGCGGACGCGCAAGCTCGCGGCCCCGGGAGCGCCGGAGCCTCAGCACGCGCCCGCGCCGGCCGCCACGTCTGCGCCGAGAACAGAGGCGAAGGCTCCGCCGCGCCCGCAGCCGCGCAACGATCAGGGCAAGTCGGATTTCCTGCGGCCCGAGGAGCGCGATGCGCGTGCGCGTGCACTCGCCGAAGCGCGCAAGCGTGCCGCGGAAGATGCGCAGCGCGCCGAAGAGCAGCGCGTGGTCGACGCCAAGCGTGCGGCCGAGGCGGCTGCGGCGGCTCCGCCGGCCGCACCCGCTGCGACGCCCGAGCCTGCTTCGCCCTCTGCCGCCGCCCCGAGCGCGCCGTCCGCGCCGCGTGCCGAGCCCGCGACGCCGCCGCCTGCTGCGGCTGCCCGTCCGGCTGCTTCGGAGCACGCACCGCGCGCGCCGCAGCGTCCGCGTCCGCCGGCCAGCTTCGACCCGCGGTTCGCGCCGCGCGAGGGTGGGCGTCCGAAACAAATCGAGCTGCCGCGGCCGCCGAGCGCGGCCCCGCCCGCCGATCGCGCCGCCGGCGCCGAGCCGTCCAAGCTCGTCAAGGAAGTCCGCGCGCGGCCGAACGTCGTCGAGACGTCGGACGACGAGGAGAGCCGGGCCATCAAGCGCGGCGGCAAGCTCGTGCGCGTTCCCGTCAAGGCTCCGGTCGTCGACGAGAAGCGCGAGCGCGGCAGGCTGACCATCAACAACGCCCTCGACGAGCAGCAGCGCGAACGGTCGCTGGCTTCGCTCAAGCGCAAGCGCGAGCGCGAGAAGCTGAAGGCCATGGGCATTCAGCAGCCCAGGGACAAGATCGTGCGTGAAGTCGTCATTCCGGAAGCCATCACCATCCAAGAGCTTTCGAACCGCATGACGGAGCGCGCCGTCGACCTCATCAAGTTCCTGATGAAGCAGGGCGCGATGCACAAGATCACGGACGTGATCGACGCGGATACCGCCGAGCTCATTGTTTCGGAGTTCGGCCACACCGCCAAGCGCGTCTCGGAAGCCGACGTCGAAACCGGGTTCATCGGCGAAAAGGACGAGGATGCGTCCATGCAGCCGCGTGCCCCGGTCGTGACGATCATGGGTCACGTCGACCACGGCAAGACGTCGCTGCTCGACGCCATCCGCAAGACGAACGTCGTCTCGGGCGAGGCGGGCGGCATCACGCAGCACATCGGCGCCTATCAGGTGGCGACGACGGGCGGCGAGAAGATCACGTTCATCGATACGCCGGGCCACGCCGCCTTCACGGCCATGCGCGCGCGCGGCGCCAAGGTGACGGACATCGTGGTGCTCGTGGTGGCGGCCGACGACGGCGTCATGCCGCAGACGGTCGAGGCGATCAATCACGCCAAGGCCGCGAACGTGCCGATCATCGTGGCGATCAACAAGATCGACAAGCCGCAGGCCGAGCCCAAGCGCGTGCAGACGGACCTGCTCTCGCACGAGATCGTCGTCGAAAGCATGGGCGGCGAGACGCTCGAGGTGCCGGTGTCGGCCCTCAAGGGCACGAACCTCGACAAGCTGCTCGAGACGATCCACCTGCAGGCCGAGGTTCTCGACCTCAAGGCGAACCCGGACCGCTCGGCCGAAGGCGTCGTGATCGAAGCCAAGCTCGAGCGCGGCCGTGGTCCCGTCGGTACGGTGCTCGTGCAGCGCGGCACGCTGCATGTGGGCGACATCGTCGTCGCCGGCATGGCCTGGGGCCGCGTGCGCGCGCTCATCGACGATCAGGGCAAGAACGTCGCGACGGCGGGTCCCTCGGTTCCCGTCGAGATCCTGGGCTTCAGCTCGGCTCCCGAGGCGGGCGACCAGATCGCCGTCGTGGAGAGCGAAAGCCGCGCCCGCGAGATCACCGACTACCGCATCCGCAAGCGCCGCGAGACGCTCGGCTCGGCCGGCACGCCGCGCACGCTCGAGCAGATGATGCAGTCGCTCAAGGAATCGGTCGGCAAGAAGGACTTCACGCTCGTCATCAAGGGCGACGTGCAGGGCTCGGTGGAAGCGATCCAGGGTGCGTTGAAGAAGCTCGGCACGGACGAGGTGGAAGCCCGCATCGTGCACTCGGGCGTCGGCGGCATCACGGAATCGGATGTTGCGCTGGCTGCGGCCTCGCGCGCCGTCGTCGTCGGCTTCAACGTCCGCGCCAACACGCAGGCGAAGCAGGTGGCCGACTCGCAGGGCATCGAGATCCGCTACTACAGCATCATCTACGATCTCGTGGACGACGTGAAAGCGGCGATGTCGGGCCTTTTGGCGCCGACGATCCGCGAGAACTTCCTCGGCTACGCGACGATCAAGCAGGTCTTCAACATCTCGAAGGTCGGCAAGGTCGCCGGTTGCGTGGTCACCGAAGGCAAGGTCGAGCGCGGCGCGAAGGTGCGCCTCCTGCGCGACAAGGTCGTCATCCACGAGGGCACGCTCTCGATGCTCAAGCGCTTCAAGGACGATGTCAAAGAGGTGCCCGCCGGCCAGGAATGCGGCATGGCGTTCGCCAACTACCAGGACATCCGCGAGGGCGACGAGATCGAGTGCTTCCAGGTGGAGACGATCAAAAGAAGTCTCTAGGCGCTCACGGCTGCTGTTCCGCTCGCTTTGCGAGCGGGCAGCCTCCGCGGGGGCGTGACTCGTCACGGGTCGCCTTGCTCCCCGGCCCCCTTTGGGGGCCGAAACGTTGTTCCAGGAGGCGTTGGCCTCGTGCCGGTTCGATCCCGGTAGGGTTCAGGATATGTCCAGAAAGAAATCCCATTCTGCGAAAGGGCCGTCGCAGCGTCAGCTCCGCGTCGGGGAACTCGTGCGCCACAAGCTCGCAGAGATGCTGGCGCGCGGCGAGATCTACGACGACGTGCTCGCCTCGCACGTCGTGACGATCACGGAGGTGCGCATGTCGCCGGATCTCCGGCTCGCGACGGCGTACGTCATGCCGCTCGGCGGCAAGGATACGGAGGTCGTGATCGCGGCCCTCAATCGCAACGGCAAATTCATTCGCGGCGAGATCGCGCACGCGGTCGATCTGCGCTCGGCTCCCGAAGTCCGCTTCCGCGAGGACGAGACGTTCGACGAGGTGCAGCGCATCGACCGGCTGCTGCACAGCGAGCGCGTGCGCCGCGACGTCGAGAAAGATTGACCGTGCTCGATCGCGAACTCACGTATCACGTTCCGTTCGAGCGGCTGACGAAGCTCTGCAGCTCCATGAGCCGCAAGGCGTTCGGGCGCATATGGCTGGTGATGGCGCTGTGGATCGCGGCATTCATCACGGCCTGCTTCTTCGCGCCGTTCATCGAGCGGCAGCTCGGAGGAACGGGCTGGCCGCGCGGCGCGGGATTTCTCGTTCTGGCCGCCATATTTCTCGCGGGTCTCTTTGTCATCAGGAGATGGGGGGCGAGACAGTCGAAGGCTCGTGCCGACTTCGATGCCGAGGTCAGGTTGCGCCAAGATGCCGGCGGACTGCACATCGCGACCAATGACATCGAATACTATTTGAAGTGGGCCGGCATTGCGCAAGTGCTCATGGAGCCTGACGGGCTCGTGGTCTCGCATGGAAGCCTCTTCTTTCTGGTTCCGAACAGCGCTTTCGTCTCTCTTGCCGAGCGCGATGAATTGGTGCGCGAGATTTTCCGCAACCTCGTCCCGGACGCGAAGGAGCGAAGCATTGCTCACGTGAGGCCGTTGCTGGATTCATCGGCCGGGGAGGGGTGAACGTGGCACGACGCAAAAAGGGCAACGCGATCCACGGCTGGCTGGTGCTCGACAAGCCGTTCGAGATGACGTCCACGCGCGCGGTCGGCATCCTGAAGCGTCTCTTCTTCGCGCAGAAGGTCGGTCATGCCGGCACGCTCGATCCATTGGCGACAGGGATCCTGCCAATCGCGTTCGGCGAGGCGACGAAGACGGTTTCGTTCGCGGTCGATGGCGAGAAGGTCTACCGGTTCACGGTGCGCTGGGGTGCGGAAACCGCCACGGACGACGCGGAGGGCGAGATCACGGCGACCTCGGACCGCCGGCCCACGGTCGGTGACATCGAGGCGCTGCTGCCGCAGTTCACCGGCGAGATCCTGCAGGTGCCGCCGCAGTTCTCGGCCATCAAGGTCAACGGCGAGCGCGCCTATGCGCTCGCACGCGACGGCGAGGACGTGGAGCTCGAAGCCCGCCCCGTCGTGATCGACGAGCTGCGTCTCGTCGACGTGCCGGACGGCGACACGGCCGTTCTCGAAGCGCGCTGCGGCAAGGGCACGTATGTGCGGGCGATTGCGCGCGATCTCGGCCGCGCGCTCGGCTGCCGTGGCCATGTCGTAGCGCTGCGGCGCACGCGCGTCGGCCCGTTTAGCCTCGACGAAGCGGTGAGCCTGGACGAGATCGAGGACGCCGCCGAGGCCGGTGAGGATCTCGCCAACTTCCTGCGTCCCGTCGAGATGGCGCTCGGCGATATTCTCGAGCTCAACGTCAGCCCGGCGGATGCCGCCGACCTCGCGCAGGGGCGCAGCGTGCTGATCCGCGGACGTGATGCACCCGTGCTCGGGGGCGCGGCCTATGCCATGTCGCGCGGGCAGATCGTGGCGCTGGGCGAGATTGCGCGCGGCGCGCTGCATCCAACGCGGGTCTTCAATTTCGGCTGATCGAGGGCGGCGCGGCGTCGCTCGCGCGCGGCTCAGATGTCGGTCGCCTGCATGTTCTTCGCGAACTGCTCGCCGATTTTCTCCGCCATCCGGTCGAGCCCCTCGATCAGGGCCCGGTTGGTCGTCCGCGTGACGTCGTGGGCGTCGGGCGTCTTGATCCAGGCGACGTAGCGCGCCAGCTCGGCGGTCGGGATCGCCGCGTACATGCCTTGGTACAGGGCGGGCAAGGCGGGCGCCATCGTTTGCGCGATCTGGGCGCGCTGCGTCTCCATCAGCCGGTCGACATCGTCGTTCGAGAGGCGCGGCAGGTTCTCGGGTCCGGAGGCCAGCGTGCCGGCGATCATGCCGCGCCAGATGCTCGCCATGGCGTCGACCAGCGTCTCGGTGGCATCGGTCGCGACGATCAGGTCCTCGATGAGATCCTTGCGGCGCGGATCGCGGTCGAGCGACTTGGCGGCCGCATCGAGGCGCTTCATCTCTGCCGCCATCTGCTCCGCGGCGCTTTCGCCGGAATTGGCCGTCGGCACGGTCAGCGTGGCTTCGGTGAGCTTGCGACCCAGGCGGCTGGTCGCGAAGTCCAAGACGGACTCGAGCGTCGCCTCCGAATGCTGCGCCGCGAGGGAGGCCTCGATGTATGCGGTGATCGTGCGCGCGTCGAAGGCGATGCTGACGGCGCTCTGCCACGCGTCGCGGATCTTGATCAGCTCGTCGTCGGGAATTGGGCAGCCGCAGCTCTGCGCCGGATCTTGCGCGAGGAGGCTCTGCTTCCAGGCTTCGGCGGCGCGCTCCAGTTGCCACGCGTCGGCGAGGTCGCGGGCCAGCGTCTGGCGGGCCCCGAAGGCGTTCGCGCGCTCCTCGGCGTGCGCCGCGAAGGGCAGGGCCAGCAGGGCGAGCACCACAGGCGCGAGGAGACGACGCATCGCTTTCAACTCCGGTCAAGAGGAGGCGATGCTATCAGTGGGCGTCGTGAACTGTGTTAAATGGGCCGGTGAAAGTCCGAAGGCCGTTAACGGCGGATGAATGGCTCGGCGCGGGGTGCGCGTGCGGCCGGGGCCGGCTCCGGCAACGTCCCGATCTGGTTCGGCCGCGCGGCGAACCTATATGCCGGGGAGCGCTTTTGTCCTCTGGAGGCTCGATGGTCGGTCCGCTCCGGTCCTTCTTCTTTCCCCTGGCCGCCCTGCTGTTCCTGGCGGTGCAGCCGGCGCTCGCCCGCGACGAGGCGCCCGCGAAGGTCTTCGACGAGGCCGCGCGCCTCGTGCGCTTCAATTTCTACGATCCCAAGATGCACGGGCTCGACTGGGACAAGACGGTGGAGCGCTACCGGCCGGACTATCTCGCCGCGACGACGCGTCAACAGCGGGCTGATGTCATCAACGCGCTGCTGGGCGAGCTCAAAGCCTCGCACATGATCTACGCGACCGTGGACGATCCGGCCTATTATCAGCTCTCCGACATCTTCCGCTTCGCCATCCGCAAGGAGATGCCGAAGCATTTTCCGAACGGCATCTCGTATCCCGGCATCGGCGTGTTCACGCGCGAGATCGAGGGGAAGACGTTCGTTGCCGGCGTATGGCCCGGGTTCGCGGCGGACAAGGCGGGGCTCAAGACGGGCGACGAGATCCTGACCGTCGACGGGGCGCCGTTCGAGCCGGTCGCCTCGTTCCGCGAGAAGACAGGCAAGACGGTCACGATGTCGATCCGGCGGACGCGCGGGGGGCCGGTTTCCGTGCTCGACGTGCGTCCCGAGCGGATCGAGCCCGGAGATGCCTTCCGTGCGGCCATGCGCAACAGCGCGCGGATCATCGACGCGAACGGCAAACGCATCGGCTACATCCGCGTGCTCTCGTATGCGGGGCAGGACTATCAGAACATCCTCGCGGAGGAGCTTTCGCGCGGAAAGCTCAAGGATGCCGATGCGCTGATCTGGGACCTGCGCGACGGCTGGGGCGGCGCGCGGCCGCACTTCCTCGACATCTTCAACGCGCGGGCGCCCGACATGACCTTCACGGAGCGCGGCGGCGCGCCCGAGTTCGTCAGCTTCCGCTGGCGCAAGCCGGTGGCGCTGCTGATCAACGGCGGCAGCCGCAGCGGCAAGGAGGTGTTGGCCTACGGGTTCAAGAAATACGGATACGGCGAGGTCATCGGCATGCGGACGGCAGGAGCGCTGCTGGCGGGGCGCGGCTATCTGCTGTCGGACGGCAGCTTCCTGATGGTGGCCGTCAACGACGTGGCGGTGGACGGCGAGCGGCTGGAGGGGCAAGGCGTCACGCCGACCCTCGAGGTGCCGTTCGATCTTCCCTATTCGGCCGGGGCCGACCCGCAACTCGACAAGGCGGTGGAGGTGCTGGGCGAGGGGACCAAGGGGTAGGGCGACGGAATTTGCGGGGCGATGGTCGGCAACTTATTGTTTGATCAAGGCTAATTTCAATCGCGTCGCTGCAACTCTCCGATTGCGCCGCCGCAACTTTTTCCATGCACCCGGCTCGGTTTTGTGTATAAAGCGGCATCCCGCTCGCGCCCCTGGTGCGGGCGGTGATTTCATTTGCGACCTGGCTGGACGACATCCCGGCCATGGCCGTTCATCGGCCGGACTTGCCCCGCGCATCCGGCCCTCCAACAGACAAGGAGCCCCCGATGTCGCTGACGACCGAAGCCAAGTCCAAGGTTATCAAGGACAACGCCACCAAAGCCAACGATACCGGCTCGCCGGAAGTGCAGGTCGCGATCCTGACCGAGCGCATCAACGGCCTCACCGAGCACTTCAAGACGCACAAGAAGGACAACCACTCGCGCCGCGGCCTTCTCAAGATGGTCAGCCAGCGCCGCCAGCTTCTGGACTACGTGAAGCGCAAGGACGAAGCGCGCTATCAGAAGATCATCGAGAAGCTCGGCATCCGCCGCTAAACGGCATTTTCCGGCGCACACCAGCGACGAGCGGACGGTCCGTCTTCGTCCTTGCGCGTCAAGGAACGGACTTTTCCTAAGCACTGGGGCGCCGCCGACCTTTTGGGTTCGCGGCGCCTCTTGCATTCGTGCTAAGGAAGCCGCGCATCAAAGATAGAGAAAACAGAGAACGAAAGAACGAACATGTTCGACATTCATCGCGTGGAAATTGAATGGGGCGGGCGTACGCTCAAGCTCGAGACGGGGCACATGGCCCGTCAGGCCGACGCCGCCGTCTATGCGCAGTATGGCGAGACCAGCGTGCTCGCGACCGTCGTCGGCGCCAAGAGCCCGAAGCCTGGCATCGATTTCTTCCCGCTGACCGTGAATTATCAGGAGCGCACGTACGCCGCCGGCAAGATCCCGGGCGGCTACTTCAAGCGCGAAGGCCGTCCGACCGAGAAGGAGACGCTGACCAGCCGTCTCATCGATCGCCCGATCCGTCCGCTGTTCGTGGACGGCTTCAAGAACGAGGTGCAGGTCGTCGTGACCGTGCTCAGCCATGACCTCGAGAACGATCCGGACATCGTCGGCATGGTCGCGGCCTCCGCTGCCCTGACGCTGTCGGGCCTGCCGTTCCTCGGCCCGATCGGCGCAGCGCGCGTCGGTGTCGTCGGCGGCGAGCTCGTGCTCAACCCGATGATCGACGAGATGGTCGAGAGCAAGCTCGATCTCGTCGTGGCGGGCACGCAGGACGCCGTGATGATGGTCGAGAGCGAGGCTCAGGAGCTTCCCGAGAGCCAGATGATCGACGCCGTCGTGTTCGGCCACAAGCAGATGCAGCCCGTAATCGGCGCCATCATCAAGCTGGCCGAGAAGGCCGCCAAGGAGCCGTGGGACATCCAGATCCCGGACAACAGCAAATACAAGGACAAGGTCGCCGCGATCGCGGGCGACATCCTCAAGACTGCATTCTCCACCAAGGAGAAGGGCAAGCGCCAGGACCTCGTCGCGGAAGCGAAGAAGAAGGTCATCGAGGGCGTCGCGCTCGAGTCGGAGGACGCCAGCGAGAAGGTGCTGCTGATCGACGCCTTCAAGGCGCTCGAGATGGACATCATGCGCGGCGACGTGCTGAAGACCAAGCGCCGCATCGACGGCCGCGATCTCGAGACCGTGCGTCCGATCCTGTCGGAAGTGCACGTTCTGCCGCGTACGCACGGCTCGGCGCTGTTCACGCGCGGCGAGACGCAGGCGCTGGTCGTCGCGACGCTCGGCACCGGCGAGGACGAGCAGTACATCGACAGCCTCGAAGGCACGAAGAAGGAGCGCTTCCTGCTCCACTACAACTTCCCGCCCTACTCGGTCGGCGAGACGGGCCGCATGGGCTCGCCCGGCCGTCGCGAGATCGGCCACGGCAAGCTCGCCTGGCGCGCCGTGCGTCCGCTGCTGCCCAAGTCGGACGAGTTCCCGTACACGCTGCGCGTGGTCTCTGAGATCACCGAGAGCAACGGCTCCTCGTCGATGGCGACGGTGTGCGGCACCTCGCTCGCGCTCATGGATGCGGGCGTTCCCCTGAAGTCGCCGGTGGCGGGCATCGCCATGGGCCTCATCAAGGAAGGTGACGACTTCGCCGTGCTCTCCGACATCCTCGGCGACGAGGATCACCTCGGCGACATGGACTTCAAGGTGGCGGGCACGGCCAACGGCGTCACCGCGCTGCAGATGGACATCAAGATCACCGGCATCACCGAGGAGATCATGAAGGTCGCCGTCGAGCAGGCGCACCGCGGCCGTCTGCATATCCTCGGCGAAATGGCCAAGGCGCTGACGGGTGCTCGCGAGGAGCTCGGCGAGTACGCGCCGCGCATCGAGACGATCAAGATCCCGACCGACAAGATCCGCGAGGTGATCGGCTCGGGCGGCTCGGTGATCCGCGAGATCGTCGCCGAGTCCGGCGCCAAGATCGACATCGACGACGACGGCACGGTGAAGATCGCCTCCGCCAACCGCGAGAGCATCGAGAAGGCGCTGGCGCGCATCAAGGGCATCACGTCGGAGCCCGAGGTCGGCCAGATCTACAAGGGCAAGGTCGTCAAGATCATGGAGTTCGGCGCGTTCGTGAACTTCTTCGGCGCGAAGGACGGCCTCGTTCACATCTCGCAGCTCACGCAGGGCCGTCCGCAGACGGTCGGCGAGGTCGTGAAGGAAGGCCAGGAAGTCTACGTTAAGCTCCTGGGCTTCGACGACCGCGGCAAGGTTCGCCTGTCGATGAAGATCGTCGACCAGGCGACGGGCGCGGAGATCCCGCGCGCCGAGGGCGAGCCCGAGGAGGTGTTCTCGGCCGAGCGTCCGCCGCGCCGCGAGCGCGAAGGCGGCCGCGGCGGCGAGCGCCGCCGCCGGGAGTAGGTCGCAGGACTTGAAATCTGACGGCGGCGAGTGATCTCGCCGCCGTTTTCTTTTAGGCTGCCGCACATGGCTGATTTCGACCTGCCTCCAGAGCCGAACTTCGCCCTGCATCCGGATGTTGAGACGGCGCGCGCGGATGCCGAATGCTTGTTCGGGCGTATTTCTTCCGAGTTGCGCGCCTTTTTGCCGCCGGCGGCGGACATTCGGCATATCGGTGCGACGGCAGTTGCTGGGTGCCTGACGAAGGGCGATCTCGACATTGTCGTGCGGGTCGGCGCCGAGGACTTCATTGCGGCAGACGAGGCACTAGGGATGCGGTTCGCGCGCAATATCGGATCGAAGCGGACTGCAAGCTTCTCGTCGTTCGAGGATGTGGAAACGTCACCGCATCTCGGCGTCCAGCTAACCGTAGCCGGAGGCGAAGACGACTATTTTCATCTCTTCGTGGAGGCGCTGAGGCGGGATCGCAAGTTGGTTGCACAGTACAATGTGCTCAAGAGGCAATTCGACGGGCAGCCTATGGATGTCTATCGCGCCGCGAAAAGCGCTTTCGTCACGACTGTTTTGAGCCGTCTCGATCGGGAATCGTTGCCATAAGCGCCGCGGCGATGAGGGGCGCGATGGCGGGGCTGTTGCCGATGACGCCGGCGTAGACGGCGTTGGCGCCCGTCTCCGCGATGGTCTCCTGCACGTCGTCGCTGCCGTGCAGGCCCTCGCCGAAAAAAAAGCCCGCGACGATGGTCGGCAGGGACGAGGCGCGGAGGGCGTCGTCGAGGAACGGCTCCTCTTCGAGGAACGCCGTCGTCACGCTGGCGAACCTGCGGGCGAGGGCAACGCGGGTCGCGACTTTGCGGGTGGCCGTGGCCGAGGCAGGGCCGAGTTTCGATCCGTGGCCGACGATGAGCAGGCGGGATGACGAGGGTGCGAATCCGGGAGGGACCGCCATTGTTCGCTCACGCGCCTGTTCGCGCGCCTCAGGGGCGCGCTGGCGCTCCGCGGGGGCGGCACTCGCGCCGGGTCGCCTTGCTCCCGAGCCCTTCGGGCTGAGGTTTGAGCTCATATCTAGAGTCTCCGCCACCTTCACGGCTTCCGCGACCAGCACGTCCGGCAAGGCGGGATCGAGGCCGAGGGGCGTCAGCAGCGACGTGCGGTCGCCGTATCCGGCGGCCGCGATGCGCTCGCCGAGCTTTCGCACGAAGTAGCCGTCGGCCATGAAGAGAGGATAGACGGCGACGCGCTGCGCGCCCGAGGCGGCCGCCTCCGCGAGCGCCTGCTCGATCGTGGGCTCGCCCTTCAGCATGCCGGTGAACAACGGCACGCCCGGCAGCAGCGCCGCGACACGCTCGGCCTGCGCGCGCAGCGCGGCGTTCGGCGACGGCCCGCCGCGGTCGCCGTGGGCGGCCAGGATGGCCGCGAAGGGTTGCTGCGCGCCCGCCGTCATGAGGCTGCGGCTTGCGCCAGCGCCGCATCGAGCGCGCTGCGCACGGGCGCCGGCAGGTCTAGCGTGAGGGCTGTGGCCTTGCCGTGGTCCGACATTTTGGCGAGCGTCTTGATCAGGATGGCGACCACCTTGTCGGCGGCGTGCTTCTGCGCGAACTCCTCCGCATAGTAGGCGAGGAACACGAGGGCCGCCGTGTCCTCCAGCGTTTGCGTCTCGGGATCGCGGCGCAGGTTCTCCTTGCGCAGCAGCGCGCTCACGCGGGCGCTGTCCTCAGCGTCGTAGCCGCATCGCGCCAGGATCTCGCTCGTCCATTCGGCGTGCTTGCGGCCCAGCTCCTTGCGCCAGCGCAGATAGCCGGGGCGATCCATCGGATAGCTCGATCGGGGAACTTCCCAGCGGCGGATGTGCTGGGCGCGCACGGCGATGCGCAGAAGCTCGCTCGCGTCCGGCGCGATGCGGTCCAGCATGGCGCTCATGCGCTGGCCGTAGAGCAATTCCGCGGGCACGCTCTGGCCGTCGACGGTGAGGCTCGTCGGGTCGGCGCTGTTGGCCGCGTCGATCTCCGCGAGTGCTCGGGTTAGCGGGGTCATGGGCGTTTCCTCAGAGCGGAGCCTTGAAGATGAAATAGGCGCCGGCGACGATCAGCGCGAATCCCACGAGATGGTTGAGGGTCAGCGGCTCCTTCAGATAGAGCACGGAGAAGCCCGCGAAAACGGTGAGGGTCAGGACCTCCTGGATCGTCTTGAGCTCGGCGGTGGTGTAGACCGCGCTGCCGATGCGGTTGGCGGGCACGGCCAGGCAGTATTCGAAAAACGCGATGCCCCAGCTCGCCAGCACGGCCAGCCAGAGCGCCGTCGACTGGAATTTCAGGTGACCGTACCACGCGAACGTCATGAATACGTTCGAGGCGAGCAGAAGCAGGATCGGGGCGAGGGATGCGGTCGTCATGAAACCCGGCACGGGTGGCCTCCGTAACTGTTGCGGGGAGGCCCGGTCCGGGCCGCTCCCGGCATCTGATTAAGGCAAGCCGGCGCTCCTGTCTCGACAGGTCGCGGGGGTGCGCTATACCTGGGCCGGTTCGGCCGCGTTCCGCGCGGCCGGAGGCGCCCAGTCCGGGGCTCGCATGACACTGCCGCGCTCCCAGCTCGATCTGCTCCTCGCCGGCGTTGCGCGCGGCGACGAGGCCGCGTTTGCGGAGCTCTATCAGGCGACCTCGGCGAAACTCTTCGGCGTGGCCTTGCGTATCCTGCGCAGCAGGGAGGCGGCAGAGGACGTGGTCCAGGACGCTTACTTCAAGGTCTGGGAGCGGGCCCGGGACTTCGATCCCACGATCGCCGCGCCCGTCACGTGGCTCGCAGCGATCGTGCGCAACCGGGCCCTGGACGAGCTCAGGAGGCGCTCCGCGCGGCCGGCTTCCGACGTCTCCGAGCTGGACGAGCTTGCCTCCGACGACGAGCATCCCGTCGAGATCATCGGGCGGCGCGAGGACGTGGAGCGTCTCCTGCGCTGCCTCGAAGGGCTCGAGCCGGACAAGCGGCAGATGGTTCGTCTCGCGTATCTCGACGGCATGAGCCGGGAAGCGCTCGCCAAGCGTTTCGACCGGCCGGAAGGAACGATCAAGACCTGGCTCTACCGGAGCCTCGCGATGCTGAAAGGATGCCTCGAGCAATGAGCGAGCTCGACGACATCGATGGCCTGGCCGCCGAGTATGTGCTCGGCACGCTGCCGCGCGCCGAACGTGCCGCGGCGGAGGCCCGGCGCGCCGAGGATCGCGCGTTGGACGCGGCCATCGCGGCGTGGGAGCGCCGTCTCGGTCCCCTGGCGGAGCTTGCCGCGCCGGTGCCACCGCCGCCGGCTCTCTACAACAAAATCCGCGCCCAGATCGGGCTTTCCAATCACGTCGTCTCTTTGAAGGCGCGCGAGCAGGCCATCGTGCGCCGCGCGAGCCGCTGGCGGGCCGCCACGGCGGCGATGACCGCGCTCGCGGCGTCGCTGGCGGGCGTCGTCGTCTGGCAGCATCACCAGCAGCGGCAGATGGCGACGCAATACGTGGCGGTGCTGCAGGCGGGCGATACGCTGCCGGCGTTCCTTCTCACCGTCGACACCAAGACGAACATGTTCATCATCTCGGCGATGCAGAAGCCGCAGGAGCCCGAGAAGTCGTATCAGCTCTGGCTCGTGCACGACGAGATGCCGAAGCCAAAATCGCTCGGCGTGTTCGACGACAGCGAGATGGACGTCCGCCCGATGGCGACGGACGGCAAGATGCACGACATGATGATGGACGGCACCTATGCCGTCAGCGTCGAGCCCAAGGGCGGCTCGCCGACCGGCGCGCCGACGGGGCCCGTCGTGTTCTCGGGCAAGCTCGTCAAAGCGACGCCCTGAGTTTTCCTTTGCCGATCGGCCGGTTTTAACGCGCTGCGCGGCGTCAGCGCCTGTGCGCATCGCATAAGCGCGGACGTCGTGCCGAACATTTTATTTCCGTACCTTTTGAAACCCCGCACCGCCGCGCGCCGTAGTTCCGGACATGCTTCAGCGTCCGGTCGCCCGGGGACGGGAAGCACGACGTTTCGATCACCGGGACATTCGCTTCATTGGAAAGGAAACGCTCATGAAGATCTCCGTGTCGTCCGGCGCCGCGATGGCCGCCACTGCCGCCGCCCTGCTGCTCGCGGGCGCCGTCGCCGCGCCGAGCTACGCCGCCGAGGAGGCCAAAGGCCACTGCATGGGGGCGAACGCGTGTAAGGGCGCGAGCGCCTGCAAGACCGCGAACAACGCGTGCAAGGGCCAGAACGCCTGCAAGGGCCAGGGCTTCACCGAGTCGACGAAGGACGAGTGCGCGAAGGTCGAAGGCGCGACGTTCGAGCCGGCGAAGTAAGCGTGAGCCGTCACGAGGCCCGGCGGCTCCGGCTGCCGGGTTCTCGCCTGGCCCCGTGATCTGCGTGAGGAGAGACAGCCATGCCGCACGTCATCGAAGCGACCGCGCCGCGCCCCGCCGTCGCCACGGCCAAGCCGCCCTATCTCGGGTTCGGATTGGGCCTGCGCCCGCAGCATTACCAGGATATTTTCGAGACCTCGCCGAACGTCGATTGGTTCGAGGTGATCTCGGAGAACTACATGGTCGCGGGTGGCCAGCCGCTGCGCATGCTGGACCGGATCCGTGCCGATTACCCGATCGTGATGCACGGCGTGTCGCTGTCGATCGCCTCGACGGCGCCCGCGGACATGGACTATCTACGCGGCCTCAAGGCGCTCGCGGACCGCTGCGCGCCGCAATTCATATCGGATCACCTCTGCTGGACGGGCGTGCATGGCGTGAACCTGCACGACCTGCTGCCGGTGCCCTATACGCAGGAGGCGCTCGACCACGTGGTGGCGCGCGTGCATTTCGTGCAGGAGTTTCTGGGGCGGGCCATCGCGCTCGAGAACGTTTCGAGCTACGTGCAGTTCTCGCACTCCGAGATGAGCGAGTGGGAGTTCATTGCCGAGCTCGCCCGGCGCACCGGCTGTTGGCTCGTCTTCGACGTCAACAACGTGTTCGTCTCCGCCTTCAACCACGAGTTCGACGCGCAGGCGTTCATCGCCGGCGTTCCCAAAGAGCGGATCGTGCAGTTCCATCTGGCGGGGCACGAGCACAACATGAGTCATATCGTCGATACGCACGATGCGATCGTATGCGACGAGGTGTGGGATCTCTACCGCGCGGCCGTCCGCCATTTCGGCGCCGTGTCGGCCATCATCGAGCGCGACGATCACATTCCGCCGCTGGCCGAGCTCGTGGCGGAGCTCGATGTGGCGCGGCGCGTGGCGGCCGAGGTGCTCGCACCATGACGCGGCGCGCGCCGCGCCTCGCGGAGGTGCAGAGCCGGTTCCAGGCCGCGATCCTGGAGGGTGCGGACGACGTGCTGGGCCTCATTCCGGGGAACTCGCGCACGGACAACGGCGTGCTTCTCGGCGTCTATCGTCATGCCTACGTCGCGCGTCTCGTGGAGGTCGTGCGGGGCGCCTATCCGATGCTCGCGCGGTTCATGGGAGATGCCGCGTTCGATGCGATGGCGCGCGCGTACGTGGCGGCCTATCCGTCCCGCACGGCCAATGCGCGCTGGTATGCGGCGCGTGTGCCGGAGCTGCTGGCGCGGGCGCCCTATGCCGCGCGGCCCGAGCTGGGCGATATGGCCCGGCTGGAGCGGCAACTCGACGACGCCTTCGATGCGGCGGACGCGCCCGCGCTGGATCTGGCGGCGCTCGCGGCCATTCCGCCCGAGACGTGGGGCGGACTCGCGTTCGTGCCGCATCCCTCGGCCGCGGTGCTGACGTTCACCACGAACGCTTTCGACCTCTGGGTGGCCCTCAAGACCGAGGCTCGCCCTCCCGATGTGCAGCCTCTTGCAGAGCCGCGCTACGCTCTCGTGTGGCGGCGCGCGGGGACGGCGACGGCGCGCATCCTCTCAGGGGAAGAGCGCATGCTGTGGACGGAAGCTGCGCGCGGCGTGCCGTTCGCGCGCCTGGCCGAGCTGGCCGCGGTCTATGGCGGGCCTGAGACGGCGGCGCTGCGCATGGCGCAGGCCCTGCAGGGATGGCTGTCCGCCGGCCTGCTGACCGCCGCGCGTGACCTCGCATCGGTGCGGGACTGACGCGTTCAAAAAAAGAAAACGCCGGCAGGGAGGCTCCGCTGCCGGCGTTTTGCTGTCTCGATATCGCTCAGATCTTGAGCGTGCCGGCCTTCGCGGCTGCATAGCGCTCGCCGACGGCGTTCCAATTGACCACGTTCCACCACGCCTTCAGATAATCGGCGCGCTTGTTCTGGTACTTCAGGTAATAGGCGTGCTCCCACACGTCGTTGCCGATCAGCACGCGGCCGCCGTCCATGATCGGCGTATCCTGGTTGGGCTTCGGAACGATGGCGAGCTTGCCGTCCTTGTCGACGGTGACGAACACCCAGCCCGAGCCGAACACCTTCGTGCCGGCCGTGTTGAAGTCGTCCTGCAGTTTCTCGAGGCCGCCGAGGTCGCGGTCGATGGCCGCCTTCAGCTCGCCTTCGGGGCCGGTGCCGCCCGGCGCGCCCATGATCTGCCAGAACATGGAATGGTTGGCGTGGCCGCCGCCGTTGTTGCGGACGGCGGTGCGGATGGCTTCGGGCACCTCGGCGATCTTGGCGAGCAGGTCCTCCAGCGGCAGCTTGGCGAGGTCGCCGTGGTCCTTGAGCGCCTTGTTGAGGTTCGTGACGTAGGCCTGATGATGCTTGCCATGGTGAATCCCCATGGTCGTGGCGTCGATGTGCGGCTCGAGCGCGGCCGGATCGTAGGGGAGCGCCGGCAGCGTGTAAGGGCCATCCGGCGGTGTTTCCGCGAACGCCGCGCCGATTCCGCGCGCGGATACGGCCGTTAGGAGGGCGACGGCCCCGGCGGAGCGGAGAAAGGTGCGGCGATCGGGTCTCGACATCTCAGGTCTCCGTGCAACGTAATGTTTGAAAGTCCGGAACAAGGTCAGCGATATATAACCCTCAGATCCTGCAACGCCAATGTGGCGGGCAAGGTTCATCGAGCGGAGCTCGATCGTCCGGGGGCTGTGGTTCGCATGGGGCTTCGGCTCGACAAAGCGTTGCTGGAACGGGGGCTTGCGCCGACCCGGTCGCGGGCGCGCGACCTCATCGTGCGCGGCGCCGTGACGGTGGACGGGGCCGTTTCCCGCAAAGCGGGAGCGGTCGTCGGGGACGATGCCGAGATCGTGCTGCAGGAGAGCGCCGATTACGTGTCGCGCGGGGCGCTCAAGCTGATCGCCGGGCTCGACGCGTTCGGGTTCGAGGCCGAGGGGCGCCTGGCGCTCGACGTGGGAGCCTCCACGGGCGGCTTCACGGAGGTGTTGCTTAAGCGCGGCGCGCGGCACGTGTTCGCCGTCGATGTGGGGCATGGGCAACTCCACCCGCGCCTCGCGGGGGACGCGCGCGTCACCTCGCTCGAAGGGCAGGATGCGCGGCTGCTCTCGGTGCGCGAGATCCCCGAGCCGGTCTCGGCGATCGTGGCGGACGTCAGCTTCATCTCGCTCGAAAAGGCTCTGCCAGCCGCGCTCGCCCTGGCGGCGCCGGGGGCGTGGCTGGTGGCGCTCGTCAAGCCGCAATTCGAGGCCGGGCGCGAGGCGATCGGAAAGGGCGGCATCGTGCGCGATGCGGCCGTGCGCGACGCGCAGGCGGCGAAGCTCGCCGATTGGCTGGCGGCGCGGGCCGGCTGGCGGGTCGCGGGCGTCATCCCCTCGCCGATCGAGGGCGGGTCCGGAAACCTGGAATTTCTGCTCGGAGGCGTTTTCGGTGCGTGAGCTTCGGGTGGAGCGTTTGGGCGCGAAGGGTGCCGGCATCGCCCTGCGCGATGAAGAGCCGGTCTATGTTCCGTTCGGGCTTCCCGGCGAGCGCTGGGCGGAGGGTCCGGACGGTTTCCATCGTCTGAGCGACAGCGCGGATCGCGTCGCGCCCCTCTGCCGCCACTTCCTGCAGTGCGGCGGTTGCGTCGCGCAGCATATGGCGCCGGCGCTCTATCGCGAGTGGAAGCGCGGCCTCGTCGTCGAGGCGTTCGGCCATCGCGGCATCGCGGCGGAGGTCGCGCCGGTGATCGTGGTGGCGGGGGCGTCGCGGCGGCGCGCTTTCCTCGGCGTCGAGCGAACCGGCAAGGCCGTCACCATCGGCTTCCGCGAGGAGGGCCAGCATACGCTCGTGGACATGGTGGAGTGTCCGGTGCTGGATCCCGCCATCGTGGCGGCGCTCCCGGGGTTGCGCGATCTCACGCGTCTCGTCATGGCCGACCGCGCAGGCGGACGCCTCGTCGTGACCAAGCTCGATCACGGGCTCGACGTGGCGTTCGACAACGGGCGGAAGGATCTCTCCCCGCAGGAGCGGGCCGAGGCCGGCGCGCTGGCGCAGAGGATGCGGCTCGTGCGGCTCGTGGTGGCGGGGCAGGCCATCGTCGCGGGCGGGGCGCCCGTCGTCACCATCGGCGATGCGGCCGTGACCGTCGAGCCGAGCGTTTTCCTTCAGGCCGTGCCGGAGGCCGAGCGGCGGCTGGCGGATCTCTGCCTCGCCGCGCTGCCGAAGCGGGTCAAGGCCATTGCGGACCTCTTCTCGGGTGTCGGAACGCTGACGCTGCCGCTCGCCAAACGGGCGCCGGTGACGGCCTACGACAGCGACAAGCGCGCCATCGCCTCGCTCACGCATGCGGTGCGCCATGCGCAGGGGCTCAAGCCGGTGATGGCGGTGCTGCGGGATCTCTTCCGCGATCCGCTCTCGGTGCGGGAGCTCAACGGCTTCGATGCGGTCGTGTTCGATCCGCCGCGGGCGGGGGCGGCCGAGCAGGCGGAGCGGCTCGCGAAATCCAAGGTGGCGACCGTGATCGCGGTCTCGTGCAACCCGGCGACGCTGGCACGCGACGCGCGCACGCTGATGGACGGCGGCTACACGATGAGCCCCGTTACGCCGATCGACCAGTTTCTGTATTCGGCCCACGTCGAGGCGTTCGCCGTGTTCCGGCGTTAGCAGCCTCGAACGGGGTGTGATTCGCCTTGTGGGCTCAGGCCGAAGCCTTGTGGGCTCAGGCGGAAGCCTTGGCCTTGGCGGCGCGGGCCTTGCCGGACGCCTTCTTCAGGCGCTTGCGGGCGGCAGCCGTGTTGCCCTGGATGCGCGTGACCTTGGGGCGCGGAATGGCGCGGCGGGCCTTCTTCTTCTGCGTTTCGACGCTGCGGGCGGTACGGGCGGCCATGTGCGAAAATCCCTTGAATTGGCGGGCGCTTCGCCCGTCCGAACTGTCAAGCGCCTTCCTCTAAGTGATCTCGGTGCGGGAGGCAAGCGGGGCGGGACGATCTGCCCACGGCCGACCCGGCTTTTCAAGGGCTTTCCCGGTGCCGACGCCATGCTGTCACAGGGCTGAAACATGACATCGGTAGTCCCGCGGCGGGAATAAGCTTGTCGAGAGGATGGCAATGGGCGGACTGGCCGAGGTGCAGGGCGAAGAGGTGCGCGACGACGGCTTGCTGCGGGGGCGGCGGCGGAACGACCGGCTGGCCGCGGCCGTGCACCGCTATGGCGCCGTCAGCCGCAAGGGGCTCGAGGAGCGTTTCTTCACGCTCGCGTTCTCGGGGCTCGTCTATCCGCAGATCTGGGAGGACCCGGTCGTCGATCTCGAAGCGATGGCGCTGAAGCCCGGCGAGCGCGTGGCCGCGATCGCGTCGGGCGGATGCAACGTGCTCTCCTACGTCACCGCCGTGGACGTCCAGGTGACGGCGCTGGACCTCAATCCGGCGCACGTGGCGCTCAACAGGCTCAAGTCGGCCGCGGTGCGGCATTCACCGGACTACGCGACCTTCGCCCGCTTCTTCGCGCAGGCCAATCATCGCGCAACGGCCGCCCTCTACGACACGCTGCTCGCGCCGCATCTCGACCGCGCCACGCGCGCCTACTGGGAGGGGCGCGACATGCTGGGCCGGCGCCGCATCGGCTACTTCGGCCGGCACTTCTACCGGCAGGGGCTGCTCGGCTGGTTCATCACGATGGGGCATGGGGTGGCGCGCCTGCATGGGCGCGATCCGGCCCGCATGCTCACGGCGCAGACGCGGGCGGATCAGCGGCGGATCTTCGAGGAGGAGCTCGCGCCGCTGTTCGACATGCGTCATATGCGCTGGCTGATGGACAAGCCGGCCTCGCTGTTCGGCCTCGGCATCCCGCCCTCGCAGTTCGAAGCGCTCAAGGGCCGCGCAGCGCACATGGCGGACGTGCTGAAAGCGCGGCTCGGGCGGCTCGCCTACGGTTTCGATATCTCTGACAATTATTTCGCGTGGCAGGCGTTCGGCCGCGGATATGCCGCCGACGGCCAGGGGCCGCTTCCGCCGTATCTCGCGCCGAGGAACTGGGAGACGCTGAAGTCGCGCATCGGCAACGTGTCGGTGGTGCATGCGTCGTTTGCCGAGCATCTCGCGAGCCTCAAGGGGCCGCATTACGACGCGTTCGTGCTGCTCGACGCGCAGGACTGGATGACGGACGCGCAGCTCACGGCGCTCTGGACCGAGATCGTGCGCACCGCGCGGCCGGGTGCACGCGTGATCTTCCGCACGGCGGGCGAGGATACCATTCTGCCCGGCCGCCTGCCGCAGACCCTTCTCGACAGGTTCCACTACGATCCCGCGTACGGCCGCGCCATGACCGAGCGGAAGGACCGCTCGTCGATCTACGGCGGCTTCCACCTCTATACGTTCCAGGGCTAGTGTGATGATCGAGAAATTCGCCCTGTCGAGCGGCAAGGTTCGGAACGAATCTCTCGATCTGAAATCGGGCGAACTTCGGAATCGGGACACGAGTGTGATGGCCGACGCCGCGACCGAGATGGATTCCATCTATCGCCTGCAGCGGCACATCTACGACGCGTCGCGCAAGTTCTATCTGCTCGGCCGTGACGGCCTGCTCGCCGGGCTCGATCCGCCGGCGGGCGGGGCCGTGCTTGAAATCGGCTGCGGGACCGGGCGCAATCTCATCCTGGCCGCCCACCGCTATCCCTCGGCGGCGTTCTACGGCGTGGACGTCTCGGCCGCGATGCTCGAAACGGCGGCGGCCTCGATCGAAAAGGCCGGCCTGTCGCACCGCATTCGCCTTGCCCAGGCCGATGCGCGGACGCTCGAAACGCACGCCGTTCTGGGCGTGGCGGCGTTCGATCGCGTGTTCATCTCGTACGCGCTGTCGATGATCCCGCCGTGGCGCGAGGCGCTGGAGCGCGCCTTCGCCGCCGTGAAGCCGGGCGGCTCGCTGCACATCGTCGACTTCGGCGAGCAGAGCGGCCTGCCATCCGCGTTCCGGACGGGCTTGCGGGCCTGGCTCAAGCGATTTTCGGTGGAGCCGCGGGCGGATCTCGAAGCGGAGCTCGTCCGCCTGGCCGGTGACGCGGGCGCGTCGCTGACGTTCAAGCGGCCGTTTCGGGATTATGCGTGCCTTGCGGTGGTGGTGAAACGCGCGGGCTAGGGTCGGCGGATCAGGCGATGGCCTTGGCGATCAGGATTGCGGGCAGCATCAGCGCGGTGGCCCAGATCCAGGACGAGATGGCGCTCAGCACGAGAAAGCCCGGCAGCGGTTGGCCCATGGCGCCCGCTTCGAGCGGCACGAGGCCGCGATTGAAGCCCTGGAACTTGCTGATGATGAGGCTCAGCCCGCCCCGCGTCTCGATCAGCGCGCGCGCGCTGGCATGCTGCTCGTCCGTGGCGCTGAACGGCCACGTCAGCGAGCGGTTCTCCTTGCCCATGGCGCCTTTCCAGTGCGCGTAGACATCGCCGGCGAACGCGCCGATCGCGGCGGCGATCAGGACCAGCGGCAGGTTGCCATTGCCGAAGATCATGAGCGTGCCGATGGCCATGACGAGCAGCAGCGTGGGCACGAACAGGATCGGGCGCGGGATGCTGTTGGCGAAGGCGAGGAGCGCGATCACGCCGGCCACCAGATATTCATGCGCGGCGAGGAAGGCGATGACCTGATCCTTGAACGTCACGAGGAAGAACGCCGGCGCGATGACGCCGCCGGCCCAGATGAACGCGCTCAGGACATTGGCGATCTGAAACGGGATCTCGCGCATGCGGAACATGCCGGCGACGACCGGCAGCACCGCGCGCACGGGGCCGAAGAAATGGCCGAGGAACACGCCGAACGCGCCATAGGTGTCGAAGAACTCCTCCGACTGCTTGATCAAATGCGGGCGCGTCGTGAACGGCCAGATCCGGTGCACCTTGTCCTGGAAATAGCGGCCGATCCAGAACGACACGGCATAGCCCAGCGTGCCGCCGAAGCCCGCCGCGAAGATCGCCGGGATCAGAACCTGGATGTCCGTGCCGCTGGCGGCGAGCAGCGCCGAGATGCCGACCAGGATGGCCGTTCCCGGAACGATCAGCGAGAGGAAGCAGAAGCTCTCGCCGAAAGCCACGGCGAACGCGATGGGCGCGGCCCAATGCTCGTGCTCGCGCACGAAGCTCACCACCGCATCCACCGTCGCTTCGAGTGCCATCGCGTTCGTCTTTCTTTTCCGGAGATCTGCGGCCGGGGCGGCGCAGGGAACAGGGGCGCGGCCTTCGCCGGCGGCGTCAGTTTGGCGGCGCTCAGCCCGTCTTGCAACGGCGATTGAGCTCGCGCTGCAGCTCGCGGCCGACCTCACCCGCCAGCATGGCGCTGCGCGACACCTGCGCCGGCGTGAGCCGCGAGCCGACGCTGGCGAGGCTGTGCCTGGCCGTATCGGCTTCGAGCTTGCCGCGTTTCAGCTCGTCGCAGGTCAGCTCCTTCTTTTTCGATTTGTAGGCGAAGAGGCGGACGCCCGACGCATAGGCTTCGGGGGTCGGAGCCTCGTTGACCCAGCTCCGGGATTTGTCGTCCACCATGCTGCGGAGCGTCGCCTGGCGGCGCTGGATGCATTCCGGCGAGTCGTCGACGCAGCCGAGGCCCGACCGGTTTCCGATCTCGGTGCCGGAATTGACGGCGCAGGCGGCGAGGGTCAGGAAGCTTGCGAAGAGCGCCAAATTCGCCGCAAGTCGCAAAGCGGCGGTGAAGATGGTCATCCCTGGCCCCTTGTTCTCACTCAGGTCAGCCAATAGAAGGCGGCCGTGGCAGGGTCAAGGCGGTTGCGCGGCAGCCTGATCGTCTCCACATCTGCGTGCGAAGGCATTTGCGATTTTCTATTCGATTCATGGAGTTGGACGATGGTGCACGCGGTGCGGCTGCATGCGGCCGGCGGACCGGAACGGCTCGTCTGGGAGCCGATCGAGGTGGGGGCCCCGGGTCCGGGACAGGTTCGAATCAGGCAACGGGCGGTCGGGCTCAACTATATCGACGTCTATCACCGCACCGGCCTCTATCCGCTCACGGCCTTTCCCGCGATCATCGGCATGGAAGGCGCGGGCGACGTCGTTGCGCTGGGCGAGGGCGTGACGTCGCTCAAAGTCGGCGACCGCGTCGCTTATGCGGGCGTGCTCGGCGGCTATGCCGAGGAGCGGCTGATCGCGGCCGACCGGCTGGTGAAGCTCCCCGACGATATTTCCTACGAGACCGCCGCGGCGATGATGCTGCAGGGCATGACGGTGCGCTATCTCGTGCGCGAGACGTTCCGGGTGGGCCCCGAGACGGTGTTGCTCTTCCATGCGGCGGCCGGCGGCGTCGGCCTGATCGCGTGCCAGTGGGCGCGTGCGCTGGGGGCGACACTGATCGGAACCGTCAGCACCGACGCGAAGGCCGAGCTTGCGCGCGCGAACGGCGCAGCGCATGTGATCGTGACGTCGCGCGAGGATTTCGTCGCGCGCGTGCGGGAATTGACCGGCGGCAAGGGATGCGACGTGGTGTACGACGGCATCGGCAAGGACACCTATCAAGGCTCGCTCGATTGCCTGAAGCCGCGCGGCCTCTGGGTGAGCTTCGGCAACGCGTCGGGCCCGGTGCCGCCGTTCGAGCTCACGCTGCTCAAGGGATCGCTGTTCGCCACGCGCCCGTCGCTGATGGCTTACACGGCAAGCCACGCGGAGCTTACGGAGAACGCGGCGGAGCTGTTCGCGATGGTGGGCTCGGGCAAGATCGAGATTCCGATCAACCAGACGTTCGCGTTGAAGGACGCGGCCGAGGCGCATCGCGCGCTCGAAAGCCGCAAGACGACGGGCTCGACGGTGCTGACGGTTTAGATGGTCTGCGCGACGTGCGCCGACGTAGGGGTGGGAGACCTTTGCCATGGCTGAGAAGCCGATCGACTTTTATTTCTGGCCGACGCCGAACGGCTTCAAGATCCGCATCATGCTCGAGGAATGCGGGCTGCCGTACAAGGTGAAGCCCGTCGACATCTCGAAGGGCGACCAGTTCAAGCCGAAGTTCCTCACGATCTCGCCCAACAACAAGATGCCGGCGATCGTCGATCCCGACGGGCCGGGCGGCGCGCCGATCTCGATCTTCGAGAGCGGGGCGATCCTGCAGTATCTCGGGCGCAAGACCGGCAAGCTCTATCCGTCGGACGAGCGGCTGCGCGTGCGCGTGGACGAGTGGCTGTTCTGGCAGGTGGGCGGGTTCGGTCCGATGGCGGGCCAGGCCCATCACTTCCGCATCTATGCGCCGAAAAAGGTTCCGTACGGCATCGAGCGCTACACCAACGAGGTGACGCGCCTCTACGGCGTGCTCGACAAGCGTCTCAAGGGCCGCGAGTTCCTTGCCGACGACTATTCAATCGCGGACATCGCGAGCTACCCGTGGGCGTTGAGCTGGGACAAGCAGGGGCAGGAGATCGCGAAGTTTCCGCGCGTGAAGCAGTGGATGGAGCGGATCTCGGAGCGCGCGGCCGTGCAGCGCGGGCTGTCCAAGGAGCTGAAATAGCTCGGATTCGACCGATCTTTCGGCATGGTTAGGATTTGGTTTCCCGAATCCTTAAACTTCGATTTCCCGCCGACCGGAAGTTGCCCGAATGGGGCAAAACAGGCCGGATTTCAACGTTTCGTTCGTGAAGGACCTGTTCCCTCGTTTACTGCTTGTCATCGCCATCCCCCCTATCGTTTCCGTCCAGAGGCCCGGTTCTGCCAGCGAATGCCGGCGGGCAGGGGCCTCGGGACAGAAACCGGCCAGCGGGCAGAGGTAAACAGGGATGGCACGATTTGATTTTTCCGCCGAACACGTCGTTGACGTTTCGGCTCAGGGCGGCGGGGCGGATGCGCTCTATCAGCTCGGCTTGATGTACTGCGTCGGGCGCGACGTCGAGATCGATCTCGTCGAGGCGCACAAGTGGTTCAATCTCGCCGCCATGCGCGGCAACGAGGACGCCAGGACGTACCGCCTGGAGCTCTCGCGTGAGATGACGAAGGCGCAGATCTCGGCCGCTCAGAAGCGCGCCCGCGAGTGGCTCAAGCTGCACTAGACCGGCAATCGCTTTCGATTTTTTGAGTGATTGCGTTCTTGTGTTTTTTGATGCGGCGCCCGCGCGCCAGGGGATCGATGTTGATCCGGGGAAAACGAACTAGGGACCTTCCGTTTCCGGAAAGCCCCTAGAGTGCGTTCACTCTTATCGGCCTGGCCGATAGCGTCATCGATGCCGATCGGGCGATCGCGGTTACGCGGCGTCGCCGGTTTCGAGCTTCGCGGCGTTCTGGACCGCCTTCTGCACCTTCTCGAACGCGCGCACCTCGATCTGGCGGATGCGCTCGCGCGAGACGCCGAACTCGGCGGACAGCTCCTCGAGCGTCACCGGATCGTCGGCGAGGCGGCGCGCCTCGAAGATCCGCCGCTCGCGATCGTTGAGCGATCCGAGCGCGTCGCTGAGGTACGACTTGCGACGACCCATCTCGTCCTGCTGAACGAGCATCTCCTCCTGATCCGGCGCGTCGTCGACCAGCCAGTCCTGCCACTCGCCCGATTCCGAATCTGCGCGCACCGGCGCGTTCAGCGATGCGTCGCCGCCGAGGCGGCGGTTCATCGAGACGACGTCCTCTTCCGTCACGCCGAACTTCTTCGCGATCGTCTTGACGTGCTCGGGCTTCAGGTCGCCCTCTTCGAGCGCCTGGAGCTGGCTTTTCGCGCGGCGCAGATTGAAGAAGAGCTTCTTCTGGGCCGCAGTGGTGCCCATCTTCACGAGGCTCCACGAGCGCAGGATGTACTCCTGGATCGAGGCGCGGATCCACCACATCGCGTAGGTCGCGAGGCGGAAGCCGCGGTCGGGCTCGAAGCGCTTCACGGCCTGCATGAGGCCGACGTTGCCTTCCGAGATCACCTCGCCGATCGGCAGGCCGTAGCCGCGATAGCCCATGGCGATGCGCGCCACGAGACGCAGATGTGACGTGATCAGCTCCTGCGCGGCATCGGTGTCGCCGTCCTCGCGCCAGCGCTTGGCGAGCATGTACTCCTGGCCCGGTTCCAGCATCGGAAAACGCCGGATCTCCTCGAGGTACCTCGAGAGGCCGCCGGAGCCGGCGGCAATGGTCGGAAGACTTTTCGCTGCCATTTCATTCAAACGCATGGCCGGCTTGACCGGTCAACTCGCGCTCCCCATGCCATGTTGCGTACGGATCGTGCCACGTCTCTGTCGTGGTATCTGTCGTGCCTTGGCCCTGCAGTCTTAACGCCAGCTTAAGCGTGCGTTTGCTTGAGCGTGGGTCTGTCTGCAACGCGCCGATGGCGTCGCGGTTCACATCTTGAACGCGATCTTATCCCTGAATCCGTCGATGGGCCTAATTACCGTTTGGAAACTTTGGGTTTCCGCGCTCGCACCGGTGCCTTTGTTTCGGCGATTTCCGGGCCTTTGAGCGCGCGATAAAGCGCTTCGATGTCGGCCGGTCGCGAACTTGTGAAGCAAAGCGTTTTGCCGCTCACCGGGTGCGTGAAGCCGAGCTCCATGGCGTGCAAAGCTTGCCGATTCAGGGCGTTGAGCGCGTCCGCCGCGTCGGGCGGCAGGCTGCGCGCGCTGGCCTTGAAACCGGCGCCGTACACCGGATCTCCCATCACCGGATGGCCGATATGGGCCAAGTGCACGCGGATCTGATGCGTGCGGCCCGTTTCCAGCATCAACCTTACGCGGGTCGCGAGCGCGCGGCCGTCGGGTCCTTCGAAGGACTCGAGGACCTCGTAGTGCGTCACCGCATGCCTGCCTTGCGGCTCACGCACGACGGCGATGCGCGTGCGGTTCGTGGTGCTGCGCGCGAGGTTGGCGTCGATGATGCCGCTCTGGCGCGCCGGAACGCCCCACACGAACGCTTCGTACGCGCGCGTCATGCGCCCGTCCGCGCCGTGGGCGGCGAACTGCTCGGCCAGTCCGCGATGGGCGGCATCCGACTTCGCGACGACGAGAAGGCCGGACGTGTCCTTGTCGAGCCGATGCACGATGCCGGGCCGCTTCACGCCGCCGATGCCGGAGAGGCTGTCGCCGCAATGGGCGATCAGCGCGTTGACGAGCGTGCCGCCGGCGTGCCCCGCCGCGGGATGCACGACGAGGCCGGCGGGCTTGTCGATGACGAGCAGGTGGGCGTCCTCGTAGACGACTGTCAGCGGCAGAGCCTCGCCCGCGGGCTCGGCGGGTGCGGGCTCGGGGATGTCGATCGTCAGCGTGTCGCCCTCGCGCGTCTTCGCACCGGGATCGGTGATCGTGCGGCCATCACCACCCTGCACCTGGCCCTGCCGGATGAGGGCCTGGATGCGGGCGCGGCTCAAGCGGCCGTCGAAATGCGTGGTCAGGAGGCGGTCCAGCCGCTGGCCCGCCTGATCCGGCGCGATGGAAACAGCGTGGCGGCCCGAGAGCGGCTCGGGCGGCGCCTCTTCGACAGAGGCTTCGAGGTCGTCGTCCTCGGTGTCGTCTTCGTGCTCGTGGTCGTCGTGGTTCATGCGGGAGGTGTCTCGCGATCTATTTTTGTCGCCTCCGGGCGCCGTTCCCTGTTAGAGCACCGCGGAGGCGCCGGAAACGGCGGTCACACGGGCGGCGGCACGAGACAACGACATGAGCGAACCTTCTTCTTCTTCAGCGGACCCGAAACCGGCCGTGCCGCGGCCGCAGAACACCAAAGAGCGGCTGCTCGTCTTCATCGTCGTGTTCCTCGGGCTGCTCATCGTCGCGGGCATCGCTGCCGTCGTGCTCAGGATCATCTATCTCTCCGCCAATCCGGCGCCACAAGCCCTTGCGCCGGCAAGTGTCTCGGAGACGGCGCCCGTCGCCTCGGCGGCCGGTCCGGCCGCGCGGCTGGCGCTTCCGGCCGGCGCCGCGGTCAAGTCGCTCTCGTTAAGCGGGGATCGCCTCGCCGTCCACTTCGAGGCCCCCTCGGGGCCCGGAATTCTGATCGTGGACGTGGCTTCGGGCGGCATCGTCCGCCAGTTCGAGCTCTTTCCGGAGAGCCGCGCGCCCTAATCCGGCCTGCGACAGGGACGGCCGCCCGGGGCTACAAGTTCCGCTTGATTGGGCGGGCTGGCTCTCCTATACGTGGCCGCTCCAGCGAGAGCCCCGTTCGTCTAGTGGCCTAGGACACCAGCCTCTCACGTTGGTAACAGGGGTTCGAGTCCCCTACGGGGCGCCATTTTCATTTGATTTGATAAAGAGTTACGTCTTTTCCCTCCGGCGAGGCCGGGCGGGGAATGCTGACGATTGCGTGGCTTGCCCCGGGGCTCAGTCGGCCCACTCGGGGTCGCCGGTGAAGACGACGGTCAGCCAGCGGTCGGGGCCTTCGTCGCCGATGGCCTTGCCGACCTCCTCGCGCAACTCGTCCCAGGCCGCGATGGTGCGGGCCGGCGCGTCCGGCGGCACGATGAAATAGAGCTCGATGTTCTTGCAGCGGCCGATGCGCGCGACATAGGCGCGGTAGGACGCGAAGCCGTGCTTCTCGACGAAGGCTCGCGCGACGGTGTCGACGTGCTGCATCAGATCCGGCGGCGTGACGAGGAAGATGTCGGCCAGGGCCTGGCGTACGGTCGAGACCGGAAGCGGGATGATGAGAAGGCAGACGAGGGCGAGCACGGCCGGGTCGATGTAGGGCGAGATCCACTCCCACGTCGTGCCCTGCACGGCATAGCCGATGCAGAAGGCGACCAGCAGCGCCGCCGTGATGCCCGCCGACATGGTCCAGCCCTTGACGTCGAGGCGGACGAAGTCGGAGCCGATGCGTCGGTTGGCCCGCGCTTCGATGGTGGCGACCGTGACGCACGCGACGACGGTCACGACGGCATAGACGATGGCCCAATCGAATTCGAGGTGGCGGCCGCCTTCGAGAAGACTGCTCACCGCGTTGATGAAAGCATAGACGGCGATGCCGATCAGCAGCGTGCCGTTGAAGCCCAGCACCATGGGCTCCAGATGCCAGAAGCCCATGGAGAAGCGCTCCTTGAGCTTGCGGGAGAGCCCCTGCGAGCGCGCGTAGGACGTGATCAGGTTGACGACCAGAAGCGACAGCAGGCTCATGCTGGCGTCGATCAGCGAATAGACGCCGTCGAAGACGATGGCGAAGGAGCCCGAGGCCAAGCCGAAGACGATGCCGAGCGACGAGATGAAGAGCGTCGCGGCGATGGAGATCCGGAGAAGGCCGCGCTCGTCGTTCAGATCGAAGATCCTGGCCGCGCCGCTCATGTTCCGAGATCCTTTGCCTAGGCTTTGCTCTTCTCAGGTGCGGCGCCGTCGGTCAGCGTGGCCCATCCCGCGCCGTTTGGCGCATCGGGCAGCGTGGCCTGGACATCCTTGTCGCCGAAGATGTGCGCCTTGGCGATCATGTTGGCGCTGACGGGGGCCGTGAGGAACAGGAACAGCGTGATCAGCAGCTCGCGAAAGCCTGCCGTTTCCCGGATCAGCGCGAAATCGACCATGGAGCCGATCAGCAGGGCGCCGATGCCGAGCGTCGTGGCTTTCGTGGGGGCGTGCAGCCGCCGCATCGTGCCGGGCAGCTTGGCAAGCCCGAATGAGCCGACGAAGAGAAAGGCGCCGCCGATTGCGATCAGGATGGCCGTGGCCGCTTCCATCAGGATGCTCATCATGGCCTCACTCGATCACGTTGCCGCGGAGCAGGAACTTGCAGAAGGCGACGGTCGATACGAAGCCGACCATCGCGAACAAGAGGGCGGCCTCGAAATATATGGCCGTGCCGAAGGCGATGCCGGCGAGCACGATCAGGCCGATGGCGTTGATGACCATGGTGTCGAGCGCCAGGATGCGGTCGGTCGGGGTGGGGCCGGCGACGAGGCGGTAGACGTTCATCAGGATGGCGGCCGAGATCGCGACCATGGCGAACAGTGCGGCGGTTTCGATCATTCGAAAATCCTCATGAGGCGGGCTTCGTAGCGGGACTTGATGTCGGCGACGGTGGCGTCGGGGTCGCCGGTGTCGAGGCAGTGCACGAGCAGCGCGCGGCCGTCCGCACTGACGTCGGCGCTGACGGTGCCCGGCGTCATGGTGATCGTGCCGGCGAGCAGCGCAATCGCCTCGGGTGTTTTCAGGTCCAGCGGCACGGCGACGAAGCGAGACCGCAGGCTGTCGCCGCGACGGAACAGCACCAGATAGGCGACCTGCAGGTTGGCGACGACGATGTCGTAGAGGACGACGAGCACGAAGCCCGCGATGGCGCGCGGGTTGCGGAGGCGCGGCCGTTCCGGCCAATAGGGGCTCGTGAGCGCGGCGATGGCGGCGCCGAGCAGCAGGCCGAACACGATCGTGCCGGGCGAGAGGTCGTTGACGAGCAACGTCCAGACGGCCGCGAGGACGACGATCAGAAGGGGCGACCCGAGATGCTTCGGGGTCATGGGGCGCCTCCCTGGGTCGCGGCGGCTGCCGGTTCGAGAACGGCGCGGATGTAGCCTTGCGGGGCGTAGAGCTGATCGGCTGCAGCGGCGAGGCTCTGCATGACGGGGCCGGCGCAGACGCTCAGCACCGCGGTTGCGGCGATCAGGCCGGCGATCGCCACGACCTGAGCGAGCGGCACGTGCGATGCCTCGGTCGGAAGGCGGCGTGCGTCCTCGCGGTCCGTCCAGAACACGGCCATGCCCCGGCGGGCGAACCCGACGATCAGCAGGAGGCTCGAGACGAGGATCACCGCCCATACGGCAACGGCGTGGCTGTGCGTTCGCCCGGCCTCAAGGATCTGCAGCTTGCCGATGAACCCGGCCAGCGGCGGCATGCCGACCATTCCGATCGCGAGCAGGAAATACAACGCCGCAAACAGAAGCGTCGGCTGCGCGAGCGGCGCGCGGCCGTCCTTCTCTCGGCCGAGCACGCCGGCGAGCAGGAACAGGCCTGCCGTGACGAGGGTGCTCTGCACCGCGTAATAGAGCGCGGCGGCGAGACCCGCGGGGCTGTTCAGTCCGATGGCGATCAGCAACGTGCCCATGGAGGCGATCAGCGCGTAGCAGACGAGATCGGTCAAGCTGCGGTTGGCGAGCACGCCGAGCGTTCCGAGTGCCGCCGTGGCCAGGCCCGCGGGCAGGATCCAGGGTGCCATCGCGTCCGCGAGGGGGCCGGCGCCCGCGCCGAAGATCAGCGTCGAGACGCGGATGATGGCATAGGCGCCGACCTTCGTCATGATCGCGAAGATCGCGGCGGCGGGCGCCGACGTCGTGGCGTAGGTGGACGGCAGCCACCAGTGCAGCGGCACCATGGCGGACTTGATGGCGAAGACCGTGAACAGGAGAAACGCGCCCGCGGCCAGCAGAGCCTGGTTCGCTTCGGCGACCTGCGGGACCTTGATGGCGAGGTCGGCCATATTCAGCGTGCCCGTCACCGCATAAAGGGTGCCGACCGCGAACAGGAACACCGTCGAGCCGATCAGGTTGATCGCGACGTAGTGGAAGCCGGCCTTCAGGCGCGGTGCGCCGCCGCCGTGCAGCATCAGGCCGTAGGACGCGATCAGCAGCACCTCGAAGAAGACGAAGAGATTGAAGAGGTCGCCGGTGAGAAAAGCGCCGTTGACGCCGAGCAACTGGAACTGGAACAGCGCGTGGAAGTGGCGGCCGCGCCGGTCCCATTTGCCGAGGGAGGCGATGACGACGCCGGTTGCGAGTCCGGCGGTCAGCAGCAGCATGGTCGCCGCGAGCCGGTCCAGCACGAGGACGATGCCGAAGGGCGCAGGCCAGTCGCCGAGGAAGTAGGCGCGGGGGATGCCGTCGCCGGCGAGGGCGAAGAGGCCGACGGCGATGGCGAGCTGGGCGATCGTGGCGATCACCGACACGGCGCGCTGGGCGTTCAGGCTGGGGCGCAGGGCCAGCACCAGAAACGCGGCGGTCATGGCCGGCACGGCCACGGGAAGGATCAGAGAGGCGGCCGTCATTCCGGCACCTCGTCGCCCGGCTTGCCGGTGCCGGTCTCGTCGGTGGGCGGGGAGGCCAGCGCGACGTCGTCGCTGCCGGTCTCGAGGAACGCGCGCAGCGAGAGCACGACGATCAGCGCCGTCATGCCGAACGTGATGACGATGGCCGTCAGCACCAGCGCCTGCGGCAGCGGGTCGGTGTAGCCCGGCGCGGTGGCGCTGACGATCGGCGGCAGGTTGACGGCGAGCCGCCCCATCGCGAACAGGAACGCGTTGACGGCATAGGAGAGGAAGGCGAGGCCGATCACGACGGGAAACGTGCGGCGCAGCAGGATCAGGTAGATCCCCGTCGCGGTCAGCGCGCCGATGCCGGTGGCCATGAGGGCTTCCATGCTCATCGGGCGCGCGCCTCCGCATCGTGGGAGGCTTGCTCGGCGCGCTCCTCGACGCGCGACAGCGTCGCGAGGGAGAGCAGGCAGGTGCCGACGACGGTGAAGAACACGCCGAGGTCGAAGGCCATGGCCGAGGCGAGCTCGACCTCTCCGAACAGCGGCAGGTCGACATAGCCGAACGTGCTGGTGAGGAACGGCCGGCCGAACAGCAGCGCGGCGAGCCCCGTCGCGCCCGCGATGAGAACGCCGCCGCCGATCATCACGTGCGCGTCGAAGCGCGCGCGCCGATGCGCCCAGACGAACCCGCTCGCCATGTACTGCATCAGGAACGCGATGGCGACGACGAGGCCGGCGATGAAGCCGCCACCCGGCATGTTGTGGCCGCGCAGCAGAATGTAGACGCCGACCATCAGCGAGAGCGGCAGCAGGATGCGCGTCACGACCATCAGCATCAGCGGGTGCGGATCGTGCGCGCGCGGCCCGAAGCGGGTTGCGGCGAGGCGGCGCCCCGCGGCGCCGTGCAGGGCGGAATCGAGGAGCGCGAAGATCGTCAGCGCCGCGATGGCGAGCACGATGATCTCGCCGAAAGTGTCGTAGCCGCGGAAATCGACGAGGATCACGTTGACGACGTTGGTGCCGCCGCCGCCCGGTTTCGATTGGGCGATGTGGTAGCCCGAGATCGTCTCGAAGCCGCGCGTCATGACAGCGTAGGCGAGCGCTGCCGTGCCGAGGCCGCCGAAGACGGCGAGGGTGCCCGCGCCGAGCTTCTGGCGCAGCGGCACCTCGTCCGGCGTCGTGCGCGGCAGGAGGTTGATCGCGAGCAGCAGCAGGATGGTCGTGACCACCTCGACGGAGATTTGCGTCAGCGCGAGGTCGGGCGCGGAGAACTGCAGGAACGCGAGCGAGACGACCAGGCCGACGATGCTGATCACGATCAAGGCCGCCAGGCGGTCGAAGTGCCAGCGCAGCATGAGCGCTGAGGCCAGCAGCAGCGCAAGCCAGCCCGTGACGGCCGGGAGCGTGGCGGGCTGCGTCGCGCGCTCGCCTTCGAGAGCGGCCGGCGTCATGCCGAGATAGCCGACGAGGCCGAAGGCGGCGATGGTGGCGACGATGATGGCGAGATAGCGCGCAAGGTTGCCGTTGTCCAAAGCGTCGAGCAGGCGGCGGCTGAGCGTGGCCGTGCCGGAGACCGTCGCCTGGAACAGGCGCATGGCGTCGGGACGCGGGATGGCGCAGCGCAGGCGATCGAGGGCCGGGTAGGCCCACAGCGCCGCGAGGCCGCCCGCGAGGGCGACGAAGCTCATGCCGAGCGCCGGCGTGAGGCCGTGCCACAGCGCGAGCCGATAGGCGGGGAGCGGCGCTCCCGCCGCGGCCAGCGCGGTGCGCTCGACGACCGCGCCGGCGACGAGCGCCGGCATCAGGCCGATGGCGACGATCGGGACTGTCAGCAGCGCCACGGGCAGCCACATGCCGAACGGCGGATCGTGCGGATGGCGCGGCGTATCGTTTCGCTCGGGGCCGAAGAATACGCGCACGACGAGCCGCGCCGAATAGGCGGCGGAGAGTAGCGCGCCGAGCGTGGCAAGGACCGGTATGAGCCACGGGTGGCCGGCGTAGACCGTGTGCGACGCCTCCTCCAGCATCATCTCCTTCGACAGGAAGCCGTTGAGGAGGGGTACGCCCGCCATCGATGCGGCGGCCACGATGGTCAACGTCGCCGTGATCGGCATTGCGTGGCGCAGTCCGCCGAGTCGCGTGATGTCGCGCGTGCCCGTCTCGTGGTCCACGATCCCGGCGCTCATGAACAGCGCGGCCTTGAACGCCGCGTGATTGAGGATGTGGAACATCGCCGCCACCAGCGCCATCGGCGTGCCGAAGCCGAGCAGCATGGTCAGCAGTCCGAGGTGGCTCACCGTCGAGAAGGCGAGCAACGCCTTGAGGTCGTCCTTGAACAGCGCGATCCACGCGGCGATCACCATCGTCACGAGGCCGGTCAGCGTGACGATCAGGAACCACTCCTGCGTGCCGGCGAGCACCGGCCAGAGGCGGGCCATCAGGAAGATGCCGGCCTTCACCATCGTCGCGGAGTGCAGATAGGCGGAGACCGGGGTCGGGGCGGCCATGGCGTGCGGTAGCCAGAAATGGAAGGGGAACTGCGCGGACTTCGTGAAGGCGCCGAGCAGCACGAGCAGGAGCATCGGCAGGTAGAGCGGCGAGCTCTTCACGATCTCGCCGCGGGCCAGGATGTCCGTCAGCTCGAAGCTTCCGGCGATGTTGCCGAGCAGCAGCATGCCGCCCATCAGCGCGAGCCCGCCCAGGCCCGTCACGGTCAGCGCCATCAGGGCCCCGGCGCGCGAGCCGGACAGATGAAACCAGTAGCCGATCAGCAGGAACGATGTGAGGCTCGTCAGCTCCCAGAACATGACGAGGAGCAGGATGTTGTCGCTCAGCACGATGCCGAGCATCGCGCCCTGGAAGAGCAGCAGGTAGGTGAAGAACCTGCCCATCGGATCGCGCTCGTCCAGATAGAAGCGTGCATAGAGAATGACCAGCAGGCCGATGATCAGGATCAGCGCGGCGAAGAAGAAGCCGAGGCCGTCGGCGAAGAACGAGAACGAGAGGCCGAGCGCGGGGAGCCACGGGGCCCCGTCCCGAATGACGTCGCCTGCGTAAATGGCGGGGGCCGCGCTCAGCAGCAGCGCCAGCGAGGCTGCGGACACCGCGAGCGTCACGAGCGTGCACGCGTTCCGTCCGGCCCGGATCGCAACGGCGGGAAGAACGGAGAGCAGCAGAGGCAGGAGAACGACGAGGGCGAGCTTCATTCAGCATTCCGCTTTGGGGGATGCCTTGCCCGCGCCATCTCGGAATCACGGTGGAAGGCCCGGGGACCGTAGCCTATTTTGCCGGGGCTCGACAGGCGTCAAACGGCCGTCTTAGACGCGATCCCTCCGTTCCCGTCCTAGGCGCGGTGGGTTGCGCCTGGCGTGCCGCTCGGATCGGCGGAGGGGCGTGACCGCAACGCGAGACTTGCGGATCGCACCCGAAGCAGGTCGTACTGTTCCCTAGGGATGGTCGAAGATCGCCGCATGCGTTGCGCGCGGTGCTGCGCTTGAATGGGGGGCAAGGGGGAATGGAACAGATTACGATCGCGCTTGTGCTGCTCGTGGCCGTCGTCTTGAGCGGCATTCTCGCGCGGCTCTCTCCCTTCGCCATTCCGCTGCCGCTGGTGCAGATCGCGCTCGGATCCGCGCTGGCGTCCACCACGGCGCTGAGCGTTGTCCTGGAGCCGCACATCTTCTTCCTGCTCTTCCTTCCGCCTCTGCTCTTCCTGGACGGCTGGCGCATTCCCAAGGAGGGCCTCTTCCGGGACAAAGGAACGATCCTCGAGCTGGCGTTCGGCCTGGTCCTGCTCACCGTCGTCGGGGTAGGCTTCTTCATCAACTGGCTCATTCCCGGCATTCCCCTGGCTGTGGCGTTCGCGCTTGCCGCCATCGTCTCGCCGACGGACCCGATCGCGGTTTCGGCCATCGCCAAGCGCGTGCCCATTCCCAAGCGGCTGATGCACATCCTCGAAGGTGAGTCGCTTCTCAACGACGCGTCGGGCCTCGTCTGCATGCAGTTCGCCGTGGCCGCGGCGCTCACGGGCGTCTTTCATCCCGGCGTCGCTTTTCTGACGTTTCTGCAACTCGCAATTGGCGGGCTTGCGATCGGCGTCGGCGTGACGAAGGCGGTGATCGCGGCGAAGAACTACGTGTCGCGCCGTCTCGGCGAGGAGACGGGCTCGCAAATCCTGATCAGTCTCCTGATCCCGTTCGGTGCCTATCTGCTCGCGGAGCACTTCCATTGCTCGGGCATTCTGGCTGCCGTCTCGGCGGGCATCACCATGAGCTACGCGGAGCAGAGCGGCCAGGCGCTGGCCGTGACGCGGATGCGGCGGACGGCGGTGTGGGATACGGTGCAGTTCACGCTCAACGGCGTCATTTTCGTGCTGCTGGGCGAGCAACTGCCGAGCATCGCCGCTGGGGCCGCCCAGGTCGTGCGCGAGACCGGGCATCACGAGCCGGCCTGGCTCCTCCTCTATGTGCTGGCCATCACCGGCGCGCTGGCCCTGCTGCGGTTCGTGTGGGTCTGGGTCTCGTTCCGCTTCACCATGTTCAGCGCGGCGCGCAAGGGGCGGACGATCCAGAAGCCGAGCTGGCGGCTGCTGCTCGTTGCCTCGCTCGCGGGCGTGCGGGGCGCGATCACGCTCGCTGGCGTGCTGACGCTGCCGCTGGTGCTGTCGGACGGCACGCCGTTTCCGGCGCGCGATCTCGCGATCTTTCTCGCCGCGGGCGTGATCATCACGTCGCTCGTGGCGGCGAGCATCGGCCTGCCGCTGCTGTTGCAGGGCCTCGAGCTTCCGCCCGAATCCCGCAGCGATCGACAGGAGCGACGGGCGCGCCTCTTGGCGGCGCATGCGGCCATCAAGGCCATCGAGGAGCGGCAGCACGTCATGGGCGAGGGAAAGCCCGACGCGGACCTCTACGCCGAGATCGCGACGCGCGTGATGGAGGGCTACCGCCAGCGCATCGAAGGCACGATGAAGACGGGCGTGGAAGCCGAGCATGTCCAGAAGGTGGACGACATCGAGCGGCAGCTCACGCTGGCCGGCATCAATGCGGAGCGCGCGGAGTTCTATCGGCTCGGCCGCACGGGGCGGCTCGCCGACGACACCATGCGCAGGCTCGTGCGCGAAGCCGATCTCGTGGATGCGCGGTACGGAAGCTTCTGAAGCTCGCCGACGTCAGGCGTGGCTGGTCCTCTCTCTATTCGTGCGGGGGGCTCGAACTGCGCCCGAGATGGCGCGTGATCGCGTCCTGCACGTCGCCGGGCTGGGCCGAGACGGCGTGCGCAAGCGCGCGGAGGCGATTGCGCGCATCGTGCAACTGGTCGATCAGCGACAGGATGACGGGCAGGCTCGCGTGATCGAGGCCCATGCGATAGTGCAGATCGCAGGCGAGCGCGATGCGCGCCGTGTCGACGCGGTCGAACAGATAGCCCGCTGCATCGCGGTGCGGCTCGACCACGCCGTCCTCGATCCATGTCATGAGCACGTGCTGCTCGAGGCAGGAGAATTGCGCGATGAGATCGTGATCCCGGATCATCTCAGGCAGCGTCCTTTCCGCGCGGATATTGAGGATGCGTCTTTTCCCATTCGGCCATGAACTCGGCGAGCGTGTCGTCGGCGCCCTCGGGCGGCACGATCTCAATTCGCACGAACTGATCGCCGCGCCCGCCCTCCTTGCCGCGCGGAACGCCCTTGCCGCGCAGCCTTAGCTTCATGCCGTTCCTGGCCCGCTTCGGAATGGTGAGATCGACCGGGCCGTCCACTGTCGCCGCGCGCACGCTTGCGCCGTTCAGGGCTTCGCCGAGCGAGACCGGGAGCGTGGTCAGGATGTCGTAGCCCTCGCGCGTGAAGCGTGGATCCGGCCGGATCGCGATCTCGACATACGCATCGCCCGTCTTCCCGTCCGATCCGGCGCGGCCCTGCCCCTTGAGGCGCAGCACCTGGCCGTCCGCAATTCCGGCCGGGATCGCGATGTCGAGGGTCTTGCCGTCCGGCATGGAGACCGTTTTGCGCGCCCCGTTCACGGCGTCGAGGAAGTCCACCTCCAGCGCATAGCGTACGTCCTGCGGAGGCATGCGGAAGCTCGCGCCTTCGCCGCGCCCGCGGAAGAGATCGGAGAAAATGTCGTAGTCGAAATCCGCGTCCTGGCCGTCGCCGCTCGCGCCGGACCCGCTCTGCTGCGTCCCGCTCCGGTGCGTGCCGCTGCGCCGCGTGTAGCGCCGGCCGGGGTCGGCCTCGGCGTATTCGCGGTAGTAGTTGCGTTCGGGCTGGCGCTCGGCTCCCGTCTCGTCGATCTCGCCGGCATCGTAGCGCTTGCGCTTCTCCGCATCGCCGATGATGTCATAGGCGGCGGTGATCTCCTTGAAGCGCTTCTCGGCCTCGGGCTTGCCGGGGTTCAAGTCGGGATGCGTTTCCTTCGCGGCCTTGCGATAGACCTTGCGGATCTCGTCCTGGCTCGCGGTGCGCGCGACGCCGAGGACGTCATAGGGATCGGCCATACATCTCACTTCGTCTGAGCGCCGCCGCCGGATTGCGGGACGCGCGGCCCCGAGACTACGCCACGGGTCAACCCGGGATCAACGGCAGGCGGCGGGGCCGCCATCGGCGTGCGGCGGGCGTATTCGGCCGCAAGGAAGTCGATCAGGCCGCGGACCGAGGGCAGGAGGCCCCGGCGTGACGGGAACACGGCGTGGACGATGCCCGGACGCGGCGTCCAGCCGGGCACGACGTCGACCAGGCGTCCGGCGGCGATGTCGGCATCGACCACCATGGCGGGCAGCTTGACGACGCCCACGCCGGCAAGCGCCGCATGGAGAAGCTGGGCCATGTCGTCGGTCACGAGGCGCGGGGCGTGCGTGATGCGCACGGACGCGCCGCCCGCACCTTCGAGCTCCCAGACGTGTTTCGCGAGCGGCGGGCCGAGGTCGAGGCTCGGCAGCGCGCCGAGATCGGCCGGGACCAGCGGCTGTGGGCGATCCGAGAGAAGGGCCGGGCTCGCGACGATGCGCTGGGCGCTTTCGGCGAGCGTGCGCATGACGAGATCGGACTGCTCGAGCGGCGGGAAGCGGACGCGAAGCGCGACGTCCACCCCTTCGCCGATGACGTCGACGCGGCGCGAGGTCGACTCCAGCTCCACCCGCACGCGCGGGTTCTCGGCCATGAAGCGGGCGATCATCGGCCCGACCTCGAAGCAGACGAGGGCGGGCGGGGCGCTGATGCGCACCAGCCCTTGCGGGCTCGCGCGCGATTTCTCGATCGTCTCCTCCGCGGCCTCGGCCTCCACCAGCATGGCCACGCAATGGCGATAGACCTCGTGGCCGATGTCGGTCACGGCGAGCTTGCGCGTCGACCGCTGCAGCAGGCGGACGCCGAGGCGGTCCTCCAGGGCGAGGATCCGGCGGCTGAGCTTGGACTTCGGGATCCCGAGCGCGCGTCCGGCAGCGGCATACCCGCCGTGCTCGACCACCTGCGCGAAGTAGTAGAAGTCGTTGAGGTCCTGCATGGCACAGCGTCCCATATATGGGACGCTGTGGTCAATATCGGCGGCTTTGCAATTCATCGTCCTGCGCTTATCTCCCGAGGCAACAGCGTCGGTCTGCCGACGTTCCCGAAATCAGCAAGGAGATCGGCCATGAGACAGATCCTCGGCGTCTACAGCGCGCCCCGACCGCACTGGGTGGGCGACGGCTTCCCGGTGCGGACGATGCTCTCCCATCACGACCAGGGCGCGCACGTCAGCCCGTTCATCATGCTGGACTATGCGGGTCCGGCCCGCTTCGAGCCGACCAGCGCGCGGCGCGGTGTCGGCGCGCATCCGCACAAGGGCTTCGAGACCGTCACCATCGTCTACGCCGGCGAGGTCGAGCATCGCGATTCGACCGGTGCGGGTGGCGTGATCGGTCCCGGCGACGTCCAGTGGATGACGGCGGCTTCGGGCATCGTGCACGAGGAGTTCCACTCGTCGGCGTTCGCGGCCAAGGGCGGCGACTTCGAGATGGTCCAGCTGTGGGTCAACCTGCCCGCGAAGGACAAGACGGCGAAGCCCGGCTACCAGACGCTGCTCGATGCCGACATTCCGACCGTGTCGCTTGCCGACGGCGCGGGCAGCCTGCGCGTGATCGCGGGCCGCCATGGCGATGCGGAGGGGCCTGCCCGCACGTTCACGCCCATCAACATCTGGGACGTGCGGCTTTCGGCGGGCAAGACGGTGTCGCTCGACGTTCCCGAGGGGCACACGCTCTCCGTGCTCGTGCTCAAGGGCACGGTGGAGGTCAACGGCCAGGAGATCGCGCGCGAGGCGCAGATGGTGCTGCTCGGCGAGACCGGCGGCGGCCTCACCCTCGAAGCCAACAACGAGGCGAAGCTTCTGGTGCTGACGGGCGTGCCGATCCACGAGCCCGTCGTCGCGCACGGTCCGTTCGTCATGAACACCGTGGGCGAGATCAAGCAGGCGATGCGCGACTTCCAGGCCGGGAAGTTCGGCACGATGCGCGAGAGCGCCTGACGGCAAGCCCCGTCCCCTCCCAGGGACGGGGCTTTTTCTTTACGCGCCCAAGCCGCGCGCTAGGACTTGGCGCGATAGCCGAGGCCGCGGATCGTCTCGATCAGGTCGCGGCCGATCTTGGCGCGCAGGTGGTGGATGTGCACCTCGACCGCGTTGCTCTCGATCTCCTCCTGCCAGCCGTAGAGCGCGGCTTCGAGCTCGCTCTTGGAATGGATGACGCCGGGGCGCTCCACCAGCGCCAGCAGGATCGCGAACTCGCGCCGCGAGAGGTTGAGTGCCGTTCCGTTCTTCGAGGCGGTGCGCTTCTCGGTGTCGAGCGAGAGATCCTGCCAGGAGATGGTGGGCGTGGCGCGGCCGACGGCGCGGCGGCGGAGCGCGCGCAGGCGGGCGGCGACCTCGTCGAGGTCGAACGGCTTGCCGAGATAGTCGTCGGCGCCGTCGTCGAGGCCGCGGATGCGGTCGGCGACCGTGTCGCGGGCGGTCAGCAGCAGCACGGGCACGGTGTCGTTGCGCTGGCGCAACGTGCGCAGGATGTCGAAGCCGGAGCCGTCGGGCAGCATGACGTCGAGCACGACGCCGTCGAAGCTCGTCGTCTCGAGCGCGGTCAGCGCGTCGGCGCAGGTGCCGACCGCATCGGCTGCGATGCCGTGAATGCCGAGTCCGACGATCAGGCCGTTCTGCAGAACCGCGTCGTCCTCGACGACCAAGACGCGCATGTGGGGCTCCCTCCGCTTTGCGCCGACCTTAATGCAGAAATATCGAGCAAATCCAGCCGCGGGCGCCTTAAGGTTGCCTTAAGGCGCAGCGCTTGGGATCCCAACGGGGACCGCCCGGCAGCGGGCGCTTGCGGACGCACATCATGAACTCGATCAGCGCGCGACTTTTTGCCTTGATCCTTCTCGCCACGACGCTCGTGTGGGGGCTCGGCATGGCGTGGATCTATTCCAGCAGCAAGAAGGAGCTGGAACGCGTGCTCGACGCCCGCCTCGAGGAGGCGACGCGCATGGTGAACTCGCTGATCGAAAGCTCGGACTTCACCGTGACGAGCGGCGTCTCGGGCGTGCGCGTGCCGAACCGCTCGACGGCGCCGGTGTCGAGCGTCACCGATTTCAAGCTCGCCTGCCAGGTCTGGTCGATCGACGGGCGGCTCGTCGGGCGGTCGAGCGCCGCGCCGACAACGCAGCTCACGCAATCCAAGAGCGGCTTCACGAACCAGGAGATCAACGGCACGCACTGGCGCGTCTATGCGCGCGAGGACCGCGAGCGCGGCGTGCGCGTGCTCGTCGGCGACAACATCGCCCACCGGGAGCGGCTCGTGCGCGAGCTGATCTGGGGGCTCGCCATTCCCGGTCTCGTCGTTCTCGCCGTGCTCAGCGGGCTCATCTGGATCGCGATCCGCGAGGCGCTCGCCCCGCTCAGCCGCCTCAGCCAGATCGTGGGTACGCGCAGCGGCGACGAGTTGGAACCCATCGTCATCGGCTCGACGGCGCGCGAGGTCCGCCCCGTGGTCGATGCGCTCAACGGGCTCCTCGAAAAGGTGATCGTCGCGCGCGAGCACGAGCGCAGCATGACGGCGTTCGCCGCGCACGAGCTGCGGACGCCCTTGGCGGGGCTGCGCACGCAGGTGCAGATCGCGCTCGCGACGGCCGATCCCGAGATGCGGGATGCGGCGCTCAAGAACGCGCTCGTGGCCGCGGACCGGACGACGCGCATGGCGCGCCAGCTCCTTTCGCTCGCCCAGATCGACGCGGGCGACAAGCAGCCGCCGCAGGAATGGGTCGATGCGGGCGCGCGCCTGCGCGCGATCTGCGACGAATTGCGGACGAAAGAGAATGCAGCCCCCGTCGCGATCGCGGAAGCCCTGTTCGGGTGCCGCATCCGGGTCAACCCCGATGCGTTCCACGTGGCGGCGCGGAACCTCGCCGAGAACGCCATCCAGCACACGCGCCCGGGTGAGCCGCCGCGATGGACGCTGAAGCGCGCCGACGGAGCGATCCATCTGGCGATCGAGGACGACGGTCCGGGCATTCCCGACGACGAGATCGGCATGGTCACGAAACGGTTTTTCCGCGGACGCTACAAGAGCGCGGTCGGGAGCGGGCTCGGCCTCGCGATTGCCGAGACGGCGCTCGCCAAGGACGGGGCCTCGCTCCGGCTCGAAAATCGTCGCGAGGGCCGGGGGCTCAGCGCCCAGATCGTGCTCGATGCCGAGCGCGTCGCGCTGCCCCAGACGGAGCGGGCGCCGGCCGGCTCGCCCGCCGCTGCCTCGGCCCTTCCCGCCTGACAGATTGTCTCGGGCTGCTGGGGGCTGGCTCCCCTTAAGCTTCCCTTAATGTGGGCGGGTCGTCGTCACCGCGGAGAACGAAGCACGGGGCGCCTCTCGCATGTGGATCGTCAAATACGCGATCAGCCATCGCCACAGCGTGGGCGTGCTGGCGATCCTGCTGCTGCTGATCGGTGGCCTTTCCGGGCGCGGCATGTCCACGGACATCCTGCCGCCCGTCAACATCCCTGCCATCAACCTGATCTGGACCTACCAGGGGCTCAACCCGCAGGAGATGGCGAGCAAGCTCACCTCGTTCAGCGAGCTTGCGATCATCAACAACGTCGACAACCTGCGCGAGGTGCGCTCGGAGACGATCAGCGGCGTCGGCATCGTGCGCATCACGTTCCAGCCGGGCACGGACGTGACGTCGGCCTTCTCGCAGGTGACGTCCGTCAGCCAGACGATCCTGCGGCGCATGCCGCCCGGCACCACGCCACCGCTGATCGTGCCGTACGTGCCCTCCAGCGTGCCGATCATCCAGCTCGTGCTCGCGTCCGATACGCTGACGGACGGCGCGCTCTACGACTACGCGCGCCTGCAGTTGCGCGCGCAGATCCAGTCCATCCGCGGCATCCGGCTGACGCTGCCCTACGGCGGCGCCTCGCGGCAGGTCATGATCGACCTCAAGCCCGAGGCGCTGCAGGCGTACGGCATCTCGGCCGCCGACATCGCCCGCGCCACCGCCACGCAGAACCTCACCTTGCCCTCGGGCTCGCTCCGGGTCGGCACGCGCGAGATCGCCATCACGACCAACGCGAGCCCGGAGACGGTCGCGAATTTCGCGGACCTGCCGCTGCGCTCGGTGGACGGGCGCGTCATTCGCGTGTCGGAGGTAGCGAGCGTGCGCGACGGCCAGGCCGTGCAGAGCAACGTGGCGCGGCTCAACGGGCAGAACGCCGTCATCGTGTCCATCCTCAAGCTCGGAGACGCCTCGACGCTCGACATCATCCGGCAGATCAAGGACCGGATGCCCGAGCTACAGGCGGCCGCGCCCGAGGGCATCACTATCGCGCCGGTGTTCGACCAGTCCGTGTTCGTGCAGCAGGCGATCAACAACGTCATGATCGAGGCCATCATCGTGGGCCTCTTGGTGGCGTTCGTGGTGCTCGTGTTCCTGGCGAGCTGGCGCTCGTCGCTGATCGTGCTGACCTCGATCCCGCTGGCCTTGCTCGCCTCGATCACGGGCCTCGCTTTGACCGGCAACACGTTCAACCTGATGACGCTCGGCGGCCTCATGCTGGCGATTGGCATCCTGGTCGACAACGCGCTCGTCGAGATCGAGAACATCAACCGCAATCTGGAAGCCGGTCTGCCGCTCAACGGCGCGGTGATGAAGAGCGCGAGCGAGGTGGCGTTCCCCGAGTTCGTGTCGACGGTCTCGATCTGCATCGTGTTCTCGCCCCTGTTCCTGTTGACGGGTACGGCCGCGTTCGTGTTCATCCCGCTCGCGCTGGCGGTCGTGTTCGCGATGGCGGCGTCGTATCTGCTCTCGCGCACCCTGGTGCCGACGCTCGCGACGCTGATGCTGTCGGAGGGCGCCCATCACGGCCCGTCCTCGACGGGATTTTTCGGGCGCTTCGCGGCCGGCGTCGAAGCGCTGTTGCGCTTTCTCGAGCGCGTCGTCGCGGCGATGGCCGCGTTCCTCCTGCGCTGGAAGATCGTGCCGCTGCTGGGGCTCGTGTTCGCGCTGACGCTCGGCGCGATCTCCGCGAAAAACCTCGGACGCGAGTTCTTCCCCGAGACGGATGCGGGCATGATGCGCCTCTACGTCCGTGCGCCGACCGGCACGCGCGTCGAGGAGACGGCGCAGATCTTCGCGGAGGTGCAGCGCGAGATCCGCAACGTCATCCCGGCCGACGAGTTGACGTTCGTCGCCGAGAACATCGGCAGCCCCGAGCCCATCAACCTCGCCTGGGTCGAAAGCGGCGTGATCGGCTCGTTCGACGGCGAGATCCTGGTGCAGCTCGCGGCGACGCACGCGCCGACGGCGGGCTACATCGCGCAGATCCGCGAGATGCTGAAAGCGAAGTTTCCCTCGCTCACGACCTACTTCCGCCCGGCGGACGCCACGTCACAGACGCTCGCGGGGTCGGCGCAGACGGCCATTGAGGTCCGCATCATCGGTCGCGACGTGCTCGGCAATGGCGAGATCGCGCGCGATCTCATGGCGCGCATGCGCGATATTCCGGGTGCCGTGGATGTCACGCAGCGGCAGGTGCGCGACCTGCCGTCGTACTATCTCGAGATCGACCGCGTGCGCGCGCTTCAGATCGGCGTCACGCCGCAGGATGCCGCCACGGCGCTGCTGGCCGCGCTCGGCGCGTCCGGCACGGTGTCGCCGAGCTTCTGGGTCGATCCGACCCAGGGCGCGTCCTACACGGTGCAGGTGGTTGCGCCGCCCACGAATCTCACGTCGCTCGAGCAGCTTCTCAATACGCCCGTGCGGCCGTCTGCGGGCGGCCAGCCCGTGACGCTGCGGTCGTTCGCCTCGCTGCAGTTGCGCAAGATCCCCGCGAACATCGACCGCACGACGCTGCAACCGACGACGACGATCCTCGCCAACGTGCAGGGGCGCGATCTCGGCGGCGTCTATGCGGACGTGATGGAGGCGGTCAACACGCTTCGACCCAGGCTCAAGCCGTCGAATCGCATCGAGATGGCCGGGCAGGCGCAATCCATGGAGATGGCCTACGCGGAGATGCTGAGCGGGCTCCTGATGGCGGCCGTGTTCGTCTATCTCGTCATGGTCGTGAATTTCCAGTCGTGGATGATGCCGCTGATCGCGATGGGCGGGCTTCCGGTGGCGATCTCGGGCGCGATGTTCGCGCTCTATCTCACGGGCACGCCGCTGTCGGTGCCGGCGCTGACGGGCCTCATCATGGTGATCGGCGTGTCGACGGCCAACAGCGTGCTCGTCACGAGCTTCGCGCGCGACAAGCTGATCGACGAAGGCTTTTCGCCGCGCGATGCCGCCGTCGCCGCCGCGGAGACGCGGCTGCGGCCGGTGCTCATGACGGCGACGGCGATGATCGTCGGCATTCTGCCGATGGCGCTCGGCCATGGCGAAGGCGGCGAGCAGAACGCGCCGCTGGGCCGGGCCGTGGTCGGCGGCTTGATTTTCGGCACGTGCGCCACGCTGACGTTCGTGCCTTTCCTTTTCTCGACGCTGGCGGGGATCGGGCGGCGCACGCCTGAGCCCGGGACGGGCGACATCGGCGCGGCGGGCGTTGTCGCGCAGCCCCGCGTGCCGGCGGAATAACCAGGAGCCTCAAGACATGAAGGCGAAGGCGATTGTGTTCGGCGTTGTGGGCCTCGCGTGCGTTGGCGTGGCCGTGTGGGCCGCCGCGCGAAACGAGGGCACGACGTTCGCCGGTCAGGCTGCCAAGGCGCTGGGCCTCAAGTCGGAGGCCCGGGCCGACAAGCCGGCCGCGACGGCCGCGCCGAAGGCAGCGCCGCCGGCGGTGCGGATCGTGCGGCCGGAAGCGGCTAGCGGCACGGCGGTCCTGACGCTCGCGGGACGTACGGCGCCGGGCGAGCAGGCGCTGATCTCCTCACGCGCGAGCGGGTTCGTGGCGGAGCGCCATGTCGACATCGGCGACCGCGTCAAGGCGGGCGACGTGCTCGTCGTGATCGAGGCGCCGGAGGTGGAGCAGGAGCTGCTGCGGGCGCGTGCCGCCATCGACCAGATGAAGGCGCGGCAGGAGCTTGCACGCGCGACGCTCGAGCGCGGGGAAAGCCTCGTCGGCAAGGGCCACGTTTCGGTGCAGACGCTCGACGAGCGGCGGGCGACGAAGATGGCGGCGGATGCGGATCTCGCGGCGGCGCTGGCGGAGGTGAAGCGCCTGGAAGAGGTGCGCAGCTTCCAGACCATCCGCGCGCCCTTCGACGGCACGATCGTGGCGCGGCAGGTGGAGCGCGGCGACAAGGTCTCGGCGGATTCGAGCCAGCAGGGCAATTTTCTGCTGCGCATCGCGCACATGGACGAGCTCCGGGTCGAGATCGACGTGCCGCAGTCGTATGCGCTTTCGGTGGAGGCCGGCATCGCGGCGCGCGTGTCGTTCGCGGAGTTGCCCGGCGAGGCGCTGGTTGCGCGCGTGAAGCGCGTGTCGGATCTCATCGACCCGGCCTCGAACACCATGCGGGCGGAGCTTCTGATGCCGAACCCGGATCACAAGATCCCGGCGGGCTTGAGCGGACAGGTGATGCTCGACCTGCCCGTCGCGGGCGGCGCGGTGACGGTGCCGACGAACGCGCTGGTGACGCGCGCCGGCGAGCAGATGGTGATGACGGTGGGCGGCGCGGATCGCGTGGCGTTCAAGCGCGTGTCGGTCGCGCGGGATCTCGGCGAGCGCGTCGTGATTTCCTCGGGGCTCACCGCGGACGATCGCGTGATCGTGAGCCCGAATGCGCTCCTGCGCGCGGGCGATGCGGTCGAGGTCGTGACGCCGACGGCGAGCAAGTAGCGCGACGGGCGAGCGGCGCTCGTGTGCACGGCAGCCACAGTCGTTGACGGATCGCGGCGCGCTGCGGTCTCTTAAGCTTCCCCTAATCTCCGGCGCTAGGGTCCAGCGCAGACATCAACACCGCTGGAGAATCATCGTGATCGTGCTGTCGCGCCGTTTTCTGCTCGCAGGTCTCGCCGTTTCGCTTTCGGGATGCGCGTCGTTCGATCCGGACTGGCTCGGCATCGGCTATGACGTTTCGGATGCAGACCGGCGCAACTATGCGGCGCTCCGGGGCGAACGCTTTCCGATCCCCGCGGCCGATCTCGGCAAGCTCGATCCGAAGTACCGGCGCCAGCTGGTCAAGTACGCGACATCGGAGCCCAAGGGCACCATCGTCGTCGACACGGCGCAGCGCTTTCTCTACCTCGTCGGCGACAACGGGCGCGCCACGCGCTACGGCATCGAGGTCGGGCGCGAAGGCTTCGGCTGGAGCGGCTCGGCGACCATCGCGCGCAAGGCCGAATGGCCGACGTGGACGCCGCCCGCCGAGATGGTGGCGCGCGATCCGCGAACGGCGCCGTTCGCGGCCGGGATGCCGGGCGGGCCCGAGAACCCGCTCGGCTCGCGCGCGCTCTATCTCTACCAGGGCGGCCGCGACACGCTGTATCGCATCCATGGCGGCGGGCGGCCCAGCACGCTCGGCAAGGCGACGTCGAGCGGATGCATCCGCCTGCTCGATCACGACGTCATCGATCTCTACGCCCGCGTGCCGGCGGGGACGCGCACCGTCGTGCTCGCCGATCCGCGGCTGGCGAGCCGGGCGGGTGAATCGCAGGCGGCCGCCGTACCGGCTCTTGGCACGACGGTGGCCGGATTGACGGGCCCCGCGGACGGCTCGGGCGTCGCGCGGTAGGGGTGCGTTTACCGTGTGGTAACACCTGATCCCCTATTGAAGGAGATAGCCCGCCAGAGGTTTCGACGGGCGGCGTGCGCGAACGCTTTGCGCTGTTGCCGCTGGAGAAACTTGGGCGGGGTCGGACCCTGTTCCTGCCACACTCGTGTGGGAAGACGGCTCGATCCTCCAATTGTATTGCGTCAGGGTTGATCTTGCTCAGGCCGCTCATCGTCATCAGCCTCGTGTCTGGGGCGACTGCCGCGCTTGCGGAACCGGTGCCGCTGACCGGTGACGCGTTGCGGGGACTGGGCGGCTCGCGCGTCGAGCTCGACACGCCTCTGGGCACCAAACTTCCCATTCTCTTCGGCGCAGACGGGCTCGTGTCGGCGGAAGCCGGCGATTTGGCGCCCATTCTGGGATCGAAAAAAGACCGCGGCCGCTGGTGGGTCGAGGGCGACAAGCTCTGCTCGAAGTGGTTCCGCTGGTTCGACGCGGAGGTGCGCTGCATCACCGTTGCACGCGACGGCACGCGCCTCTTCTGGAAGAAGGACGACGGCGAGACCGGCACGGCGACGCTGATCGAGGCCGTGGAGCCGCCGAAGGCCGTCGTGGCCGCGGCCACGCCGATCGAGACGCCGGCGCCTGCCGCATCCGCCGAGGCTGCCGTTTCCCCCCCGGTCGAGACGGCCGCGCTCACCGCCGAAGACATTCCTCTCCCGGTGCGCAAGAAACTCTTCGTGACGGCCTCCGTCACGGCGCCCGCTGCGGTGCCGGCGCCGCCCACGACCGTCACGACGCTGCCCGTCGTGCCGACGCTCATCGCGCGGGCCGAGCCGGTGAAAGCTCCTGAAATTTCCGACCAGCCGATGATGCGCTTCGGCGGCGCCGGTCTGCTCGAAGCCTCGGCCCGCATGGGGCTCGAGAACGGCGGTGCGGCTTCCTCGGTGACGGATCCCTCGAAGCTCGCGAAGGCGGCGGCGCGCACGGTTCCCAAGGAGGCCGGCGCAGCGTCGCTCGCGGCCGCTCCGGCGGTCACCGCTCTGCCGAAGCCGCAGAAAAAGCCGGCGGCCGTTGCGGTCAACAAATCCGCCAAGCCCGCAAAGCCGGTCGCCAAGGACCGGGTGGCGTCGCGGGCCGAGCCGCGGATGACTTACAAGGTGCGCGGCGTCGACGAGGATGACGTCTTGAACGTGCGGCGCGGGCCGTCCGAGCAGCATCAGCTCGTCGCGTCGATCCCGGCGACCGGCCGGCGCGTCGAGGTCACGGGCCGGTGCGAGAAGGACTGGTGCCCGGTTCGCTATGGCGCCGTGACGGGCTGGGTGCACAGCTACTACCTCGCCGAGGAGCATCCCCGGCAGGCGTCGTCCAGCGTCGTCTATTTCTCTAGACCCTAGCGCGCGTCTCCCGGCGCGATTCTGGGGCCGAACAGCAGGATCGCCGCCACCGGCACCACAAACCCGATCGCCATCACGAGGCCGAGCAGCGCGGGCAGGTTCTCGTAGTGCCCGCGGTCCACGACCAGCAGCGTGTTCAGGTATTTCGTCTGCAAGGCGCCGGCGACGAGCGCGAGGTTCATGAGCGAGCCCATGAGGGCGAACCACGTGGCGCGCCGGGCGGGCGGCGCGTAGATCGCGCAGAGCGTCAGCATCGGGATCATGCTGAGCTGCAGGAACGGCGATGAGGCGGCGGTATCGACGATGGCGATGGTGCGTGCGCCGAAGCCGAGGTGCTCTTCGGTCCATTGCGAGAGCCCGAGCGTCAGGCCGAGGCTCGGCAGCGTCAGCACGGTGCCCGCGATCGTGAGCCAGAGCAGCACCTGCGCCACCGGACGCTTCGTGATCGTGTCCGACAGGATCCACGTGCCGAGCAGCGCGAGCACCGCGCCGATCTGGTTCAGCGTGCCCTGGAAGGCTTCGTCGAAGCCGAGCACGTCGATGGTGAACCAGGTGTAGCCCTGGCCGACCAGGGGTGTTGCGCGGAATACGAAGATGATCAGGGCGGCGTAGAAGATCTGCTTGCGGGTTTCGAGCGGGACGTCGCTGACGACACGCCAGAGCATGGCGCACACGACGCCGATCGAGATCACGAACACGATCTCCTGGCCGAAGGGAACGCCGGTGACGGCGAGCGTGGCGACGAGGGCACCGAACGCCAGGCCGCCGCCCAGAATGCACCAGTCGACGGCGCGCGCGCCGGCGGCGGCATCGATCTTCACGAGCAGCGCGCCCGAGACCGACACGAGCGGAATGACGAGGCCGGCGAGGAAGACCGTCTCGTAGGAGAAGCGGCTCGCGAGCCAGCCGGCGAGGCCGGCCACGGCGACCATGCCCGAAGCGAGCGCGAGGCGGCCCAGCACCTGCACCATGCCGAGATCGCGGTTGATCTCCTCGACGGCGCGCGGCGTGCCGTCGGCATTGACGCGCTCGACGACCTCGGTGCTCATGGCATCGGCGGCGACGTCCTGCAGCACGACGCCGACGACGCTCAAGAGCGAGCCCAGCCGGTAGAGGTCCTGGGGGGCAGCGAACGTGAGCCAGCCGCCGGCCGCACCCGCGAGTGCCAGGAGGCCGAGCGCCACGAGCGCGCCGCCGATCAGCACGTAGGCGCGGCGCTGCGATCCGAACACGGGGACCGCATCGACCAGCTCGCCGAAGACCATCTTGATCGTCCACGGCAGCGTCAGCCACACGCTGAGGGCGGCCAGCTCCGAGGGCGTCAGCGTGAGGGCGGATTTCACCCAGAAGCTCTCGGCGATGGTGATGAGCCCGAGCGCGCCATAGGCGAAATAGACCATCAGCAATGGCAGGTAGCGCAGCCGGAAGGCGCGAACGGGCGCGAGCACGGCATCATGCAGCCGTTCGCCGATCGTGGGCGCCGAGGTCGTGGCCGTCGCGGTCATGGAACGTGGCTCCGTGGGGCGAGAGGATGGCGGGCTCGGGCGGCGCGATACGGCGGTTCGGCCGCCGGGCGAAGCGGGAACTTCCCGCCCTTTTCAGGCTTTTAAGGGAATGAAGGACTTTTTGAAGTACCTCACCGGCGCCATGCACCGCGCCTATGACTCCGTGGTGCAGCGGCCCATGCCGTGGCGGATGATCGATACGCTGACGAGCCTCGAAGAGGCGGAGGAAGCGCGCGCACGGGGCGCGAAGGGTGAGACGGGCGAGACCAGCGACGTGTGCGATGCAGCGGATCCGGATGCTCCCGCACCGCCGCCGGCGGATTCGCGGGGACAAGGCGTGCACAGAGAATAGCGGCTTGAATTGCTTTGCCGTTTCGCGCTCAAAGATGCCACAATTGATTGGTCCTTGGTTCGTCGAGAGGCCGCGGTCCAAGGGGTAGGATCGCGCGCTCCAGCTTCCTGATTGGTTGCATTTTCTTAAGACGAAGCAGTGCCCACTTCGTCGGGAGATGCTTCCAGCTTTCGAGACGAGGGGGAGTCGTGACGATCCGCGCAGTTCGTTGTCTTTTCGTATTGGCGGCGATGGGAGCCGCCATGAGCGCTCAGGCTCCCGTGGCTCAGGCTGCCAGCTCTCTCGAACGCTCTCTCATGAAGCTCGACCCGGAAGAGCGCGCGCACCAGACGTGCGCGGCCAAGGGGCTCGATGTCGTCCGCCGCGACAAGCGTCTCTCGAAGGCGGACCGCCTCGTGCCGGATACGTTCAACCGCGCCAAGTTCGACGGCTCGGTCGTGGTCGCCAAAGGCGCTGCCGTCCGCGCCAACAAGCACTGGTATGCGCTGACGTTCAGCTGCACGCTGTCGGCCGATCTGCTCAAGGCCACGGATTTCAAGTTCGAGCTCGGCGACGAGATTCCCAAGGAGCGCTGGGAAGACGTGGGCCTCTGGCAATAGCCCGAGGTGCCTTCGACCTCTCCTGCTGCGGCGCGGATCAGTCCGAGCGCGACGTGCGGGCGAGCAGATCGCGCAGCATCTTGACGACGCGGATGGCCGGGCCGCGGCCGCCGCACTGAATGCTGATGCGGGCGCCCTCGAAAAGCAGAAACACCTCGTCGGCCAGGCTTTCGGGCTCGCGGTACCGCGCCTCCTCGAACAGCTTCACGAGATGGTCGCGCTTGCGGCGCTTGTAGTCCTCGATGACGGCCCGCGCCGGGTGGTTCGGCTGCAGCTCGACCGCCGCGTTGGCCAGCGCGCAGCCGCGCTCGAGGCGGCTGGTCAGCACCTCCTCGACGTAATCGACCCAGGCGTTGAGCTTGCGGACGGGATCGTTCGGATGGCTTTCGCCGAGCGCGCTCCAGACCGCGTCTCCCTCGGCCGCCAGCTCGCGCGTATAGGCAACGACCAGATCGTCCTTCGACTTGAAGTGCCGGTAGAGCGTCATCTTGTTGGTCTGGGCGGCGTCCGCGATCAGCTCGACGCCGACGGCGTGGATGCCGTGGCGGTAAAAGAGATCCCGGGCCACGGCGAGAATCCGATCGCGGGGCGGCGGCAGGGAACTTGCGGCCTCGCCCGTGCGTCGATTGGGAACTAGCTCTGTGGTCATCGCCCTCTTGACTGTAATGTTACCGCTCGGTACCTAGTGGGTGTTACCGGTCAGTACCGTCTATCACAGGCCGGTGCGCTTTGTCATCGGATGAAATTCGATCCTGCACCGTTCGTAGTCCGATTCTCGAGAATTTCAGGCGGCGGCATTCTCCCGAGTGCCGGCCGTTTTCGATTTAGGTTTCGATTTGCCTCGACTGTCCCCTGGAGGGTGCATGTTGCCTCGTCCGTCCCGATATATCTTCGCAGCGCCGCTGATTGCGGCGTTTGCGCTGTCCGGTTGTGGCGGTGAGCAGGCGCCGGGACAGGCCGCCGCACCTCCGCCGCCGAAGGTCACGGTGGCGAAGCCCGTGAAGAAGCTCGTCGGCGATTACGACGAGTATGTGGGCCGTTTCGTCGCGTATGACTTCGTCGAGATCCGGGCGCGCGTGTCGGGCTATCTCGACAAGATCCATTTCCGCGACGGCCAGATCGTCAAGGAAGGCGACCCGCTGTTCACGATCGACCGGCGTCCGTTCGCCGCCGCGGTCGAGCAGGCCAAGGCGGCGCGCCAGCAGGCGGAAGCCAACCTCGCGTTCGCCGAATCCGACCTCAAGCGCGGCGAGAGCCTCGTGCGCGGCACCACCATCACGCAGCAGACGCTGGACCAGCGCACGCAGGCCAAGCGTGTCGCCGAGGCGTCGGTGACGGCGCAGCAGGCGGCCGTGACGCAGGCGGAGCTCGACCTGCAATACACGGAGCTCAAGTCCCCCATCGCGGGCCGCATCGGCGACCGGCGCGTCTCCGTCGGCAATCTCGTGACCAACGACAGCACGCTGCTGGCGACGGTGGCGTCGATCGATCCGATCCGCTTCGAGTTCACGATGGATGAGGCGTCCTATCTTCGCTATCTCGGCGCGGCCACGCGGGCGCAGTCCGAGACCGCCAACCGCGGCATGTCGCTTCCGGTCAAGCTCAAGCTGATCGACGAGAAGGATTTCGCCCACGAGGGCAAGATCGATTTCGTCGACAACGTCATCGACCGCTCGTCCGGCACCATCCGCGCGCGCGCCGAGTTCGCCAACGCCGACGGCAAGCTGACGCCCGGCATGTTCGGGCGCATTCAGATCGCGATCTCGCGTCCGGCCGAGGCGTTGCTCGTGCCCGACAGCGCGATCGGCACCGAGCAGGTGCGCAAGTTCGTCTACGCGGTTTCGAAGGACGACGTCGCCAATCCCAAGTACGTGACCCTCGGCCCCGTGGTCGACGGCATGCGCGTCATCACGGCCGGCCTCGACGCGAACGACACGGTCGTCGTCAACGGGCTGATGCGCGTCCGTCCGGGCGTCAAGGTCACGCCACAGCAGGCGACGGCAGAAAACCATGCCGGCGAGACCGTCGTCGGCACCAACTAATCAGCGGCGCCCGCGCGCGTCCGGCCGCAGGGCCGGCTCGCGGCCGGCGCGCGCTCGAACGCGGCAGGCTGACCCATGCGCCTTTCTCATTTCTTCATCGACCGCCCCATCTTCGCGAGCGTGATCTCGGTCGTGATCGTGATCATCGGCGCGGTCGCGCTGTCGCGGCTCCCGATCGCGCAGTATCCCGAGATCGCGCCGCCGGTCGTCAACATCTCCGGCCAGTATCCGGGCGCGAGCGCGGAGGTCGTGGCCTCGACGGTGGTGGCGCCCCTCGAGCAGCAGATCAACGGCGTCGAGCATATGCTCTACATCTCGTCGAACTCGACGAACGACGGCCGTTTCACGATCTCCGTCACGTTCGATCTCGGCACGAACCTCGATACGGCGCAGGTGCAGGTGCAGAACCGCGTGGCGATCGCCCAGCCGCGCCTGCCGGCGGACGTGCGCAACATCGGCGTCACCGTGGCGAAGGCGTCGCCCGATATGCTGATGGTCGTGCATCTGTTCTCGCCCGACCAGTCGCGCGACACGCTGTTCATCTCCAACTATACGAGCATCAACGTCGTCGACGTGCTGAGCCGCATCGAGGGCGTCGGCACCATCACGGTGTTCGGCAGCCGTGACTATTCCATGCGCGTCTGGCTGGATCCGGACCGGCTGCAGTCGCTGGCCATGACGTCGGGCGACGTGATCACGGCGCTGCAGCGGCAGAACGTGCAGGTGGCGGCGGGCGTTCTCAACCAGCCGCCGATCGCGCAGCCAGGCGCGTTCCAGGTCGCCGTGCAGACCCAGGGCCGTCTCGCCGACCCGGACGAATTCGGCAACATCATCGTGAAGCAGAGCGGGGACGCGGTCGTGCGTCTCAAGGATGTGGCACGGGTCGAGCTGGCTGCGCTCGACTACGGCGTCATCTCCTATCTCGACAAGAACCCGGCTATCGGCGTCGGCGTCTTCCAGCTTCCGGGATCGAACGCGCTCGATACGGCCGAGCGCATCAAAGCCGCGATGGCGGATCTCTCGAAGACGTTTCCCGCGGGTTTGAAATACGACATCATCTACAATCCGACCGAGTTCATCCAGCAGTCGGTGGACGCGGTGGTCCATACCATTCTCGAGGCGATCGTGCTGGTCGTTCTCGTCGTGATCCTGTTCCTGCAGACGTGGCGGGCGGCGATCATTCCCATCGTCGCCATTCCGGTGTCGCTGGTCGGCACCTTCTTCCTGTTGGCGGCGTTCGGGTTCTCGCTCAACAACCTGTCGCTGTTCGGTCTCGTGCTCGCCATCGGCATCGTGGTGGACGACGCCATCGTCGTCGTCGAGAACGTCGAGCGCAACATGGCGGCGGGCATGGATCCGCGCGAGGCTTCCTATCGGACGATGGAGGAGGTCGGCGGCGCGCTGGTGGCCATCGCGCTCGTGCTGTCGGCGGTGTTCGTGCCGTCGGCCTTCATCACGGGCATCTCGGGCGAATTCTATCGGCAGTTCGCGCTGACCATCGCGGGCGCTACCATCATCTCGCTCATCGTGTCGTTGACGCTGTCGCCGGCGCTCTGCGCGCTGCTGCTCAAGCCGCACGAGGAGGGACACAAGAAGCAAAGCCTGCTGGTGCGGCCGCTGACCGCGTTCTTCGGCGCCTTCAACTGGACGTTCGACAAGCTGGCGGGCGGCTACAGTTGGATCGTGGCGCGCATGGTGCGTCTCGCCCTCGTCATGCTCGTCGTCTACGCCGGCATTCTCGCGTTCGGCATGAACGAGTTCCGCAAGACGCCGGTCGGCTTCATTCCGGGGGTCGACGGCGGCTATCTCATCACGGTGACGCAGCTCCCGCCGGCGGCCTCGCTCGAGCGGACGAACGAGGTCAACAAGCGGGCGGTCGAGCTTGCGCTCGACGTGCCGGGCGTGGCGCATGCGGTCAACATCGTCGGCTTCTCGGGCGCGACGCGCACGAACTCGTCCAATGCGGGCGCGGTGTTCGTGGTTCTGAAGCCGTTCGAGGAGCGCGCGGGCGATCCCAATCTCTCGGCGCAGGCGATCCAGAAGGCGCTGCTCGGGAAGTTCTCGACGATCGAGGACGCGATGGTGCTGGTCATCGCGCCGCCGCCGGTCCGCGGTATCGGCAGCGCGGGCGGCTTCCGCATGATGGTGCAGGACCGGTCGGGCGCGGGCCCGGCGGCGCTGCAGCAGGCGGTCGGCGCGATGATGGCGAAGGCCAACCAGACGCCCGGGCTCACCCAGGTGTTCTCGATGTTCGAGACGTCGACGCCGCAGCTCTATCTCGACATCGACCGCGTCAAGGCGCAGATGCTCGGCGTCAACGTCGCCGACGTGTTCACCGCGCTGCAGACGTATCTCGGCTCGGCCTACGTGAACGACTTCAACCTGCTCGGCCGCACGTTCCGCGTGACGGCGCAGGCCGACAGCGACTTCCGCAACACCAGCAAGGACGTGCTCAAGATCCGCGTGCGCAACGCGGCCGGCGACACGGTGCCGCTCGGCACGTTCACGACCGTTCAGGACATCTCGGGTCCGTCGCGCGTTCCGCGCTACAACCTCTATCCGGCGGCGGAGCTCGACGGGTCGGCGGCGCCGGGCTACTCGCAGGGCCAGGCCATCGACCTGATGCAGAAGGTGGCCGGCGAGGTACTGCCGCAGGGTTTCAGCTACGAGTGGACGGAGCTCGCCTACCAGCAGATCCGTGCCGGCGACACGGCCGTGTTCGCGTTCGCGCTCGGCGTGGTGTTCGTGTTCCTCGTGCTGGCGGCGCAGTTCGAAAGCCTCACGCTGCCGCTGGCCGTCATCCTGATCGTTCCGATGAGCCTGATCGCGTCCATCACGGGCGTGATCCTGCGCGGTCAGGACAACAACATCCTGACGCAGGTGGGCTTCATCGTGCTCATCGGCCTTGCGGCGAAGAACGCCATTCTGATCGTGGAGTTCGCCGCGCAGCTCGAAGCGCAGGGCAAGAGCAAGTACGAGGCCGCCACCGAGGCGTCACGGCTGCGCATGCGGCCCATCATCATGACGTCGCTCGCGTTCATTCTCGGCGTCGTGCCGCTGGTGTGGGCGACGGGCGCGGGCGCCGAGCTGCGCCAGGTGCTGGGCACGGCGGTGTTCGCGGGCATGATCGGCGTCACGGTGTTCGGCCTCGTGTTCACGCCGGTGTTCTACGTCGTCTGCCGCTGGCTGGGCGAACTGTTCACCCGCAAGAAGCGTCCGGCGGCCCATGCCGATGCGCCGCCGCCGGCTCCGGCGGAATGAACGAACGCCCGCGCGCTTTGCCCGCGGGCGTTTTTGTTTTGAGATGCGGTGTGGGACAGGGGCGGTGCGGTTAATCCGCGACGTACCCTGCGAACGCTTTGCCGCCCGCCGGATTGCCGGCAAAGACGTGAGCGGCCCCGTATCCGAAGGCGGCCGAAAGCAGCATCAATGCCGCGATCATCGTGCGCATGGCTGTCTCCCAGAAATCTGATCCGACGCAATTTTCGCGCTGCCCCAATGCAGATCGCACACGGAGTATCGGTGCGGGCCGCGACGGCGGCTGTTCCGCGCGGAACAGGAGGTCGTCAGCCCCGTCACGCCCCGTCGCGGGAAGCGAGGCCGAGCGCCGCGCGGGCTTGCGCCAGCGTTTCCTCCAGCGATCGGCCGGCGTCGATGCGCGTCCACGTCAGCGGACCGATGTCCTGCTCGTGCTGGACGCGGACGACGGCGGCGGTTGCGTCGGAAGCGTCGTTGCGGCGGGCCGCGATGCGCGCGAGCTGCGTTTCGAGGGGGGCCTCGAGCCATAGGCCGTGAAACGCCACGCCGGCGCTGGCCGCGGTTTCGGCCAGGTTGTCGCGCTCGGCGGGTTTGCTCGACACGCCATCGAAAATCACGCTGTGGCCCGCGGCCAGAACACGCGCGGCCTTGGCGTAGAGCGCGGCGTAGATCTCGTCCGACAGCGCTTCCGTATAGTGATCGGCGCTGAGGCGCTCGGTCTCGGGAACATCGAACATGCGCTTGCGCTCGACGTCGGTCCGCAGCACGAGCGCGCCCGGTGCGGGGCCGATGTCCGCGGCGAGCCCGGCGGCAAGGGTGGACTTGCCGGTTCCCGAAAGGCCGCCGACGGCGATGAGCCGCGGTGTCCCGGGCGCAAGATAGGCGTTGGCGGCGCGGATATACATTTCGGCCGCGGACAGGCAAGTCTCGCACGCCTCGGTCGACTGCGCGGCGCGCTCGCAGGAGACAAAGCCGCGGATCGCTGCGCGCGTGGCCAGGAACAGCGGCAGCGCCGCCAGCCCTTCCAGCTCGCCGCCGGCGGGCGCGCTCGCGACGTAGGCGTTGAGCACGGCGTTGGCTGCGGCCCGGTCGCCGCGGACGTCGAGGTCCATCAGCAGGAAGGCGAGGTCGTAGAGCACGTCGATCGTGGCCATGCTCTCGTCGAACTCGAGCGCGTCGAAGGCCACCGGCGCGCCGTCGATCAGCACGATGTTGCCGAGATGCAGGTCGCCATGGCAGCGGCGGACCGCGCCGCCGCTCGACCGGGCGTCGAGAAGGGAGGCGAGGCGCGCCACCTCGGCGCGTGCGGTCCGCGCGAAGTCGGCGGCGGGTTCGGCGAGTGGGGGCGGCGCGTCGGCCGTCAGCGTGAGGGCCACTTGCTCGACGGTCGCACACATGATCCGCGCACCGGACGCGCCCGTCACCGGCGGAAGGGCCGCGTGATAGCGCGCGACCATACCGGCGAGGGCCTTGGCGAGGTCGCTCGTCAAAGGCCCCTCCTCGGCGCGCCGGGCCAGCACGTCGCCTTGGTCGAAGCGTGTCATGATCAGCGCGTAGTCGAGGGCCGGCATGATGCCGAACGCCAGCGTCCCGTCCTCGGCGCGGCCGATCGAGGCCAGCTCCCGATAGATGTCCGGCGCATGCGGCGCGTTGAGATCCAGCTCGCGCTTCAACGCCTGATGGCGCATCGCCAGCGTGGTGAAGTCGAGAAACGGCAGATGGACGCGCTTCTTGATCTTGATCGCCCGGTCGCCTGCGAGGAACACGCGCGCGGCGTGCGTTTCCACGACGTCGACCGGCGCGGGATGGCCCGGATGGGTGCGCGGGTCGGACAGGAACGCGATCAGCTCGTGCTCGTCGGCATCGGTCATGGCGGGCTCATGCAAAGGATCGTGGACGAGACGTCGGCAACGGGCGTATGCGAGCGGTCGAGAGTCCACGTCCTATGCTCCAATGCCGTGCCTCCCTTCGCGTCGTCGCCGTCTTTGGGTGGCATTGCCCAGGGGCGGCCGGTTTGACAAGCGAAAAAGTCGGAGGGACGAGAGCGTGAAATGTCAGAATGGCGCTCGCGCGGCGCGCGACCGCAAGCTGGAGCGATTTCCGATCCGACCGAATCGGATCGGACGCTCTAGATTCTTGTTTTGTCGCTTTTTCTCCCGACGAACCGGTATCCACTTCGTCGGAAAATGCTCTAGTGTCGGCGCACTCGCTCAAGGCCGGGCTGCTCGATCCATGAAAAAAAGAAATCCCGCCGCTTCGGCCGCGCGCCGCAAGCCCCTGTCCCGGAAAGGACCGCTCTCGAAGGCGGCGATCCGTATTCGCATCGTATTTCCCGAGGAGCGGCAGCTCGGGCCCGGCAAGGCTGACCTCCTCGAAGCGATCGGGCGGACGGGCTCCATCTCGTCCGCCGCGCGCGATCTCGGGATGTCCTATCGCCGCGCGTGGCTGCTCGCCGACGAGATCGGCCGGCTCTTCAAGCGGCCCATCCTCGCCACCGCCGCGGGCGGCTCCCATGGCGGCGGGGCCGAATTGACCGACTTCGGCCGCGCCGTGCTCGCGGCCTACCGCCGGATCGAGGACCGCGCGGCGGAGATCGCCCACGCGGAGCTCGCGGCATTCGAATCCGACCTCAAGGACGTCTGACGCGCGTCACTTGAGGACCGTGAAGCCCTGCTCCTCGAACGCCTTTGCGGCCTCGGGCGAGGAGAGGTAGGCGAGGAACGCCTTGGCGGCGGGGTTGGCGGACGACGCTGTCAGCGCGACTGGATAGACGATCGGCGGATGGCTCTCGGCCGGGAACGTGTCGACGACCTTCACGTTCGGCTCGCTCTTGGCGTCCGTTCCGTAGACGATGCCGAGGGGCGTCTCGCCGCGCGCCACATACGCCAGCGCCACGCGCACGTTCTCCGCGCCCGCGACTTTGGCCGACACCTGATCCCACACGCCGAGATAGGTCAGGGCCGCCTGTCCGTAGGTCCCGGCCGGAACGGACTTCGGGTCGCCCATGGCGATGCGGTCGTTGCCGAGCGCGTCCGCGAGCTTGAAGCCCTTCTCGATCTTGAGGCTCTGGGTGCTGTCCTTCGCCGCGATGAGGACCAGGGTGTTGGCGAGAAGGTTCTTGCGCGACGCCGCGTCGATCAGCTTGCGCTCGGCCAGCCAATCCATCCATTTGAGGTCGGCGGAGATGAAGACGTCGGCGGGCGCGCCGGACTCGATCTGCTTGGCGATGGCGGACGAGGCGGCGAACGACAGCGTCGTCTTGCCGGATCCGCTCTGCTCCCAGCCCTTGGCGATCGTATCGAGCGCGTTCTTGAGGCTCGCGGCCGCGAAGACGACGACGGGTTTCGTTTCGACGTGCGTCGCCTCGGCGGGGCGCGCGTCCTGCGCGACCGCGTGCGTGGCGGCGGTGACGGCGAGGGCGATGGCGGAGGCTATCAGGCGGACTGTTCGGCTCATGCTGCGATCCTGCGCGGTGGCTGTATTGCATGGGATACAGCGTTGACGACGCGCGCTTGTCAAGCGCGTGCAGGCGAACGCCTGCCAAGCCGTCACAATGATGGAAATCCGGCGATTATGTTGGAGGGCGCGCCGACGATTCCGGATAGGTTCGCGGCCGTCGTGCGTCGCGCGCCGAGGGCGGTTTACGCGGCCGTGCAGGCGATCGTGGCCGTGGGCTCGGAGATCACGACCTGATTGCGGCCGCGGGATTTCGCCTGCATCAGGGCGAGGTCGGCGTGCTTCAGCGCGCTGCGGAGCGTGTCGCGCGCCGGCCATTCCGAAACGCCGAAGCTGCAGGAGGCGTGAAACGGTCCGTGCGCGCCGGCGAACTCGTGCGCCGCGATGTTCTGCCGGATCGTTTCGCACCAGTGGGCGGCCTCGGCGGCGCTCAGGATCGGGAAGGCGAGGGCGAATTCCTCGCCGCCGAAACGGGCGACGACCGGGGCCTCCTCGCCCGCGATCTTGGCAACGGTGGCGATGACCTCGTCGCCGATGTCGTGACCGTGCGTGTCGTTGATCGCCTTGAAGCGGTCGATGTCGAGAAGCGCGAGCGCCATGCTCTCGCTGGGGTCGAGCTGGCGGCGCTTGTCCTCCACCATCGCCATGTAGGCGCGGCGGTTGAGGGCGCCGGTCAGGAAGTCGGTGGTTGCCTGCTCGACGAGCTGGCGCTGCAGCGTGATCATGCGGTTGGCCGCGCGCAGGCGCGCCGCCAGCTCCTCGTGGCGGATCGGCTTCACGATGAAGTCGTCGGCGCCGCTGTCGAGCGCTTCCGCGAGCGCGCGCTCGCTCGTATTGGACGACATGACGATGATGTGCAGCGGCCGCTGGTCGCCCACGAACGTGCGCAGGTGCCAGCACAGCTCGAGGCCCGGCACGGGCTCGATCTCGAGGCTCGTCAGCACGACGTCCACGCTGGGCGTGTTCTCGATGTAGGCGATGGCGAGGTCCGAGGCCGAAAAGCAGTCCGCATAGCAGCCGGATGCCTCGAGCTGCGTGGCGAGCTTGTGTTGAACGACCCGGCTCGGATCGATGATCACGACATGCATGGCGCTTGTTTTTTCTCGGGCGGCGGTCAGCGGTCAGACTATGGCGCAAGTTCGTGAACAGGCGCTTACCGTTGCCCGAGCGGCCGGTGGGGGATTTTCCTGGCGGCCAAAAAAATAGTGCCGGCGCAGGATCGGGAGGGAGCTGCGCCGGCACATCAGGCAGATAGCCACCCGTGCTCTAGGGTCGGGGAGGGGGGCGGGTGGCGTCCGCAAACGGAGCACTCGGGGGCGCTCCGGCGTCCCAGCCCGTCACGGACGGATCAGGGAGCTTGGCGGGAACGCGGTATCCGATGAAGAGTTCCCCGGCGACCGACAGGGTTAAATGGTCGCCGCCGGCCGGCTACAGCCAGGGAAATACATCTTGTTAGTATTTTACCGCCGCCGGCATGGAACCGAACGGCGCTCCCGGCCGTTGTCCGCGATAGCTCGATCGGATTGACAGCAGAGTGAGCATAAGGATTGGATCGACCGGAGGCGTCCGGATCGCGCGCTTGAAGCTGACCGCCGGGGCGGTTCGGAGGGCGCGGGCCGGGGGCTACGGGTCGATACCTGCCGCTCCGCGGAGAGCGGGCAGTTCTGAGGGGTCGCAAGTAAAATGAGCACGTCCAAATCGGCAGGCGGAAGCCAGGGCGCGGTTGCTGACAGCGCGGAGCACGAGGAGCCTGTCGCCACCGTCGACGCTGCCATCCAGGGAGCGCTGGGCCGTAAGCTGCGGGAAAGCTACGACGAAGTCGTCAAGGAGGCCGTTCCGGACAAGTTCTTGCAGCTCCTCGACCAGCTCAAGAAGTCGGAAGGCGACGACAAGGCGGGTAAGAGCTGACCATGACAGCAGCACCCGACTTCGAATTCGAGGAAGCTCTGGTCGGCGCGATCTCGCACCTGCGCGCGTTCGCCCGCTCGTTCGCGAGCGATCCCCAGCGTGCGGACGATCTCGTGCAGGAAACGCTCGTCAAGGCGTGGAACAGCCGCGAGTCCTTCACGCCGGGCACGAACTTCCGCGCGTGGCTCTTCACGATCCTGCGCAACGTCTATTTCTCGCAGCACCGCAAGCTGCGCCGCGAGGTGGACGATCCGGACGATCAGTATCAGAATTCGCTGGCCGTGCAGCCCGAGCAGTACGGGCATCTGGATCTGGCCGATTTCCGCTCGGCGCTCTCCACGCTGCCGCCGGATCAGCGCGAGGCGCTCGTTCTGGTCGGTGCGGAAGGGTTCTCGTACGAGGAAGCGGCGCAGATCTGCGGCTGTGCGGTCGGCACCATCAAGAGCCGTGTCAACCGGGCCCGCAACCGGCTCGTCGAGCTGCTCGGCGACGACGAGCTGCGCGGCGGCAGCACGGCGGACGGCGACATGGATCAGAAGAAGGTCAAGGATGCCGCGCGGTGAGGAGCGGGGCCGTTCCGCGGCCCAAGGCACAAATTTCTCACGTGACGGAACTTTTTCGGCGAAATTCGCGTTAACCGGTAGGGTGGGAGCACGAGTGCCCACTCCTCTGAAGCAGGGAGAATACCGTAATGTCGCTTGCTGAGACAATCGCGCCTCAACTGCCTTATCTGCGGCGGTTCGCGAGGGCGCTGACCGGCAGCCAGGAAAGCGGCGACGCTTATGTGGTCGCTGTGCTCGAAACGCTGGTGGCGGATCCGTCGAGCTTCCCGGATGGGCATCTCAAGCGCGTCGGCCTTTACAAGTGTTTTCTCAAGGTCTGGAACTCGGTCAGCATCAATCACGCGCCGGTCGAGCTGAAGACGCAGGCGGACAAGAGCCTGGACGCCATCACGCCGCTGCCGCGCCAGGCCTTCCTGCTGGCGTCGGTGGAAGGCTTCACCACGCAGCAGATCGCCGAGATCCTCGAGACGTCCAATGACGAGGTCACCCGCCTGATCGAGGAAGCCGGCGAGCAGATCGCCGAGCAGACGGCGACGGACGTGCTGATCATCGAGGACGAGCCGTTGATCTCGATGGATCTGGAGGCGCTGGTCAAGGGTCTCGGCCACCGGGTGTCGGGCATCGCGCGCACGCACCGCGAGGCGCTGGCGGAAGTGCACAAGAAGAAGCCGGGTCTCGTCCTGGCCGACATCCATCTGGCGGACGGCAGCTCGGGTCTCGACGCCGTCAACGAGATCCTGCTCGGCATGACGGTGCCGGTGATCTTCATCACGGCCTTCCCCGAGCGCCTGCTCACCGGCGAGCGGCCGGAGCCGACGTTCCTCATCACCAAGCCCTTCGAGCCGAATACGGTGCGCGCGCTGGTCAGCCAGGCGCTGTTCTTCGGCACGAACGCGCACTTCCCGGAAACGGCCGGGGCCGCCCAGCGGGGCAGCTATTCCGGCGCAAGGGCGGCACGCAGCTAGAGCGTTTTCCGATCCGATAGACTCGGATCGGACGCTCTAGATTCTTATTTTATCGCATTTTCTTACGACGAACCGGTCTCCACTTCGTCGGAAAATGCTCTAGGCGAGGCGCCGCGGCGTCGTGAAGTGCTCGAGGTTGCCGCTCGCGAGGGCGATCTCGCTCCATGACAGCGCGTTGAAGCTCAAAACGGCCAGGGCCCCCGTCGGGAACTCCCGGGCCAGGCCCGCGAGCAATTTCCGGTCGCCGTGGCCGACCAATTCCAGCGCCAGCGCATGAAGCCCGGGATTGTGCCCGACGACGAGCACGTGCGGCTCCGCTTCGCCGTGCCTTGCGAGCGCGGCGCGGATCGTGTCGGGCGAGGCGAGATAGAGCGTCCCGTCATAGACAATTCGGGCCGGTGGCGTGCCGAGCTCCGCCAGCAGCAGGGCGAGCGTCGCGCGCGTGCGCATGGCGTCCGAGCACAGGATCAGGTCCGGCCGGAGCTTCTCCTGGCGGAAATACTTCGCGAGCAGCGGAATCGCCTTTGCGCCGCGCTTGGCCAGCGGGCGGTCATGGTCGTCGAGCTCGAGATCGGACCAGCTCGATTTGGCGTGACGAAGCAGGGAGAGCGTGAGCATGGCCGCCAGGATGGCCATGCGACGGCTTTGGTCAAGCCGTTCGTTCGCGGCCTGCCTCCGCCGCCGGGCGTCCGACGGCGGAGGCAGGAGAGGGGGTGTTCGCGCGGGCGCGTCAGATCTCGCCCTTGAGACCCTTCTCGAAGTACTTGTGGATGATCTTGTCCTGGTTCTGGAGCAGCCAGTCGATGGACGGCTCGTTCGACATCGCCTTGTGTATGGCGCGCGTGGTCGCCTCGCGGTGGATGTCGAACAGGATCTTGTGGTCGAGATTGTCGATAGTGGCGACCGAGGGATTGAGCCATACCGAGACGATGATGCCGAGGTCGTTGGCTTTCTCCTTGGGGATGTCGCCCGAGCGGACGGCATCGAGCACGCCCATGGCGGTGGCGTACTGCACGGTGCCCATCAGGATGTTGGTGTAGCGCTCGCTGGTGACGGTGACCTTGCTGACGCAGATGGTGGCCGGGCGCACCATGACGTCGGTGTTGAGGAGGGCCAGCACGCGGCTATGGCCGGCTACCTGGTTGCCGAGCAGATTGGCGAAGGCGGTGCCGAGGGGGCCGTCCATCTCGCCGATGGCGACCTCGGGCTCGGCGGCGGTGCCAGGCGGACCGCCGGCGACGAGGGCCTCTCCGACCCGGATTCCAATGCGTCCACTCATGTGCGTCTCCCGTCCTGTTCCCCAGCGTGGGCTGCGGGAAATGTCAGTTTCGATATAGGGCCGCCGAAGTTCGCGTTTCCTGGCTTTGATCGTATGGCGGACAGCGGCCCCTCATGCGGCGCGTCGTGCGAAGCGATGTTTCTTCGCATGGACGCGCCGACCTTTCCCCACCACGGAGCGATGAAGTGGGGCGATCCTGGACGATTCGATCAATGCGGGAAAACCTTAGCTCCGCACCGATACGTACTCGGCGGCCGACTCGGCGAGCCAATGCGCGAAGCTGTCGGCGTAGCTGCGGAACATCGCAAGCTGGTAGGTCGGCCGTTCGTCGAGCTGCCACAGCATCACGCCGATGTGGCTCGCGTGGGTGATGGCGGCGTCGCCGGCCTTGAAGGCGCGCGGATCGAGGTCGAGCGGCACGCCCTTGGCCAGCACGTCGCGGGCGCGCTCGCCCGAAATGCGCACGATGATGCGGCCGTCTGACTGGTCGGCGACGGAGGCGAGCCCCGCGAGCCGCGATTTGAGCTCGGTTTCGAGGTCGCGTCCGCTCTCGCGCTCGGCGACGGCCAGCCACTGGCCGGGGCCGGCCCAGACGAAGGCCGTGCCGTCCTTGGCTTGCGTGCGAGCGGGCCGGCTCGGCAGCGCGACGCCGTACGCGCCTTCGATGGCGGCCTGAAGTGTTGCCGTCTGTCCGGTGTTGACGGCGATGCTGGCCATGGTGGCCGTTTCGTTGGCCGTGATGGACAGGGTGTTCTGCACCACCGGCTTCCAGTGCATGAACGCCGAGGCGGGCGTGAGAGAAAGATCAGCCACGGACGCGTCCTCCTTCGGGATCGACGAACACAGGCGAGACGACTTCGACGAGCGTGTCGCCGTTGCGGACCGGGTCGTAGGCGCGGACGATCTCGCCCAGGCGCTGGGGGCCACGCTTCAGGAAGCCGAGGCCGACCCAGTGTCCGTTGGACGGCGAGTAGGCGACCGACGTCAGGTAGCCTTCGTCCGCTTCGGCTACGGGCTCAGCGTCGCGGGCGATGAAGTGGGCGCCCGCGCGCAACCGCGCGGCGCGGTCGACCGGGCGGAAGCCCACGAGCGCGGGGCGGTCGGCGTCGAGCAATCCGGGGCGCTTGCCGAGGACGGCGCCGATGAAGTCCTTCTTCGACGACACCATGCCGCCGAGGCCGACGTCGCGCGGTGTCGTCGTTCCGTTGAGCTCGGGGCCGCTGATGTGGCCCTTCTCGATGCGCATGACGCCGAGCGCCTCGGTGCCGTAGGCGCAGACGCCGAACTCTTGGCCGGCCTCCATGAGGCGGCGCATCAGCGCATCGCCGTAGCGGCCGGGCACGCCGATCTCGTAGGCGCGCTCGCCCGAGAACGAGAGGCGGTAGAGCCGTGCCTTGACGCCGCCGCAGACGGTGATCTCTGCGACGCCCATGTAGGGGAAGGCGGCGTCCGAGATGTCGTAGGCGGGATCGACGATCTTGCGCAGAAGATCGCGGCACTTGGGACCGGCGACGGCATACTGCGCCCACTGCTCGGTGGCGGAGGCGATATGCACGTCCATCTCCGGCCAGAGCCACTGGTGGCAGTATTCCATGTGCTGGACGACCTTGACGGCGTTGGCCGTGGTCGTCGTGATGAAATAGTGCGTGTCGCCGAAGCGCGCGACGGTGCCGTCGTCGAGCAGCATGCCGTCCTCGCGCAGCATGCAGCCGTAGCGGGCCTTGCCGACGGCGAGCGTCTTCATGCCGTTGCAGTAGAGCTTGTCGATGAAGGCGCCGGCGTCCTTGCCCTGGACGTCGACCTTGCCGAGCGTGGACACGTCGCAGATGCCGACGGCGGTGCGCACGGTCTCGACCTCGCGCTTGACGGTTTCGAGCCAGTCCTTCTCGCCGGGCCGTGGGAAGTAGCTCGGACGCAGCCAGAGGCCCGTCTCGACGACCACCGCACCCTGCTCCTTCGCCCAGCGGTAGGAGGGCGGAAGGCGCGTCGGCTTGAACGACTTGCCGCGATGATGCCCGGCCAGCACGCCGAGGGCGACGGGCGTGTAAGGCGGGCGCGCCAGCGTGATGCCGGTCTCGGGGATCGAGCGGCCGGTGATCTCCGCCATGATGGCGAGCGCGTTGACGTTGGCGGTGCGGCCCTGGTCGGTCGCCATGCCGAGGGTGGTGTAGCGCTTCAGGTGCTCGACCGCGCGGAAGCCTTCGCGCTCGGCCAGCTCGATGTCCTTGGCCGTGACGTCGTTCTGCAGGTCCACGAACGCCTTGCCGCGCGGATTCTCCACGCGCCAGAGCGGCGCGATGGTCGGCGGCTCGTCGAGCGCTTGCAGCGTTGCCGGCGTCGAAGCCTGGCCGAAGCCCGCGTCGGCGGCAGCCGCCGCGCCTGCGGCCGCGCCATTGGCGAGGCACTGGGTCAGCGTGAACTCGCCGTTGGCCGCGCCCGCGACCGCCATGCCGTGCGGCAGCACGCCGGGCGTGAAGCACAGCAGGCGATCGTTCCAGACGGGCTTCGAGCCCTGATGCGTCGAAAGCTGCAGGTTGGGGTTCCAGCCGCCGGACATGGCGATCAGATCGCAATCGAGCGTGACGGTGTCGCCGCTGGCCGTGCGGACCTCGGCGCCGGTCACGCACTTGCCGCCGAGCGCGCCGGTGACGACGGCGCCGGTGATCAGGCGCGTCTGTGCCTCGGCGGCGATCTGTCTCGTCTTCGGGGACGGTGTCGTGCGGCTGTCGACGAGGGCTACGATGTCGGCGCCCGCGCGCAGCAGCTCGCGGACCGTCGAGACGCCGTCGTCGTTGTTGGTGAACACGATCGCGCGGTGGCCCGGCACCACGCCGTAGCGGTTGATGTAGGTGCGGACGGCGCCGGCCAGCATCACGCCCGGGCGGTCGTTGTTGCCGAACACGATCGGGCGCTCGGTGGCGCCGGCGGCGAGCACGGTGCGCTTGGCGACGATGCGCCAGAGGCGCTGGCGCGGCATGCCGGGGAGGGCGGCGGCGATGTGATCGGAGACGCGCTCGACGGCGCCGTAGGTGCCGCCGTCGTAGCAGCCGAACGCCGTCGTGCGGCGCAGGAGGCGCACGTTGTCGAGCTTCGCCAGCTCGGCTTCCGTCTCCTTGACCCAGTCGATGGCGGGCTTGCCGCCGATCTCGGACGCGTCGTCGATGGCGCGACCGCCGAAGTGCGCGTTTTCATCCACCAGGACGACGCGCGCCCCGCTGCGGCCGGCGGAGAGCGCCGCCATCAGGCCGGCCGGGCCGCCGCCGATCACGAGGACGTCGGCGAAGGCCGTCACTTTCTCGTAGGTGTCGGGATCGTGCGTTTCGGCCGCCCGTCCGAGACCGGCCGCACGGCGAATGGCCGGCTCGTACACCTTTTCCCAGAGCGCGGCGGGCCACATGAACGTCTTGTAGTAGAAGCCCGCCACGAACACCGGCGAGAGCAGAGAGTTGACCGACATCACGTCGAAGGCGAGCGACGGCCAGCGGTTCTGGCTCAGCGCCGTGAGGCCTGCGTAAAGCTCGGTCGTGGTGGCCTTGGTGTTCGGCTCGCGGCGCGCGCCTTCGCGCAGCTCGACGAGCGCGTTCGGCTCCTCCGAGCCCGCCGCGAGGATGCCGCGCGGGCGGTGATACTTGAACGAGCGGCCGGCCAGCCGTACGCCGTTGGCGATCAGGGCGGAGGCCAGCGTGTCGCCGGGATGGCCCTTGTAGGTCTTGCCGTCGAACGTGAAGGAGAGGGTGCGCGTCCGGTCGATGAGGCCGCCGGTCGGGGTCCGGTTCGATTGCTGCGCCATCAGCTCTTGTCCTTGGAGTTGGCCTGAGGGTTGGCCTGCCGGGCGAGGGCGACGTCGCGGGCGAGCTCGACGGAGGCGATCGCGTGAGTCGAGATGCCGCGCGTGACGACCAGCCAGGCGTGGCAGCCGGCGGCGTGATACCAGAGCTCGCGGTGCATGCCGGGCGGATTGGTGCGCTCGAAGGTGTAGCGCGTGAACTCTTCGAGGGCGGATGGGCTCGCCGCGTCGGGACGCGTCACGGTCGCGTCGCCCGAGTAGACGAACTCGTCGAGGCTGCGCTCGCCGCAGTGGGGACATGCGATTCTCATCGCGGACGCCTTCCTTGTTCCGGTCTCAGTGCAGGTTCGGGTGCGGGCCCATGCCCTTTTCGTCGATGGCGTGGCCGGTCGCGAAGCGGTCGAGCCGATAGGCGCGGGCCACGGGATGGGGCTCGTCCTTGGCGATCAGATGCGCGAAACAGTAGCCGGAGGCCGGCGTCGCCTTGAAGCCGCCGTAGCACCAGCCCGCGTTCAGGTAGAGCCCGCCGACCGGCGTCGTGTCGATGATCGGGCTGCCGTCCATGGACATGTCCATGATGCCGCCCCAATGCCGCAGCAGGCGCACGCGCCCGATGCGCGGCATCAGCGCCATGCCGCCTTCGCAGACATCCTCGATGACCGGCATGTTGCCGCGCTGGGCGTAGCTGTTGTAGCCGTCCAGGTCGCCGCCGAAGACGAGGCCGCCCTTGTCGGACTGGCTGATGTAGAAGTGGCCCGCGCCGAAGGTCACGACGCCGTCGATGAAGGGCTTGATGGATTCGCTCACGAAGGCCTGCAGCACGTGGCTTTCGATGGGGAGGCGCAGGCCTGCCATGGCCGCGACGCGCGACGAGCTGCCGGCGACGGCGACGGCGACCTTCTTGGCGCCGATGTCGCCGCGCGAGGTTTCGACGCCGGTGATGCGGCCGCCCTCGCGCTTGAAGCCCTTGACCTCGCAATTCTGGATGATGTCGACGCCGAGCCGGTCGGCGGCGCGGGCGTAACCCCAGGCCACCGCGTCATGGCGCACGGTGCCGCCGCGGCGCTGGAGGAGACCGCCCTGGACGGGAAAGCGCGCGTTGTCGAAATCGATGAAGGGCACGAGCTTGCGCACGCCCTCCTTGTCCAGCAGCTCCGCATCGACGCCGTGCAGGCGCATGGCGTTGCCGCGGCGGGCGAAGGCGTCGCGCTGGGCGTCCGAATGGTAGAGGTTCAGGACGCCGCGCTGGCTCACCATGGCGTTGTAATTGAGGTCCTGCTCCAGCCCCTCCCAGAGCTTCATCGAAAGCTCGTAGAATGGGATGTTGCCGGGCAGGAGGTAGTTCGAGCGCACGATCGTCGTGTTGCGGCCGACGTTGCCGCCGCCGATCCAGCCCTTTTCCAGCACGGCGATCCGGAGCGGACCGTACGTCTTGGCGAGGTAGTAGGCGGTCGCGAGGCCATGGCCGCCGCCGCCGACGATGACGACGTCGTAGTCGGGCTTGGGCGCGGCGTCGTGCCAGGCCGGACCCCAGCCGGTGTGGCCGCGCAAGGCTTCGCGCAGGACGGAGAAGATCGAGTATTGGCTGCTCATGTTGGCGTGCTCATGTTTGAGTGCTCATGGGCGGAAGCTTCCTCGCTGCGGCGGCGGAATGCGCTCAGGGCGTGCCGGACAGGACGAGGCCTCTCCGGCGGATGGTCGGTCTTAGCCATACGGCCGAACGGTGTTGTAGGCTATATAAGCGATACTTATACTAGGGCGATGCGTGATGCTCTTCCCGCCCTTCCGTTCGACCTCCGGTCGCTCGAAATCTTCCTCTCCGTCTGCCAGACGGGGGCGATGTCGTCGGCGGCCCGCGCGCTCGGGCTGACGCAGCCTGCCGTTTCTCAAGCCGTCGGCGATCTGGAGCGACGGCTCGGCTTCGACCTCTTCGACCGGACCGTGCGGCCGCTCGCCGTCACGCCGGCAGGGGCGCTGCTGCGGCAGCGGGCCAGCGCGCTGCTGGCGGATGCGCGCGAGATCGGTCCCATGCTGCGCGAGACGCAGCACGGCAAGGCGCCGTCGATCCGCGTCGGGCTCGTCGATTCCCTCTCTCGCGCGCTGTCGCGTCCCATGACCGCCTATCTCGATACGGTGGCCGATGAGGTCTCCGTGCTGTCGGGGCTCACCGCGTCGCACGCCAGCGATCTGCTGACACGCCGGCTCGATCTCTTCCTCGGCGTGGACGATCTCGAAACATGGGCTGGGCTCGAGCGCTGGGCGCTCGCCAAGGAGCCCTACATCCTGCTGCTGCCTGCGGGCGTGGAGCCGCCGAAGACGGTCGTCGCCCTGCGCAAGCTCGTGCGCGACCTGCCGCTGATCCGTTTCAGCGCGCGCTCGCAGACGGGCCTCGACATCGAGGGGCATCTGCGGCGCATCGGGGTCGAGGCGCCGCGGCGGTTCGAGTTCGACACGCCGTTCGGCGTCGCGTCGATGGTGGCGGCGGGCCGGGGGCTCGCCATCACCACGCCGCTCTGCATCGGGGAAGCGGCCCTGCCGGAGACGGCTTTCACGGCCGCGCAGTTGCCGGGGCCTCAATTCACGCGCAAGCTCACCCTCGTGGCGCGGCACCGGGAGCTGGGGCGCATTCCCCGCGAGCTGGCCGACGTGGCGCGCCGCGTGCTCGTCGATCTCGGGGCCTCCGTGGCGTGATGGGCGAGTGTGGCGCTGCGCTCCAACGATGGGATGAAATTGTCGCCCGGCTCATGTATGGAAAGGGCGGCGCGGCCCCGTAGCTCAGCTGGATAGAGCACCAGATTCCTAATCTGGGGGTCGCAGGTTCAAATCCTGCCGGGGTCGCCATTGATTTGCTTCATGAATTTTCATGATCGCCCGCCCTGGCGCGGATACCGCGATCTCCTGGCCGCCTCATTGGCGCCGATAGGCGCGCCGCCCCATTCGCGTCTGGGGGATGTGTGCTGGCCGGGTAGCGGGACGACGCCTTCGTCAATTTCAAGCGGGTTGCGCGTCGCGTGCGCGACCGTAGCGATGACCGGTCGCGACGATCGGCGGCGATCGGCCCTTGCGAGATTTCCGAGGGAGAAGGGAACCGCATAACCGGTGGCGGATACTGGCTCCACCGACCATCGTGAGATCGCGGCACAGATCCGCGTCTACGTTCCGGCGCCATCCGGCCGGTGCCCAAGCCGAGCCCGATCGTCCGACAAAGCAATGGGCTCCCTTCGCGCCGCCGCCCGTTCCGCCTCTTGCTTTTCTTTTACGAAGTCCGCGCGCAAGCGGAACCTAGTCAGGCGGTGGGTTGTTGCACGGGAACACAGTCAATGTCCCGAGTGCCTCTCATGCATGAAATCATCTATCTCATCGGCCTCATCGTCGTGGTGATGTTCGTCCTGGGCGCGCTGGGTCTGCGTTAAGGAGAACACAATGCCCGAGCCCGTGTCCGACGTGCGAACCCACTATGTGGAATGGGGACCAATCCTCGCCGGCGCGGTTGCTGCCTCGGCGATATCCTTCGTTCTCTTCACCGCCGGCAGCGCCATCGGCCTGTCGCTGCTCTCTCCCTATCCGGCCCAATCGTATGGCGCGTGGGCCGCAACCCTCGCAGCCTTCTGGGCCATCTTCGTTCCGATCCTGTCGCTCTTGATCGGCGGCTATATCGCGGGCCGCATGCGCGCGGCCTGGAGCGCGAGCGCGGAGGAGGTGCAATTCAGGGATGGCGTCCATGGCCTGTTGGTGTGGTCGACGGCCGTCGTCATCGGTGGCCTGCTGGCGTATCTCGCGGCCGGCACCGCCGCTCAAGTCAGTGGCGAGGTCGGTAAAGCAGTCCTGGCCGATCGGGGTGCGCTGGTGGCGTCCTCGGTCGACGCTCTGATGCGGCCGGCTCCAGGAGCCGCGCCTAACCCAGGAGCCACGGGTATTGCCGACAATCGCGAAGAGCTGACGCGCATTCTCGTCTCCGCGACGGCGGACGGCTCGCTCGATGCCGCAGACCGCGATTATCTCGCGCAAGTCGTCGCCAACCGAACCGGACTGGCGCCGGACGTTGCCCAGAAGCGCGTCGAGGACGCCTATGCCAGCGCGCTCGAAGCGATCGACACCGCACGAAAGGCGGCCGTGGCGGCGGGGCTTGCGACCGCGACCGCCCTGCTGCTTGGGCTGGCCGCCGCCTGGTACGCGGCGCAGCGCGGAGGGCATCACCGGGATCAGAACATTCCCGCCCGCTTCACATTCCTCATCGCGCGCCGGCGCGCATAAATAAGGAAAGGACGGAGCCATGCTTCGCGACATCACTCTCTGGCTGCTGGGTGTTCCCATCATCGCCATCATCGCCATGCATCTGCTTGGCATCCTGAACTGAGGCAATGCAGACGTTCCAGGAAAAGGCTCGACCCGGCTCTCAAGTGCCGGGTCGAGCCTTGCCACGCAGGGCTTTGCGCGACGAATCCTGCGACCTGCTCCTCGCTCGACAAGCGGGGTGACCGATGTTTCTGGTACAGATCCTGCTGCCGCTTCACGACAAGAAGGGACGGGGATTTCCCAAGGCCAAGTACGAGACGGTCGCTTCGGAGCTGACCGAGCGGTTCGGCGGCGTCACCGCGTTCACGCGCACGCCGGCTGAAGGGCGATGGAAACCCGGCGGCGCGGCGACACATGAGGATGACATCGTGGTGGTGGAGGTGATGGTGGAGCGCCTGGATCCGGCCTGGTGGATGAAATACCGCAAAAAGCTCGAGCGAGCGTTCGCGCAGGAGAGCATCGTCGTGCGGGCCCAGGATATTCAGTTGCTCTAGGCTGCTCACGTCATCATGTGTGCGACGATCGCGTCGCCAAGGTTAGCGGGCTGCGGCAAGCGTATGGCACCAGACCCTCGGTCCCGCGCTCTCCGCTCCATTGAGCCGAGCGCGGGACCGATGCTCGCGCGATCACCAGGTGGTGACGATCTTGGCCAGCGCGCGCCGGGGCTCTCCATAGAATGCCCGGACGCCCGGATAGGGGATATAGACCTCGTCGAAGATATTGGTGACGTTGAGCGATAGCTCCGTGCTGTCGGTCAGCGCATAGCCGAGACGGCCGTCGACGACAGCATAGGCCGGCTGCTCGACCTCAGCGAGGTAGGGGCTCGTGAACGCCGCGGTGCTTTCGCTGAAGGCGCGCACGCCGACGCCCAGAGCGACGCCGTCGAGAAGACCGCCGCCGTCGAACGTATAGTTCGACCAGAGCTTGAAGCTGTGCTTGGGGAAGAACGAATTGAACCGCTGGCCGATCTCGGCCGGCTGGCCGGCCGTGAACTCGGTTTCGGTGTAGGTGTAGCCCGCGACGATGTCCCAGTTCTTTACGGGCCGGGCGGCGACCTCGATCTCGAAGCCTCTGGACTCGACCTCCCCGGCCGCGATGTAGGCGCTGGGATCGTTGGGGTCGCGGATCGCGCGATTGGTATCGTGGGCCAGGAAGATGGAGAAGCTCGGGATCAGGGCTCCGTTGAAAAGCGAGCCCTTGATGCCGACCTCGTATTGCTCACCAACCAGTGGTGGCAGGACGTTGTCGGAGGAATCCAACGTGGAGACGCTCTGCGGGCGAAAAATGTCGGCGTAGCTGGCGTAGGCCGTCCAGTCCCGGTTGAGCGTCACGACGAGACCGCCGTAGGGCGTAAACACCTCGCTCTCGTCGTACTGCACGGTGGTGACGGTGGAGCTGCGCGGCCGCGTCTCGGACTTGTAGTTGCTCAGCCGGCCCCCGAGATGGGCGTGCAGCCACGAGACGATCTCGAAGCGGCCTTGGGCGTAGTAGCCATCCTGGCTGATCCAGGTGAGGTTCGAATTGTCGAGCCGGGTGAGGGGCACGTAGGGGACGTCAGGGTTGCCGATGGGCCAGAACCCGACGCTTGGTGCGTTGCGGATCCAGCGCTCGTAATCGAAGCGCTCGAAGTTGGCGCCAAACGCGAGGTCATGCCGTCGGCCGAACGCGTGCACGGCCCCCGTGAGATGAACGTCGCCGGTCCATTGCTCGGCCTCGAACCAGGTTGCCCGGTTGAGAAGGGGCGACGTGCCGTTTGCGACCGAAGGGTTCGGGTTGTGGAAGGCGAAGCGTTTGGTGTCGTCGTACTCGCGGCGCGTTGCGGTTGCGACCAGGGACCAGTCGCCATTGAAGCGATGATGAATCTTGGCGGACGTTTCAAATCGATCGAAGTCATACGTGCTCCAGCGCGCACCCATATAGAGATCGCGCGGCGTCCAGCCGTCTGTGCCGGGAACGTGCAGCGCGCCGAAGTAGGGATTGACCTCGTTGTCCTGCTTCATGGCGCTGAGGGTGACGGTCGTCCGTTCCGTCACGTCGATCTCGACGATCCCGTATCCCAGATACCGTTCCTGGCCGACGTAATCGACGAAGGATTCCCTTGTTTCCGCGCTGCCGACCACGCGCGTCCTGATCTTGCCGTTCGCTGCCGGCGTGGAGATGTCGAATACGCTCCTGAGATTGCCCCATTGGCCGGCGACGAGCTCGGTCTTGACCTGCGGCGCGGCTAAGGGAGCCTTCCTCACGAGATTCATGCTGCCGCCGAGCTGCCCCTGTCCTTGCATCAGGCCATCCGGGCCCCGCAGCACCTCGATGCGATCGTAGATGGCGGTGTCCAGTCCGGGACCGTAGAAGGTGGTATCGAACGGAACGCCGTTCTCCGAGACCGACATCGTGAAGCCCCGCGCATAGAAGAACGGCCCGTCGCTGACGTCGCCCTCATTGCGAACGTAGACGCCGGTGGCGCGCTCGGCCGCCTGAGCGATCGACGTCATGTTCTCGTCGTCGAGCCGCTTGCGGGTCAAAACGGAGATCGAGCGCGGTGTGTCCTTGAGGGGCAGCACGAGCTTGCCGCCGATCGTGCTGGCTTCCGCGCTGTAGGAGCCGCTGCCTTCGGTGACGACCGTTCCGTCGAGCGTGAGGTCGGTGGGGTCGAGCGCCATGTCTGCGGGTGGAGGCACGCTCGCACTCTGCGGAGCGGGCGTCGGCTTGGGCTTGGCTTTGGCCTTCTTCGCCTTTGGCGCGGCCTCGACGGTGACCGTATCGAGTTCAGTCGGGGCCTGATCTGCGGTCTGTGCCCATGCAAACGGCGCAACCATCATCAACAAGGGGCCGACGAGAGCGGGTCTGCGCAATCGGGAAACGTTCATTGTCACTCCAACCTGTGGGCGATGCAGGGAAGGCTGTCCGCATGGGGCATCGCCGGCCCATCACGCGCTGAGGGATGTTCGATCTTGGTGAGGCGCGGGCGATCGCAGGGGCGCCGGGGCGACGCGCTTGATCAGCAGGCCGTGCGTCGGCCCGACCGGATTGCAGGGCTGGGCGGAAAAACAGGACGCATGTGGTGGGACCCCCGTGTGTAAGCTCGCTAACATTTTGGATGTTATAACATCCAAAATGAGACGTCAATTTTATCGCCCAGTTCGAGCGGTCTTTTCGTGTGTGGAGCGCTTGCCGGCGTGGGGCGTCCGCGCGTCGGATGGTCGGATGCGAGAGGTGTAAGTGTGGGTGTGGGCGAGAGGACGTGCGCTGCGTGCGCTATCGCGAGCGCCGGACTTGGCACCGATGTCATAAGCGGGCGGACCGGCCAGGAAGCCGACCGGCCAAGCTCGGTCTATTTGCTTTTGCTTACGCGGTCACGGGATCGGCCGAAGCATGGGGGAGCCAGAAGCATGGGGGAACCATCTGTCGCGCTGGCAGATCTCAGCAGGGGAGTGGAACGAGCCGTTCGGCGGTCTAGCGAAGGCGTTATAGTCTCTCACTCACGAGCGCGTTTGGATCTCAATTCCGGAAGCCCTCGGGCCGTGCCCCGGGAAAAAACGTCAGCCCGCCTCACGAGCCGGCCGTTTCGCCGTGACGGGCGAGACCGTTTGCCTGCTCGCGGCGCCAATCCCACACCACGTAGAGACCGCCCGCCAGCGTCATCAGCGCCAGGCCGAACCACGTCAGCGCGTAGACGAGATGATTGTTCGAGAACGACACCTGCGTCAGGCCGCCCGCCGGCCAGCCGCCGGGATTGGGCGTGGCGTCCGCGTCGATGAAGTAGGGCGCCGTGTCGGCGAGCCCGCGGGCGGATGCGATGGCGGCTACGTCGCGGGCATACCAGCGATCCTGGGCGGGATCGTTGGTGCGAAGAAAGGCGCCGCCCGGCTCCGTCAGCCGCAGAAGCCCGGTGACGGTCGTTTCGCCGGCGATGGCGGCCGCGGCGCGCGTCGCCGGATCGCGCCGCTCGGGCGGCACGAAGCCGCGATTGACGAGCACCGTGAACCCCTGCGTCGTGTCGAGCGGCGTCAGCACCCAGGAGCCGCGTCCCAGATCGGTGACGGCCAGCACCAGCGTCTCGCGCTCATGCCGGAAACGCCCGGTGACGCGCACCTTGAGATATTCGGCCGAAGCCGCGGTCAGCGTATCCCACGCGGTCCGATCCGGCGCCGGTGCGGGCTCGGCCGCGAGGCGCCGCTCCACGCGGGCGATGAGGTCCAGCTTCCAGCCGAGCCGCTTCACCTGCCAGACGCCGAGGGCTCCGAGCCCCGCCGTGCTCGCGAGTGCGGCGATCCCGATCAAGGTGACCGCCGTCAGCGAGCGCGCGGGTCTCAGCGCGTGCACGGACCGGCGCGCGGCCGTCATGGCATCTGTCGGACGTCGTGGCTCGGCATGGTGTTGGTGTTGAGGTGATGCATGACCCACAACGATCCGGCCAGCGTGATGACGATGATGACGGCCGTGAAGATCAAGGACATCAGGCTCCAGCCTTCTTCCGCGCGGCTCGTCATGTGCAGGAAGTAGATCACGTGCACGACGATCTGCACCATGGCGAGCGCCATGACCAGCAACGCCGTCACCAGCTTGCTCTCGAGGACGCCGCCCATCACCAGCCAGAACGGCACCGCGGTCAGCACGACCGAAAGCGCAAAGCCGATCAGGTAGTCGCGCAGCGTGCCATGCGGGTGGACGGCGCCGTGATGATGGTCGTCGTTGCCGGCCGCGTGGGCCGCGGCGCTCTGCGCACTCATCTCAGGACTCCCAGCAGATAGACGAAGGTGAACACGCCGATCCAGATCACGTCGAGGAAATGCCAGAACAGGCTGAGACACATGAGGCGGCGTCGGTTCGCCTCGATGAGCCCGTGGCGCTGAATCTGAACCCAAAGGGTCGCCAGCCAGACGATGCCGAACGTCACGTGCAGACCGTGCGTGCCGACCAGCGTGAAGAAGGACGACAGGAACGCGCTGCGCTGGGGCGTCGCCCCGATGTGGATCAGGTGCGCGAACTCATAGAGCTCGATGCCGATGAAGGCGAGGCCGAATGCGGCCGTCACGATCAGCCAGGCGAGCGTGCCGCGCTTGTCCGCCTTCATCATGGAGAGCATCGCAAACCCGAACGTCAGCGACGACAGCAGCAGCATGGCGGTGTTGAGCGCGACGAGCTCCAGCTCGAACAGGTCCTTGGGCGCGGGGCCGGCGGCATAGTTGCCGCCGAGCACGCCGTAGGTCGCGAACAGCACCGCGAAGATGAGGCAGTCGCTCATCAGGTAGATCCAGAAGCCGAGCATGGTGCTCGAGCCTTCGGCGTGGGCATGCTCGTCCTCCAGATGGAAGACGGGCGGCATGGTGCCGACATTGACGTTGCTGGCGGCCGTCATATTGCGCTCGTTCCGCTAGAGGCCAGGAGCCGCGTGCGCTCGCTCTCGGAGCGCGCGACCTCGTCCTGGCTGATGTCGAAGGAGTTGTCGTAGTTGAACGTGTGGGCGATGCCGACGGCGATGATGGCGAGGAAGCACACGGCCGCGAGCCACCACATGTACCAGATGAGCCCGAACGACATGGCCACGCTGAGCCCCGCGAGAATGATGCCCGTGCCCGTATTGCGCGGCATGTGGATCGGCTTGTAGCCGCCGAGGGGCCGCGTGTAGCCGCGCCGCTTCATGTCCCACCAGGCATCGTTGTCGTGCACGACGGGCGTGAAGGCGAAGTTATAGGACGGCGGCGGCGAGGACGTCGCCCACTCGAGCGTGCGTCCGTTCCAGGGATCGCCCGTCGTATCGCGCAGTTCCTCGCGCCGCATGATGCTGACGGCGATCTGGATCACGAAGGCGACGATGCCGACGAGGATCAGGAACGCGCCGAAGGCTGCGATGACGAACCAGATCTGCAGCGACGGGTCGTCGAAGACGCGCAGCCGCCGCGTCACGCCCATGAGGCCCAGCACATAGAGCGGCATGAACGCGAAGTAGAAGCCGAGCACCCAGCCCCAGAACGAGACCTTGCCCCAGAACGGGTCGAGCTTGAACCCGAACGCCTTGGGGAACCAATAGACCATGCCCGCGAACAGGCCGTAGACCACGCCGCCGATGATGACGTTGTGGAAGTGGGCGACCAGGAACAGCGAGTTGTGCAGAACGAAGTCGGCCGGGGGGACCGCCAGCAGCACGCCGGTCATGCCACCGATCACGAACGTCAGCATGAACGCGATGGTCCACATCATGGGCAGCTCGAAGCGGATGCGCCCCCGATACATCGTGAACAGCCAGTTGAAGATCTTGGCTCCGGTCGGGATCGAGATGATCATCGTCGTGATGCCGAAGAACGAGTTGACGCTCGCGCCGGATCCCATCGTGAAGAAATGGTGCAGCCACACGAGGTACGAGAGGATCGTGATCACCACCGTGGCGTAAACCATCGACGTGTAGCCGAAGAGGCGCTTGCCGGAGAACGTCGCGGCGATCTCGGAGAAGATGCCGAACACCGGCAGGACCAGGATGTAGACCTCGGGGTGTCCCCAGATCCAGATGAGGTTCACGTACATCATCGGATTGCCGCCGAGATCGCTCGTGAAGAAATTCGTGCCCACGTAGCGATCGAGCGACAGCAGCACCAGCGTCGCCGTCAGCACCGGGAAGGTCGCGACGATCAGCACGTTGGTGCAAAGCGAGGTCCAGACGAACACCGGCATGCGCATCATCGTCATGCCGGGCGCACGCATCTTGACGATGGTGCAGATGAGGTTGATGCCGGACAGCGTCGTTCCGACGCCCGCAACCTGCAACGACCATATGTAGTAGTCGACGCCGACGCCCGGACTGTGCTCCGCCCCCGAAAGCGGCGGATAGGCGAGCCAGCCCGTGCGCGCGAACTCGCCGACGAACAGCGACATCATCATCAGGATGGCGCCACCGGTCGTCATCCAGAAGCTGAAGTTGTTGAGGAACGGGAACGAGACGTCGCGGGCGCCGATCTGCAGCGGCATGACGTAGTTCATGAGACCGGTGACGAGCGGCATCGCCACGAAGAAGATCATGATCACGCCATGGGCGGTGAAGATCTGGTCGTAATGGTGGGCGTTGAGATAGCCCTCCGCGCCGCCGAAGGCCATCGCCTGCTGGATGCGCATCATGATGGCGTCGGCGAAGCCGCGCAGCAGCATCACCACGCCGAGGATCATGTACATGATGCCGATGCGTTTGTGATCGACGGTGGTGAACCACTCGCGCCACAGGTAGCCCCAGAGCCCGCGGTGGGTGACCCAGCCCGCGACTGCGAGGCCGACGAGCGCGACCACCGCGAAGGTGGCGACCAGGATGGGCTCGTGAATCGGGATGGCATCCCAGGTCAGACGGCCGAAGATGAACGTGGTGAGATCGAAGTTATCGAACATCTTGTTTGCTCAGGTGCCGGAAGGAGAGGGCGACGGCAGGCTCGCGTCGATCTTCGAGCGAGCGAACGGTGAGAACGGCAGGCGCCGCAGGCCCGCGCCCTGGAGAGGCGCAGCATCGCGGTCGCGGGGGGGGGACGTCGTCGCCTCGACCGCAGCGAGCGCCTCCTCCGTGGTGCAGTAGCCGACGATGGCCGTCGCCTTCGGCCCGAAGAGCGCGCTGCGCGCGACGGGCGTCTTCTGGTCAGGCGGCAGCAACAGATCAATCCCGGCCAGGCCTAGGCCGCCCTTGCGGTCGATGGCCATCATGTCGTGCAGGCACATCTTGCCCGGCTCGGCGCAGCGGTCGCGGATCAGGCGGAAAAGCTGCGGCTCGACGCTCGAATAGTGGCGCACGGGCTCGTTCTCGCTGGGCTTGGCGAGGGCCAGATAGGTGGCCCGGTCGAGCGCGCCGCCCTCCGCCTTGACCTTGGCGACCCACGAGTCGAAATCCGTTTGGGCGTGGAAGGCGAAGCGCATGCCGGAGAAGCCGTCGCCGCTGTAGTTGGCCGAGAAGCCGGGGAAGGTGCCCGGCTTGTTCATCACGCCATGCAGCGTCGTCTCCATGCCGGGCATCGCGTAGATCATTCCGGCGAGCGCCGGAACGTAGAACGCATTCATCACCGAGGTCGACGTGAGGCGAAAGCGAACGGGCTTGTCCACGGGGGCGGCCATCTCGTTCACGGTCGCGATGCCCTGCTCGGGATAGATGAAGAGCCATTTCCAATCGAGCGCGACCACCTCCACCTCGAGCGGCTTCACCTCTTGCGTGATCGGCTGGCCGCGCGCCGTGCGGTCGAGCGGCCGGTAGGGATCGAGGAGGTGCGTCCACATCCAGGTGACGGCGCCGAGGCAGATGATGATGAGAAGGGGCGCGGCCCAGATCACAAGCTCGAGGTAGGTGGAATGGTTCCAATCTGGATCGTAGTCCGCCGCCTGATTTCCTTCGCGGTACTTCCAGGCGAAGAATACCGTCAACGCCATCACCGGGATGATGATGAGAAGCATCAGAACCGTGGAGATCACGACGAGGTCGCGCTGCTGCAGTGCAATATCGCCGGAGGGATTGAGAACGACGAAATCGCACCCGCCCAACGCCAATGCGAGTGGTGCCAGCGCCCACAGTCGAATTCGGCTCATGATTGCTTTCCGTGAGTATGAAAACGGCTTCACTCAGCGCTAGCGCGTTGTGCGCATCGAGCCCATTGGACAATTTGCCCAATGCCACGCACAGTGCGTCACGCTTACGACATCCGATACGACATCTAAACTGCGCGATCGGCAAGCCCGAGCGCGACGGATCAAACTCGAAGTGGTGCGATAATGGTGCAAACATCGCCGATGGCGGGACACGGTGCGGTGGGTCCGGAGGCTAAGCATAGCGAGGTCGCTCCGGGCGAGATCGCCGTCGGTGTGTTCATCGGCCGCACCTCGGAGTTCTTCGACTACTTCGTCTACGCCATCGCCTCGGTGATCGTTTTTCCGAAGCTCGTCTTCCCCGACGCCGATCCGCTGACGGGCACCATGTATTCCTTCGTCCTTTTCGCGCTCGCCTTCATCGCGCGGCCGTTCGGCACGGCGATCTTCATGGCCGTCGACCGCGCCTGGGGCAAAGGCGTGAAGATGACGATCGCGCTGTTCCTGCTCGGGACGGCGACCGTCGCCATCGCGTTCCTGCCCGGCGCGGAAAGCATCGGGGCCGCGGCCGTCTGGCTGCTGGCCATCGCGCGCATATGCCAGGGCATCGCGCTGGGCGGCACCTGGGACGGCCTGTCCTCGCTCTTGAGCATGCATGCGCCGGACAAGAGCGGCGGCTGGTATGCGATGATCCCGCAGCTCGGCGCGCCCGCCGGCCTCATCGTCGCCAGCGCCCTGTTCGCCTTCTTTGTCGGCAACCTGTCGGCGCAGGATTTCTTCGATTGGGGTTGGCGCTACCCGTTCTTCGTCGCCTTCGCCATCAACGTCGTGGCGCTGTTCGCGCGCCTGCGTATCGTTTCGACCTCGGAATACGCGGCGCTGTTCGAGAACCGCGAGCTGCAGCCGGCACGCGTCCGAGACACGCTGCGGGCAGAAGGCAGCAACGTGCTGACGGGCGCCTTCGCGCCGCTCGCGAGCTTCGCCCTGTTCCACATGGTGACAGTGTTCCCGCTGTCGTGGGTGTTTCTCTTCACCTCCGAAGGCATCGCACGCTTCCTGCTGATCGAGACGATCAGTGCGTTCTTCGGCATGGCGGCCATCGTCGCCTCGGGCATGATCGCGGACCGCATCGGGCGCAAATCGCTGCTGATGGGCTCGGCCATCGGCATTGCCGCCTTCAGCGGCTTTGCGCCGCAACTTCTCGACGCCGGCCCGGTGGGTGAAGCGGTCTTCATGATCCTGGGTTTCGTGCTGCTCGGCCTGTCGTTCGGTCAGTCGTCGGGCGCGGTCGCCTCGCGATTCTCGAAGGCGTATCGCTACACGGGGGCCGCCATCACCTCCGACCTGGCCTGGCTGTTCGGCGCGGGCTTCGCTCCCCTTGCCGCACTTCTCCTGGCCACGCACTTCGGACTGATGGCCGCCGGCGCCTACCTGCTGTCGGGCGCGGTCTGCACGGTCGCAGCCCTGTGGTATGCCGACAGGCTGGCGACGCCCAGCCGTTGATCCCCTCGGATTGATCTCGCCGGGACGCAATCAGTAAGCGGTTACGCGAAGCGAAACCGTTGCCCCCGGTTTGAGGGCGTTGTCCGCCGCGGCAAGCGCGGCGGTTTGCGCCTCGGGCCTTCGGGCGACACGAGGCTGTCCGCTGCACCTCTGAATCCCGCCAGCCGCTTCCATCCCTCATGTCGCCGCCGGCGTCGCGTGTGCGTTGGCGCGTGACCGCCTGCGCACGCGAAGTGACCCCGAAACCGCGGCCGGCTCGGCGCGATGAAAAACTTGACGAAAATAGTAATGTATTATAAAGCTTCAGGCTTCGGCGGCGGTGTTTGGCTTGAGAGCGCGAAGGTCTCGGCCCTGGCAGGAGCTACGTCATCCGATGCAAGATGGAATTGTCGACGAGGAGGCGGCAGCCGAGCCGGTCTTCGTCGGGGCCCTGGAGGGCCGGAGCTGCTGCGCGGGCCTGGAAGATCTCGAGGTCTGGCCCAAGCTCATCATCAACGTGTATTTGCGCGGCGGCCAGCAGTTCGTGATGGACGGCGTGCCGTTCGCCGAAAGCGCGGATGCCGCAGGGCATCGTCCGCGCATCTCCATGATCAATGTGCGCCGTCATTGCCGTATCCATTTCAATAATGGCGACCAGGGCGCGCGTCTGCGCAAGGTGAAGGTGTCGATTCCGCTCGCTTGGATCGAGCGGGAGCTCGGCGGCGTGTCGAGCGGCTCGCCGGCGCTGGATCGGTTCTTCTCCCTGCACCTTGGACATTTCGCGTTCGATCCTACGCCGGACCTCGTCGCGCTGGCCGAGCAGATCAGTCATCCGCCGCCGAGCGTGAAGGGCGATTTCCTGACCCTCTATCGGAAAGTGCGCGGGCTCGAGCTGATGCGGCTCTGCTGTGCCGCGCTGGTGGAGCAGGCCGGCGAGGCCGACCACAAGCCGTCGCGCATGGGCGCACGGCAGAGCGAGCGCGTCCGTCATTACATCATGGCGAATCTGACGCGGGATCTCACGATCGAGTCGATTGCGCGCGAGACCGGCGCGAGCGTGTCCTCCGTGCAGCGGCATTTCAAGCAGCACTTCGGCATGACGGTCTTCGAGTATATCCGGCGCAAGCGGCTCGAAGCGGCGCGCGATGCGCTCGAAAACCAGGGCGTGACGGTAGCCGAGGCCGCATGGATTGCGGGCTATCACAGTTCGTCGAGCTTCATCACGGCCTTCAAGAAGACCTACGGCGCGTGTCCGGGTGACATTCGCGCCTGACGCTCCGTTCGCAAAGCAAGCGCACGTGTGCCGCGCTCGGCGGAACAAGAATTAGAATAACGTCAAACTGCCGTGTGAATGATGTTTCGAGAAACGGCAGATTCATTCTCCAGAACGTCAATGCGTTGAGCTGCGCTTTATTTCGAAACGGCAATGCGTAGTCTCTCGTGCGGGATCTCAGGGCGCAGCCTGCAGCGCGGCGCGTCCCGGATAGCATTCACTGGGGGACTATCGTGAAGCCGAATTTTATCGTGACCGCACGCTCGTGCGGCCTGGCGTTGGGTGTCGTCAGCCTTGCCGCAGCCGGCATCGCTCCGGCCGCCGCGCAGGATTCCGATGAGAATATTCCGTTGCCGCCCGTGACGGTCGAAGCCAGCCAAGCTCCAAAGAAGCCGAAGAAGGCGGCGGCCAAGAAGGCCAAGCCGGCGACGGTTCAGGCTCCGGCGTCCACGCCGCCGGCCCCGGCGCCCGAGCGCACGCCCGCGTCGTCGTACCAGGGCGCGACGGGGCCGGCGAACGGGTATGTCGCGCGCGACAGCGCGACCGCGACCAAGACCGGCACGCCGCTGATCGAGACGCCGCAGTCCGTCTCTGTCATCCCGCGCAAGCAGATCGAGCAGCAGGGCGCCGAGAGCGCATCGGATGCGTTGCACTACACGGCGGGCGTCATCGTCGATCAGCGCCCCGCGTCGCGCTATGACATCGTCAATATCCGCGGTCTCGGCAACCTGCAGAGCTTCGTGCACTTCCAGGACGGCCTCAAGCTGCAGCGCGGCCTGAATTTCGACGTTCCCGTCGTCGACCCCTATCTGCTCGAGCGCATCGAGGTGTTCAAGGGACCGGCCTCGGTTCTGTTCGGCCAAGTCGGCGTCGGCGGTCTCGTCAACTTCGTGAGCAAGAAGCCGACCGACGAACCGTTCGGCGAGATCGGTGTCACGATCGGCACGCATGAGCGCCGACAGCTCGCCTTCGATTTCGGCGGTCCGGTCGATCGCAACGGCGAGCTTTCGTATCGCATCGCGGGCCTGGCGCGCGAGACGGGCACCGACATCTACGGCGTCGACGAGGAGCGGTGGGCCATCGCGCCGTCGCTCACCTGGCGGCCGAGCGCGGCCACCACGCTGACCATCCTCGGCAGCTATCTCAACGACCCCAAGAGCTCGTACTCCGTGGCGGTTCCCGCCCTCGGCTCGGCATTGCCGTCGCCGCAGGGCCAGATCCCGCACTTCTTCAACCCGGGCGATCCGAGCTACGATTCCTTCACGCGCGAGCAGGCCTCGATCGGATACGAGTTCGAGCATCAGTTCGACTCGATCTGGACCGTGCGCCAGAACTTCCGCTACATGTCCCTCGAGACGTAGTTTGCGGGCATTCAGACGGCCGGACTGGTCGCCAACCAACCGCAGATCACGCGCAACAAGTCGCTCACGCAGAACAGCGGCGATTACTTCGGCGTCGACAACCAGGCCGAGGCGCGCTTCACGACCGGCTTCGCCCGCCATACCCTTCTGTTCGGCCTCGATCACCAGCGCAGCTCGGCCGATGCCAAGCTGTCCGGTGGCGGCCCTGCGACAGCGGTTTCGCCGATCAACTACACGAACCCGGTCTATGGACTGGCCGTCGCGCGGCCGCCCCTCGCGAACGACAACGAAGGCGAGACGGAGCAGACCGGCATCTACATCCAGGAGCAGCTCAAGGTCGGCAACTGGATCGCGCTTCTCGGCGCGCGCTACGACTGGGCGGACTACGATTTCAAGTCCGGACCGATCAATGGGGCCGCCACGACGACCGTCTCGCAAAAGGACGAGGAGTTCACCTGGCGCGGCGCGCTGATGTACACCTTCGACAACGGCCTTGCCCCGTACTTCAGCTATTCGACCTCGTTCGAGCCGATCACCGGCACGGCCGTCGACTTCGCCGGCAACCCGTTCAAGCCGACGACCGGTGAGCAGTATGAGCTCGGCGTGAAATACGAGCCGCGCGGCCTCAACGCGCTGATCACTGCGTCCGTGTTCGACATCACGCTCGAGAACGTGCAGACGCCCGATCCCGACCATACGTTCGCCAACGGTCCCTGGCCGTGCGCTCTCACCGCGAATGCGATTTGCCAGACGCAGGCGGGCGAGGTTCGGACCCGCGGCTTCGAGATCGAGGGGCGCGCGAGCGTCAACGAGAACCTCGATGTCGTGGCGGCCTACACCTACCTCGATACCGAGATCACCAAGTCGAACCAGACGTTCAACCTCGGCGGTGGCGTCGTCGTGCCGGAGCGCGGCAGGCGTCCGACCGCCATTCCCGAGCACATGGCCTCATTCTGGGCGTTCTACACGTTCCACGAAGGCCCGCTCAACGGTTTCGGCTTCGGCGGCGGCGTGCGGTACGTCGGCGAGACCTTCGGCAACCGGGCCAACACCTGGACCGTCGATTCCAATGTGTTGGTCGATGCGGCGATGCGCTACGATTTCGGTGCCTTGTCGACGAGCTTCGAGGGCTACTCGCTGCAGGTCAACGCCTCCAACCTGTTCGACGAGGAGTACATCTCGTCGTGCGGCGCGTTCGGTGGCGGCCTTCCGGCCACCACGGCCACCAACTCCGGCTGCTACTATGGGGTCGGACGCAACGTGATGGCGACGCTCAAATACCAATGGTAGGAGCCACGACGACGGTCCATCCCGTCACACTGCCGCGAACGGAACAGCGCCCGATGCGATCTCGCTCGGGCGCTGAGTTTCGTATTTTCATCTCCAAGCCGTCCGTGCCGGCGCCCGCAGGCGGCTTCCCCGTCATCTATCACCTGGACGCCAACGCCGCCTTCGCGACCCTGGCGGATGCGCTGGCACTTCAATCGGCGCGGCCCGAGGCGACCGGCGTGGAGCCGGCCGTGCTCGTCGGCATCGGCTATCCGACGGACAGGCCACTCGATCCCGTGCGGCGGACGTTCGACTATACGCCCGATGTGGACGGAGCGCGCCTCGCGCCTCGCCCGGACGGGACCGCATGGCCACCGACGGGGGGTGCTGCCGCCTTCCTCGGCTTCATCGAGGAGGATCTGAAGCCGGCGATCGCGGCCGAGTTTGCCATCGACCCTGCGCGCCAGGCCCTGTTCGGCCATTCCTTCGGCGGCTTGTTCGCGCTCTATGCGCTGTTCCACCGGCCGGGCGCGTTCCGCAGCATCATTGCGGCCAGCCCGTCGATCTGGTTCGGTGGGGGTGCGATCCTCGACTCCGAGCGGGCTTTTACGGCCGCGCTGAGGGAGGGGCATCGGGACGTGCGCGTGATGATCGCCGTCGGTGCGCTGGAGCAGACGCTATCGGCGCGGGAAAGCGCGGAGCCGGACGGTGCGAAACGGGCGCAATGGCTTGCGCAGAACCGCATGGTCGACAACGCTCGCGACATGGCCGACCGGCTTGGGGCGCTCGCGTCACGAGGCGTCGCCGTCACCTACGCGGAGTTTCCTGGAGAGACCCACGTGTCCGTTCTTCCCGCCGTCCTCAGCCGCGCCCTGCGCTTCGCGCTGGAGCGTTCGCCGTGAGGCATTCGAGGTCCCTTGCGCATGATGAATAGACCGACGTCCTGGATCGCCTTGCTTTGGCTCGGCCTTGCCGCTGTCGCTCTTATCGCGCCGCGCGAGGCGCGTGCGGAGGCCCCGATCACGATTACCGACATTGCCGGCCGCACGGTCACGATCCAGCGTCCCGTGAAGCGCGTGCTGCTCGGCGAAGGGCGCCAGCTTCTGGCGATGTCGCTGCTGCATCCGGATCCGGTGTCGATCCTGGCCGGCTGGCCGGGCGATCTCATCCGGCAGGACGCTGCAACGTATGCCCGCTATCGCGACAAGTTTCCGGCCATCGACAAGGTTCCGGTGGTCGGGCAAGGCAGCGTCGACACATTTTCGATCGAGCAGGCGCTCGCGGCGAAACCGGATGTCGCGATTTTCAGCGGCGGTTACGGGCCGTCGCCGAAGTCGACCGAGATCGTCTCGCGGCTGGAATCGGCCGGCATCCCGGTGCTGTTCATCGATTTCATCGCCAAGCCGCTCGACAACACGGCGCAGAGCATCGCCATTCTCGGCCAGGTTCTCGGGCGCGAAAAAGAAGCGGACGCCTATCTCGCGTTCTACACCGCCCACCGGAAGCGGGTTGCCGACCGCCTTGCCGAGGCGCGGCCCAAGCTCCCCACCGTGCTCATGCATGCGCACGCCGGGCTCGGGGCCTGTTGCAACGCGCCGGCGCGCACCACCATCGGCGCCTTCATCGACGCTGCGGGCGGCCACAACATCGCCGCCGACGTGCTGACGACGCCGTTCGGCCAGCTCAATCTCGAATACGTGCTGTCCAAGGACCCGGACATCTACGTCGGCACGGGCGGCATCCACCTTGCCGCCAAAGGCGGGCTCGTCATGGGGCCGGGGATCGAGGCGGATGTGGCCCGCATGACCTTGGCGGGCGTCGTGGCGCAGCCCGGCCTCGCCGATCTTTCGGCTGTGCGCGCCGGCCGCGTCTTCGGTCTCTGGCACATCTTCAACAACAACCCGGCCAATTTTCTCGCCGTCGAGGTGCTGGCCAAATGGTTTCATCCGGAGCTGTTTGCCGACCTCGATCCCGACGCCAGCCTTCGGGAGCTGAACGACAAGTTCCTGCCGGTGCCGATGGACGGGACCTATTGGATCGCGCTCACGACGTCCGGCGAGGGGCGCGATGCCGGACGCCGCTAGCAGCGCCAGCGCGGACCGCGCGCTCGGCGCCTATGCGTCGCTGTTGCGCCGGCGGGTGGCGATCGTGCTCGTGCTTGCCGCGCTGGCGTCGGCGGCGTTCCTCGTCGATCTCGCCACCGGTCCCTCGGCCCTCGGCGTGGCCGACGTGTTGCGCGGCCTCTTCATGCCGGACGCGCTCGATCGCGCCGCGGCGGTCATCGTCTGGGAGGTGCGCCTGCCGCAGGCGCTGATGGCGATCCTGGTGGGCGCTGCCCTCTCGCTCGCCGGCGCGGAGATGCAGACCCTCCTCAACAATCCGATGGCGAGCCCATTCACGCTCGGCATGTCGTCGGCCGCCACGTTCGGCGCGGCGCTCGCCATCGTGCTCGGCATCGGTTTCCCGGGCGTGCCGGACACCTGGGTCATTTCGGTCAACGCGTTCCTGTTCGCCTTCGGCTCGGTGCTGCTGCTCAGCGCGCTTGCGCGGCTGCATGCGCCGGAAGGGGAGACCATCGTTCTGTTCGGCATCGCGCTGTTCTTCACGTTCAATGCGCTGGTCGCGCTCACCCAATTCGTGGCGAGCGAGCAGGCGCTCCAGCAACTCGTGTTCTGGACCATGGGCAGCCTGACGCGCGCGACACTGGACAAGACGCTGGTCCTTGCCGTCGTGCTGGCGGTGGTGTGTCCGCTCGCCTTGTGGTCGTCGTGGCAGTTGACGGCCCTGCGCCTCGGGCAGGATCAGGCGCGCAGTCTCGGCGTGAACGTGGCGCGCCTGCGCCTCGCCGGTCTCCTGCGCGCCAGCCTGCTCACGGGCACGGCCGTCGCCTTCGTCGGCACGATCGCGTTCATCGGCCTCGTCGGCCCGCATGTCGCGCGGCTCCTCGTCGGCGAGGACCACCGCTTCTTCCTGCCTGCGAGCGCGCTTTGCGGCGCGCTGATCATGTCCCTCGCGTCGTGCGTGAGCAAGACGGCGCTCTCCGGCGCGGTGCTTCCGATCGGCCTTGTCACGTCCCTCATTGGCGTGCCGTTCTTTCTGGCGCTGATCCTCAGCCGCAGGGAAAAACCATGAGCACCGGCGGCGAGGCCCTGCACATCGCCGAGCTCTCGGCCGGCTATTCCCATCGCCGCGTCATCGATCGCCTGACGCTCGATCCCTTTCCGGCTGGCCGCATCACCGCGCTCGTCGGCCCCAATGCGGCGGGAAAGTCGACGCTGCTGCTGGCGCTGGCCGGCTTGATCCGCGCGACCGGATCCGTGCGGCTCGGCGCGCGCTCCGTTCTCGGCCTGTCGCTCGCCGAGCGGGCGCAGATCGTCACGTTCATGCCGCAGGCCTTGCCACAAGGGGTTGGGCTCACCGCCTTGGAGTCCGTCATGGCGTCGCTCAAGGCCGCGCCCATCGCGGGCCTGGAGACGCAGGGGATTGGCATCCGCACACGGGCGTTCGGGGCGCTCGCGCGTCTCTCCATCGGCGACATCGCCATGGAGCCGCTCAACCGCCTGTCCGGCGGACAGCGCCAGCTCGTGAGTCTCGCCCAGGCGATCATCCGCGATCCGCGGGTGCTGCTCTTGGACGAGCCGACCAGCGCGCTGGATCTTCGCCATCAGACGCAGGTGATGGGGCTCGTGCGCGACCTCGCGCGCGAGGGCAAGGTGGTGGTGATCGTTCTGCACGATCTCAATCTCGCGGCGCGGTGGGCCGATCACGTCGTCGTCCTTCGCGACGGGGCGGCGGCGGCGCAGGGCGAACCTACGGCCGCGTTCACGGCCCGCATGCTGGCCGACGTCTATGGCGTCGAAGCGCTTGTCGAGCGCTCCTCGCTCGGGCACCTGCAGGTATCGGTCGAGCGCGTGCTGCCGCCGCAAGCCGCGGTGCGTACGATGGACGGAGGTTCGGAATCGGCGGGCACCACGGGGGGACGAACAGAATGCTGAAGGCGACAAGCTGCTTCGAAACCGATCGCGCCTCGCGCTACCTCCAGGCCATGTGCAAGCATTTCGCGCATAAAGTGCCGGTACGCTACGATGCGGAGACGGGCACCGCCGACATGCCGTTCGGGCTACTCAACATGCATGCCGTCGGAACGACGCTGCACTTTCAGATCGAGGCCACCGACGACCGCGCGCTCGACCGCATGAAATACGTTGTCGAGGCCCATATCGTGCGGTTTGCCTTTCGCGAGAAGCTGCGAAAGCTGGATTGGTCTTAGGGCCGACCGCCGCTGCGGCATAAGCCAACAGCCTGGAGATCGTCGGCGCGTCTGCGGGGTCAGTGATCCCTGATGCCCTCGTGGATCCGTCGGGCGAGCCAGAGGGCAGGGAGGATGCCGAACACCGATCCGATCAGCCCGGCGATGACCAGACCCGAGACGCCGTAGGGCGCCATCATCGGTAGCGCGAGGGCGATCAAGACCGCGTTGATCGCGCAGGCCGGCCCCAACAACGCGAAGCAGAAGAGGAGGAGCGCGCGCGGGAGCGGCGGCGTCTCGGGCATTGGGGGAGGCGTGTCGGAGTGTTTCGGCATCTCACCTCCCCGATCCGAATACGTAGAGCCCGAACGCTACGGCGAGGAAAATCCCGATCGCGAGGTCGAAGGTGTGCGTCCAGAAGCGTGAGCCGGAGAGGCCGAGGTAGCGGGTCAGGATCACGTGCGCCTTGACGCCGGCGAGCGCCAGCACGGCTGCGGCGGCAAGCGTGCCGCGATCGCCTACGGCGCCGATGGATGCGATCAGGACCGTTCCGATGCTGAGAACGAGGAGGGCGCCCCACGCCTTGACGAGATCGCGGTCCGGCATGTCGTCACCTCAGGACGTAGAGGATGGGAAGCAGCAGCACCCACACGAGATCCACCATGTGCCAGAAGGCGACGGCCGCCTCCATGTTGCGCACGCTGTCGAACCGGGCCACGAGCCCGAGGAGGGCGACGCCGGCGACCACGTGCAGGGCGTGAAAGCCGGTGATCAGATAGTAGAACGTGAAGAACGGGCTGGTCTCGATGCCGATGCCGAGCGCCGCCTTGCTCGCGTACTCGAAGCCTTTCACGACCAGGAAGACGACGCCGAGGCTGCCGGCTCCGAGCAGCCAGTACCGCGCCGTCGCGCGCCGCCCGGCGATCCGCGCGCGAACCGCGGCGGCGGCGAAGACGCCGCTCGTCACGAGCGCAATCGTGTTGGCGGCCGCGGCCGTCCGGTCGAGCAGGGCCTGATCGGCGGAAAAAGCGGCGGGATCGGTTGCGCGCACGGCGAGGACGGCGATCAGCGCGGCGCCGAACACGAGCAGCTCGCTCACGATCAGCACCCACATCATCAGCTCTCCCGGCAGCTCGGAGAGCACGTCGGATCCGCTCATGACGGGTGGCGTGTCGACGGCGGGCGGCGTGTTCACGTCGTCGCTCATCATCCGCTGACCAGATGGCGATAGAGGTGCGGGAGCGCCGCCACGAGCTTCTCGGGATCGGGGATCACGACGTAGCCGCCCGTGCCGAAGATCCGGCTGAACGTCGCTTGCGACTTGCCGTCGATGGTGACGCCGAACACCGATTGCCCGCGCCGCCGCGCCTCGCGCACGGCCATGTGCGTGTCTTCGATGCCGTAGCGCCCTTCGTAGTGGTCGGTATCGTTGGGCTTGCCGTCCGTCAGCACGAGCAGGAGACGCCGCTGCCGGGGCCGCTCGGCCAGGCGGGCCGAGACATGGCGCAGCGCCGCGCCGAGCCGCGTGTAATGACCTGGCCGGAGCGCTGCAATGCGCGCCTCGACCGCGGCTCCCATAGGTTCGTCGAAACTCTTGCAGGTTTGCACGAACACGCGGTCGCGCCGCCGCGACGAGAAGGCGTCGATGGCGGTATCGTCGCCGCAGGCATCCAGCCCCCAGGCCAGCGCCAGTAGCGCTTCGCGCGCGATGTCGATCACCTGCCGCCCGGCTACGTACGTCTCCGTCGACCGCGAGGCGTCGAGCAGGATGGAGACGGCGAGATCGCGCTCCTGGCTGCGGGTCGCGAGATAGACGCGGTCCGTATGCTCGCCCGTCGTCGCGAGGTCGACGCGCGCGGCGACGGCGGCGGCGATGTCGATGTCGTGTCCGTCGACCTGGCGCGTGAGCTGGACGCGCTTCGGCCGCAGCGTTTCGAACTGGCGGCGCACGCTGCGGATCCGGCGCGCCGACCGCGCATCGCTGGGGTTCTCCGCGGACGGCGTTGCGATGTCGGCGTTGCCGGCCAGAACCCGGCAGTAGTCGGGCAAGTAGCGTCGCGCGCGGCAATCCCACTCCGGATAGACGTGCACGCCCGCGAGACGCTCGAACTCCGCCTCCTCGGGCGACAGGTCGAGATGCAGCCTGAGGCGCGTCTTGGCGCGCTGGGGCACCTGCGCAAGGCCGATGTCGTCCTGGTCGTCGGCGGCCTTGCGCGCGTTCTCCTCGTCGTCGTCATCGATGCGGCGGTTGATGTTCAGAAGCTCGGCCCAGGACAGGATGGCCTCGAACTTGTGCAGGATGAGGCTGTCCTTGCGCGCCGCCTGGTCGGCCGGCTTGCGCGAGGCTTTGAACGTGCCGGCCTCCGCGTTGGGCGGCGTCTCGCCTTCGCCCTCCGGCGCTTCCTCGCGCAGGGGCGGGCGCAGTGCGGCCAGCGGGCGGAGGTCCGGCCACAACGGCACGGGCAGGAAGGGCTTGTAGCCGCGGGGGGCGGTGAAAGCCTCGAGATCCCACGCCTCGCTGCGCACGGCGGCCGAGATGCGGGCGGCCAGCGCATCCTGCGGCGGAGGACCGCCGAGCAGATGCAGGATCGCCGCTTCGACCGCGCTTTCGGTTGCGGGCAGCCGCCGTTCGGCGCGGCGCCTCCGCGTCTCGACGACCAGGGCGGCGTGCGTCCGCCGCAGGCCGGGGCATTCGGCGAGGGTGTCGCGCGTCATCCGCTGCGCCGCCTGCATCAGGCGCACATCCGCCCGCAACGGATCGTGCTCCGGGGGTGGGCGCGGCGCGAAGACGGCGCTGGCTGCGAGCCAGAGGTAGAGCGCCACGTTCGCCTCCCGCTCGGGAAAGGCCGCAATGCGCTCCGGCAGGCGCAGCGTCTCGCCGTCGAAGCTCGGGATGGCGAAGCGCTCCGCGCTGCGGCCGAGCGCGCGCCGCCACGACATCCGGTGGGCGGACGTTTCCGGCGTCGCGATCTTGATCTCGACATCGCGCGCGCCGCCCAGCCCGCGAAAGAGGACGCCGATCCGTCCCCGCGTTTCGTCGAGCGTAACCGCCGCGGCCTCGAACGCGCCGGGCGCATCGAGCGTCTCGACGAGCGAGTGCCACAGCTTGCCGACGCTTTCCTCAGGCTCCCAGGGCTCGAACTCGACCGCCGCCATCCGACCGGCTCACCCGTAAATCGTCGCGACGAGATCGCGCAGGCCCTGCTTGACGTCGGCGTCGTCGCTCAGCGGCTCGATCAGGGCGGCCTCGACGGCGCGCCCGATCGGCATGCCGTCGTGGATCAGGCTTGCGCAGTAGACGAGGAGGCGCGTCGAGACGCCTTCCTCGAGATCCTGTCCCTTGAGCGCCCGCAGCTTGCCGGCCAGCCGCACCAGCGTCGCGACGCGGTCCTGTGCAAGGCCGCTCTCGCGTACCACGATCTCGATCTCGCGTTCGGGCGGGGGGAAGTCGAAGTCGAGGGCGAGGAAGCGCTGCCGCGTGGACGGCTTCAGCGTCTTCAGGATGTTCTGGTAGCCGGGGTTGTACGACGCGACGAGCATGAACTGCGGGCCGGCCTCCAGCACCTCGCCCGTGCGCTCGATGGGCAGCATGCGCCGGTCGTCCGTCAGGGGATGCAGGACGACCGCGACGTCCTTGCGGGCCTCCACCACCTCGTCGAGGTAGCAGATCGCGCCCTCGCGCACCGCGCGCGTCAAGGGGCCGTCCACCCACTCGGTCTCTCCGCCCTTGAGCAGGAAGCGCCCGATCAGGTCGGAGGCCGAGAGATCGTCATGGCAGGCCACCGTGTAGAGCGGCCGGCCCAGCAACGCCGCCATGTGGGCGACGAACCGCGTCTTGCCGCAGCCCGTCGGCCCCTTGAGCAGGAGCGGCATTTGCCGGCGGTAGGCCGCGCGGAAGACGTCGCACTCGTCGGCCTGCGGCAAGTAGAAGGGGACGGGGGTCACCTTCTCGCTGAGATGAACGGCTTGCATCCGGGCTTACTCCGCAGGCGAGAGCTGCTTCTGCACCGGTCCGGGGGCGATGGCCTCGCGGCGCGGCAGCAGAATGGCGATGACGAAGAGGATGGCGCCGAGCACCACGGCCACGCCCGCGCCGAAGCGCATGTAGTGGAAGAGCATGATCTGATCCTGCACCTCCATGAAATACTGGCCCATCACGCGCTGCAGGTGCGTCTGAACGGTGCCGGCGAAGGTGAGCACGAACGTCATGAAGCACATGCCGCCCGCCATCAGCCAGAAGCTCGCCATGTTGAGCACCTGATTGTAGGGATCGCGGTTGCGGAGCATCGGGAATGCATAGGTGAAGATCGCGAGGTTCAGGCAGACATAGGCGCCGAAGAACGCGAGGTGGCCGTGCGCGGCGGTGATCTGGGTGCCGTGCGTGTAGAAGTTGACGCCGTGCAGGGTGTGCATGAAGCCCCACACGCCGGCGCCGAAGAACGCCAGCGTCGAGCAGCCGAGCGACCACAGCAGCGCCGCCTTGTTCGGATGCTCGCGCCGCCCCTTCCACACCATGACGAAGCTGAACGTCATCATCAGGAAGAAGGGAACGATCTCGAACGACGAGAAGATGGAGCCGATCCACTGCCAGTAGCCCGGCGCGCCGATCCAGTAATAGTGGTGCCCGGTGCCGAGGATGCCGGAGAACAGCGCCGTGCCGACGATGACGTAGAGCCACTTCTCGACGATCTCGCGGTCGACGCCGGTCAGCTTCAGCATGAGGTAGGCGAGGATGGACGCCATGATCAGCTCCCACACGCCCTCGACCCAGAGATGCACGACGTACCACCAGTACATCTTATCGAGGCTCAAGTTGTGGGGATTGTAGAAGGCGAACAGGAACAGCAGCGCCAGACCCCAGAGCCCGATCAGCAGCACGCTCGTGATGGCCGTCTTCTTGCCGGCGAGCACTGTCATCGACACGTTGTAAAGGAACATCAGCGCGGCCACGACGATGCCGATCTTCACCCAGAGCGGCTGCTCCAGGAACTCGCGGCCGTCCTTGCCGAGCAGGATGTTGCCATGGAACAGGTCGAAGACGTAGGTGACGACCGCGCCGAGCGTGCCGACGAGGAGGATTGCAAGCTGCCAATAGGCGATCTTCGGCGAGTGGATCTCGCGCTCCGCCTCCTCGGGAATGATGAAGTAGGCCGCGCCGAAGAAGCCGAGCAGCAGCCAGACGATCAGCGCGTTCGTGTGCAGCATGCGCACGATGTTGAACGGCAGGATCTCGGAGAGCGTGTTGGGCGAGATATAGATCCAGCCGGCCAGAAGTCCGCCCGAGACCTGCACGATAAACAGCGCCATGGCCGCAAGGAAATAGGCGTAGGCGATCTTTTGAGTCTGATATTTCATCTGCGTGTTCTCCCGTGCGTGCGCCTCAGCCGGCATCGTTCGGGGGCCAGCCCTGCCTGTCGGTCCGGTCGGCCCAGATCAGGAAATCGGAGAGCGCGCGAATGTCCTCGTCCGAGAGGTGGAAGCGCGGCATCTGGCGCCGGCCGGCGATGCCGGTCGGCTGGGCCTCGATCCAGCCCTTGAGCGCCTGGAACGCGTCCTCGGGCGAATCGCGCACGCCCCACCGCGTCATGACGTTGCCGACCTCGGGGGCGAAGTAGGCACCCTCGCCGTGGATCGTGTGACAGTTGATGCAGGCGTTGATCTCCCACACCCGCTTTCCGCGCGCGACGCTGTCGGTGAGCGGCAGCGCGGCCGTTGACTTCGTGACGATGTAATAGTGGCTGTGGGCCGTCAGCCCGACGAAAATGATGATGAAGAAGAGCGACCCGCCGTAAAAAATGTTCCGGGCCATGGCTTTCGACATGACTTCGCGCATTTCTGATTGCCTCCCGCGAGGATCCTGCCGCGAACTGTGAAGGGAAGCCGCGGGCCGGCTCTTGACGAAAGGCAAGCGGGGGAGAGATTTCGCCGTCCGTGCCCGCGAAATTCGGGCAGAGGCTCACCGCTGAGCAAAGGTGCCCACCGGAGGCCGCTCAAGGGCGAGCGACCTTCGTGTGCACGCGTTGCGTGGTCAGGATCGTCGTATAGACATAGGCGAAGATCGCGAACGCGCCGATCCACGCGAGCGCCGCGATCACGAGAGCCGGGCCGTAGAGCCGGGGCTCCAGGACCGGTGCGCCGACGCGCAGCAGCGCCGCCAGCGTCACCATGTAATAGGACCAGACGACGGGGCGGGCCGCGATGATGCGCCGGCCCGTGTGCCCGAGAGACGCCCGGGTCATGACGGCGAGGATCATGGTGCCGATCGCGCCCGTGCCGAAGGCATGCGTGACGATGGCTTCGGGAACCGCATCCGAGACGGCGGCGAGCGTCCGCAGCGCCAGCCCGATCACGATCCAGGCATAGCCCAGATGCAGCACCCATACGATGGGCTCCGAGCGCGTCGCCGCCCCGCGCCAGAGCGCGAGGCGCGCCCCGTTGGCCAGCGTCGCGATCAGCGCGGTCGCGCCGAGCACCGCATCGGGGGCGCTGCCGATTTCGAGCAGGATGAGGCCCGCGAGCGCGGCCAGCGCCACCCGATCGAGCCAGAGACTGCGCCGTGGCCGCGCGGCGGAGGCCTGCTTGCCGTGCATCCAGTTGTGGGTGAAGGCGGGGATGATCCTGCCGCCGATGATGGCGACCATGAGCGTCACGATCAGAATGGCGATGCGCACCGGGGCCAGCGGATCGACGGCGATATAGGCCCCATTGCCGAGATGGAAGAGGATGTTGCAGAGCGTCAGGGCCGCGACCAGGACGAGGAAGACGAGGTTGCGCCGGGCCGGGCGGACGAAAAGCTGGCGCGCGGCAGCGCCGCCGAGCAGCGGAAGAAACAAGACATCGAGGGCGATGACGAGCGGATATGGAAGGCCGGAGGAAAGGCTCATGGCGAGGCGGCCGAGCAGCCAGGCCACGAACAGCACGACGAGCGGCAGGCCGGAGAGCGGCAGCGCGCCGGTCCAGTTCGGCACGGCCGTCAGCAGAAAGCCGCCGATCGCGGCGGCCGCAAAGCCGAACACCATCTCGTGGGCGTGCCAGGCGATGGGCGATCCGGCCACCGGCAGCCAGTCCTGCGCGCTGCCCATGGAGACCGTCGCCAGCCAGGCGATCCAGAGGGCCATCGTCAGCGCGGCCTGCACCGCGGCACCGAGAAAGAACGGGCGGAACCCATAGGAGAACAGCGCATCGAAGCTCGGCCGGGCCGCGAGCGAGAGGTTTGCGGGCGCTGAGCGGGGCAGTTGCGAGTCCATCATGACAGCCGCGCCGGAGCGGCCGCGACGCGGCCAAGGCTCCGAGCCTCCTTGCGATCGTGTGTGTGGCCGAGGCTACCGTTTTGTCGCAGGGTGGGACTTAACCGCGGTCAACCTTCGTGACCGCGGTCGTCAGAATCCTTCCTCGCCGCGATCGCCCTGCTCGACGAACTGCGCGAGCACCGCCACGTCGACGACCGACACGTGCTCGCGGTCGACGCTGACGCCCAGAGGCCGCAGCTTGGCGAGCGCGCGCGACAGGCTCTCGGGCTTCATGCCGAGCCTGTTGGCGATCAGCGCCTTTTCGTAAGGCAGCTCGATGGTCGCTTCGCCTTCGCGCACCGGCGACAGGCGCACGAGGAACTCGGCGAGGCGCTGCGGCGCCGACAGCAGCTTGATGTGCTCGATCTGCTCGACGAGCGCCTTGAGGTGGTACGAGGCCGAGGCGAGCATGGAGAGCGCCAGCTCGGGTTGCTCCATGATGCGGCGGCGCAGGACCTGGCCGTCCACCCGAAGCAGGCGCGCGTCCGTCACCACCTCGGCGCTCACCGGATAGCGCCCGCCCAGGAACATGGCCGCTTCCGCGAATGTTTCGCCGCGCCGATAGACGCCGACGACCGCCTCGTTTCCGTCGGGTGTGACGCGATAGAGTTTGATCCAACCGCCGAGGATGACGAAGAACGCATCCGCCGGCTCGCCTTGATGGAAGAGCGTTTCGCCCTTGCTGAAGACGCTGACGGGCTGATTTCCGACCAGAGACTGGGCGACGTCCTGCGAGACCGCACCGAGCAAGGGCGTGGAGCGCACGATCCGCCAGTCCGAGGGATCCATGGTTTCACCTTGCGGAACCCGGCGGGCCGCAGGCCGGGGCCGATCTGTTGCGCCGCATTCCGCGATTGATTGCGTGCACCCGCGCGTCGATTTCTTTTCGCTACCAATAGCGCTCGTCCGGGCCCGGTCAAGCCATCGCGACGCTCGCGGCCGGCAGGCGGCGGCTCAATTCGCGGCTCATTCGCCGCGGCCGTTGACCTTCTGCGAAATTTGCCGCTAGCTTCGCCCACTTTTCCGAGGTCGAATTCCCTTTCACCTTTGGATTTCAGGCCTGATGAAGATCCTTGTCACAGGCGGCGCCGGCTTCATCGGCTCTGCCGTTTGCCGCCACTTGATCGCAAACACCCCGCACGAGGTCGTCAACCTCGACAAGCTCACCTATGCGGCGACGCTGGGCTCGGTCGCGGCGCTCGAAGGCCATCCGCGCTACCGTTTCGTCAAAGGCGACATCTGTGACCGGCGCCTGGTCTCGACCCTGCTCGCCGAAACGCGGCCCGATGCGATCATGCACCTCGCGGCGGAAAGCCACGTCGATCGCTCGATCGACGGGCCCGGCGATTTCATCCAGACCAACATCGTCGGGACGTATCAGCTTCTGGAAGCGGCGTGCGCCTATTGGTCGGAGCTGCCGGCCGCCGATAAGGCGCGCTTCCGCTTTCATCATATCTCGACCGACGAGGTCTATGGGTCCCTTCCGCTGGACGACACCCTCTTCACGGAGGACACGCGCTACCAGCCGTCGTCGCCCTATTCGGCCTCGAAGGCGTCGGCGGACCATCTCGCGATGGCCTGGCATCATACCTTCCACCTGCCCGTGGTGCTGTCGAACTGCTCCAACAACTACGGCCCCTATCATTTTCCCGAGAAGCTCATTCCGCTGGTCATCGCCAATGCGCTCGACGGGAAAGAGCTGCCGGTCTACGGCAAGGGCGAGAACGTTCGCGACTGGCTGTTCGTGGACGACCATGCGCGGGCGCTGGAGCTCGTGATCACGAAGGGTGAGCCGGGCCGCTCCTACAACATCGGCGGGCGCAACGAGCGCACCAACCTCGCGGTGGTGCAGGCGATCTGCGACACGCTCGATCGCCTCGTGCCCCGGGCCGGCGGGGAGAGCCGCCGCTCGTTGATCCGCTTCGTGCCGGACCGGCCCGGCCACGACATGCGCTATGCGATCGACGCGAGCCGCATCGAACGCGAGCTGGGCTGGCGGGCGCAGGAAACCTTCGAGAGTGGCCTCGAAAAGACGGTGCGCTGGTATCTCGACAACGAGGACTGGTGGCGGCCGCTGCGCGAGACGCGCTATGCGGGCCAGCGCCTCGGCCAAGCTGCGAGCGGGTGACGATGCGGCTTCTCGTGACGGGCTTCCATGGACAAGTCGCGCAGGCGCTGCGCGCGCTTGGGCAGCCGGGCCTCGACGTGATTGCGCTCGGGCGTCCTGAGCTGGACGTTACCGACGCGGAAAGCGTGGCCAGGGCGATCCGGCGCCATCAGCCCGACGTCGTCGTCAATGCCGCGGCCTATACGGCCGTCGACACGGCCGAGCGCGAGGTCGACGCGGCTTTCGCCGTCAATGCAACGGGGGCGGGCCATGTCGCGGCCGCCGCCGCGGCGCAGGATCTCCCCGTCATCCACCTCTCGACCGACTATGTGTTTCCCGGCGACAAGCCGACGCCCTACGTCGAGAGCGATCCAACCGGGCCGCAGAGCGCTTATGGGCGCAGCAAGCTCGCAGGCGAGACTGCCGTCGCGGTTGCCAACCCGCGTCATGTGATCCTGCGTACGGCGTGGGTCTATGCGCCATACGGCGCCAATTTTCTGCGCACGATGCTTCGGCTCGCCAACGACCAGCCTGCGCTGCACGTCGTGGCGGATCAGCTCGGCACGCCCACTTACGCCCCGGATCTCGCGGACGGCATTCTCGTCGTGGCGCGCCGGCTGTGCGAGGACGGGGCGCCGACCGGCCTCTTCCACATGGTGGCCGCGGGCGAGACGACCTGGGCCGGGTTCGCGGAGGAGATTTTCCGCCAGTCTGCGGCGCTGGGCGGGCCGAGCGCACGCGTGCAGCCGATCGCGTCGGCCGATTATCCGAGGCCCGCGCGCCGGCCGGCCAATTCACGGCTCGATACGACGCGGTTCCGCGCGACGTTCGGGCACGCGCTGCCGGCCTGGCAGGACGGCGTCCGCCGCTGCCTCGTGGCGCTCCTCACGGACAGAGTATCCTAGAGCGTTTTGCGATCCGATAGACTCGGATCGCACGCTCCAGATTCATTTTCTTACGACGAACCGGTATCCACTTCGTCGGAAAATGCTCTAGGCCTTGCAAGGCGCGAACGGATGGCCTTGCGGGACGTGTTCGTGGAATCGGGCCGGGCGTGAGTCCGGCACGGGACAATTCGGGGGGATCAGTGAAGGGCATCATTCTGGCCGGCGGGAGCGCGACGCGGCTCTATCCTGCGACGATCGCCGTGTCCAAGCAGATGCTGCCGGTCTACGACAAGCCGATGATCTACTATCCGCTGAGCGTGCTGATGGTCAGCGGCATCCGCGAGATCCTCATCATCTCCACGCCGCGGGACCTGCCGCAGTTCCGGCAGTTGCTGGGCGACGGCAGCCAATGGGGTGTCAGCTTCAGCTACGCGGAGCAGCCGAGCCCTGACGGTCTGGCGCAGGCCTTCCTCATCGGCGCCGACTTCATCGGCGCGTCGCCGGTCGCCATGATCCTCGGCGACAACATCTTCTACGGTCACGGGCTGACCCGCTTGTGCCGTGAGGCCGCGGCGCTCCAGGACGGCGCCGCCGTGTTCGCCTACAAGGTGCGCGATCCGCAGCGCTACGGCGTCGTCGCGTTCGACGGGGAAACCGGCGTCGCGACGTCGATCGCGGAAAAGCCGGCCCGGCCGCTGTCGAACTGGGCGGTCACGGGGCTTTATTATTACGACAACAGCGTCGTCGACATCGCGCGCTCGATTTCGCCGTCCGCCCGCGGCGAGCTCGAAATCACGGACGTCAACAACGCTTACCTGGCGCGCCGGAGCCTCAAGGTTTCGAAGCTCGGACGCGGCTATGCGTGGTTCGATTCCGGCACCCACGACAGCCTGCACGACGCGGCCTCGTTCGTGCGCACCATCGAGCAGCGTCAGGGGCTCAAGATCGCCTGCCCCGAGGAGATCGCTCTCGAAAACGGCTGGATCGACGCGGAGGCGGTTTTTCGTCTGGCGAGCGCCCACAAGAGCGAGTATGGCGAATACCTGAAACGCCGCGCCGCCGAGATCACGGAGACCTGAGTGCTGTCCGTTCGCGAACTGGCTTTGCCGGGGGTTCTCGAAATCGTGCCGCGGCGTCATGGCGACTTCCGCGGCTATTTTTCGGAGTCCTATAATCGAGAGAGTTTCGCGCAGGCCGGAATTACGCTGGAGTTCGTGCAGGACAATCATGCCCATTCCGTAAAAAAGGGCGTCGTGCGGGGATTTCACTATCAGTTGCCGCCGCGGGCGCAGGACAAGCTGGTGCGGGTCGCGCGGGGGCGGATCCTCGATGTGGTCGTCGATGTCCGGCAGAGCTCGCCGACGTTCGGAACATGGCTGTCGCTCGAGATCTCGGAGGAGCAGGGCAACCAGATCCTCATTCCCAAGGGCTACGCGCACGGATTGATCACGCTCGAGGATCGGACGGACGTGCTCTACAAGATGACCGAGGTCTATTCGCCCGAGCACGAACGGGCGTTTTTTTTCGACGATCCCGCGCTCGGCGTAGATTGGCCGTTGCGCGAGCAGGGTTTTCAAATATCCGACAAGGATGCGCGGGCGCCTCTCTTGAAGGACGCGGAGGTTTTTCCTTGAGGCCGCGCAAGGCGGCTCGAGCAAAAAAGCGCCGGATGGCGGCGAAAAAAGATCAACGAACAAGAATGCTTCATTCATGATCCACGGTTTCAGCTTTATCGACGTTGCCGCCTTCGTGGCGTTTCTCGTGTGCCTGCCGGGCTATCACCTGGCGGCCGGATACGTGGACGCGCGCCGTCCCAGCCTCATGTCGCTCGTGCGCATCTTCCGGCACCGCTGGATCCAGCGCATCTCGGAGCGCGACAACCACATCGCGGACGCGACGCTGCTGGGCAACCTCTTGCGCGGCGCGCTCTTTTTCGCATCCACGACGGTGTTCATCCTCGGCGGTCTGGTCGCGCTGCTCGGCACGGCGCCGAAAGTCGCCGAGCTGATCGCCCAGTTGCCGTTTGCCGTGGCGGCCGAGCCGGAGGTCGCCGAGCTCAAGGCCATGCTGCTCATTCTCGTCTTCGTCTATGCGTTCTTCAAATTCACGTGGTCGGCCTGGCAATACAATGTTCTCTCCATTCTCGTCGGGGGCATGCCCTCGCGCACCCACAGCGATGAGGAGGGCCGCGCCATCTACGTCGCGGCGGCCGGTGATGTCGCCGCGCTTGCGGGCGAGAGCTACAACAACGGCGTGCGGGCCTATTACTTCTCGATCCCGCTGATGGCGTGGTTCGCCAACGCCTACGCGTTTCTCGCCGTCACGCTCGTCATCACGTTCGTGCTCTATCGCCGCGAGTTCAGCTCGCCGATCATGAAGGCGCTGAGAAGCGTGCGGAACTGAAGCGCGCTCTCGTTCGGGGCGACGCCCGGTGGGTCCGGTCTCCGGTCAGCCGCACTGGGCGCGGTGGCGCAGCAGGTGGTCGGCGAGGACGAGCGCCATCATCGCTTCGCCCACGGGCACCGCGCGGATGCCGACGCAGGGGTCGTGGCGGCCCTTCGTGACGATCTCGGTTTCATGGCCCTTGGCGTCGATGGTCTGGCGCGGCGTCAGGATCGAGGACGTCGGCTTCACCGCGAACCGGCAGACGACCGGCTGGCCGGTCGAGATGCCGCCGAGGATTCCGCCGGCATGGTTCGAGAGGTAGCGCGGCTTGCCATCCGAGCCGATGCGGATCTCGTCCGCATTCGCTTCGCCGGTGAGCTCCGCCGCCGCCATGCCTTCGCCGATTTCGACGCCCTTCACCGCATTGATGCTCATCATCGCCGAGGCGAGATCCTGGTCGAGCTTGCCGTAGATCGGCGCGCCGAGGCCGGCCGGCACGTTCTCGGCCACCACCTCGATGACGGCGCCGACGGACGAGCCGTTCTTGCGGATGCTGTCCAGGTAGGCGGTCCACTCCGGCACGATGCAGGGGTCGGGGGCGAAGAACGGGTTGGTGTCGACCACGTTCCAGTCCCAGCGGGAGCGGTCGATCTTCTGGGTGCCGACCTGCACGAGCGCGCCGCGGATCACGACGTCGGGGCCGAGCACCTTGCGGGCGACCGCGCCGGCCGCCACGCGCATGGCCGTCTCGCGCGCGGAGGAGCGTCCGCCGCCGCGATAGTCGCGGATGCCGTATTTGCTCCAGTAGGTGATGTCCGCATGGCCGGGGCGGAACACGTCCTTGATGTCGCCGTAGTCCTTGCTGCGCTGGTCCGTGTTCTCGATATGCAAGGCGATCGGCGTGCCCGTCGTCACTTGCCGGCCGTCCGCATCGGGGAAGACGCCCGAGAGGATCTGCACAGCGTCAGCCTCGCGACGCTGGGTCGTGAAGCGGGACTGGCCGGGCTTGCGGCGGTCGAGATGGACCTGGATGTCCTCGGCCGTCAGCGGGAGGCCGGGCGGGCAGCCGTCGACCACGCATCCGATGGCGGGCCCGTGGCTTTCGCCCCAGGTGGTCATGCGGAACAGATGGCCGAAGGTATTGTGGGACATGAGGTTCGTCGGGGCTCCGTCGAGGCTGGCTCGCATCGGCAACCCGCGGCCGATGGATCTGGGCGTTCCACGTCTAACGTGTCATTGCACGTCTAAATTGGCGTGCCACGTTTTACGTGCCGCGCGGGCTTCCAGCAAGGGCAGCCCGGCGCGCCCAGCCGACCGGTGCTGCTACGACGGGTGGGCGCAACGACGGGTGGCGCTACAAGGCAGGCTCCGACGCGGTTTTGTTTTGCAAGGCGCCGCGACGCAGGTAAGCAGGCAGACGCCCTGCGTGTTGTGCGCCCTTTTGAAAGGAGGCTGCATAAGGCGTACGGAGCAGCGTTCCTCGTCAAGGACGAGCCGTTGCTCGACGGGTTTTTGTGCCGTGTCCTGCGTACCAGCAGGTGGCTCCCTGCGGTCTGAGCAACCGCACCGAGCGATTTGCACATCTTGTAAGTTTGCATCGAGGGAGCTGGAGCGGCCGCTGCTCTGGCTCCCTTTTTCGTTGCTGTCGGCGGCTTCCCGTCAGAGCCAGCGCGTCAAAGCCAGCGCATGGCGCTGTCCTTCAGAACAAGCACGCGGTTCTGCGGGCTTTCGAGGTCGGGGATGAGCTGCGGGTCGAGGCCCAGGATGTGCGCGCGCAGGCAGCGCGAGACGCCGCCGTGGGAGACGACCACGCACTCCTCGGTCACGGTGCCGGCCCAGCCGCGCACGCGCGCCAAAAGATCCGCATAGCTTTCGCCGTTTTCGGGGCGCCAGCGGAACGGATCGGCGCTGCGGGCGGCGACGCCTGCCGGGTCGGCCCGCATCAGGTCGTCTTGCAGCGTGCCCTCCCAGGCGCCGTACGACAACTCCATGAGGCGCGGGTCGATCTCGTAGCCGTGCGTGGGGAGACCGAGGGCCGTGCGGACGATCTCCATCGTCTCGCGGGCGCGGCCGAGTGGGCTCGCGATGAAGCGTGCGCGGGCGGGATCGGCAAGTGTCGAGCGCAGGACCTCGCCGTTGCGGCGCGCCTGCTCGCGGCCGGTGCCGTTCAAGGGAATATCGCGCTGACCCTGGTAGCGCCGGTCCCGGTTCCAGTCCGTCTCGCCGTGGCGAATGAAATAAATCGTCGGCTGGTCGGACATTCCGCGATCCATCACCAGCGCCGTGGCGCTGGGGCGGCGTTCACTCTCAGGGGTCGTTCTTCACGACGGCAATGTCGGGGGCATCCTCGTTCTTCATGCCCTGGACGTGGTAGCCCGCGTCCACGTGGTGGACCTCGCCCGTCACGCCCATCGAGAGATCCGAGAGCAGATAGATGCCTGCCCCGCCGACGTCCTCGATCGTCACCGTCCGGCGCAGGGGCGAATTGTACTCGTTCCACTTGAGGATGTAGCGGAAGTCCGAGATGCCGGCGGCCGCCAGCGTCTTGATCGGGCCGGCCGAGATGGCGTTGACGCGGATGGCGCTCTTGCCGAGGTCGGCGGCCAGGTAGCGGACGGAGGCCTCGAGGGCCGCCTTGGCGACGCCCATCACGTTGTAATGCGGCATGACCTTCTCGGCGCCGTAGTAGGTCAGCGTCACGATGGAGCCGCCGTTCGTCATCAGCTTCTCGGCGCGCTTGGCGAGCGCCGTCAGCGAGAAGCAGGAGATCAGCATCGTCTGGGTGAAATTCGCTTCCGTCGTGTCGACGTAACGGCCGTCGAGCTCGTTCTTGTCGGAGAAGGCGATGGCGTGGACCAGGAAGTCCAGCCGGCCCCAGGTCTTCGTCAGCTCGTCGAACAGGGCGTCGATGGAGGCGGCGTCCGAGACGTCGCAGGGCAGCACGATCTTGGAGCCCAGCTCGGCGGCCAGCGGCTCGACGCGCTTCTTGAGTGCATCGCCTTGAAACGTCAGGGCGATTTCCGCGCCCTGCGCGGCACAGGCCTTGGCGATCCCCCAGGCGATGGAGCGGTTGTTGGCAACGCCCATGATAAGGCCGCGCTTGCCGGCCATGAGTGAGCCGCCAAGTTGCCGTGCTCCCGGCGCCGTTTCGGTCATGTGTTCGCCATCCCTGCTCGTAAAATTTGGCCGCATCCTACACAAAAGGGCATGCCGGTCCAGATGCCCGATTGACGGGGATGGGCTGCCTCGGTGTCGCGTCCCGGGTCTCGCGCGCCGCAGCGCCCGTCCGGACGCTGATCGTCTTGCGAAAGATCAAATCCACCAGCGGGTTAGCAGGAGGCGGGCTGGCGTCCGAAATTAACCTTCCAGCACCCAGCGGCGGTTCTGGGAGCGGCAGGCGATGCCTTCGGCGGTGCGCGTCTTGAAGCCGGTGGTCAGAAGGACGACGACATGGCGGCAGATCGTGCCCTCCTTGTTCCGGAAGGAAACCGTGGGACGGACAATGCCGGAGAGGCGTCCGTTGGCGCGGCGCCAGACGAAGGGCTCGCCGTCGACCATGCTGGAGAGGCCCATCTGGATGCTTTCGAGGGCAGCGATCTCGTCGGATTCGTCGAGCCGGCGCTCGGTGACGCGGGCGGCCGTCTGAGGGCAGGCGGGTTTCGCCGTCGGCTCGGCGCAGGTGCAGGACGGCGTCGCGGGACTGCTGCTCGGCTCCTGGCCCCATGCGGTGGTGTCGAACAGGAAGACCGTCGCGGCGAGGATGACGCCCGTAACGGCGACGAGGACGCAGGTCTCCATGGGGACGGCGTGACGCATAACAGACAACTCCGGGTACAACGGACGCGTCAGGCCGACAGGGTCTGACCCCGCCATTGTGGTTTCTCGTGGTTAAAAGGTGCTAAAGCGGCGTGCCGGTTTTTTGCGGCAGGTCAAGGCGGCAGCGCCAAGCAGGATCGGACAGGGTGAGCAGCGGCAACGTGGCAGACAGCGAAAAGGTGACGACGGACGACTTGGGCGAGGCGCAGGACCTGACCGCGGTGGAGGATCCTTTCGCGCTGTTCGAAGGCTGGCTGGCCGAAGCGGCCGTCTCGGAGCCGAACGATCCGAACGGCATGGCGCTCGCGACCGTCGACGCGTCGGGCCTGCCGAACGTGCGCATGGTGCTGCTCAAGGGCCTCGACGAGGCAGGCCCTCCGGACCGGGGCTTCCTGTTCTACACGAACCTCGAAAGCGCGAAGGGCACGGAGCTCGCGGGCGCCGGCAAGGCCGCGCTTCTGTTCCATTGGAAGAGCCTGCGCCGGCAGGTCCGCGTCCGCGGGCTCGTGACGCCGGTGTCGGCGGACGAGGCCGATGCCTATTTCGCCACGCGGCCGCGCCTGTCGCAGATCGGCGCCTGGGCCTCGGACCAGTCGCGCCCGCTCGAAAGCCGCCTGGCGTTCGAGAAGCGGGTGGCGGTGCTGACGGCGAAGTTCGGGCTCGGCGCGGTGCCGCGGCCGCCGCACTGGTCGGGGTTCCGGGTCACGCCGCTCGAGATCGAATACTGGCGCGACCGGCCGTTCCGCCTGCACGATCGCATCGTCTTTCGCCGGGCTGATTTGGAGCAGCCGTGGCGCAAGTCGCGACTTTTTCCGTAAACGCAGGGTTGCAGCCGGAATGGGTGCCCAACGGCCGGTTTGGCGGTGCAGCAAACCTGTCAGGTCCGGGGCACGGCTCCGGGACGAGGCTTTTCTGTACCGTTGCAGTGGGAATTACCGACGGGCCACTTGCGGAACGCAAGGCGGCCTGCAACTGTGCCTTCCGACAACCAGGGGGGAGTCGCCTCGGCGGGCGCGCTCGACCGCGAATTCCACGGGGGAATGACTTGGCAAACGCTTCAGCGTCCGGCGCGGCCGCGACCGTCGCACCGCGACCTCAGAAGGCGCGCGACTGGATCGAAATCCTGCAACGCTACCGCCATCCCGATGCCACGCGCAGCGTGTTCGAGATGGTCATCACGTTCGTGCCGTTCGTGGCGCTCTGGGCGCTGGCCTGGGCCTCGCTTTCGGTCGGCTACTGGCTGACGCTGCTGATCGCCGTTCCGGCGGCCTTCTTCCTTGTGCGCCTGTTCCTGATCCAGCACGACTGCGGACACGGCGCGCTGTTCAAGAAGAAGCTCACCAACGACTGGGTGGGGCGGATCCTCGGCGTCTTCACGCTGACGCCCTACGACGCGTGGAGGCGTAGCCATGCGATCCATCATGCCTCGCACGGCAATCTCGACGAGCGCGGCGTCGGCGACATCGATACGCTGACGGTGCGGGAGTACAAGGCGCTTTCGCCGTGGCGCCGCTTCACCTACCGCGCCTACCGCAACCCGATCGTGATGTTCGGCTTCGGTCCGACGCTTCTGTTCGTCGTGCAGCACCGCTTCCCCATCAGCATGCTCAAAGGCGCGGACTGGCGGAGCTGGGCGTCCGTCGTCGGCACCAACATCGGCCTCGTCGTGCTCTCAGCGGTCATGATCTGGCTGGTCGGCTGGGAAGCGTTCCTGGCCGTGCAGCTTCCGATCGTCGCCATCGCGTCGTCCATCGGCGTCTGGCTCTTCTACATCCAGCACCAGTTCGAGGACACGTTCTGGGCGGAGAACCGCGAGTGGAACGTGCACGAGGCGGCGCTGCAGGGCAGCTCGCACTACGATCTGCCGGGCTTCCTGCCGTGGCTCACTGCGCACATCGGCGTGCACCACGTCCATCACCTCTACAGCCGCATTCCGTATTACCGCCTGCCGCACGTGCTGCGCGATTTCCCGGAGCTCGCGGACGTGCACCGCATCACGCTGTGGGAGAGCTTCAAGTGCGTGAAGCTCCGGCTGTGGGACGAGACCGAGCGGCGCATGGTGCCGCTGTCGGAAGTCCGCGGGTTCGCCTGAGGCGACACGTTCGGACACGCCTTCAATAAAAACGGCCGCTCTCGGGAGCGGCCGTTTTTCTTTTCCGGATCGGGACGGGCGCTCAGGCGCGCTCGATCGACTTGATCGGACCGCGCGTGCGGCCGGAGCGCTCCTCGATCTCGCGATCCTGCGCCTCGATGACGCCGCGGGCCGGCTCGTCGCCGTCGAGACCGCCGAGGATCTCGCTCGGCACCTTGCGGTTCGAGGTCTGCGTGCCGTCCTGATAGATGACATTGAAAAAGACGAACGCCGCCTTGGGGTTCGGTTTCTTCTTGGCCATGGTCAATCCCTCTCATTACGCGTGGCCGGCGCACTGGAGCGCGCCGGCGGGGTTTGTCTCGATGTCAGCCGTCAGCCGGCCAACGAAGGGTTTGCGCTGTTAGATGGTGTCGCGCCTGCGCGGCGCCAAACCGCCCTCGCGGTGCGGGCGGGCGTCGCGGCGATCGCCGCTCGCGCGCCGCTCCTCGTTGCGGCGTGCCGCCTGCGCGGGCCGTGCGAGGAAGCCGACGTTGTGCAGGCTCTTGCCGCCCTCGTTCTGCGCGGCCGAGCGGCCTTCGCCGTTGCGGGCCGGCTCGCGATGGGGCCGGGCGGTCTGCGTGCGGGCGGGACGTGCGTGCTCGCCACGCTCCTTCTCCGGGCGCCCATGCTCGGAACGCCCGTGCGCGGCCCGATCGGAGTGCGACCCGCGGCCGTCCTGATGCGAGCGGCGGGCGGCGCGATCCTCCCGGCCCGGCTGCCGGTCGCCCGGCCGGCCGTGCGGGCGGCGATGGTGATGCGAGGGCTGGCCGTCGCTGCTGCGCGCGGGCGTGCGATCGGCGACGATCGACGCGTCGTTGCGGCGGTCCTCGTGCGGGATCTGCTGGCGCGTCAGGCGCTCGATGGCGCGGAGCTGGTCGCGCTCCTCGGCGTCGCAGAGCGAGATCGCGATGCCCGATGCGCCGGCGCGCGCGGTGCGGCCGATGCGGTGGACGTAGGCTTCCGGAACCTCGGGCAGCTCGTAGTTGATCACGTGCGTCACGAGATCGATGTCGATGCCGCGGGCTGCGATATCGGTCGCGACGAGGATGTTGATCCGCGCGCGCTTGAAGTCCTCGAGCGCGAGCTCACGCTGGCGCTGGCTCTTGTTGCCGTGGATGGCGGCGGCCTTCATGCCCGCGCCTTCCAGGTGACGCGCGACGCGGTCGGCGCCGCGCTTGGTGCGCGTGAACACGAGCGTCCGCGTCATCTTCGGGTCGGCCAGCAGCTCGACGAGGAGGGCGCGCTTCTTGCCCGCCTCGATGTGGACGACGCGCTGCTCGACGCGCTCGGCCGTCGTGGCGACGGGCGCCACCGAGACCTTGATCGGATCGTTCAAGAGCTCGTTCGCGAGGCCCGCGATCTCCGTCGGCATGGTGGCCGAGAAGAAGAGGTTCTGGCGGCGGTGCGAGAGGTGCGAGACGATGCGGCGGATCGGCTTCACGAAGCCGAGGTCGAGCATCTGGTCGGCTTCGTCGAGGACGAAGATCTCCGTGCCGGAAATGTCGGCGGCGCGCTGCTCCATGAGATCGAGCAGACGGCCGGGGGCGGCGACGAGCACGTCGACGCCGCGCGCCAGCGCCTGGATCTGCGGACGGTGGCCGACGCCGCCGAAGACGACGGCGACGCTGACGCCCAGGTGCTTGCCGTAGGCGCGGAAGCTGTCGGCGATCTGCGAGCACAGCTCGCGCGTCGGCGAGAGCACGAGCACGCGGCAGCCCTTGCGCGGGGCAGGGCGGCGGTCGGCGGCGAGGCGATGCAGGATCGGAAGCGCGAAGGCAGCCGTCTTGCCGGTGCCCGTCTGGGCGATGCCGAGCAGGTTGCGGCCCTCCATGACCGGCGGGATCGCCTTGGCCTGGATGGGCGTGGGGGACGTATAGCCTTCGCCGTCGAGGGCTTTCAGAATGGGCTCTGCAAGGCGAAGGTCGCTAAAGGATGTCAATTGAAAGGTCTTTCCGTTTGGCCGCACAAGCGCGGCAGCGGCCGCAGGCCCCTGGGGCGTGCGCCGTTGTTGTCGTGTGACGCCCCGCGTGGCCTGGGCTGTCGGATTGGGAAGATTTCAGGGCGCTCAACAGGGGGACGACACTGGAACCGAACACGGTTCCCTACAAATCCCTTCACGCGGCTGGAGCGCCGTAAAACGCTCGACTTTTTCGAGCGATGCAGGCTTGTCTCATGTTGCGGGTGCGAAGTCAAGGAAAGTCCCGGACGCCAGTGCCGCACGCGCCGCAAAGCCGAAGGACCCACCGTTTTGTCGTCTGAGGACATCATCGGGCTCTACGAGCGTCACGCGCAGGCCTTCGACCGCGATCGGGGCAAGGCGCTGTTCGAGCGCGGCTGGCTGGACCGGTTCCGCGCGCTCGCGGGGGAGGGACGCGCGATCCTCGACATCGGCTGCGGGTCGGGCGAGCCCATCGCGCGCTACCTGATCGCGGCCGGGCATCCGCTCACGGGCGTCGACTCGTCGGCCGGCATGATCGAGATGTGCCGGGCGCGCTTTCCCGATCACCGCTGGATCGTCGCCGACATGCGCACGCTGGCGTTGCCGTCGCGCTTCGGCGGGCTCGTCGCGTGGGACAGCTTCTTTCATCTGACCCACGACGCGCAGCGCGCGATGTTCGCCGTGTTCCGCGCGCACGCCGAACCGGGCGCGGCGCTGATGTTCACGAGTGGGGACGCGCATGGCGAGGCGATCGGGTCCTATCGCGGCGAGACGCTTTACCATGCGAGCCTCGCGCCGGCGGAGTATCGCGCGCTCCTGGACGCGCACGGGTTTCGCGTCGTCGACACGATCGCGAACGATCCGGCGTGCGGGGGACATACGATCTGGCTCGCGCAAGCCGTCTGAACTCTTTTCGCGCGTGGGGCTCGTCGCGCGAGGCGTTTGCTTGGCCAACAAAAAAGCCGCCGGACGAACCGGCGGCTTTCAGGGCCTTTGAGGCCGAATTCATTTCGCCGCCCGCGCGGGCGACGTCAACGAACTTAGACGAGCTGGACCTGGCCGGCCTGCTTGCCGCGGCCCTTGCGGTCATCTTCCAGCACGAACGAAAGCTTGTCGCCTTCGTAGACGCCGTTGATGCCGGCCCGCTCGAGAGCGGAAACGTGGATGAACACGTCCTTCGAGCCGTCCTCGGGCTGGATGAAGCCAAAGCCCTTGGCGGTGTTGAAGAACTTCACAGTTCCCGTGATGCGTTCCATTTGTCTTCCTTCGAAAGTTGCGCGCAAAGATCAGCCAACCCAGAACGGCGCGCGTCGTTCCGGATCTCAGTCATGCAGGAATAAGGCAAACGGCCGGCGGCGCGTCTCTCATTCAACTTCGTGAGGGTACGATCCACCTCGGAGCGCACCGGCTCGCGGGTTATGCGGGCAGTCTGTGGCGAAAGCAAGGATCAACTCGTGCTTGAAATTTCAGCACGCGGTGCGCGCCGGCGCAGGCCGTTGTGCCGATACACCGAGATCCCCGGCGGACGCGGCGGCCCGCTCGCCGTTCGCCGCCGCGCCTGCGCACCCCGTGGAGCTGGTTGCGCGCCGCACGGGCACGCTCCTTGGGGGCCGCGTTTCGGGATCGGGAGGGCGGACGGACTGGCGAGGGGCTTGCCAACTTTTCCGAGAAAAGGGGTGTGACAAACTTGCCCGGACGCCGTGCGCGGATTATCTTCAAGGGTAAGAAACTCGGAGGAAATCAAAGGAGGTGGCCGATGGTCGACACCCTGACCCGCGACATCACCAAGGCCGACGTGGATCGCTTCCTGTTCGGCAAGCACCTGACGAGCTGCGCGGTGTGCGGGCGGTTCCGCTCCCAGTGCGATCTCGACGTCCGCACGTTGAGCTGCGAGCGCGGCGCCACGTCCGACTGCTCGTCGAACTCCACGCTCAATGTGCTCATGATCGTTTGCCAGAACTGCGGCGCGATCGAATTCCACGACCGCACGATCATCGCGAAATGGCTGGATAGCCAGCGCGTGACGGCGCTCCGGTAGGCGCCATGTCTTCGGAATGACCGCAGGGCCTCCCGGTGATCTCCGGCGCGGCGGAGGGGCAGCGTCGTGCTCCGCTGTCTTCGCGCCGTATCTGGCGCGCTGGGGGCTTGCGGCCGACGGCGCGGAGATCGTGACGCGCGCCGCGCGTCTCCTGCCCGTGCGCCAGGGCGACACCCCTTTCATGCTGCGGATCGCGACCCATCCCGAGGCGCAAGGCTGCCACGCGCTTCTCGACTGGTGGGAGGGCGACGGGGCCGCCCGGCTGGTCGCGGCGGATGGCGGTGATGCGATCCTGATCGAGCGGGCGCTGGGCACGCGGTCGCTCGCGGCGATGGCGCGGGCGAGCGACGACGATGCCGCGACGCACATCCTCTGCGACGTGATCGCGCGCCTGCATGCGCCGCGGACGCGGCCGATCCCGGACCTCATTGCGCTCGCGGCGTGGTTCGAGGCGCTCTGGCCGGCGGCGCGCACGCACGGCGGTCTCCTCGCACGGGCGGCCGAGGCGGCGCAGGCGCTGCTGTCGGAGCCGGTGGACGTCCGGCCGCTGCACGGCGACATCCACCACGACAACGTGCTCGATTTCGGGGCGTCGCGCGGCTGGCTCGCGATCGACCCGAACCGGCTCCTGGGCGAGCGCGGCTACGATTACGCCAATCTTTTCTGCAATCCGGATATGGAAACGCCCGAGACGCCGGTCGCCGTGCGGCCGGAGCGGTTTTCCGCGCGGCTCGCGATCGTCTCCGCGCGGTCGGGCCTCGAGCGCGTCCGGCTCCTTTCCTGGATCCTCGCCTACGCCGGGCTTTCGGCTGCGTGGCTCCTCGCCGACGGCGAGAGTGCGACCGTCGATTTCCAGATCGCGTCCCTGGCCGATGCGGAGCTCGTCCGATCGCGCGGTTTCTAGAGCGCGTTCATTCGAGTCGAGCTCGGATTTTTTGCAGGAGCGCGCTCCAAGTCTTTGCGCGAGAGTCTGATTTACGCCCGCGCTGCGCGCTCTCCATTTGCCCGCCTTCGGCAGGACACTACTTGCCTGCTTTTGGCAGGACGCTCGCATCTCAGACGATCAGGCTCTAAGCCGCAGCCACCGTTCATGGACGGTTCATGCGGGTTCAGACAATGTGATGTCATCGGAAGTGGCTCTTCCGACGGCGGTGCGCCCTCTTTCGTTCCGAATCACGTGAAAGAAGCGTTCCTGCCGCAACTTAACGCCTCGCCATCGCCGCCAACCGCCGGACCTTTGAAACTAAAGTTCGACTTTTGGGTTTTACTCGTCGGGCGTCGGAACTTTCCGATTCATCATCAGGTTCAGCAACCGGATCAATACGCCGCCATGGGCGACAGTGTGAAAAAAGAGCGGGACTTGCGGATCGACTTCTTCCGCGGCTTGGCGCTCATCTTCATCTTCATCGACCACATTCCGGACAATAGCTGGGCCAAGGTGACGCTGAAGAACTTCGGTTTCGCCGACGCGAGCGAGGTCTTCGTTCTGCTTGCGGGCTACTCCGCGGGTCTCGCCTATTGGTCCACGGCCGAGAAGGGCGGCTTCTCCGCAACCTTCCAGCGCGCGAGCCGTCGCGCCGGCGAGATCTACATCTGGCACCTCGGTGTGCTCATCGTCTCCGCGCTGCTGCTGTTCTCGGCCGCGCGCCTCTTCAACAACGCCTCCTACATCAACAACATCGCCATCACGGAGCTCGCGCTCGACCCCGTGCGCACGCTCGCCAGCGCGTTCGCGCTCATCTACCAGCCGAACATGATGAACATCCTGCCGATGTACGTCGTGCTCATGTTCTGGCTGCCGGTGGCGATCCTGCTGTTGCGCACCTCGGTCGCGCTCGCCCTCGGCGTGTCGTTCTCGATCTGGCTCGGGGCGACGCTGACCGGCTTCAACCTGCCGTCGTTCCATCGCGAGGCGGGATGGTTCTTCAACCCGTTCGCCTGGCAGCTCCTGTTCACGACGGGTGCGGCGGCCTCCGTGCTGGCGCGGCGCATGGAGACGCGTCCCCGCGCCGAGGTGCTGGTGCCGGCGGGCGCCTACCTCATCTTCGCGTGCATCGTCGCGGCGCCCTGGATCGCGTTCTCCTGGCTGCCGAGCGACCGCATCATCCCACGCGACCTCCTGGGTTCGATCAGCAAGCATGACCTCTCCGCGTGGCGGTTCGTGCACGTCCTGGCGCTGGCTTACGTTGTCGCAGCGCTAGTGCCTAAAAATGCGTCTTGGCTCACCCAGCCTTGGGCCCACGTGGTTCAACTTTGTGGTAAGCAATCGCTGGAAATCTTTGCTCTCGGCACACTATTGTCATTTTTGAGTTGGATAGCCCTTACCGAAATCGGCACCAATCAAATGACGATGTGGGCGGTGAACATCGCCGGCATCGCGATCATGAGTTTGACCGCATGGCAGATGTCTCGACGCACTTCCGCCCGCGCGCCGCTCTGGCCGCGTCCTCAGCAAAGCTCGGCGCTGGCCGTGCGCTAACCTGCGCGCTCGCGCTGTCCCTCACTTCGTTCCTTCTTGCACCGCCGGCCGCCCAGGCCGGCGGTTGCACTGCGCCTGTGGAGCTGATCAAGCTCGGCGCGCCGCTTCCCAAGCTCATGGCCTCCGTCAAAACCGGCGCGCCGCTCACCATCGTCGCGCTCGGCTCGTCGAGCACGTCGGGCGCGGGCGCGTCCAGCCGCGCCTTCAGCTATCCGGCGCGCCTCGAGAAGGAGCTGCGCACGGCCTGGCCGAAGAACGACGTGCGCGTGATCAACGCCGGCGTCGGCGGCCAGCTCGCCGTGCACATGGTCGCGCGCATCGACAAGGACGTTCTCTCTCGCAAGCCGCAGCTCGTCATCTGGCAGACGGGCGTCAACGATGCCATCAAGGGCGTGCCGCTCGACAAGTTCACGGCGCTGTTGCGCCAGGGCATGGACCGCTTCCGGCAGGCCGGCGTCGACGTCGTCCTGATCGACCAGCAGTACTACCCGCGTTTCAAGAGGCTCAAAGACGGGCCGCTCTACCTCGCCGCCATTCGCGACGTGGCGGCCCAGTACGGCGTGCCGGTCGTGCAGCGCTTCCGCATCATGCAGCACCTGATCGACAGCGCGCAGTTCACGACGGCCACGATGCTGTCGCCGGACCAGTTCCACCTCAACGACAGCTCCTATGGATGCCTCGGGCATCTGCTGGCGGAGTCGCTGCGGTCGGCCGCAACGGCGTCGGCGGCGGCGATTGCCGCCGGGACCGCGGGTCCCGCGCCCAAGGCACCCGCGGCTGGTCCTTCGGCTCCCGCCGTGCTTCCGGTCGCGACGCCGGCCGCCGTCAAGGCATCGTCGATCGAGCCGCCGAAGGCCGATCCCACGCCGGGCGCCAAGCTCACGGTCAGCAAAGAAGCCAAGATGTAACGGATGCGTGCGGCGCCCACCGCGCTCGCGCGGCTCTCCCGATCTAGAGCCGTTCCGATTTTGGTGGAATCGGGGAACGGCTCTAGCTTTTTGTTTTGTCGTGCTTCTTACCGGAAAACCGGTTCCCACTTTTCCGGAAGCACTCTAGAGGTGCGCCGGGTAGCTCAGCGCCGATGTGGGCACGTGCGCCTCGCGACCATCCGGATGATGCACGATCAGCGCGACGCGCCCTCTGTGGGCCAGGGCGCGGCCGAAGGCTTCGGCATGGGCGCGCACGCGGAACTGTCCGTAGAGCTTGCGCTCCGATCCAGCGGATTGAATCACGGTCCATCCCGCGTCGGACTGCTGGGCGACATGGATGTCATACTTGGCCATGGGCGGTCTCCAGACTGAGCTCGCCGGTCGGCATGACGGGCGCGTCATGACACTCGGCTCCGCGTTCGAGGAGCACTCGGACCCTCATCCGGATCCGAATGAGCAAGTACGTCGTGGATGCTGAGGATGACGCGACGGCGCGGCCCTTGCGTCAGCCTCGCGTATGATACCGCCTGCAGCATGCGCATCAAGCGTGCACCGACATTTTTGTTATCGAGACGTTAGGGCGTGCGCCGGTCGGGTTCGATTGCGTTGCACTCTGCGCGAGACGGCCCATCGTACGGGGCGCGAAGAAAAAAATCGCGGAACCCGCACCGCGCGGGAGCATTGAATCGATGGCTCACCATTCGGGCTCAAATTTCGGAATCTTCACGTTGTTTGTGAGGTGCGACGCTGTTGGAGCGTTAACTGAAGATGCCCGTGGGGCTATACTTTGCAGCGGTGTTCTCACATAGATTCTCCAATTATTGCTTGGGCGAGCGGGTGAGAATCTGTAGAGTTGCTCTGCGTCAAGGGAGACAGGCATGAAATCCGCAATCTTCGCTGTCTTTGTGATCGCGTTCTCATCTCATTCCGCATTTGCCGTCAGCACCGCCGTGAAGATGGCGTGCAAGGACGACTACTTCACACACTGTAGCATGCACGCCGTCGGCAGCCCCGGCGTTCGCCAATGCATGAGGGCGGTCGGCCCGCGTCTGTCTCAACGCTGCATCGGCGCGCTGGCCGCGGCAGGTGAGATCAAGAAGTCCGACAGAGTCGCGTCGAAGGCGCAGAAAGCCAAGCAGGCCGCCGTCAAAGGCAAGAAGGCCGGCAAGGTCGTGGCGAAGGCGTCTGGAAAGACCAAGCTCGCCAAGAAGGCGGGCGGCAAGAAGCAACTCGCCAAGCTCAACAAGGCGGGCGCAAAGAAGCAGATGGCTCAGGGCTCGGTGAAGAAGACCCAGGTCGCCAAAGCCACCGGCAAGGTGCCGCCGCTCAAGCGGGTGGACAACGGTGCGCTGACGGCCAAGCAGCGGTACGCCGCTCAGCATTGATCGCGTTTCGCTGTCTTTGAGAATAAGCACCCGATGGTTCCGCCACGGGTGCTTTTTCATTGCCCGCCGCGCGCCAGGTGCTCCGGCAGGCGCCTGCAAGACGCTGAATTCCATGCCTTAACGTGTCTCGCCGCGGAACATATCTAAGACTTTTTCCGATGCTCTAAGCGTTCCTTAGGCGCCACGGTGTTACTCTGTGGCCCGGACCGCCTCGGCGGGCTCTTTCGGCAATGGCATCGGACGGGCCGTGATGCGACGAGAAGAACCCATTCCGGCTGTCTCGGCTGGCATGAGTTACGTGATGATGACAGGGCTGCTGTTGTTCTTCGCGTTGCCAGAGCGCCCGCGCGTGCCTGCGGCTCCGCTCGCGTCCTCTGTTCCGCAGAGTGCGCCCGCCGCTCGGGATCGACCGGCCGCACCTCCGGCTTCCGCGCAGGTTGCTGTCGTTCCGCCGTCCGCAATGCCGCCGCCCTCTGTCGCCGTGCCCGCCGCGCCTGAGGCGCCCGCTGTGGCTCAAGCCCCGCAGCCGGTGAAGGACGAATGGCCGGCGGACGAGGTCGCGCGCGCACGCGAGCAGTGCATGCACGTGCTGTCAAGCACGCCGGCGGACATCGAATGGCTCGAGCCCGTCAAGAAGGGGAGCTGCGGCCTTCCGGCGCCGATCCGCCTCAAGAGCGTCGGCGCGAGCCCCAAGGTGGTGTTCGATCCGCCGGTGCAGGTGAACTGCCGCATGGTGGTGGCGCTCAGCGCGTGGTCGAAGTCGTCGCTGCAGCCGGAGGCGAAGGCGCGCTTCAAGTCCGAGGTCGTGCGGATCGTCGGCGCTTCGGGCTATTCGTGCCGCAACATCTACAACCTGCCCAATGCGCGCCTCAGCCAGCACGCGCTCGCCAACGCCATCGACATCGGCGGTTTCGGCCTCGCGAACGGGCGCGTGGTCGGCGTGCTCAAGGGATGGGGCCTCACGCAGCGCGATGTCGTCGCGCAGGCGAAGGCCAAGGCCGCCGCCGAGGCGAAGGCGAAGGCCGCCGCCGAAGCGAAGGCGAAGTCCAAGAAGGATGACGCGGCGAAGGACGCGAAAGAGGCCAAGGCCATTCCCGTCAAAGGTGAGGCAAAAGCGACCGGAGCCCGCAAAGCGTCACTCTCGCCTGTTGACCTCGCGGCTGCGACCAAGGCAAATGGAGGGGCGGACGAGGCCATCAAAAAGGCGGCGCCGCCCAAGTCGACAGCCGAGGCCCAGTTTCTCCGCGCCATTCACAGCGGGGCGTGCGGGCCATTCGGCACTGTGCTCGGGCCCGAAGCCAACGATCCCCACCGCAACCATTTTCATCTCGATCTCATTGCCCGCCGCGGGCGCGGATATTGCGAATAGTTGCTGATTTTTTCCTGTTCGATCGACGGCGGGCTGTGCATCGGAACGGACCGTTCCTCTCAGCGTTCTTCGAACAGCTAGAGCATCCGATCCGATAGATCGGATGCTCTAGATTCTTGTTTTGTCGCATTTTCTTACGACGAACCGGTATCCACTTCGTCGGAAAATGCTCCAGGAGTTTCGCGTGCGTTTGGGGACGTCCCGTTTCGATCGCTTCGTGCTGTATGCGGCCTTCGTCGCGTGCCTCGCGGGCGGCTGTGTGCATTTCGCACGCGTGGTCGCGGCCCAGTCCATGGCGCTCGCGGCGGAGCATGTGGCCGATTGGAGCCAGCCGACCCAGCCGTCGCGCGTGGAGCGGCGGACGGTCGAGGTCGCCTCGGCCCGGAGCGCGCCGCCGGCCGTCACGCAAGGCCCCGTGTTCCCCGACGCGCCGGACCTGACGCTCAAGGAGCTCGTGGTGCAGCTCGACACCGCCGAGCGCTTCGACCTCAAGGGCAAAGAGAAGACGCCGCGCAAGGCGGCGCGCCCCGTCAAGCTCGCGGATGCACGGGCCGCGCGGTCGTCGGCCGCCGATGTGTTCGGGCGGAGCTTCGGGGTGCTTCTGGCGTCGGTCGAGTAGCGGGCTCGCTTTGCGCGCTCAGTCGTCGACGCCGATGTCGAAATGCAGTACGTCCTCGCGGAGGCCGAGCTTCGTGTAGAGCGCGATCGCGGGTTCGTCGATCAGATCGGCCTGGACGTAGATCACATAAGCGCCGCGCTGCCGCGCCACCGCTTTCAGCGCCGTGATCAGCCTGGTCGCGACGCCTTTGCGCCGGTGCGCGGCGCTCACGGCCAGGTCGTAGATGTAGATCTCGCTGCGTTCGCGCTCGAACTTCTTCAGCTCATAGGCGACGAGCCCGCCGATGACGGCGCCCTCGGCCACGGCGGCGATCGCGATGAAGGCGGGGTTGGCGAGCAGGTCGGCCAGATAGGCGTCGCTGGGCGGCGCCTCCAGGTAGGCGGCGGGATCCTCGAACACGTCGCCGAAGAGCGCCGTGAGCTCGCGCAGCAGCCGCGGCGTGTCCGGGCCGATGGGGACGATCAACGCGTGCTCCGCGCTGGGCAAGGCCATGCGTCGCCTCCGCGACGGGGGACGAGCGGACGGCGTGCTGCTGCACGGGGGCCGGCAGCGCGCCCTCCGGACGCTCGTTCTCTTAAGCGGCGGACTCGCCCTTGTTGCGCTCGCGCTTTGCGGCCTTGGCGACGCGCTTCTCGGTGTTGCGCGCCTTGCGCTGGCGGGCCTGGATGCGCTTGCGGCGCTGGTTCGACATGGTCGGCATCGGTGGTCTCCTTCGTTTGTGGCCGCCTTTTAGACCGATAAGCCGCGAAGATCAAAGCGTTGTCTGCCGCGGCTGAGGCCGCGGGGGGCGCATCCCGGGCGTGTCGGGGCTATTTGAAGAGCGACGTCAGCGAGAACGTCGAGGCGACGATGACGGGCGGGGCCTCGGCAATCTGCGGATGCGGCTCGTCGATATAGACGTTGAGCGCGGTGGCGCGGCCGTCGCGGATCAGGGAGGCCACATAGGACCAGCCCTTGGGCTCGAGGCCGATGCACGCTTCCGACATCTCGCCCTTGAGGCGCGCGTGGATCGCGATGTTGCCGCGCTTCATGATCGCCGCCGTGTGGGCCTTGCTGAAGCGGTCCTTGTTCCAGAGCTTCTTGAGGTAGACGGCCGCGACGTGACGCTTCGTCTTCGGCCCCCACGTCACGCGATATTTCCTCTCGGCGGCGAAGGCATACTCGCCCGGCGGCAGGGGGCCGACCGCGCGAGTCGCGAAGCAATCGGGATCGGGATTGTTGCGGCAGACGTCGCGACCGGAGAGGCCCCAGGCGATGGTCTTGCCGTTCAGCGCCGGATCCTCCGAGATCACGAACAGGCGGCCGGTGCGGATCGTGTAGCCGAGGCGGAAGCCGGAGGCCGAAAGCGGCAGCTCGCGCACCACGTCCTCGAACGGATTGCAGATCTCGCCGCCGGTCAGCTTGCGCTTGTAGCCGTTGAGCGTGATCGTCACGTAGTCGACGCCGTCGGCGCAATCCCAGGCGGCCGGCATGGTGATGCCGTCGAGCGCGATGACGGTCGGCGGCTCCGGCTTCTGCGGCGGCTGCTGGGGCTTGGCCGCGGCGACGGCCGCGGGCTTCTGCGGGATGGGCTCGGTCGTCGTCGCCCAGTCGGACGGCGGGGCGGGCGGCGGCGGCATGCGCCGCATCTGCTCGCACTTCTCCGAGAGCTTCGGCGGCTGGATCTGCGCGGCCGCGAGCTTGCGCGCCATGGGGGCCGCGGCGCCTTGGTCCATGTAGGACTGGGTGAGTGCGGTGCGGATATGGATCTGCTCGTCCGAGAGCTCGAAGATGCAGTCCTCGTAGATCTCGTCGCCGAGCTTGCTGAAGATGTCGGCGATCTCGTCGGCGGCGCCGGGGGCGTGAGCGTCTCCCGGGCGGGACGCGGGCTGCGGCGCGGGCGCTTCGAGGGGCGCGGGCGAGGCCGCCGCGCTCAGGCCGGCGGTTCCGGTGTGGTCCGAGATGTGGGGGAAGCCGATGGCGGGCGCGTCCACCGGCGCCTGGGCTGCGGGGCTCTCGGCTGCTGGAGCCGGGATCGCTGGCGCCTGGGCGACGGGAGCTGCTCCCGCCGCCGGCGCCTGGGCGTGCGCCGCGCAGGGCAGCAGCAGAGCGGCCGCTGCGGCGAGCGCGGCCTTCCATCCCTGCCTGACCGGCGTCCTGTGCACCACGCCTTCCCCTTGCGCGAAAATCCGAAGCGATCGGCCAATTCTACGGCAAGAGTCGGGGTCAGAGTAAGGCCATGCCGCGATCTTCGCGGGCGTTAACCTCCGCGTGGCCTCGTCCGGCAGCCCCATTCCGGCAGGACCCTCTCCCGGCACGACCTCGGGGTCTTGGGTCCAAGCCGCCTTGGGTCAGGTCAGGGGCCGCTCCCCAGACGGGCATGCCAGGTCCGAGGCACAACCCAGGATGACGCCGCGCCGGGCTGCGCGGCGGCGATTGCGACAGGTCGAGCGTCCGCCTAAGGGCGTGCGGCTCAACGGGGCGCTGGGCACGGCTCAGGCGACGACTTCCGCCACCTCGCTGATCTGGGGCGGATAGGTCGGTCTCAGGTCGTCCTTGGCCCAGATGCCCTCGGCGTAGCGGGTGCTGCCTTCGCCGTGCACCTCCACGTCGGTGAAGCCGGCGGAGCGGAACTTCTCGGCGATGGTGTCATTCGTCGCCAGGCGCTCGACGAAGCCGAGCGTGAGAGTGGTCTTGTAGCGTTTTCCCCTCTGGAGCGTGAAAATCATCGCGCACCTCATTCCTTTTGTGAGGGCCCACTATAGCAAAGCCCTGGCGGCGGCGCATCTTGCGACCGCGAAGAGGAACTCCTCGCATGCGTCACGGATTGGAAAGCGGTGGCTGACGGACGTCCCGTCGGCGATCGCAGGGAGATTTGCGCATGACGCTTCGTATGATCATGACGGCTTTGCTGCTCGCGTTCGGCGCGAGCGCCGCGCTGGCGGATGCCGATTGTCCGGCCGCGCCCAAGGAGACCTGGCTTTCGGAAGCCGATATGAAGCAGAAGGTCGCCGACATGGGCTACAAGGCCGATGTCTTCAAGGTGTCCGGCAACTGCTACGAGATCTACGGGAAGAACAAGGATGGCAAGGACGTCGAGGTCTATTTCAATCCCGTCGACGGCTCGATCGTGAAGGAAGAGGTCGAAGGCCAGCACTGAGCCCGTCGTCCTCTCGCATAAGTCCTCCTCTCGCATCAAAAACAAAACCCCCGGCCGCGCTCATCGCCGCCCGGGGGTTTTCGCTGGACGATGCGCTTCTCGTGGCCGCCGGTCAGCCCATCTTGTGCTTCGCCGTGCTGCGGCGCGCGCGGCGCACGTCGTCCGTCAGCGGGATCACGCGCGCCGAGACGCCGCCTTCCGCCTCGCGATGCAGCGGGCGGATCGCATATACGCTCTCGCCCCAGTCGGCATCCTCGCGGTTGCGCACGAAGGCGATCGCATCCTCGCGGTCGGCGAGAGGCACGTCGATGAAGATCGACGACGTGATGTCGTGTTCGCAAAAGTGAGGGCGCACCTGGATGCGCCATCCAACGATCGGGCTCATATCGGTCTCGTGTCTTGAAGCGGGGTTGCCCCAGACTCTCAACTTCCCGGCCAGGGCGCCATAGTCTCCGGCGCTAACCGTGAATTTCGGGACCTTTAAGCAAATGCGAGCGATGGCAAACGCCCAGCCGGCGGGGCTTTGCGGCCGTTAACCAAGCGGCGCGGCGTTTTCTCGGGGCGACCCCTGTAGGCCCTCTGGGGGCGTCGTTAACCTTACCTGGGGGCTCGCGCGGCGCGCCCGGGGAGAAGAAAGAAGAGCGGCAGGCCGAAGCCGATCAGCGCGAGAAACGGCAGAAAGAGCAGCAGCGCATAGACGTCGATGCGCAGATTGTGCTCGGCGACGGAGTTGTGCGGATCGCCTGCCTCGTAGAACACGCCGATGGGATCGCCGGGCGCGAGCGAGGGCGGCGTGCGGATGTCGTTGCGCACGCTTGTGCCGGCGATCTCGGCGCCGTCGACGGCGAACGTGTAGTCGAGCGTGAGCCGGTACTTGGGCGCGCCGCCCTTGAACTTGCCGACCTCCTGGATCGCGGCGTTGCGCACGATGCCGGTGGTCTCGGTGCCGAACCACAGCAGTGCGCCTTCGCGTACGAGGCGCGGCCCCATCACGGCGATGGCGAACATCGTCGCCGTGGCTAGCAGCAGCAGGACGGCCGCGGTCAGCCCGCGTTTGCCGCGGCTGGCCTTGTCCATCCCGGTATCGAGACCCGCCGGGTTCCTGTGGCCTCTGTTCGAGACTTTCTGCTGCGGTGTCTGCGACCGGTCCATGCCGCGCCCCCTCCCGTGGCTCCGCCGTCAGGATGCGGACTGGCGGGTTTTTACAATGGCGCTGATCCACAGTCCCACATAAAGGGCAAACAGGATCATGAAGGGATAATGCAGCCAAGCGTCGAGGCGCGTCCCGAGGTCGGGCCCGATCCATCCGAAGTGCTCGACCAGGCGGTTCAGCGCGATGAAGCAGAGCGCGAGAACGAAGAGATTGCCGACCGTGCTGAGCCAGGGCTGGGCCAGCTCATACTTGCGGAACCCGGTGCGCGTCGAGGGGGGCGAGCCGGACAGCAATTGCCAGATCATGAGCGGCATCATGACCAGGACGAGGAAGACGCAAAGGATCAGAGTTACGGTCGTCAGCATGGCAACCTCCATCTCAAGGTCGTCCACGCTTGCCCATGGCTCGCCGGTCGTCAGTTCCCGGCGAAACTTCATTTGCTCGCCTCTCTCTCGCTCCCGTGGGACTCGTGAGGCGGGATCCTATCTGAACGGCGAAAGGCCCCGCTGCGGTCTGCCGCAACGGGGCCTTGTTGCGGTGACGCAGCTCTAACGCGAGTCTTTGGCCCCGGAACCGCCGGCTCCGGATTCGCCGGACGATGCGCCGCTCGAGGCCGAGCCTGCGGCTGCGCTGCTCCAGTCGGCTTCTTCCTTGGAGACCGGCCATTCCTTGAGGCCGCCGCGGCCGGCTTCCGCGCTCTTCATGCCGGCCGAGTCTTGCTCGGCGTTGTTCATTTTCTTCTTGTCGGCAAGAGCGGGGGCGCTTGCGAAGGCTGCGAGCATAAGGCCGAGAACGAGCTTTTTCATCTTTTCCTCCATTGTGGGAGACTTTTTCGCTCCGCCGTCAGAACGAGGCAGGCCGAGGTCGGTTCCCTGTTTCCGCACCCTAGGGAGCTGCGGTCGGCAGGTGAAAACGAGCCGCGTCGAGACGGGCGCCGCATGACACTCACGGCGAGGGCCTGCCGCCAGCATGGGAAAAACACGCACGACGCAGCAGGCATGGCGAAACGACCGCGTGGCGTCGTGCTCGCGGTGTTTGAATCGGGTCGGCTCAAAGAGCGGATCTCAGTCGGAGAACCGATCCGGGGAGTGGAGCGGCAAGGCCGTGGATAGAATTTCGGGAAGCGGCCATGTCATTTACCCGCCTTCGACAGGACGCCGCTCCGCCGCTGCCCAGCATCGCGACGAGGTGAGCAACGGATGAGGTTGCTCCCTCGCGACACGACCTCCACCGGCACGAAGCCGTCATGCTGGAAGCATGCCTCCGGCATGGCCCCCGGATGAGCGGGACGCGTGAGGGTCGGCGCGCGGGGAGAGGGCGAGGATAAGATTCCTGCATTCGGCGGCGGATGGCGGCGCACCTCGACGCGCGTGCTCGCACACGCTTCGAGGTGCGCCGCTGTGGGGGACAGCGGGGGTTGCCAGCGTTTGTGGCCAGGGTGCCACGCAACATTGTGGAAACGGCGCGTGATGCGCGTGCGGACGTCTGTACACGCCTCATGCCCCGGCGCATTGTGCTCGCCATTGCCATTTGTATGGAGTGCGGGGGCAAGGATGAGTCTAGTAGAGCAGTTGAGAGCACTAACGGCGCAGATATCTTGGAGCGAGGTAAAGAGCGTTTTCGAATACGTGCTTTACCTCCTAGCAGTTATAGCGGTCCTGGGCTGTCTGATCCGATTAGGAACGATCCGCAAGACAATTGCGGACTTCAGAGAGTCCCGCGGTCCGATCTGGGATCTCCGCAACACGGTCAATCAACTAAATGAGCTCGCACCGCTAATACGGACTCTAGCCGATCAGGTCGATCTTATGGACGAGAGAGTGCAGGCCTGGGGCAAGCAGGTCACTGAGCTGCAAGTAGAGGCGTCGAGTGTAAGAACTGACGCTGAGGACAGCGCTCAAACTGAGCAAGACGGTGATGGGCTCACACCACCAATTGAAATCCGGCCTGCGGAAGACGTGGAGGACCCCAACTGGCTTTTGTTGCGCGACATCTGGCGACGAAATACTCGCAGGCTAGAGTACGTAATCGACCAAATTGGTGATGGTCGGACAAAGATCGCCTTCGATCGATTGCCTCGAACGAACTACGAACGCATCATCAATAAACTTCAAGGTCAAAAGCGGATCTCCGTCGGAGCAGCCAACGCCTCTCGCTCTCTGATCGAGGAGTTCAATCGCTATCGACCCCGCAATCGTGCTGTGCCAGACGAGGTAATCGGTGGCTTGAAGACGCTGGACCATCAACTGGATCGCGAGATCGTACCAATTTCGACGGTAGTTGCAGCGGAAGAGGACGATCGTCCCACAACTCGGTCTCCGAGCGTTCGGAGGTCCACGCCAGTGGCCAGGGCGCCAGCAATTAATTTAAGTCAAACGTCTCCGTCCGCTGAAAATAACAGTGGGCAACCAAACGTGTGAGGCTTCACCCGATTGCGCGAGTCATTTAGCCGCTTTTGAAAGCCCAGGAGCCGCCGATGACGACACGCAATTATGCAGATCATGCCCGCGTGACCGCGATCTGTGTGAATTTCGCGCTCGATGAAGTCGAAGCCGACCTTCGAGAAGCTCTTGAACTCGCGCCCACGGAAACAGCAGTGGTGCTGAAACGGATGCTCGATCGCATGCGTCAGAGGCGCATTTCTCCTGACGGTGTTGGAGTGACTGGATCTAGGATGTGATTGCGCGGCGGGAATGTGTGCTGGCGCTGTCTCTGACGGTGCAGAGACTTAGCGCAGGTAGCCCTATGTCTACCCGCCTCAATTCTTTTGGGACAATGGTTTCGTCGTGCGCGTCCGAAGGATTTTTTCGTTGATCGGCGCTCCGGCGAGCGGGTCGCGACAAGGCCCGCTTGCCGATGGGGATCTACAGACTTGAGCCGACGAAACTCCCGTCGCGATCCTGCCGCCGGCGCAGCGATGTCGTGCGCGCGGCGGACAGGTTTCGACGCGTGAGAGGGGCGTGCTAGCGGCAGGAGATGCC